>NZ_VFUH01000004.1:0-452231 GCF_006440475.1 Mesorhizobium sp. B2-6-1
CGCGCTCGGCATTTCCTATGGTTCAGCAGGACGACCTTCCGTGGCCAAGACCGACCGGATCATTCCCCTGCTGGTGCCCAAGTCAGGCGGCTGAAGCCGTTTGAAACTCCACTCCGGCGGCCATCTGGCGCGCCGGAGCGACTTTCAATTCGGGCTTCGTCAACCTCTCAAACAGCCGTCATCCACTTCGCCAGCCGGTGCGCCGCCTCCTCGAGCTGGTCGAGACGGCGGTGGAAGCACAGCCTGAGGAAGGCTTCGCCGCCCGGGCCGAAGGCCGTGCCCGGCGCCAGGCCGACATTGGCCTTGTCGACAATCTCGAAGGCGGCGCTGCGCGAATCGGTGATGCCGTCCACCCTGAAGAACAGGTAGAAAGCACCTTGCGGCACGGTGAACCGGGCGCGGTCGGTGGCGCCGAGAATGCCGCAGACCAGATCGCGCGCCTTCCTAGCCCTCTCCACCTGTTCGGCGACGAAGACATCGCCTTCATCGAGCGCCGCGACCGCGCCGCGCTGCATGAACTGGGCGACACCTGAATTCGAATACTGGATCAGGTTCTCGAACACCTGCTGCAAGCTCGGATGGGTCTTGATCCAGCCGACGCGCCAGCCGGTCATCGCCCAGTTCTTGGAGAAGCTGTTCACGAACAGGATGCGGTCCTCTGCGGTCGCGATGTCGAGGAAGGACGGCGCGCGGCCTTGGCCATAGTGGAACAGCGAATAGATCTCGTCGGCGATGATCCAAAGGCCATTTGCCCGGGCGAGATCGAGAATGGCGCGCAAAGTCTCATGGTCGGCGGTCCAGCCGGTCGGATTGGACGGCGTGTTGATGAACAGCGCCCTGGTCCTGGGCGTGATGGCGGCCGCGATCTTCTCGACGTCGCACGACCAGCCATTGCCGGATTGATCGAGCGTGACCGGCACCGGCACTGCACCGGCGATGGCGGCGGCGGCGTCGAAATTCGGCCAGGCGGGCGACAGATAGATCACCTCGTCGCCGGCACCGGCGAGCGCGTCGAGCGCAAGCTGGATCGCATGCATGCCCGAGCCGGTGACGATGAATTCGTCCTCGGCGAAGTGTTTGCCGAAATGCCTCTGGTAATAGCGGGCAAGCGCCTGCCTGAGATCGGGGATGCCCCTCTGCCAGGTGTAGAACGTCTCGCCACCGGCCAGCGCCTTCGACGCGGCATCGGTGATGAAGGACGGCGTCGGCAGATCGCCCTCGCCGGCCCAGAGCGGGATCAAGCCGTCGCGCAGCCTGCCATAGTTGACGACGGCGACGATACCGCTTTCAGGCGCAGCCAGGGCCTCGGGGCGCAGGTTCTGGATCAGGGTCATGGGCAGGTCCGTTCGAACAGGGATAGCATGCCGGCTGTTCTACTACGGGCGAAAGCAAAAAACCCCGGCCGTGAACGACCGGGGTTTTGGTCCAGAAGAACCTGATGTCTTTATCTCCTGGCGAGCAGATCGCGGATTTCGGTCAGAAGCTGCACATCGGCAGGCGGCGGCGCGGCGGCAGGCGCGGGCTTTTCGGCCTCCAGGCGCCTGCGCAGGTTGTTCACCGCCTTGACCATCAAGAAGATGATGAATGCGAGGATGAGAAAGTTCAGCACGACGGTGATGAAGCTGCCATAGGCGAAGACGGCGCCCTCTTTCTTTGCCTCCGCCAGCGTGCCCGAGTGGACGTTCGAGGACAGTCCGAAGAAGTAGTTGTTGAAGTCCAACCCACCGAAAATCGCGCCCACGATCGGCATGATGATGTCGTTGACAAGGGAATCGACGATCCTGCCGAAAGCAGCGCCGATGATGACGCCGACGGCCAGGTCCATCACATTGCCCTTGGAAATGAATTCCTGGAATTCTTTCAGCATTTCGACCCTCCTTGCCATGATCGGCCGCATTCTCCAGCGCCGGCCAAGCCCACAATAGCAAAAACCTCCGGTTGCAAAACCGGAAAAAGGGCCAAGGCACCGGTTTGTTTTTACCCGCATCATCAGACGTCCATGCGCCGAACGCCGCGATGGACTCAGCTTCCAAGCTGTGGTTGCGTGCGGTGAGCGGGCGTCGAGCCGGCCAGGGAGGAAGCGCGAGCCGTGCAGGGCTTGTTCATCGTTGTCATCGCGATCGCTTATGTGACGCTTCTGTTCGCCATCGCCAGCCTTGGCGACCGCCGCTCGGCCAGCTCCGGGCCCGGTCGCGCACGTCCGTTCATCTACGCGCTCAGCCTGGCCATCTATTGCACCTCCTGGACGTTTTTCGGTTCTGTCGGCCTGTCTTCCGAGCGCGGCCTGGAGTTCCTCGGCATCTATACCGGCCCGGTGCTGGTGTTCGTGTTCGGTTTTCCCTTGCTCAACCGTCTCGTGCGGCTGGCCAAGACCGAGAAGATCACCTCGATCGCCGACTTCCTCGGCGCGCGCTATGGCAAGAGCTTCACCGTGGCCGCCATCGCCACGCTGATCGCGACCATCGGCGCGGTGCCCTATATCGCGCTGCAGCTGAAGGCGATCTCCGGTTCCGTCAGCCTGATGGTCGAGCATTACACCGGCTCGCCGCCCTCGTTCGATCCTTTCGTCAGCGACATCTCGCTGGTGGTCGCCATGCTGCTGGCGCTGTTCGCGGTGCTGTTCGGCACGCGCCACGCCGACGCCACCGAGCACCAGGACGGGCTGGTGCTGGCGGTGGCGGTCGAAACCGTGGTCAAGCTTGCCGCCTTCCTGGCGATCGGCCTGATGGTCACTTTCCTGATCTTCGGCGGGCCCGGCGACATGTTCGGCAAGCTGGCCGAAAACGGCCAGGTGCGGCAGGCGATGAGCTATTCGACGTCACTCGCCACCTGGCTGGTGCTGACCTGCCTGAGTGGCTTCGCTATCATCCTTCTGCCCCGGCAATTCTACGTCACCATCGTCGAGAACCGCAGCGAGGCGGAACTGCGCACCGCGACATGGGTGTTTCCGCTCTATCTGGTGGCGATCAACCTGTTCGTGCTGCCGATCGCCTTCGCCGGACTGTCGCTGGTCGGCACGAAGACGAGCAGCGACCTATATGTGCTGTCGCTGCCCTTGTTCGGCGGTCACGATTTCCTGGCCATGGCTGCCTTCATCGGCGGCCTGTCGGCGGCCACCGCCATGGTCATCGTCGAGAGCGTGGCGCTGTCGATCATGATCTCCAACGACCTCATCATCCCGCTGTTCGTGCGGCGGCTGCTGAGGACGACGTCTTCCGAAAACGAGGACTGGTCGACGCTCATCCTCAACGTGCGGCGGGCATCGATCTTCATCATGCTTTTCATCGCCTTCCTCTACTACCGCGAGAGCACCGACAGCGCGCGGCTGTCGTCGATCGGCCTGATGTCGTTCGCGGCGATCGCGCAATTCGCGCCGGCGCTGATCGGCGGGCTGATCTGGCGCGGCGCCAATGGCAGGGGCGCGGCCCTCGGCATGGTCGCCGGCATCCTGATCTGGGGCTACACGCTGCTGTTGCCATCGCTCGTCGCGCCCGAAACCGGCATATTGGTGCATGGCCTGTTCGGCTTCGAAGCGCTGCGGCCGCAGGCGCTGTTCGGCACCGTTGCGGAGCCGTTGAACCACGGCGTGCTGTGGAGCCTGTCGATCAACGCACTGTTTTTCGTGCTGGGCTCGCTGTCGCGCGCCGCGGTGCCGCTGGAGCGCATCCAGGCGTCGATCTTCGTGCCGCGCGAAGCCGGGCCGATGCCCAGCCTGCGCCGTTTCCGCACCGCCGTCACCGTCAACGACCTGAAGGACACCATCGCGCGCTATCTCGGCGTGCAGCGCACCGAGCGGTCGTTCCAGTCCTTCGAAAAGACCACCAACGTCATCCTGCATGGCAATGAGCAAGCCAGCATGGACGTCATCCGCTTTTCCGAGCAGCTTTTGGCCAGCGCCGTCGGCTCTTCGTCGGCGCGGCTGATCCTGTCGCTGCTGTTTCGCCGCCACGACCGCGAATCCAGGGATGCCTTCCGGCTGCTCGACGACGCCACGGAAGCGTTGCAACACAATCGCGACCTGTTGCAGATCGCGCTCGACCAGATGGAACAGGGCATCACCGTCTTCGACCGGGATTTCCGGCTGATCTGCTGGAACCGCCAGTACCGCGAGCTGTTCGACCTGCCCGACGACATGGGCCAGGTCGGCGTCTCGCTCGACCAGATCCTGCGCCATCTGGCGGAGCGCGGCGATATCCCGACCGACCAGCGGGTGACGATGCTCAACCGGCTGACCAGCTTCGTCAGCCCCTGGCAGATGGAACTGAAGACCAGCGGCCGGATCCTGGAGCTGCGCTCCAACCCGATGCCGGACGGCGGCATCGTCGCCACCTATGCCGACATTTCCGGCCGCGTCGAGCAGGACCTGGCGCTGAAGCGGGCGAACGAGTCGCTGGAACAGCGGGTGAAGACCCGCACCATCGAACTGACCAGGGTCAACGAGGAGTTGACCCGGGTCAACGAGGAACTGGCGCAGGCGCAGATGCTTGCCGAGGAGGCCAATCTGGGCAAGACGCGCTTCCTCGCCGCGGCCGGCCACGACATCCTTCAACCGCTCAACGCCGCCAGGCTCTACTGCTCGTCGTTGATCGAAAAGGCCGGCAAGGGCCCGGCCGGCAAGGCCGCGGTCAACATCGACTCCTCGCTGGAATCGGTCGAGACCATTCTGGGCGCCGTGCTCGACATTTCCCGCCTCGATGCCGGTGCCATGAAACCGGACGACACGGCCTTCAACCTAGACGCATTGCTGCGCCAGATCGGCAATGATTTCCGGCCGCTTGCCGCGGAAAAGCAACTCAAGCTGACGATCATGCCCTCGTCGCTGACAGTGATGACGGATCGCAACCTGTTGCGCCGCCTGATCCAGAACCTCGTTTCCAACGCCATCAAATACACACGTCACGGCCGCATCCTGGTTGGCGTGCGGCGGCGCGGCGAACTGGCGGAAATCCAGGTGATCGACACTGGCATCGGCATTGCCGGCGACAAGCTGAACACGGTGTTTCGCGAATTCACCCGGCTGGACGAAGGCGCGCGCGAGGCCGAAGGCCTCGGCCTCGGCCTTTCGATCGTCGATCGCATCGCGCGGGTGCTGAGGCTTGAAATCCGTATTTTCTCCAATCCGGGCAAGGGCACGCGCTTTTCCGTCATCCTGCCGGTGGCGGCCGTGCAGGAACCGAAACGCGAGGTCGAAACCAGGGCGCCGGCCCGCGCGGCGGCTTCGCTGGCCGGACTGAGCGTGCTGTGTATCGACAACGACGCCCGCATCCTGGAAGGCATGCGGCTGCTGCTCGAAGGCTGGGGCTGCGCCGTCGAGACCGTGTCCGGCACAACGAACCGGGATATCGCGATCCGCCGCCCGGACATTGTCCTTGCCGACTATCATCTCGATGGCGAAACCGGCCTCGACGCCATCGTCGGGCTGCGAGCGATCCACGGCGACGACCTGCCCGCCGTGCTGGTCACCGCCGACCGTTCCAACGAGGTACGCACGGCGGCGGCCGGGCTCGACGTCCCGGTGATCAACAAGCCGCTCAAACCGGCCGTGCTGCGCTCGATGATGGCCAGGGTCAGGCCGCTGGCGCCGGCGGCGGAGTAACTGTCAGATCTGCTTCATTTCGGCCCCGCCGACGGCGCCCAGGCTTCGAGATAGGCGCAAAACATGTCGGCCATCGCTTCGGCATGGCTTCTATCTCTGCCGACGGGCGAGGCGTTTCCGAAAAACTGGTCGCCGGGCCGACATCCGCATAACCATCCGCCAGGTTCGGGCGCTCAGCTCACCGGCTGCAGCGGATCGCTGCCGATCTTGGACAGCAGGATCACCGCCTGGGTGCGGCTGTCGACGCCGAGCTTCTGCAATATCGCCGAGACATGCGCCTTGATCGTCGCCTCTGAGACGCCGAGCTCATAGGCGATCTGCTTGTTGAGAAGGCCTTCCGCCAGCATGCCGAGCACGCGGGTTTGCTGCGGCGTGAGCGCCTGCAAGCGCTTGATCAGGTCCGATATTTCGGGATCGCGCTCGACACCGAGATCGATGCCGGCCGGTGCCGCGATATCGCCCGCAAGGACCGATCGCACGGCGTCGCGGATTTCCTCCATGCTGGCCGATTTGGAGATGAAACCGGACGCGCCGAGGTCGAGCGCGCGCCGGATGGTCGCCGGGTCGTCATGGGCGGAGACCACCACCAGCGGCGCCGCCGGATGGATGCCGCGCAACGAGATCAGGCCGGAAAGGCCGCTCGCGCCCGGCATCGACAGGTCGAGCAGCACCAGATCGACCTCCTCGTTGGCCACGACCAGCGCCTTGGCGCTTTCGAAATCGCCGGCTTCGTGAATAGCGGTGACATTGCCGATGCCGGCAAGCGCTTCGCGCAACGCACCGCGAAACAGCGGGTGATCGTCGGCGATGACGAAAGAATAGCCTGATGGCAAATATCCCTCCCCGGATCCCTTGATGGTCTTCTGTTTTCTCGGGACCTGATGCAACGATTATGAGGCGCTTCGCGCTGTTTTCAAGCAGCAAAGCCGGCGCACCGGATTTCCCCAGACGGCCTGTCTTCAGGTCTTCTGCGAGTTGGGTTTGGCGCCGTCGCCGCTGTCCTTGTCCATATCTTTGACGATGCCCATGAAGCCCTTCAGGAAACGCTCCATGTAGCTCATCGTCTTGTTGAAATCCTCCTCGCTCGGCAATGTCGATTCGAGGCGGGCCGAGAGCGAATTCTCGAGCCTGGTGACGCGCTCGTCCATGGCTTTCATCGAGGTTTGCAGGCGATCGACCTCGTCCTGGAAGGCAGCGCGTTCATCGGCCGCCATCTTGCAGACGAGTTGGCCGGAGCGCTCCTCGCAGATCGACATCGCGCCCGTCTGTGTGTCCATGCGGACATAGCCGTTGGCGGATTTCTCCAGACGATAGCGGTCGGTCTCCTCGGAAAAGGCGGACGCCGCGACCAGCGAAACGAGCGCGGCGGGGATCAAGATGTGCTGCAGACGCATGTTGTCCTCCATGGCCAAAGCCTGAGATATCGCATGTTTGCGCCGGAAATGGGGAAGATCCTTGGCACGGCCTTCCCCGCACGGCTGGTTCGGACTATAGCGCAACCATGTCTCAGATTATCTACAAGATAACCCCGGAAGGGCCTTGGCGCGAGGCCGAAGCGAACGGCCGCTTCACCGGAGCGCCGATCGATGTCGCCGACGGCTTCATCCATTTCTCCACGGCGGCACAGGTCAAAGAGACGGCGGCGAAACATTTTGCCGGCCAGGCGGGGCTTCTGCTGGTCGCCATCGACGGGACCAGCCTGGGCGATGCGCTAAAATACGAGGCCTCCCGCGGCGGCGCGCTGTTTCCGCACCTCTACGGCGTGCTCGACCTGAAAGCCGTGCTGTGGGTTCGGCCGCTGCCGCTCGGCGCCGACGGCACCCACCAGTTCCCGGCGCTGGAGGCCGAATGAGCGTGCTCGACCGGATTGGCCAGAAGCTGCTCTTCACGTTCGACCCGGAAACCGCGCATGGCCTGTCGATCGCGGCGCTGCGCTGCGGCCTGCCGGTCGGCGCACGGACGGCGCGCGATGCGCGGCTGAAGGTCAGCCTCTGCGGCCTCGATTTCCCCAATCCGCTCGGCATGGCTGCCGGTTACGACAAGAATGCCGAGGTGCCCGATGCGCTTCTCGGCCTCGGCTTCGGCTTTGCCGAGGTCGGCACGGTGACGCCGCTGCCGCAGCCTGGCAATCCGAAGCCGCGCATCTTCCGGTTGCCGGCGGATGAAGCGGTGATCAACCGGCTCGGCTTCAACAATGAAGGCCATGCGGCCGCCGAGAAACGCCTGGTCGGCCGCAAAGGGCGCCCCGGCATCGTCGGCGTCAACATCGGCGCCAATAAGGACAGCGCCGACCGCGTCGGTGACTATGAGCGCGGCGTCATCCGCTTCGCGCCCTACGCCAGCTATCTCACCGTCAATATTTCCTCGCCCAATACGCCCGGCCTGCGCACCATGCAGGCGCGCGAACAGCTTGGCGAGCTCCTGTCGCGCGTCATGGCCGCGCGCGCGGCGGCGGCAAGGCAGCCGCCGGTGTTTCTCAAGATTGCGCCGGACCTGGTCGAAGCCGAGCTGGAAGACATCGCCGCCGAGGTCACCCAGAAGGCCATAGACGGCATCATCGTGTCCAACACCACCATTTCTCGCCCGGCGCTACGCTCCAGCGGCGCGGCAAGCGAGACCGGCGGGCTTTCCGGCCGGCCGCTATTCGAGCGCTCGACCATCGTGCTGGCCCGTATGCGCAGGCTGCTGGGGCCGGACATGGCCATCACCGGCGTGGGTGGGGTCAACTCCGCCGAGACGGCGCTCGAGAAGATCCGCGCAGGCGCGGATCTCGTCCAGCTTTACACCGGCATGATCTATGCCGGGCCGGCGCTGCCGGGACGCATCGTCGCCGGCATGGCGCGTTTCGCCGACACGGAACGGCTCAACTCCATCAGCGATTTGCGCGACCGCCATCTCGACCAATGGGCTTCAAGGCCGCTCAACTGAATGCCGTCCGCAGCCGCAACCGCAGGATAGCCAGCAGGCTGAGGCCACGCACCAGCAGGAAGACATGCAATGCCGCCCACAGGCCATGATTGCCGAAAGCGGGCGCCAGCGTAATCAGCGCGGCGGCGAAGGCCAGGAAAGACAAAAGCATCATGTTGCGCATGTCGCGCGACCAGGTCGCGCCGATGAAGACGCCGTCCATCTGGAAAGCCAGCACGCCGCTCAGTGCGGTGAAGGCCGCCCAGGGCAGGTAGGTGTCGGCCACCGAGCGGACTTCCTGCGACGTTGTAACGACGGCAACCAGATTGGCACCGGCCAGCAGAAGCACCAGGGTTGCGGCGCCCGCCAATCCGAACCCCCAGAACAGGGTCAACCGCACCGCGCGCCGGAACGGGTGCTCAGCCCGCGCACCGACGGCGCGGCCGGCGAGCTGTTCCGCGGCGGTGGCGAAACCGTCGAGGAAATAGCCTGCGACGAGGAAAAAATTCATCAGCACGGCGTTGGCGGCCAGCGTGACCGTGCCGAATTGCGCACCCTGGCGGGTGAACAGCGCAAAGGCGGCAAGCAGCGAGAACGAGCGGATCATGATATCGCGGTTGAGCGACAGCATGCGCAGGAACGCGCTCATGTCGAGCAGGCGTTGGCGTGGCACGGGCGGACTTGCCCTGAACCGCCTGATGACGATGGCGAGGCCAAGTAACATGGCCAGGAATTCGCCGGTGACGGTTGCCCATGCGACGCCGGCGACGCCCCAGCCAAGCTCCAGGCCAAGCAGGATGCAGAGCGCGATGTTGATGCCGTTCAGCACCAGCTGCAGCACCAACCCGAGCCCGCCCTCGCCTCGGCCGAGGACATAGCCGAGAATGGCGTAGTTGATCAGCGAGAAAGGTGCCGCGAGCAATCTGATGCCGATATAGACGCCCATCGCCTCGCTGACGCGCGGCCCGGCATCCATGAACCACCGCCCGCCGGCCGCGATCAGCGGCGAAAGCGCCGCCAGCACGATGCCGGCGACAACAGCGATCAGCACCGCGCGCCAGAACACCGCCTGTTCCTCCAGCGCGTCGTTGCGCCCGAAAGCCTGGGCGACCAGACCGGTGGTGCCGGAGCGCAGGAAATTGAAGGTGGTGAAGACGACGTCAAAGACCAGTGCGCCTGCCGCCAGGCCGCCAAGCAAGGCGGCGTCGCCGAGCTGTCCGACAACAGCCGTATCGACCATGCCGAGCAGCGGCGTCGTCAGGTAGGCGAGCGTCATCGGCACGGCGATGACGAGCACCGTGCGGTTGGTGACGACAAAGGATCCGGGAACGATTGGGGATCCGGCGTCGGCTGGGATTGCACCCTTCTCCAAAGAATTGCTGCCTTGCTGATTGCGGCTTGATCGAACAGCCGGTGTGCCCCATTTTCCGGCCACCGCGCAATCCACCCTTGCCATGGCGGCCAACCGAAATTCCGGTCTGGCGCGAGCCGCCGGATCCGGTCCATGTCCCTCCAGATCGTCCATCATCCCGACTACGACGCCGGCTTCGCCGTCAACCATCGCTTTCCGATGAGCAAATATCCGCTGCTGATGGAGGCCTTGCGCGCACGCGGACTGGCCGTGCAGGGGGCGCTCAGCATGCCGGAAGCGGCACCCGCACCATGGCTGAAGCGTGCCCATGCGGCTGACTATGTCGACCAGGTCATCAGCTGTTCGGTGCCGGAAAAGATCGAACGCGAGATCGGCTTTCCGGTCGGCCCGCGCGTCTCGCTGCGCGCCCAACTCGCCACCGGCGGCACCGTGCTGGCGGCCCGGCTGGCCTTGCGCCACGGCATCGCCTGCAACACCGCCGGCGGCAGCCATCATGCGCGGCGCGCGCAAGGCGCGGGCTTCTGCACCTTCAACGACGTCGCCGTCGCTTCGCTGGTGCTGCTTGCCGAAGGCGCGGCGCGGAACATACTCGTGGTCGATCTGGATGTGCATCAGGGCGACGGCACGGCGGATATCCTGGCTGGCGATCAGCGCGTGTTCACCTTCTCCATGCATGGCGAGCGCAACTACCCCGCGCGCAAGATCGCCTCCGACCTCGATGTCGCACTGCCCGACGGCACGGGCGATGCCGCCTATCTCGAAAGGTTGGCCGCCATCTTGCCGGAGCTGTCCGCCCATGCGCGCTCGGACATCGTTTTCTACAATGCCGGCGTCGACGTCCATGCCGAGGACCGGCTCGGCAGGCTGGCGCTTTCAAACGACGGGCTTCGCGCCCGCGACGCCATGGTGATCGGTCACTTCCGCTCGCGCGGCATCGCGCTATGCGGCGTCATCGGCGGCGGCTATTCGACCGACGTGGCCGCGCTCGCGGCGCGCCATGCCATTCTGTTCGAGGCGGCGGCGGACTACGCCTGACCGCTATTTCCTGTAGTTGGCGATTCTGAGCAGGATGAACGCCGGAACCACGATCGCCGCACCCAGCAGAATATAACCCAGGAAGCGGTCGATGGCATGGAAGCCCAGATTCCAGAGATCCAGGAAGAATTTGCGGATGCCATAGAGCACGTCCATCGGCGACCAGCCGAAGGCGGTCATGACGAGGCCGACGAGGAACGACACCACCAGCAACTTCAGGAGTACCCTGAGCGGGGTGTCGCCGAGAAAGCGCGTCAATGCGGACAAGACCTGTCTCCGGCTCTGATCGCCCGATTCGGCGACAGGATCAGAAATACGCACTTGGCCGCCCCGCTTCAAGCCGGACGGGCCAAGCCGCCGAACCCTGGCCGACAAAGCCTGTGGCGGCCAATCCGGCTGTGCGGCGGTTTTCTTGTTAGGATTTTTTTCCTTGACGGGGTGAGGGCAACTATGGTAGATATTTGGTTATGGTGCTGAGTTGCGCCAGGGACCCGCCGCACAGGCGGGTTTATCCGTTCAAGGCTCCGTCAACAGCGCGCAGTCGAAGGCTCCGAAGGAACTCGTTAACGCGGATCGTGCCCTGGTACCAAGCCGGCGACCATAGGCGCATGGCAGGCGAGCAGCCGGTGGCGGCTGATCGCGGCCGGCTTATCTGTTTTCTAACCAATTGCCGCTATTGCCATTCCTGGAGCGGGAGCCAGGCTTTGATGGAAGCGGAAAAAATCGGCGCGCGCCGCGCGGTCATGCTTTCGGTTGTCGTGCCGTGCTATAACGAGCGGGACGGCGTGGCTGAGCTTCACCGACGCGTCACCGCCGCTTGCCTGGCGCAAAACCCTTCCTACGAGATCGTGCTCGTCATCGACGGGGCGACCGACGGCACCCGCGAGGCCGTTTTCGAACTGGCGCAAAAGGACGACCATGTCGTCGCCATCGACCTTGCCCGCAACTATGGCCACCAGATCGCGCTGAGCGCGGGGCTGGAGTTCTGCCGGGGCCAGCGCATCCTCATTCTCGATGCCGATCTCCAGGATCCGCCTGAACTGCTCGGCGCGATGATGGCCAAGATGGATGAAGGCTTCGATGTCGTTTACGGTCAAAGGGCCAAGCGTGATGGCGAAGGCTGGTTCAAGCTGGCTTCCGCGTCGATGTTCTACCGGCTGCTGCGCCGGATGGTCGACGTCGAGATCGCGCCGGACACCGGTGATTTCAGGCTGATGAGCCGCCGCGCCCTCGACCATCTGAACGCCATGCCGGAGCGCTACAGGTTCATTCGCGGCATGGTGAGCTGGATTGGGCTGAGACAGGCCGCCTTCTCCTATGAGCGGCAACGGCGTTTCGCCGGCGCCACCCACTATCCGCTCAAGAAGATGGTCCTCCTGGCTGTCGATGCGATGACCAGCTTTTCCATCGCGCCGTTGCGGTTTGCCTCGCTTCTGGGAATGCTTTCCGGCGTGCTGGGGATGGTCGTGCTCGGCTATACGCTGCTCGAGTGGTCGCTGGGAAACGTGCTGCCGGGTTGGACCAGCCTTGCCGCGATCATGCTGATCCTGGGCAGTGTTCAGCTTCTGGTGCTCGGCATATTCGGCGAATATCTCGGCCGGATGTACATGGAGACGAAGCGGCGGCCGCTCTATTTCGTCAACGAGATCGTTTCGCGAAGCGATGTGGCCGTCGAAAACCAGGACCTGCCTGTCCACCGCCTCCAGGAAATGGTGAAGAGAGCCGCGCGTGGCTAAGGCGACGATCGACCGGCCGCAACGGGACCTCTCGACCGGAACGAACGCGAAATGGCCGGGAGCCGCGACATGAACCAAGCCACGGCAATCGCGATGGCTACGCCGTCGCTCGAGGATGCACAGCGCAGCAGGCTGTTGTTCTGTCTTTTCTGCGCCTGCACCGTTGCCTACGTGCTGATGAGGCATGCCAACTCCCTCCTTCTGGATCCTGACAGCTGGTGGCAGGTGAAGGTCGGGCTGGATTTCCTGGCGAACCGGACATTTCCGACCGTCGACCCCTATTCCTATACCTTCGCCGGCCAGCCCTGGATCGCCAAGGAATGGCTGGGGCAGGTGCTTCTGGCGCTCGCCTATGGCGCCGGTGGCTGGAATGGCGTCGTCACGCTGATCATCGCCACGATCGGCCTGACAGTCTTCCTGATGGGATGGTTCCTCAGCGCATGGCTGAAGCCGGTGTTAGCGGTGGTGCTGGCTTTCGTCGCGGCTTTCCTTGTCGCCCCGATCTATACGGCGCGCCCCCACGTTTTCACGTTGCCGATCATCGTCATTTGGACGGCAATGCTGTTTCGCGCGGCGCGGGAGGAAAGAGCGCCATCCCCGTGGCTGCTCGCGCTCGTCGTGTTGTGGGCGAACCTGCATGCCACGTTCACCTTGAGCTTCGTCATCGCCGGCTTTGCCGGTCTGTATCTCCTGTCGCGCACAGGCCTGTCGAAACCAGCTCTTTTGGCGAAATGGGTCGCGTTCGGCCTGCTTTGCCCAGTGGTCAGCCTGGTCCATCCCTATGGCGTCAAGGCCATCCTGGCGACGCTTACCGTCGCCTATGGCAACGAGGCGGTGCCGCTTATCCTGGAGTGGCGGCCCTTCAACGCCCAGGAAGAACTCATCAAGGAAGCCGTGATGCTGCTGGCGCTTTTCGGGCTGCTGGTGTCACGGCTGCGGATCGGCTGGGCCAAGGCACTGTTCATCGTCTTCACCTTGCATGCCTATCTCAGTCACCAGCGGTTCATGTATCTGTTCTTCCTTCTGGTTCCGCTGGTGATCATGGCTGAGGTCGCACAGCAATATCCCGCACTTTCAGCCGCGACCTGGCTGGCGCAAAAGCGCGACGGATTGGAAAAAGTCTTCGCCAGGCATTACTACGCAATCTCAGGCGCGGTGGCCGTCCTGCTGATCGGCGCGGTCTCGGTCCTCGGCAGCGTCCAACAGATCGCGCCGAGCCCGAAGACGTCCGCCAGCGGAGCACTCGCCTTCGCAAGGGATCAGCACCTGTCCGGCAACGTGCTGAATTCCTACAATTTCGGCGGCACGCTGATCTTCCACGGGATCAAGACCTACATCGACGGCAGGACGGACCAGCTGTTCCTGGACGGGTTCACGAAAGCCGACGACGCGACCGGACACAGTGACGGCAAACCACTGCTCGAGGCCCGGCTGAAGAAATACGCCATAGGCTGGGCGCTGCTGGCAGCCGGCGACACCCGCATTCCCTTCTTCGAGGAATTGGGCTGGAAGCGGGCCTACGCGGACGAATACGCCGTGATCTACCTGCCCGGCGCCTGATCCGCGGCGCCAGCCCAAACCGGCTTCGGCCCTCCAGCATTCGCCTTGACACCGATGTTGCGGTGCAGCAAATTGCACCGGAGAGGACGAATAAAGTGGGATCGAGAATCAAGGCTTTCTCGCATCGCGGCAATGCCGCCGCATGGGCCGGTGAACCGGGTGCGCCACGACTGCCGCCGGCCATGGCGCGCGAACCGGCCGCATGAACTACAGACGCGACATCGACGGCCTGCGGGCCATAGCGGTGCTGCCTGTCGTCCTCTTTCATTTCGGCTTGTCCGCCATCCCAGGCGGCTTCACCGGCGTCGACATCTTCTTCGTCATATCGGGCTATCTGATCAGCGGCAGCCTGCTCGACGATCTCGAACGCGGCCAGTTTTCGATCGGCCGCTTCTATTGGCGCCGCGCTCGGCGCATCCTGCCGGCGCTGACCTTCGTCATCGTGCTCGCAGGCACTGCCGCCTGGTTCATCCTTTTGCCATCGGACCTGCACGAATTCAGCCTCAGCGTCATCGCGGCCTCGACCTTCTGGTCGAACATCTATTTCTGGAAGACGACGAACTATTTCTCGATCGACGCCGAGCTGCGGCCGCTGCTGCACACATGGTCGCTCTCGGTCGAAGAGCAATATTACATCTTCGCGCCGATACTGGTGTACCTGATCTATCGCTATGCCTCGAAACGCTGGCTGACGATATTGCTGCCGATCGCGATCGGCAGTTTCGTCTTGGCGGTCATGGCGACCTCGATGGCGCCCACGGCGGGTTTCTACCTGTTGCCGACGCGCATCTGGGAACTGGCGCTGGGGGCCATGCTGATGCTGAGAAAGCCGCCGGCACTTGCCAGCCAGCCGGCAATGGAACTGATCGGCCTCGCCGGCTTTGCCATGGTCGCCTTCGGCTTCGTCACGATTTCGGAGAGCGACCCCTTTCCGGGCTACAATGCCTTGTTCCCCTGCATCGGCACCGCGCTGCTCATCTATGCCGGCCACGAAAGGGCGGGCGAACAGGGGCCGGCAACCATCGCCACGCGGGTGTTGCAGTTTCCGCCGCTGGTCTGGATCGGCCTCATTTCCTATTCGCTCTACCTCGTTCATTGGCCGATCAATTCTTTCGTCCATTACGTTTCGCTGAAAGCCATCGGCGTGCCGACGATCATCGCCATGACCGTGGCAAGCTTCGCCCTGGCGGCGTTCTCGTGGAAATATGTCGAGCAGCCGTTTCGGCGGAAACGGGCCTACACCGCACCGCTGCCTATCTTCGCCTTTTCCACGACGGCAATCGTCCTGCTCTGCGTCGGCGGCGTGGCCGGGGCGCTCGGCAACGGTTTTCCGCAACGCTTCCCGGACTTTTCAACGGAACGGATCCAGGTTGGCGACTGGCGCAACGGCATCTGCTTCAACGAAGGCTCGAACCGGATCGAGGACTGGAACCTTGCCGCCTGCACCCGAACGAGCGGCTTTGCCACCAATGTGCTGTTGTGGGGCGATTCCTTCGCCGCCCACTATGTCTCGGGACTTGAAGCCAACGCCCAGAAAATCCAGGCTAACGTCATCCAATACACCTATGCCGGCTGCCCTCCGGACCTGACCTATTTTTCCTACGCCCGACCCGCCTGTACCAGCTTCAACGAGCGAGCCCTGTCGATCATCCGCGAAGCCAACATTCAGGCCGTGATCCTGAGTGGCCGATGGACCGACTACGAGGTCAGGGGCTTCGGCGGCCTCCAGAAGACGATCGACCGGCTTCGCCAGATGGGCGTCAAGGTCTACGTCATCGGCCAGTCTCCCGAATTCATCGCCGACGTCCAGAAAATCGCCTTCTTCGCAAGACGAGGAGATACCGCGAACATGTCCTGGCCGATGGCCATGGATCCGGACATCAACAAGCGGGTTCTGCCCTTCGTCAAAGGCGCTGACTTCATAGACCCGCTGACCTATCTGTGCGACGCCGCAGGCTGCTCGTATGCCGATGCCGGCAACAAGCAATTTCTCTATTTCGACTATGGTCACTTCTCTTCCGCGGGCGCCGCACTCGCCATCTCGAGATACTGGCCGAGCTTTGCAGCCGGCACCGAGATCGCGAAAGTGAAATAGCAGGCGGAACCGGCATGCGGCGCGCCGGTCGCTGGGACGGTACCGTGTGGAAAGTGAGCCGCTTTGCGATTGCCCGATGGCCAGCCCTCATGGTAACGAGGCTGCTGCGCGGGTATGATGTAATGGTAGCCTGTCAGCTTCCCAAGCTGAACGCGCGGGTTCGATTCCCGCTACCCGCTCCAGCAAACGTCGCAAGGGCTGGAGCCTGATTGAGAGAACCCTGAAAACCAGCGGTTTTACAGGACTCTGTTCGCTGGTGGCTCCGTCCGGCCTTGGTGGCGGTCCGTTTACCTACATCCGAAGAATGGCTTGTTTTCTTGTGCACTGCACTATATGTCGGATGAGGAATTTGTCTTCCCAGAACGGAACTTCCTGATAGGATGCCGCTTATGGGAACAACCGCTTCGCGGCTGAGATCGGCTAGAAAGCCGACAATTGCGAAGCGACCAGGTTAACGTGGCGTTAACCGTGATGATGCATGTTGTCACGAGTATTGCGTCTCAGTGTGAGCCTGACAGAGGAGCGCGAAGGCAATGCATGAAGCTCGACGCACGGATCTGCAAGTCGAACAGAAGACGGTGAAGGCTACCGGCAGTTCGGTGAACCGTCGCGATATTGTCGATGCTGAATCGAGCATGCTGGTCAAGAACCCTGCTCCGGATTCTTCTCCTTCGCGAAATCCGTCTGAGACTCTGACGCTGGCAATCAGCTGTTAGAAGTCCTCGGGAACCGCATATTCCGCCCAACTGACATGAAGCACCCGGATCAATTTCCGGAGTTCGACTGCGTATGCCCTGCCCTGTGAAAAGTGGCCGAGGGTCGGCGGGTTGGTGGATTCCAACAACTGAAGGTCAAATGTGCTCGGAGGGTTGAGGCCAACCGAGGCCGCATCGTTGACGTCACGGAATAGGCAAGGAAGATGCGTTGCGCCGGCGGCACGCAGTCCGACGGCTCGATGGAATCCATTGTGAAGGTAGCAACGGCCGTTGAACCTGACCACGTGGACGTGCGGCAAGCTTACTCCGAAAAACAGTCCCATAGCTTGGCCGTTCATCACGCCAGCTTGCATCGTCCGAACATTCAGGCTTTTCGAGCGCAGCATGGCAGAGTTGCCATTCAGCACAGCCGAGACCGCTTCATTCACCTGTGCCTGAGGAAGACATATCGGGAAAAGGTCACCCAGTGGAGGAGCGGGTGGGAGAGCGCCGCAATGATGCGCCGATCTGCCATCGTCGACAGTTGCCTGATAGGCAAGTAGCGGCTCGATTTCCACCAGCCGGACAGCGACACCCTGCAACTGCGGAGCGTAGTGGGAATTGTTCAGGAGATCGTCAACGTACCGGTGATGAGCCTGCGGGATGTCCAGGACTTCTGGATGGCCAGCGTTGGCGATGGGCGGTCCCAGCATTCCACGAGCCGCGTTCCACTCCTGAATCAAAGCTGCGTCGGAAGGATCGGCCGGAATGCATCCGTTGCGCAGATGCTGGATTGCATTTCCGATATCCATAAATCCCACGAGGGAGAGGCCTGGATTTGGCATCGATTCCTTCCTGATACTGCTTCGATTCCTTCCATCTATACTATTAGAGCTGTCTAAATGGAAAAAATCCGGCGATCTGATGTAAGGACCCTGACAACAGATTGTCAGGATGTGAGCTTCCCTTGGACCGCGTTCAGACGCTTCATCATATCCTTGATCGCAGCGGAACGACCGACGTAACGGCGGATGATACGGGAGACGTTGTCTTCCTCGTGACATGACCTCAGCGATCTCGCGCTCGGTCAGGCCGTTAACGTAGAACTTCGTCGCCGCAGTGCCGCGGAGATCGTGAAAATGGAGGTCGCAGCCTTCCGACCATACATCCTTCTTAGCCTGGATGAACGAGCTTCCGAGGCCATCCTTGTTCCACGGTCTTCTCATGCTCGAGGTCAGGATGACGGGCGAGCGGAACGGGATGCGCTTCAGCAGGCGCGCAGATCGTCATAGAGGCGGGATCGCAGCCTTGCGGCGGCGTGCGGCCGGATGCGGGCCAGATCGGCATCGGTTCAGATGATCTCCGAGCGCGAGCCGCTGTAAAGCTGCTTGGTAGCCTCGCAGGGGTTCAGCGCAAGCGCGCCGCGGGCGACCTCGAACAGCACGCGCGGCAGACCTGCATGCGCGCGGCGTCGCCTCGAACTTCGCGCGCAGCGCCCGGATCCTCGGCCTGATCTTCTCCGGCCGGTCGCACTTGCGAACCGACAGATTGCCGAAATGATCGGAGATGCGGTCGAGCCATGGTCCCGGGAAAACCGCTCCAGCCGTTTTCCCGGTATCGTTTTAGAGCCAAACACTAACCCAGACGCGCCTGCGCCAGCAGCGGACATGGCGGCGGCCGCGGCGCCAATAGCTGCGGCAGACCCTGCGCCAGGCGCGGCGGCGCCCATGACGACGGTGCCGGCGATGCCACCGGCGATGCGAGATCTGCTCCACCTCGGCTTGATCGTCTCCTTCGAAGACGGCCGCATCAGCCCTGTCGAGGTCGTCCTTGTCGAGCTCGTCAAGGATTCCGTTGCCGTTCGGGACCCCGGCAACTGCTGTGCCGGGCCTGGCCAGGCCTGCAAAAGCAACGGCCCCCGCGACGCCAAGCATTCCAGTAAGAAACAACCGACGTTCCATCAAAATCTCCCGAGTTGTTTATCATCGGCGCATCGTTCCCCGGCTCAAAACGAGCTCCGGCGCGAACGCCGATTGGCCTTTGAACGCACTTACCTGGTTTTTGTTCCGGTCATCCCACTTCGCGCAGGATGAAGTCATGCAGCATCTTTGCCGCCGGCGACAGGGCGCGGTTCTTCACTGTGATCAGGCTGTAGGGCCGGACCTCGATGTCGAATTCGGTCTGGACGACATCGATGGCGCCGGCCAGCCCTTCGGGATTCTGGATGAATTTCGCCACCTGGATCGAGACCGGCGCGATGGCGTCGGAGTGCGCGACCATGACCAGGGTCAGGAGCAGCGAACTGGTGTTGAGGATGCGGTCCGGCAGCGCGATGTTGCGGTTCAGGAAATTGCTCTCCATGGCCTGGCGCAGCGGCGAGCCGCCGGACTGGAAAACCCAGTCATAGGCCGCGGTCTCCTCCAACCGCACCGCCTTGCCCTCGGTCAGCGGATGGCCCCGGCGCACGATCAGGCAGGCTTTCTCGACGCCGATCACACGGGACTCGAACAGCCGCGGGTTGAGATCGTCGGGGATGCGCGCGATGATGAAGTCATGGCGCGACGCGATCAACTCGCGCGCCAGCACGTTGGAGGTCTCGACCTGCATGGTGATCTCGATGCGCGGGTAGATGCGGCGGATTTCGCGGATCGCCGGCACCGCGAGCTCGATCGCGGGCGCCGTCACCGCACCAAGGAACACCGAGCCGCCCTTGCCCGCCTTGAGTTCGGAGATCTCGCGATCGACCTCGCGCATCTCCAAGAGGATGGAGCGCGCGCGCCTGGCGAGCGCCTTGCCATAGGGCGTCAAGGTGACGCCGCGCGGCAGCCTTTCGCAGAGCGTGACGTCCAGCACGGCTTCCATCTCGGCGATCATGCGCGAGGCCGCCGGCTGTGAGATATTCATGACCTGGGCGGCGGAACTGACCCGGCCGTGATCGTCCAGTGCAACGATCATGCGCATATGGCGCAGGCTGAGGCCGCTGCGCAGCAGGGTCTCGCCGTCACCGGGGAGCACCTCGTAACCTTCTGAAATCCCGCCAGGATTGCGCAACGTTGCCATTGATTTCCCTTCGCTCCCAATGCCCTTGAGTTTAGCGTCAACGTATACCAGTTTCGGTATAGCAATCATCAAAGATCGCATTTGACAGTTATGGCAAAGGGACACACCCTTCGCGCGTCCTGGGGCGTGCCAGTCGATGACGAGGAAAATCGTGTCGATTGAAATCAGTCCCAGGGCCGATTGGGAGGATACCGGAGATCGATAGACGACAGCGGCGCTTGCGCTCCTGCTCGCCTGCGCGGCCCGCGAAGCCCCGAGGTGTCGCGTCCATCAACCAGGGAGAGTAATTGTGAAGATCATCAAGACGCTGGCCGCCGTCGCGGCCCTTGGCATCGCTGCCATGACCTATTCGGCGCACGCCGCCGACAAGGGTCTCGTCGGCGTGCTGATGCCCACCAAGACCTCGCAGCGCTGGATCAACGACGGCGATGCCGTCAAGTCCCAGCTCGAGGCTTTGGGCTATACGGTCGACCTGCAATATGCGCAGGACGACATCCCCAACCAGCTCAGCCAGCTGGAAAACGAAATCACCAAGGGTCCGAAGGCGCTGATCATCGCCTCGATCGACGGCACCACCCTGTCGGATGCGCTGCAGAAGGCCGCTGATGCCGGCGTCGTCGTCGTCGCCTATGACCGCCTGATCAAGAAGACGCCCAATGTCGACTACTACACCACGTTCGACAATTTCGGCGTCGGCGTGATCCAGGCGAATTCGCTGGTCAAGGGCCTCAAGGAGCGCTTCCCGAATACCAAGCCGTGGAACGTCGAACTGTTCGGCGGCTCACCCGACGACAACAACGCCTTCTTCTTCTACAACGGCGCGATTTCCGTCCTGCAGCCGCTGATCGACGACGGTTCGATCAAGATCAAGTCCGGCCAGACCGGCATGGACAAGGTCGGCACGCTGCGCTGGCTCGCCGCCACCGCCCAGGCGCGCATGGACAATCTGCTGTCGGCCAACTATTCGGACGGCAGCCGCGTCGATGGCGTTCTGTCGCCCTATGATGGCCTGTCGCGCGGCATCACCGCCTCGCTGCGCGCTGTCGGTTACGGCACGGAGGCCCAGCCGTGGCCGATCGTGACCGGCCAGGACGCCGAGACCGCCTCGGTGAAGCTGATCATCTCGGGCGAGCAGTACTCGACCGTGTTCAAGGACACCCGCGAACTGGCCAAGGCCACCGTCGAGCTCGTCGACAAGGTGCTCTCGGGCGGCAAGCCGGAAGGCCTCGACACCAAGACCTACAACAACGACGTCAAGGTCGTTCCCTCGATCCTGCTGACGCCGCATGAGGTCGACAAGTCGAACTACCAGGCCCTGGTCGTCGACTCCGGCTACATCAAGGCCGACGAACTGAAGTAAATTCGGTTGCATAGCCAGGGGTCCTGCGCAACGCAGGGCCCCTTTTCGTTCACCAGCGACCCCGGTATTGTTGCGGGTCTCGCAGGAGCACTTTACCCATGGCCTCGACGATTTTGGAGATGCAGGACATCACCAAGACGTTTCCCGGCGTCAAGGCGCTGTCGAACGTCAACCTTCGGGTCGAGGAAGGCGAGATCCACGCCGTGGTCGGCGAGAACGGCGCCGGCAAATCGACGCTCATGAAGGTGCTGTCGGGCGTCTATCCCTCCGGCACCTATGACGGCCAGATCATCTTTCAGGGCCAGGAATGCCAGTTCAAAGGCATTCATGACAGCGAACGCAAGGGCATCGTCATCATCCACCAGGAGCTTGCGCTGGTGCCGATGCTGTCGATCGCCGAAAACATCTTCCTCGGCAACGAACACGCCCGATACGGCGTCATCGACTGGAATGCCAACGAGGCGCGCACCAGCGCCCTGCTGAAGAAGGTGGGCCTCAAGGAGGACCCCAAGACGCTGATCACCAATATCGGTGTCGGCAAGCAGCAGCTGGTCGAGATCGCCAAGGCGCTGAGCAAGGAGGTCAAGCTCCTGATCCTCGACGAGCCGACGGCGTCGCTCAGCGAAAAGGACAGCCAGGCGCTGCTCGACCTTCTGCTCGAATTCAAGCGACAAGGCATGACCTCGATCCTGATCTCGCACAAGCTCAACGAGGTGAACCGGGTCGCCGACAAGGTGACCGTCATCCGCGACGGGCGAACCATCGAGACGCTGTCCAGGAAGGACATCTCGGAAGACCGCATCATCACCTCGATGGTCGGCCGTTCGCTCGACGACCGCTATCCGCCGCGCGAGCCCGATATCGGCGAGGTCGTGTTCGAGGTGAAGAACTGGTCGGTCTATCACCCGCTCCACGCCGAGCGGCAGGTGATCAAGGGCATCGACATCAATGTGCGCAAGGGCGAGGTGGTCGGCATTGCCGGGCTGATGGGCGCCGGGCGAACCGAATTCGCCATGAGCCTGTTCGGCCGCTCCTATGGGCGCCGCATCACCGGCGAGGTGCTGCTCAAGGGCAAGCCGATCGACGTCTCCTCTGTGAGCAGGGCGGTCGAACACGGCATTGCCTATGTGACCGAGGATCGCAAGACCTACGGCCTCAATCTCATCGACCATATCAAGCACAACATTACGCTGGCCAATCTCGGCGGCGTGTCGCGCCACAGCGTGATCGACGATTTGCGCGAGCTTGCCGTCGCCAACGACTATCGCAAGCAGACCAACATCCGCGCCTCCAGCGTCTATCAGATGACCGGCAATCTTTCCGGCGGCAACCAGCAGAAGGTGGTGCTGTCGAAATGGCTGTTCGCCGACCCGGAAGTGCTGATCCTGGACGAGCCGACGCGCGGCATCGATGTCGGCGCCAAATATGAAATCTATACGATCATCGCGCGCCTTGCGGCCGAAGGTAAGGCGATCGTGGTCATCTCGTCGGAAATGCCAGAACTGCTCGGCATCACCGACCGCATCTATGTCATGAACGAAGGCCGCATCGTCGGCGAAATGCCCGCGGCGGACGCAAGCCAAGAAAGAATAATGCGCGCCATCGTTCGGGGAGAAGGAAAAGCAGCATGAGCACGGAAAGCGCCCCCGCCCCGCAGAGCAACGTCGCCGAAGATGTAGGGCAGCGTCCACGCATCGCCGTATCGGCGCTGGCGACGAACCTGCGCGAATACGGCCTGATCCTGGCGCTGATCGCCATCATGGTGTTCTTCCAGTTCACCACCTCGGGAACGCTGTTCAAGCCGGTGAACCTGAGCAATCTGGTGCAGCAGAACTCCTTCATCATCGTGATGGCGCTCGGCATGCTGCTGGTCATCGTATCGGGTCATATCGACCTCAGCGTGGGGTCCGTGGCCGGCTTCATCGGCGCGCTGGCGGCGATGATGATGGTGATCTGGCCTCTCGGCATATTCAGCAACCCGCTGGTGGTCTCCATCGTCTGCCTGATCGTGGGCGGCCTCATCGGCGCGGCGCAAGGCTACTGGATCGCCTATCACCGAATACCGAGCTTCATCGTGACGCTGGCCGGCATGCTGATCTTCCGCGGCATCTGCCAGGCGCTGCTCGGCGGCGGATCTTCGGTCGGGCCGCTGCCGCCCGAGTTCAAGGCACTCAGCTCCGGCTTCATTCCAGATGTCATCGGACCGCTGACGCTGATCCCGCCAACGGTGAATGCAGCCGGCAAGACGATTATGGGCAGCGGCCTGACGCTGCACATGACGACGATCGTGCTGGGCCTGATCGCCGTGCTGGCCTATGCCTATTTCGGGCTGCGGACGCGACGCAAACGCGAACGCCACGGCTATGAGGCCGAGCCCTTTACCCTGTTCGTCATCAAGACGCTGGTCGGCAGCGCGCTGGCGCTGTTCCTGGTCTACCAGTTCGCCAGCTATCGGGGCCTGCCGGTGGTGCTGCTCGTCATGGGCCTGCTGATCTCGCTGTTCGTCTTCGTCACCAAGCGCATGACGATCGGCCGCCGCATCTATGCGATGGGCGGCAACGCCAAGGCCGCGCAGCTGTCGGGCATCAAGACCGAGCGGCTGACGCTTTACGTGTTCGTCAATATGGGCGTGCTGTCGGCGCTTGGCGGCCTGATCATCGCGGCGCGCCTTGGCCAGGCCGTGCCGGCGGCAGGCCTCGGCAGCGAGCTCGACGTCATCGCCGCGGTGTTCATCGGCGGCGCCTCGGCGATGGGCGGCGTCGGTCAGGTCATCGGCGCGGTGGTCGGCGGCTTCATCATGGGCGTGATGAACAACGGCATGTCGATCATGGGCGTCAATGTCGACTGGCAGCAAGTGGTCAAGGGCCTGGTGCTGCTCGGCGCCGTGATCTTCGACGTCTACAACAAGAACAAGGCCTGAACAGGTTTCAGGCGAGGCAAGCAGGAGGCATACGGTCGCGGCGCTGCCGGCAATTCGCCGGCTTGAAGAAGTCCTTCAGGGACCGGGCTCGCGAGCGCAATCCGGACGACGAGTTCAACCCGTGGCACGGCCAGTCCGAGCCGCGCAGGTCAGGGTTTGCCAGAAGGCAGCCATGCCAAGATATGAGAGAGGACTGATCATGCTGATCTCGCAGATTCTCGACGACGCCGAGACCATCCGTGTCGTTGCACGCACGGGCGGCAAGACCCGGATCATCAACGGCGCGCGCAGCGTCTATTCGCTGGCGATGGAAGCCGCTCGTACCGGCGTGGGCCTTGCCGCGCTGATCGAACGCAAGGGACTTGGCGAGACCGTCGATCTCGACGCCGCCTACAAGAAGGGGCGGCTGCTGTCGCCGATCAATCATCCCGATCCGGCGCATCTGCAT
Organism: Mesorhizobium sp. B2-6-1; assembly: GCF_006440475.1. Taxonomy (NCBI): domain Bacteria; kingdom Pseudomonadati; phylum Pseudomonadota; class Alphaproteobacteria; order Hyphomicrobiales; family Phyllobacteriaceae; genus Mesorhizobium; species Mesorhizobium sp. B2-6-1. The sequence continues at coordinate 24,785 of NZ_VFUH01000004.1, forward strand.
CTGACCGGCACGGGGCTCACGCATCTCGGCTCGGCGGCAACGCGCGATTCCATGCACAAGAAGCTCAGCACCGACGGCGAAGAGCAGCTCACCGATTCCATGAAGATGTTCCGCATGGGGCTGGAAGGCGGCAAACCCGCGAAAGGCCAGATCGGGGTGCAGCCGGAATGGTTCTACAAGGGCAATGGCACGATGGCCGTGGCGCCGGGTGCCGCGCTCCTGTCACCTGCCTTCGCCAAGGATGCCGGCGAGGAGCCCGAGGTTGCCGGCATCTATGTCATCGGCGACGACGGCGCGCCGTTCCGGGTCGGCTTCACGCTGTCCAACGAATTTTCCGACCATGTGACCGAACGCGTGAACTACCTCTTCCTCGCCCATTCCAAGCTGCGCAACGCCTCCTTCGGACCTGAGATCCTGGTCGGCGACCTGCCCGCCGACATCAGGGGCTCCTCACGCATCTGGCGCGACAGCAAGTTGATGTGGGAAAAGCCGTTCCTGTCGGGCGAAGCGAACATGTCGCACACCATCGCCAATCTCGAACACCACCATTTCAAATATTCGGCTTTCCGCCAGCCGGGCGACGTGCATGTGCACATGTTCGGCACCGCGACCCTGTCCTTCGCCGACGGCATCAAGACCGAGGCCGGCGACGTGTTCGAGATCGAGGCCGGCGATTTCGGCCTGCCGCTGCGCAACCCGCTCGAAATCGAAAAGCCGGTGAAGGTGGCGGTGAAGGCGCTCTGAGGGTGGCCATCATTTCCTTCTCCCCTGTGGGATCCGAAGGACGGGGCGAGACCCGTGGCTTGCCCCAGGGCAGTGGATCAGCGCGCAGCGCCGAGACGGTTGAGGGGTGCTGGCCGGAGTGAGGCGTTGGCGTTCCCTGGAACACCCCTCATCCGACCTCGCTTCGCGAGGCCACCTTCTCCCACAAGGGGAGAAGGTAAGAAGCGTCTCAGATCTCAATAAATATCGAAATCGAAATACTTGTCCTGGATCTTCTTGTAGGTGCCGTCGGCGACGATGGCGTCAATGGCTGCGTTGAGCTTGTCGCGCAGCGCCGTATCCTCGAGGCGCACGGCAATGCCGGCTTCGGTCTCGGTGCCCTTGACGTCGCCGACCATCTTGCAGCAACCGTCGCTCGCCTTCTTCATCCAGTCCATCAGCACGAACTTGTCGGAAAGGACGGCGTCGAGGCGGCCGTTCTGGAGATCGGTGATTGCCTCTTCCTGGGTCGGATAGAGCTTCGCTTCGGCGCCGGCCTTGCCATAGACGTCCTGGGCGTAATTGGCCTGCGTGGTCGCCGCCTGGGCGCCGACCGTCTTGCCGGTGAGTGCCGCCGGTTCGGTCGAGGCGATGTCGCTGTCCTTCAGGGCGACGAGCGACAGCGGCGTCGTATAGTATTTGTGGGTGAACGCAACCTGCTTCTTGCGCTCCTCGGTGATGCTCATCGAAGCGATGATGGCGTCGAACTTCTTGGCCTGCAGAGCCGGTATGATGCCGTCCCAGTCCTGGGTGACGATCTCGCATTCGACCTTCATCTGCGCGCACAAGGCGTTGGCGATGTCGATGTCGAAGCCCTCGACCTTGCCGTCGGGCGTGATGGTGTTGAACGGCGGATAGGCGCCCTCGGTGCCGATCTTGATTTTCTCCGCCGCATGCACCGACAGGACGCCGGCACCAAGCGTCAGCATGGCGGCGGCCGCCGTCGATACGATCCATTTCGAAATCTGCATTTTCATTCCCCTTGAGCGCCGCCACGTCGGCGGCCGGCGAGGTAGCCAAGCATGGCGAGCCGGCGCAGGCAAGTATCTTGCCTGACGGTGATGAGCGTTCAGGGCGCGGCGCGAAAGTGCTTGGACAGCTTCAGGCCCTGCGCCTGGTAGTTCGAGCCGAGCTCGGTACCGTAAAGCGCCTGCGGCCGCTTCAGCATATGTTCGTAGACCAGCCGGCCGACGATCTGGCCATGATCGAGGATGAACGGCACCTCATGGCTGCGCACTTCGAGCACGGCGCGGCTGCCGGTGCCGCCGGCCGCCGAGTGGCCGAAGCCCGGATCGAAGAAGCCGGCATAGTGGACACGGAACTCGCCCACCAGTGGATCGAAGGGCGTCATTTCGGCCGCGTAGAGCGGCGGCACATGCACCGCTTCCTGGCTGACGAGGATGTAGAACTCGTCCGGATCGAGCACCAGCTCGCCGGCGCCGCTCTTGTGGATCGGCTCCCAGAAGTCGACGATCTCCTGCGCCGCGCGTTTGTCGACATCGACGAGGCCGGTATGGTGTTTGCCGCGATAGCCGACCAGCCCGTCACTGTCGCCGTTGAGATCGATCGACAATGCGATGCCGCCGCCGGAGATGTTCGGCGGTTCGGTGGCGACCAGCATTTCGGCCCGGTGCAATTGATGCAACTCTGCTTCCGAGAGCAGCGCATTGCCGGTGCGGAAGCGTATCTGCGAAAGGCGCGAGCCGGCGCGCACGACGATCGGGAAGGTGCGTGGGCTGACTTCGAGATAGAGCGGACCATGATAGCCGGCGGCGATCTTGTCGAACTCGTGGCCGCGATCGGTCATCACGCGGGTGAAGATATCGAGCCGCCCGGTCGAGCTCTTGGGATTGGCGGACGCCGAAATTTCCGCCGGCAGCGCCAGGCTTTCGAGCAGGGGCACGATGTAGACGCAGCCGGTTTCCAAAACGGCGCCGTCGGCCAGGCTGATCTCGTGCAGCTTCAGCCGGTCGAGTTTTTCACTGACCTTGTGGTTGGGACCCGGCAGGAAGGACGCGCGCACCCGCCACGCCTTGTCGCCGAGCCTCAGATCGAGGCTGGCCGGCTGGATCTGGTCGGCGTCGAGCGCACGCGACGACTTCAGCGCGCCGGACTGGAACAGCGCCGCAATGTCCTGATCGGGAAGAATTCCTGTCTGCCGCAAAGTCTGGCTCCGCTCTGCTGGTACAAGTCTCTTAATGAAGCCGGCAATTGACGCAAGCGTGGCGCGGGTCTAAAGGGTCGTTATCCCGTGGTGATTTGGCCGGTCGGCTTGCAGCCACGTTAAACAAGTCGCTAAAGGACCGTCGGGCCGCAAGGCCGCATGGACCGGTTGCGACTTTTTCGCGGCCGGTTTTTTTGTGTTTGGATAGGACGATGACGAGCAAGACGCGCAACTGGAAGCCTCAGACCGCACTCGTGCATGGCGGGACTCTGCGTTCCGGCTTCGGTGAAACTTCCGAGGCGATGTACCTGACCCAGGGCTATGTCTATGAAACGGCCCAAGCCGCCGAAGCCCGCTTCAAGGGCGAGGAACCGGGCTTCATCTATTCGCGCTACGCCAATCCGACCGTCGACATGTTCGAGAAGCGCATGTGCGCGCTCGAAGGCGCCGAGGACGCGCGCGCCACCGCGTCCGGCATGGCGGCGGTGACGGCAGCACTCCTGTGCAGCGTCAAGGCCGGCGATCATATCGTTGCGGCGCGCGCCCTGTTCGGCTCCTGCCGCTGGGTGGTCGAGACGCTGGCGCCGCGTTACGGCATCGAGGCGACGCTGGTCGACGGCACCGACATCGCCAATTGGGAAAAGGCGGTTCGGCCCAACACCAAGCTGTTTTTCCTGGAAAGCCCGACCAACCCGACGCTTGAGGTGGTGGACATCGCCGCCGTCGCTTCGCTTGCTAATTCGATCGGCGCGCGGCTGGTCGTGGACAATGTCTTCGCCACGCCGCTGCAGCAGAAGCCGTTGCAGCTCGGCGCGCATATCGTGGTCTATTCGGCGACCAAGCACATCGATGGCCAGGGCCGATGTCTCGGCGGCGTCATTCTGTCGGACAAGAAGTGGATCGACGAGAACCTGCACGATTATTTCCGCCATACCGGCCCCAGCCTGTCGCCGTTCAATGCCTGGACGCTGCTGAAGGGCCTGGAAACGCTGCCGCTGCGCGTGCGCCAGCAGACGGAGAGCGCCGGCAAGGTCGCCGATTTCCTGGCCGAGCAGCCGGAGATCGCCCGCGTGATCTATCCCGGGCGCGCCGACCATCCGCAGGCTGACGTCGTGAAGAAGCAGATGTCGGGCGGCTCCACCCTGATCTGCTTTGACGTCAAGGGCGGCAAGCAGGGTGCCTTCGCCTTGCAGAACGCGCTCGACATCGTCCTGATCTCGAACAATCTCGGTGACGCCAAAAGCCTGATCACCCATCCGGCGACGACGACGCACAAGAACCTCAGCGACGAAGCGCGCGCCGAGCTCGGCATCGGACCCGGCACGCTCAGGCTGTCGGTCGGGTTGGAAGATACCGACGATTTGCTGGACGACATCGCGCAGGCGTTGAAGGCCCGATGAGGACTGGCAGACCGAGGATTACAGGCCTGCCGCTTTGCGCAACGCTTCGTTCATGCGCGTCTGCCAGCCATCACCACCGGCCCTGAAACGGTCGACAACATCGGCGTCGAGGCGCAACTGTACCGCACGTTTGGGTCGCGCAAGCGGCGGTCGGCCAACTTTGCGGCGCGAAGCGGCATCGGTCGGCTGCGCATCCGGATCGGCCTCGGCGGCGGCAGTGATCGCAGCATCTTCCTCGTCGGTCCTCGCGCCAAGCGCCTTTCTGGCGAGCCCCAAAGCATCAGCGCGCGACTGCTTTGGGGGAGTAGCCTCGCGGCGCACGATCGTCTTAGAGGTTTTCGACATAGTCCGTAATCTCCTGTCTCGTTGCCTTGCGTAGCGAAATTACGCGGATCGCATGGCTTCGCTCGACATAGACCATCACATAAACGCCAGCCTCGATCAGACCGATGGCAACAAGACGATCCTCGCCAAAATCCTCGCTGTCATCGAGCCGGATAACGGCATTGGCGAAATCGAAGGACGGAGCGATCGCGAAATCCACGCCATGCTTGGCCCTGTTTGTCTTTGCCATGTTTCATCCCACTCGAACAGCATCGCCGTCGGGGCGCTCCATAGGTTATTGTATACACAAAAATAGAGCCTAGTTCAACAATTTTTGTATATACGATAACCTTCCTCGACATCAAGCTGAACCGCCGACATCAAGCGCGGGAGGGCGTCTCTTCGAGCTCGGCCGCCTGGGTGCCGATGGTCATGGCGTTGCCGCGCCAGTCGACGGCCCCGCCCAGCCAACCGCGCATCCAGATCGCGGGCAAAATCAGGTCGCGTGCGATCATCGCGGTGACGATGCGCGGCGACAGATACCAGCCCTTTGCCGAGGCGAGCATGCATTCCGGCAGGTAGGCGAGCGCCAGCACGCAAAGCGCTGTCATGGGCAGGCTGACGCCGGCGCTGGCCGCGGCGATCAATGCCAGCACGAGCGGAGCCGCCACGCCGGTCAGGATCTCGGGTGCGAAGAACAGCGGAAAGGTGACGCGGCGCAGGCGCGCCCAGCGGGCCTGGCGCGACCAGATCTCGCCCGGCATGCGCTGCCCGAGCGGCTGCTCGAAGGGCGAAGCGACGAGATTGACGCGCAGGCCGAGCCTGTTGACCAGTTTGGTCGACGCGGCATCCTCCGCGATCTCGGCGGCGAGCGCACGGATGCCGCCATTGGCGTCGAGCATCTGCTTGTTCCACAACATGCTCTTGCCCTGGGCAAAGCCGAGGCCAAGCGCCTCGCCGGCATATTGCCAGCGCGCCTGCAGCGTGTTGAGGAAAGCGCATTCGACTTCTGCCCAGAAGCCGTCGGGCCGCGAACCGATCGGCGTCGAGCAAACCAGGCCGGTGTCCCGCCGCCATGCCGCCATCAGGTGCTGGACGTAGTCTTTCGGCATCAGCACGTTGGAATCGGCGAGAATGACCCAGTCGTGGCGCGCTGCCTCCCAGCCCTTGACGCAGTTGTTCAGTTTCGGGTTGGCGCTGACGCGGTCGTCGCCGGTGAGCAGGCGGGCCGGCACGGCTGGAAAGCGGGCAATCGCGGCGCGGATCGGCTTGACCGCGGGGTCGTCGGCATGGGCGACACAGAAGATCAGTTCGTAGCGCGGCCAGTCGAGCGAGAAAGCGCGCTCAAGCGTCTCATGGGTAAACGGCTCGACGCCGCGCGCCGGGATGACGATCGAGACAGGCAGCGGCTTGCCGGCCGGCGGCGCGATGGCGGCGCGCCGTTTCAGGCGCGAGCAGGCGAGCAGGATGCTGGCGAGATTTGAGGCGATGAGAGCGATCGAAAGCGAGCCGGTTATGAGAGCGAGTTCCATCGATATCCGGTCACTCCAGAAAACCCGGCCCGCTTGGCGGCCGTTTTCGACAGTTCGACAGAGCGCCCGAGTCGCCCGGCATTGCTGGTGCACACCATCATTGTCATGTGTCACTCAAATGACATTGTTTGTCGGCACCTGCCCTTCAGGGACAGCAACTCGGACGCGCACGGTTGATCGAACCGCAAAGAGCGCCGAATGTTCCACACCGGATTTGTTTTGGAGCCGCTCATGTACCGCGCCGTCACGCGCAACATCGAAGTGCAGGTCAGGCCGTTCTATCTCGAGGACCGCTCGGATCCTTCGGAAAACCGCTATGTCTGGGGCTACCAGATAACGATCGACAACCAGTCCGACGAATTCGTGCAGCTGTTGTCGCGCTATTGGCACATAACCGACGGCGCCGGCCGGGTCGAGGAAGTGCGAGGCGCCGGCGTGGTCGGCGATCAGCCCGAACTCAATCCCGGCGACAGCTATCAATACACGTCGGGCTGTCCGCTCTCGACGCCGTCGGGGATCATGGTCGGTCACTACACCATGCGCAACGAGCGGGGCGAGACATTCGACATCGCCATCCCCGCCTTCTCACTCGACCTGCCGGGGACAAGGCGGACGGTGAATTAGACCAGGCGAAATCGGCGACAGCGTCTTTCTCCCCGTCACTATACGGCGAGAAATGTCCGGCAGGACAATGAGCGGGCAGCGCCGCCCCTCATCCGCCCTTCGGGCACCTTCTCCCCGTAGAACGGGGAGAAGGTGGAACCCTACTGCGTCGTAAATTCCGCCGGGTCGAAGTCATATTGCGTCGAGCAGAACTCGCAGGCGACGTGGATCCCACCGTCCTCGGTGCTGTCCTTGATCTCCTGCGCGGAGAAGCCCTCGAGGATGCCGCGGATCTTGTCGCGGGAGCATGAGCACTGATCGGCGACGGGAACGCCGCCGAAGACGCGCACGCCATGCTCGTGGAACAGACGATAGAGCAGCCGCTCTGCGCCGATGGTCGGATCGATCAGTTCGGTCGGCTCGATGGTGCCGAGCAGCGCCAGCAATTCCTGCCAGGAATTGTCTGTGGGATCGTGGATCTCCTCGCGCGGATCGCCATCCCCGCCGGGCAGGTCAGGAACGCGCATGCGCTCGGAGGCCTGCGGCAGGAACTGCGCCAGGATGCCGCCCGCCCGCCACTGCTCGCGCGCGCCGCCGGGGCCGGGCGTCAAAAGCTTGGCGACCGAAAGCCGGAGATCGGTCGGGATCTGCTCCGACTGGCGAAAATAGGTGCGCGCGGCCTCTTCCAGGGTCTCGCCGTCGAGCTGGACGATGCCTTGGTAGCGTTGCGTGTGGGCACCTTGGTCGATGGTCAGCGCCAGCACACCGTTGCCGAGCAGCGTTTGCTGCGAGATCTCGCCGGCCGCAATCAGCGCCTCCAGCCGGTCGACATCGAAGCGCGCATAGGCGCGCAGCGCCGAGGGCGTGGAAAAATCCGCGACCAGCATGTCGACAGGCCCGTCGGTGCGGGTCTGCAGGATGAACTTGCCCTCGAACTTGAGCGAGGTGCCTAGCAGCACCGTCAGCACACAGGCTTCCGCCAGCAACCGGGCGACCGGCTCGGGATAATCATGGCGGCCAAGGATCGCATCGAGCATCGGCCCGAGCTGAACGGTGCGGCCGCGCACATCGAGCGGGCCGACCTCGAAGGGCACCACGTGATCATCGCCGGCGTAACCGAATTCGCCGAGTTGGGGGTGATGTTCAGCCACTTGATGGGTTTCCAGCATGACAAAGCTCCAGGGCGCGGCCATGCCGCCCTTTGGGGAGCATGCGTCTAAACGCGCTTGATTTGCGTGATGCCGCGCAGATAGGCATCGCGCCTCCGGAGATCAAGTTCCCCGGCACGTCAAGCGCCAAGACACTTCAAGTCCACTTCAGGCCCCAAGACACCAGGCAAGCACGGCCTTCTGGGCGTGGAGCCGGTTCTCGGCCTCGTCGAAGACCACCGAATGTGGACCGTCGATGACCTCGTCGGTCACTTCCTCGCCGCGATGCGCCGGCAGGCAGTGCATGAACAGCGCGTCGGGCTTTGCCTTGGCCATCAGCTTGGCGTTGACCTGGTAGGGCGAAAACACGTTGTGGCCGCGGGCACGGTGCTCCTGGCCCATCGACACCCAGCAGTCGGTGACGACGCAGTCGGCCTGGTCGACGGCTTCCTCTGGCGAGCGGGTAAAGGAGAGCTTGCCGCCATGTGCGGTTGACCAGTCGACGTGCTTCTGCGCCGGCTCGCTGCCTTCGGGCACCGCGACGTTGAGGTTGAAGCGGAACCGCGCCGAGGCTTCCAGCAGCGAATGCAGCACGTTGTTGCCGTCGCCAGTCCAGGCGATGGTCTTGCCGGCGACCGGACCGCGATGCTCCTCGAAGGTCATGATGTCGGCCATCAGCTGGCAAGGATGGGTATCGTCGGTGAGCCCGTTGATCACCGGGATGGTCGCATTCTCGGTCAGCTCCAGCAGCCGCTCATGCGAGGTGGTGCGGATCATGATGGCATCGACATAGCGCGACAGAACCTTGGCTGTGTCGGCGATGGTCTCGGAGCGGCCGAGCTGCATCTCGGTGCCGGTCAGCATGATGGTCTCGCCGCCAAGCTGACGCATGCCGACATCGAAGGAGACGCGCGTGCGCGTCGACGGCTTGTCGAAGATCATCGCCAGCACCTTGCCTTCGAGCGGTTTCGAGCGCTCGCCCGCCTTGAGGCGCGCCTTGCGCTCCACTGCGTCGGTCAGCATGGAGCGCAGGTCGCCTTCGGAAACGGCGGAGAGGTCGGTGAAATGACGAAGTGACATCAGGAGCTTTCGAATTTACTTCGCGGCTTCAGCGGCGATTGCCTCGGTCAGGGCCTTGGCGCCGGCGCGAATGCGCTCCAGCGCTTCATGGATCTCGCTGTCCGTGACGGTGAGCGGCGGCAGCAGGCGAATGACGTTGTCGCCGGCCGGAACCGCGAGCAGATGCTGGTCGCGCAGCGCCATGTTCACCTTGCCGTTGGGCATGGCGCATTTGAGGCCCAGCATCAGCCCCGTGCCCCTGATGTCCTCGATGACCTCGGGGAATTCGTCGGCCACCCCTGCCAGCCCTTGCTTCAACAACAGCGCCTTGCGCTGCACATCCGCCAGGAAGCCCTCCTCCAGCACCACGTCGAGCACGGCATTGCCGACCGCCATGGCCAGCGGGTTGCCGCCGAACGTAGTGCCGTGGACGCCCGCGGTCATGCCGACAGCCGCCTCGTCGGTGGCAAGGCAGGCGCCCATCGGGAAGCCACCGCCAATGCCTTTGGCGATGGCCATGATGTCTGGAGCGACCCCCGACCATTCATGCGCGAACAGCTTGCCGGTGCGGCCGATGCCGCACTGGACCTCATCGTAGATCAACAGCAGGCCGTGCTGGTCGCAGAGCTGCCGCAGCCGCTTCAGCGATTGTGTCGGCACCGGGCGGATACCGCCCTCGCCCTGCACCGGTTCGATCAGGATCGCCGCGGTATCCGGCGTGATCGCCTTTTCGGCGGCGTCGATATCGTCGAAGCCGACCTGGTCGAAACCCTCGACCTTGGGGCCGAAACCTTCGAGATATTTGTACTGGCCGCCGGCCGCGATGGTCGCCAGCGTGCGGCCATGGAAGGCGCCCTCGAAAGTGATGACGCGGAAGCGCTCGGGATGCCCCTTGACGAAATGGTAGCGCCGCGCCGTCTTTATCGCGCATTCCAGCGCCTCGGCGCCAGAATTGGTGAAGAACACCTTGTCGGCGAAGGTGGCGTCGGCCAGCCGCTCGCCGAGCCGGCTCTGCCCCGGGATCTCGTAGAGATTGGAGACGTGCCAGAGTTTGGCAGCCTGCTCGGTGAGCGCCGCGACCAGATGCGGATGGCCGTGGCCCAGCGAATTGACGGCTATGCCGCCGGCAAAGTCGAGATATCGCTCGCCCTTGTCGGTAACCAGCCAAGTGCCTTCCCCGTGATCGAAGGCCAGGGGTGCGCGAGCAAAGGTCTCGAAAAGCGCCGAACCGCTCATTATATGCGTCTCCGGAACCGGAAAATCAAAAAAGCCGCCAAAGCGGCGGCCTTTGCGGCTTATCGGGTTTTTCAGCCATGAAGTCAACGAAAACGTCGCGTAGTGGCGCGCGGCAAGCCTCCCGACGGGACGCCGGCTCATAAGTGAGCTGGCAAGTTGGGGAAAACCGAAAAAACCGATTCGTGTTGCACTTCGGACTCTTGTCACCGAGTCAGCGCATAAGGTAGTTGTAGTCGGGAAATAACTAGATTTCGTGCGGCGGACCTAATCACCAGATATATGTGGTGTCTGCCCCAGCAGTGGTGCTGGGCCGGGAATGGATTCCGATTGCCGTACGCTTAGCAGGAGCGCGGTCATGAATTGGACTGACGAGCGGGTCGAACTCTTGAGAAAACTGTGGTCGGAGGGTCTGAGCGCAAGCCAGATTGCTGCCCAGCTTGGAGGGGTCAGCCGCAATGCCGTCATCGGCAAGGTGCACCGGCTGAAATTGTCGGGCCGCGGGCGCGCCACGGCAGCGCCGGCACGCCAGAAGAAGACGGCGCAAGGGTCGGGCGCGCAGAAATCGGTGTCGCGCCCCGCGAGTGCGACCCGCCACGTCACGACATCGATCGGAGCAACGGCGCTGCAAGCGCAGTTCGATGCCGAGCCGGTGGCCCGCCACTATATCCGGCCGGTCGAGAATGTGGTGGTGCCGATCTCGCGGCATCTCCAGCTCACCGAACTCACCGAGCGCACCTGCAAATGGCCGAACGGCGATCCGCTGTCGGAGGACTTCAATTTCTGCGGCAACGAAGCCGCCGAAACCGGACCCTATTGTAAATACCATGCCCGCGTGGCGTTCCAGCCGGCAGCGGAGCGGCGGCGGAATAGATAAGGGACTAAGGCAGTAGGGCAGTCTGTTTTGAATTTGCGCTCCCGAGCGTTCTCTAAACCTACTGCCCTACTGCCCTACTGCCCTACTGCCCTACTGCCCTACTCTCACAGCCATCCATTCTTGCGAAACCGCCAGTAGAGGAAGCTGCAGATCAGCGCGATCGCCAGCAGCACCATCGGGTAGCCGTATTCCATCTTCAGTTCCGGCATGTCGCTGAAATTCATGCCGTATATGCCCGCGAAGGCTGTCGGCACGGCCAGGATTGCCGCCCATGAGGCGAGCTTTTTGGAGATCGCCGTTTCCTGGCTCTGGCCCACCAGCAGGCTCGCCTCGAAAGCAAAGGCCAGCACTTCGCGCAAGCTGTCGATCTTTTCCTGGACGGTGCGGATATGGTCGGTCACGTCGCGAAACAGCGGGTGCATGGCTGAATGGATCTGCGGCAGGTCGGCGCTGGTCAGCCGGCGGCAGACCTCCACCAGCGGCAGTGCGGCATTGCGCAGCCGCAACAGATCGCGACGCAGCATATAAAGGCGTTCGATATCGGGGCCGGTCATCGGCTTCAGCAGGACCCGGTCCTCGATCGCCTCGACCTCATCCTCGATCTGCTCGAGCACCGGCATGTAGTTGTCGACGATGAAATCGAGAATGGCATAGAGGACGAAATCCTCGCCCTTGGCCAGTGAATGCGGGCAGCTTTCCCAGTGCTGGCGCACCACAGCATAGGATGTCGAAGGGCCGTGCCTGACGCTGACGATGTAGCCGCTGCCCACGAACAGATGCGTCTCGCCGAAGGTGACGCGGCCCTCGATCAGCTGCGCGGTGCGGGCGACGATGAACAGCGCATCACCATATTGCTCGATCTTCGGCCGCTGGTGCGGATGCTCGGCATCCTCGATTGCGAGCTCATGCAGATGAAATTGCGCCTGCACGCGCAGCAGAAGCTCGCGGTCGGGTTCAAGCAGCCCGATCCACACGACGTGTCCCGCTTTCCTGGCCCATGTGCCGGCTTCCTCGATCGGGATGTCGGCGATGCGGCGCCCGGCTGTGTAGACGCTGGAGGCGATGACGGCCGATGTCGGCGGCGCGGGCTTGAAGTCCCGGACATATTCCATCGCAGCCTCCCGAAGCACTGCCTTTGCGGGGAACCAGCAGGCTTGCCTCAGGGATAGTCTAGCGCAATACGACCAAGCGTTCGAGAGAAAGTGCGTTCACTTGATCGGCTGCGTTGCGGAAAGGCCGATCTTGTCCGTCTTGTCGCCCTTCGGCCGGTCGGCAGGCATCTGGTCGCCGGTGACGATATAGTAGATCGTCTCGGCAATGTTGGTGGCATGGTCACCGATGCGTTCGATGTTCTTGGCGCAGAACAGCAGATGCGTGCAGGGCGTGATGTTGCGCGGATCTTCCATCATGTAGGTCAGCAATTCGCGAAACAGCGACGTGTACATGGCGTCGATCTGGTCGTCGCGGTCACGTACGAAGCCGATCCTTTCGACCGAGCGCGAGGCGTAGACGTCGAGCACTTCCTTGAGTTGGGTCAACGCCAGGTCGGCCAGGGCTTCGAGGCCGCGGAACAGGCTGGTCGGCTGGCGCCCGTCGGCAACCGCCACCACACGCTTGGCGACATTCTTGCCGAGATCGCCGACCCGCTCGAGATCGGCCGAGATGCGGATCGCGCCGACGATCTCGCGCAAGTCCGTCGCCATCGGCTGGCGCCGGGCGATGATGATGATTGCCCTGTCGTCGATTTCGCGCTGGCCTTCGTCGAGGACGGCGTCGTCGCGGATCACCTTCTGGGCAAGGCCGGGATCGGCATTGACCAAGGCGGAGATCGCCTGTTCGACCATGCGTTCGGCATGTCCGCCCATGGCGGCGATGCGCTTCGACAGATCTTTCAGCTCCTCGTCATAGGCGCTGACTATGTGCACGGACTGCATGACCGGATGCCTTCCCACGGATGATCTGATTTTGAGTCGTTTCCTCGAATCCCCGCTGATACGCTAACCGGATGACAGAAAAAAGAAATGGCACCTTGGAAACTAGGGCGGCTCAGGTCGCCGGCAAATGAACCGAGAAGGCGGCGCCCTTGCCGACTTCGGACTTGATCGAGAGCCTGGCGTTGTGGCGCGTCAGGATATGCTTGACGATCGACAGGCCAAGGCCTGTGCCCTTCTGGGTTCGACTGCTCTCGACGTCGACGCGATAGAAGCGCTCCGTGATGCGCGGAATGTGCTCCTCGGGAATGCCGGGGCCAAAATCCCTGATCGTCACGTCGATGCCCGCTTCGCCCTCGGCGTCGCCGCGCTCGATCGACACCACCACGCGGCCGCCCGACTGCCCATATTTGCAGGCGTTTTCCAGAAGGTTCTCGAAGACCTGGAACAGTTCGTCGCGGTCGCCCGGCACGTCGAGAGGGCCGTCGGCGAAATCCCGCTCGATGACGACGCCGTTTTCCCGCGCCAGCGGGGCCAGCGAATCGATGACGCTGTCGACGGTCTGGCGCAGGTCGACCTCGGTCCCCGGCCGCAGATAGGGCTTCATCTCCAGCCGCGACAGCGACAAAAGGTCATCGATCAGGCGTGCCATGCGGCCGGTCTGGTTCTGCATGATCTGCAGGAACTGCTCGCGCGCCGCCGGGTCATTGCGGGCCGGTCCGCGCAGCGTTTCGATGAAACCCGATATCGAGGCGAGCGGCGTGCGCAATTCGTGGCTGGCATTGGCGATGAAATCTGCGCGCATGCGGTCGATGCGGCGCGCTTCGCTCTGGTCCTTGAACACCATCACGTAGAGATCGGTGCCGTGACCGACGGAGGAGGCACTGACCCGGTAAGTCCGCTCGACCGGCAGCCTCTCGGTGTAATCGATGACATCCGACGCGACCTCGCCCGACAGCACGCCGTCCAGAAGAGCCTGCATTTCCGGCGCCCGGAATTTCAGCGACAACGATACGCCAGGCGCGATGCCGCCGAAGGCGGCGAAGGCGGCGGCGTTGGCATGAACAATGGCCGCGGCATGGTCGAAGATGATCAAGGGGTCGGCGACGGCCGCCGCCAGATATTCGCCGGACAGGCGTTGCAGGCCGATGGCCTCGATCGCCGCGCCGCTTTCGCCGGGCTGGCGCGTGGCTCCAGCCGGTATCATCGCCGCCACCAGCAGCAAAGCCAGCGCCGGCAGCAGCACATAGGCGGAAATGCCCGCAAAGGCATAAACCGCCATGACCGCGACAAGACCGGCGACCAGCAACCATCGGCTGTTCCACAGCCGCGCGGCAAGCGCCTGCGTCACGCCCTTCTCATCTGCGCCCTGGTCCGCCATTCGCGCCTGCGCCCCGCTCCCGGTCCGGCAATTTCGCTGGACCGGCCTGGCGCATGACGCCGAAAAATCAGAATCGATTTTCGGAAAGGATCATGCGCAAAATCCAAAAGTGCAGCGCCCTTTGCGTCTGAAGCGGCGCGCGGCACTGCAATGGCTCAATAGCACGAGTCCGTAAGCTGGAAAGGTTCGTCTCGATGAAAAAAGCCAAGGAAAACACCGCCGCGCCGACCCCGGGGCCGCTGAAGCTCAGGATCAACGGCAAGGAGCGGGAGTTCGACATCGAGAATCCAGCACTGCCGGACTGGATCGAGGAGCGCAAGCTGACCGCGGGCGGCTATCCCTACGACAAGAAGATGAAAAGCGACGAATATGACGAGACGCTCGAGGCATTGCAGATCGAGCTGGTCAAGGCGCAGGCGTGGCTGCAGTCGACAGGCAGGCGGATGATGGCGCTGTTCGAGGGCCGCGACGCGGCCGGCAAGGGCGGCACGATTTTCGTCCTGCGCCAGTACCTCAATCCGCGCACGGCACGCAACGTGGCGCTGACCAAGCCGACGCCGACCGAGCTGGGGCAATGGTACTACCAGCGTTATGCGGACCACTTCCCGACCGCGGGCGAATTCGTCACGTTCGACCGTTCCTGGTACAACCGCGCCGGCGTCGAACCGGTGATGGGCTTCTGCACGCCAGAACAGCACGAGAAGTTTCTCGACGAGACACCGCACTTCGAAAGGATGATCGTCAATGACGGCATCCACTTCTTCAAATTCTGGCTGAACATCGGCCGGGAAACGCAGCTCGAGCGATTTCACGATCGCCGCCACAGTCCGCTGAAGAGCTGGAAGTTTTCGCCGATCGACATTGCCGGCATTACCAAGTGGGACGATTACACCAGGGCGCGCGATACCATGTTCGAGCGCACCCACAAGGAATTCGCTCCGTGGATCATCGTGCGTGCCAACGACAAGCGCCGCGCGCGGCTGGCGGTGATGCGGCGCATCCTCCTGTCGCTGCCTTATGACGGCCGCGACCTCGACATCATCGGCAAGGAAGACAAGAAAATCATCGGCGAAGGGCCGTCATTCCTGGCAAAACAGGACTGACGGTGCCTGCGCCACGCGGCACTGGACCGCGTGGCGCAACGCCTTCGGCGCGACGCTCAGGCCGCCAACCGGGCAATCCGCTGCAGCCGCCGCAGCGTGGTGTCGTCCTGCAGCGCCTGCTGGAACAGCGAGATCTCCTGATCGATGCGTTCGCAAAGTTCCGCGGGGTTCCCCTTGAGCAGGCCCCGCGTCTGCAGCAACGCGGCGACCGGCTTCCTGGCGAGCTGCCTTGCCCGGCCGAGGGTTGCCTCCTCGACGCTGCCTTCGGAGACAATCTCGGCGACCAGCCCGAGCGCCCTGGCGTCGTCGGCGCGCAGCGTGTCGCCGAGGCAGAAAAAGCGGAAGGCGCCGGCGTAGCCGAGCTTCTGCGGCGCCAGGATGCTGGTCGCGGCATCCGGCACCAGGCCGAAATCGACGAACGGCACCCGGAACGTGCTTTCGGCGGACGCGATCACCATGTCGCAATGGAACAGGATGGTGCAGCCGACGCCGACCGCATCGCCGTCGACACAGGCCAGTATGGGTTTGGGGAACGTCGCCAGCGTGCGGAACATGTCGGTGACGGCGGCGATCAGCTTCTGGTGCTTGGTAGCGTCGAGGAATTCGGAAAAATCGCCGCCGAGGCAGAAGCAGCCCGCCAGGCCGCGCAGCACGACGACACGAACGTCGTCATTGTCGGCGGCTTCGTGGAACGTCCTTGCCAGGCTTTCATAGGCCCTTCTGTCGAGCACCGGCCGGCCGTCGGTCGACGATACGGTGACGATCAGCGTGTGGTTGCGCAGTTCGGGTTGCGGGTGCGCGTTCATGGCCGTTTCCGATCTCATGACGCCCGCCTTTGCCCGAACATATCGGGATATCCCCTGGCCAGAACGGGAGCGTGGTGATTGCGGCGCGAACGCACCACATCCAGCGTGTGCTCATTGAAGGTGAGCAGCGTCGCGACGACCTGCTGGTTGCCATAGGTGCGCTGATAGCCCAGCGGCGTGGCCAGGAAATGCAGCTGCAGCGCGCGCAGCACCCACATCGGCTCGAACTCGATGATCACCTTGTCGACGCCGCGCTTCAGCCCCCACTCGACGAAGCCGGCAATGAGCTCGGTACCGACGGTCGAAACGCCTCGGCGGCCGTCGCGAAAGCCGGGTGCCACTGCATAGCGGGTCAGTTCCCAGATGTTCGGACCCGACGGCGGCGTTCCCACGGAAAGATCGGCCAGCACCTCGGTCAAGAGATGTGGCCGCGTGGTCGGCAACATCCTCTGATAGCCCGCGACCTCGTTGCCTCTGATGACGATCTGATGCACCGCTTCGTCATGATCGAACTGGTCGATCTCGAAGCCATCGGGGCGCCGCAGGTCCTCCCACCCCATTTCCTCGACGAAAATCCTGTAGCGCAGCCGATGCACGGCCTCCCACAGATCGGGATGTTCCATCAGTTCTTTTGTTGTAAGGGAAAAAATCATTTTGCCGTCTCCTGTTCAAGAGGAAGATACGGCCGTGCCCTCGCAAGAAAATTACGCGATCACGTAGGCAGGAATTTCTAGGCCGACCCGGCCGACCTAACTAATATAGCCGCGCCTTATCGCTTCAGCGACTGCCTGTACGCGGTTGACGGCGCCGAGTTTGCTTTTGGCGTTAAGGAGGTGTTTCTCCGACGTGTGTTCCGAGATGCCGAGGATTTGCGAAATCTCCCATTCGGACTTGCCGACGGCGGCCCATTGCAGGCATTCGCGTTCGCGCGGTGTCAGCTCTACGCTATCGATGGTCTTGCTGGCCTTCGTGTGAAGCTGCATGGCGCGGCCCACCGCATAGGTCGACACCAGCGACACCAGGCCGAACTCGGCGGCGGACAGTTCCACGGCCTCGCCGCCCAGTGACACCATGACGATCTGGCCGTCGAGCGTGATCAGCGGGAATGCCAGCCCGTCGCGCAGCTTGAACACGACGGCGTCGCCCATCACTTCGCCGCTGCTTCTGTCGATGCTAACGCCCTGGGCCGCTTCCCGCCACTGGAACGGCGCCTGCAACTGTTTCATGTGGCTGACGATCGGGTCGTGATCGACATAGTTGCGCGCCACGTAGCGCTCCAGCCATTCGACAGGCCAGTCGCAAAGCAGCACATGCTGCTTTTGCTGGCCGGTCGGCGTGCCCGGTTGCGGTACGGTGCCCGCCATCAGAGCGGTCAGGCCAAAATCCGACGTTATGCCCAACAGCCTCTCGCAAACCGCAGCCGCCGTTCCGGCATGCTGCAGGTGATCTATGTATTCCAGCGTGCGATCGAACTGACCCATCGCAACATCAAACCCCATGTTGCCTCGTTGAAATCGATGATCCGTGCCTTGTTGGCACTTCGCCACCGACTAGGGATTGCAAAGCGTTGCCTTGTGGTTGTGGTTCTCGACCCTGGTCCCCCACCAGGGCAGCCACCGCTGTTTGCAAACCTGCTAAAGCATATCCTGAAATCGACGCGTTGAAATCAAAAAGCATTGTGCCTGTACTATTTTCGTACCAGAACCGATGCGAACACAGGTGCGGTGGAAGTTTATCATGGCGTTCCAGCGGAGTTCTCTCGTCCTTGCGTCGATGCTGATCGCGTCGCTGGCGTCGGGGGAGGGCGCGCGCGCGGCCGAGCCGCAGGTGCCGGTGCTGTGGGATGCCAAGGAGCGGCTGCCGAAACCGGATCTCTCCGCACTGCCGCGGCTGCGGTTCCTGACCACAACCGATTTCCCGCCCTTCAACTTCCTGGACGCCGCGGGAAAGCTGTCCGGTTTCCACATCGACCTGGCGCGCGCCATCTGCGCCGAGCTCGGCATCGTCGACAAATGTCAGATCCAGGCATTGCCGTGGGCCGAGCTCGAAGGAGCGCTTGAGAAAGGCGAAGGCGAAGCGATCATTGCCGGCATCGCCGCGACGCCGCAGTCACGCCAGACATACGCCTTCTCGCGCTCCTACCTGCAATTTCCGGCGCGCTTCATCATGCCGAAGGGCGAGGCGCTGACCGAGCCGCTGTTCGCCAAGCTGCGCGGCAAGCGTGTCGGCGTGATATCAGGCTCGGCGCATGAGCGCATGCTGCGCGATTATTTCAACACCGTTCAGGTCGTCACCTTCGACAGGCCGGAAGACCTCTACGCCAACCTCAAGGCCGGCAAGATCGATGCCGCCTTCGGCGATGGCATGCGTTTCGCCTTTTGGCTGGGCGGTTCGGATGCGGCCGGCTGCTGCCGCTTTGCCGGCGGACCTTATCTGGCGCCGGAATATCTGGGTTCGGGCATGGCCATCGCCGCCCGATCCGATGACCCGGCGCTGGCCGCCGCTCTCGACTACGCGCTGCAGGAGATTTCGCTGAAGGGCACGTTCGCCGAGTTCTACCTGCGCTATTTCCCGGTCAGTTTCTTCTGATCCGGTCCCGGTCAGTTTCTTCTGATCCGGTCCCGGTCAGCTTTTTCTGATCCGGTGCCGGTCAGTTTCTTCCGGTCGGGTTGAGTGTCGCCGCTCAGGTCAGCGTGCGCAGGCGCGCCTTGGCCGCACGCGCGATCGCCGCGACGGTCAGCGTGTCGAGATCGAGCTTGAGGCGAATGAGCTGGAGCACCCGCACCTCCTCCATCCGCATTTCGAGATCGACGGCCGCGACCTCGAAGGCGGCCGCATAGGCGGTGTCGCGCAGGCGCTCCGGCAGGGCCTCGGCCACGTTTGCCAGGACACCCTCCAGCCCGCCCTTTTCATGCAGCTTCTTCTGGCAGGCCTGGGCGACGCCAACCAGGCGGTCGTGGTCGAAATCCTCGAACACCGGCCATGAGCGGACGACCTCGCCGATCCGCGCCAGCTCGACATCCGTCATGTCGCGGTCGGAGGCGGAGGTGATGACCATCAGGTAGATCAGCGCTTCATGCGGGGTCGGCATTCAACAACTCCTCGATACGGGCTGCGAAGGTAGGAACGCCTTCCCTGCGCTGCAAGGAAAAAGCGCCGCGCTCGTTGACGCTCCGGTCAGGCGCGCATAGAGACCGGTTGAAAATCCTCACTTGCGGCTTTGCCGGCGTCTAATTTGGAAAACAGTGACATGGCGGGATCAAACATCATCGATCTCAATCCCGAAGTGCTGACGGCGGCGGCCGAAAGCAAGGCGTGGCCGTTCGAGGAAGCCCGCAAGATCATCGAGCGCTACAAGGGCCGCGAACTCCCGCAAACGGTGCTGTTCGAAACCGGATATGGCCCGTCCGGCCTGCCGCATATCGGCACGTTCGGCGAGGTGGCGCGCACGTCGATGGTGCGGCATGCCTTCCGCGTCATCACGCAGGACAAGGTCGCCACCAAGCTGCTGTGCTTTTCCGACGACATGGACGGGATGCGCAAGATACCCGACAGCGTGCCGGATCGCGCGGCGCTGGAGCCGCACCTGCACAAGCCGCTGTCTTCGGTACCCAACCCTTTCGGCGGGGATTATGCGAGTTTCGCCGACCACAACAACGCGATGCTCTGCCGCTTCCTCGACACGTTCGGCTTCGACTACGAGTTCGCCAGCGCGACGCAGTACTACAAGACCGGCCGCTTCGACGCGATGCTGTTGCGCGCGGCCGAACGCTACGACCAGATCATGGCGGTGATGCTGCCGACGCTGGGCGAGGAGCGGCAGGCGACCTACAGCCCGTTCCTGCCGATCTCGCCGAAGAGCGGCCGCGTGCTCTACGTTCCCATGAAGCATGTCGATGCCAGGGCGGGCACCATCACCTTCGACGATGACGGTACCGAGACCACGCTTCCGGTTACCGGCGGCAAGGTGAAGCTGCAGTGGAAGCCCGATTTCGGCATGCGCTGGGCGGCCCTTGGCGTCGATTTCGAGATGTTCGGCAAGGACCATCAGACCAATGCGGTGGTCTATGACCGCATCTGCAACATCCTCGGCGGGCACGCGCCGGAGCATTTCGTCTACGAGCTGTTCCTGGACGAGAACGGCCAGAAGATCTCCAAATCCAAGGGCAATGGGCTGACCATCGACGAATGGCTGACCTACGCGCCGACGGAGAGCCTGGGACTCTATATGTACCAGCGGCCGCGACAGGCCAAGAAGCTCTATTTCGACGTCATCCCGCGGGCCGTGGACGAATATTACACCTTCCTTGCAGCCTATCGGAGGCAGGACTGGAAGGAACGGCTGGGCAACCCGGTCTGGCACATGCACGACGGCAATCCGCCCGCCATCGACATGCCCGTGCCGTTCTCGCTGCTGCTCAACCTGGTCAGCGCCTCCAATGCGCAGAACAAGGACGTGCTGTGGGGCTTCATCTCGCGCCATGTGCGGGGCGTGACGCCGGCGACCCACCCTGAGCTCGACAGGCTGACGGGTTATGCGATCCGCTATTTCGACGATTTCGTGAAGCCGACGAAGACCTTCCGCGCGCCCGACGACGTCGAGCGGGAGGCGCTGGAAGCGTTGGATCAGGCGCTTGGCGCCCTGCCGGCGGGCTCGGACGGCGAGGCGATCCAGAACGCCGCGCTCAACGTCGCCCGCAAGGTGGAACGCTATCAGGATCATTCCAAGAAGAGCCCCGAAGGTGGTCCGGGCGTTTCGGGCGCCTTCTTCCAGATGATCTACCAGGTGCTGATCGGGCAGGAGCGCGGACCGCGCTTCGGCTCGTTCGCGGCACTCTACGGCATCGCCGAGACGCGCGGGCTCATTCAGAAGGCGTTGGCTGGTCAGCTGGCTTGAGAATGCCGCCGACCTCTTCCAAGATCGAGCCCGGCGCTTGCGGCGCCGGGGCGCGGGCGGCCGGCATCGAAGGCACGCCTGAAAGGCTTGGCGCCGATCCGAAAATGCCTTTCCTTTCGCTGCGCGCTTTTTCCCCGACTTCGACGTAAGGGCCGCCTTTGGCGGCGCGCGCCCAGCCGTTCTCGACCAGCCATCGGCCGACATCCTGCTTGCCGATCCGGCAGTCGGCGGCGATCAGGTCGCGGCCGCCTTCCGGCGGCACGGCGCAGACCACCGCCCGGCCGCGCAGGAAGGCGCGGAACGCCGTGCGCGCGCGGACGCCGCAGGGCCAGGATTTACCGTCCGAGGTGCAGGTCTCGTCCTGCCCGACAATGTCGACGCCGGAAACCGCGACAGAATAGCCCTTCGCCTCGATCAGTCCGGCGGCGGGCGCGACCGGCTGGAACAGCTTCGTCCCTTTCCAGTCGTCCGGCATTTTCGGCTTGGGCGGCATGGCCAGCGCCAGCTTGCTCAACGGCGCGCGCGGCTCCACCCGCTCCAGCTCCTTGCTGGGAAGCTCCGGCGGCGCCACGACTTGGGGATCGATCGCACGCGAGTGCGGGCTAGCGGCGGGGGGCGGCGGAGCGGCAATGGCCGATGTGGCCGGCTCCTCCGGCACGCCGTCGGTGCCTGGCTGAGAGACCGTATCGGCGCTCGGATCGATCTGTTCCACCGCGACGGCAGCTTCGCCGCTCTTCAGCGCGCGGCCGCCGGCGACTACCAGCGCGGCCATTCCAGGGACCATCAGAACCGCAAGGACAAGATGAGGAAGCCGCACCAGCCCGCACCCTATTGGCTTGCCCAGACGATCCGCGCCACCCATTCAACCTCGCGCATGGGAATGTCGCGGTCCGGATGATCGGGATTGAGCGAAACCAGTGCGATCGACCTGGCGGTCTGGCGATCGAGCACCTTGGCCATCACCTCGCCGCCCGTCGTCTTGACGACGACGCGATCGCCCTTGCGGATGAGGGCTGCCGGCTCGACGATGAGCACGTCGCCATTGCGGTAGAGCGGCAGCATTGAATCGCCTTGCACCTGAAGCGCATAGGAACTCTCGGTCGATTGCGCCGGCAGTTCCACCAGATCCCAGCCTTGACCGGCCGGGAAGCCGGCATCGTCGAAAAACCCGCCGGCGCCGGCCTGGGCAAAGCCGAGCAGCGGAACGGCACGCCCGCGGGCGGGCATCGCGCCGTGGCCGGCCCGACCTTCTATCAGCCCGGTGAATTCGTCGAGCGAAGCGCCCGTCGCCTCGATGATCTTGGCCAGCGATTCGGTCGAGGGCCAGCGTGGCCTGCCGTCCGACGACAGTCGCTTCGACTTGTTGAAGGCAGTCGAATCAAGGCCGGCCCGCTTCGCCAAGCCGGAAGCCGAGAGCGAATACCGCTCGGCCAGAGCGTCGATGGCGGCCCAAACACGGTCATGCGAGAGCAATTCCGCTCTCCTTGCAAAAAGGAAAAAATGCCTTTCCTTTCTAGTCTTCGAATGAAGGTTTGTCCACCGGCTGTGGCATCGCATCACATCTTCCTGCTGGCCGCGCCAATTCCGGTTCCCGGGTCAACCGATCCGCTTGGCCTGCTCGCGGAGGTTCCGGTGCGAGGCCATGAACGCCCGCTCGGCTTCGCTGGGCGGACGCGGCTGGGCGGAGCGGCCAAGCGCGGCGACGACCTCGTCAATATCGAGAAAGCGCCGGGCGGCGCGGTCGTAGACGCCGGCTGTCGTCATGATCAATGCGGCGGTCTCGCCATTGTCGAGGACGAAACGGTGCTTGCCGATGACCTGGCTGCCTTCCCAGGTCTCGATCGAAGACACCACTTCGAAACGCCG
Organism: Mesorhizobium sp. B2-6-1; assembly: GCF_006440475.1. NCBI lineage: Bacteria > Pseudomonadati > Pseudomonadota > Alphaproteobacteria > Hyphomicrobiales > Phyllobacteriaceae > Mesorhizobium > Mesorhizobium sp. B2-6-1. The sequence continues at coordinate 47,871 of NZ_VFUH01000004.1, forward strand.
CCACAGTTTGATCTCACGCACATAGGCCGATTGCAGCCCGCCGATCATCGGCGCCCAGCCATTCGTTCTCGCCAGAGTGATGAGGCCGGCGCGGATGAAGATATCGATGCGGCCAAGGTCCGCCAGCATCATATAGCGGGCATTGTTGAGATGGCGGTTGAAATCGATGTCCGTCGGCAGGCAGCGAAAGGCCAACCGGCTTTCATCACCCATCTGGTAGGAGCCACGGCTGCCCGCCGTGGCCATCATACGCGCAAGGCGCCCCCAGACATACATTACGGCGCGGCGCGTCTTTTCGGACGCGCAAGGGACGCCGCGGCACCTTTGATTCCGACCACGCTCAGGCCGCCTGCTTCACGTCGGCCTTCGCGTAGGGGTCGAAGCGCTGGTAGAAAGTCTCGCCCTTTTCGGCCATGTCGAGCAGCAGCCTGGGCACCTTGAACTCGGCGCCGTATTTCTTCTGCAAGCCCTTTGCGATCTTGACGAACTGCCCGGCGCCGATGCCGTCGATGTAGGACAGCGCGCCGCCCGTATAGGGCGCGAAGCCGAAGGCCAGGATCGAGCCGACATCGGCCTCGCGCGGATCGGTGACGATGCCCTCCTCCATCACCCGAGCCGCTTCCAACGCGATGGTGACCAGCAGGCGCTGCTGCAATTCCGCATAGTCGACCTTCTCCGGCTTGAGCTGCGGATAGAACTCCCTAAGGCCCGGCCACAGCTTCTTCTTGGCCGGCTTGGCCGGATAGTCATAGAAGCCCTTGCCGTTCTTGCGGCCGAAGCGGCCGTGGTCGTCGACCATGGTGTTGATCAGCGCCATCTGCTTCGGGTCGACCGCCTTGTCGCCGAGATCCCTGATGGTCTGCTTCATGATCTTCTGGGCGAGGTCGATGGCCGTCTCGTCGGTCAGCGCCAGCGGGCCGACCGGCATGCCGGCGGCCTTGGCGGCGTTCTCGATCATCGGCGCCGGAACGCCCTCGATCAACATCTTGTAGGCTCCCGACATATAGCGCAGGACGCAGCGGTTGACGTAGAAACCGCGCGTATCGTTGACGACGATCGGCGTTTTCTTGATGGCGCGCACGAAGTCGATCGCGGTGGCCAGCGCCTTGTCACCGGTCTTCTTGCCAAGGATGATTTCGACCAGCATCATCCTGTCGACGGGCGAGAAGAAATGGATGCCGATGAAATTCTTCGGCCGCGCCGAATTCTTGGCCAGGGCGGTGATCGGAATGGTCGAGGTGTTCGACGCCAAGACCGCCGACGACTTCAGCACCGCTTCCGCCTGTTCGGTGGCGCTTTTCTTCACCGCGGAATCCTCGAACACCGCCTCGACCACGAGATCGCAGCCGGCAAGGTCGGCATAGTCCGATGTCGGCGTGATCAGCGACAGGAGCCTGTCCTTGTCCTCAGGCTTGGCACGGCCCTTCTTCACCTGATCCGAGATCAGGCCATCCGAATGGGCCTTGCCCTTCTCGGCGGACTCCATGTCGCGGTCGAGCAGCACCACCGGAATGCCGGCTTTGGCCGTGACATAGGCGATACCGGCGCCCATGAAGCCGGCGCCGAGAATACCGATCTTCTTGAACCTGGTTTCCGGCACGCCGGCCGGGCGGCGCGCGCCCTTGTTGAGTTCTTGCAACGACACGAACAGCGAGCGGATCATCGCCGCCGCTTCCTTGGTCTGCATGATCTCCGTGAAATAGCGCTGTTCGATCCTGAGCGCGGTGTCGAACGGCACCAACAGGCCCTCATAGACGCATTTCAGGATCGCCGCAGCGGCCGGATAATTGCCATAGGTCTCGCGGCGCAGGATGGCGATGGCCGGGGGCCACAGATTGGCGCCCGCCGCCGAATAGACCGGACCGCCGGGCAACTTGAATCCCTTCTCGTCCCACGGCGCTACCGGCTTGAGGCCGTTCCTGATCATGGCCTTCGCAGTCTCGACCAGCTTGGCCGGCTCGGCGATCTCGTGGATCAGGCCCATCGACTTCGCCTTCTGCGGCGACAGGTTCTGGCCGGAGGTCAGCATTTGCAGCGCCTGCTGCTGGTCGGTGAGACGCGGCACCCGCTGGGTGCCGCCGGCGCCCGGGAAAATACCGATCTTCACCTCGGGGAGCGCCATCTTCACCTTGTCGGAATCGGCGGCGACGCGGCCATGGCAGGCCAGCGACATTTCGAAGGCACCGCCCATGCAGGTGCCGTTGATTGCTGAAACCCACGGCTTGCCCGATGTTTCCAGCTTTCGGAACAGGCCGGTCATGATGCCGGCGTTTTCGAACAGCGCCCTGGTGGCCTTTTCGAGATCCTTGCCCTTTTCAGTCGCGAAGGTCGTCAGCATCTTCTGGAGCATGGTGATGTCGGCGCCGCCTGAGAACGTATCCTTGCCGGAGGTGATGACCGCGCCCTTGATGGCGGCGTCGCCCGCCACCTTGTCGACAATGGCGTTCAGCTCGCGCATCACCTTCTCGGTGAAGACGTTCATCGAGCGGTCCGGCATGTTCCAGGTGACCAGCGCAATGCCGTCGGCGTCGATGTCGAGGGTGAAATTGGTGTAGCTCATCGTTTCTCTCCCCGTCAGACGCGTTCGATGATGGTTGCGGTGCCCATGCCGGCGCCGATGCACAGCGTCACCAGCGCGGTGTTCAAATCACGGCGCTCGAGCTCGTCCAGCACGGTGCCGAAGATCATCGCGCCGGTGGCGCCCAGCGGATGGCCCATGGCGATGGCGCCGCCATTGACGTTGATCCTGTCGTGCTCGATATCGAAGGCCTGCATGTAGCGCAGCACCACGGAGGCGAAGGCCTCGTTGAGCTCGAACAGATCGATGTCCGACAGCTTCATCTTGGCGCGCTTCAACAGCTTCTCGGTGACGTCAACGGGGCCGGTCAACATCAGCACCGGCTCGGAGCCGATGTTGGCGAAGGCGCGGATGCGCGCGCGCGGTTTCAGGCCCATGGCCTTGCCGGCCTTCTTCGAACCGAGCAGCACGGCCGCCGCGCCATCGACGATGCCCGACGAATTGCCGGCATGGTGGACGTGATTGACCTCCTCCACTTCCGGATGCTTCTGCACCGCGACGGCGTCGAAGCCGCCCATTTCGCCGGGCATGACGAAGGAGGGATTGAGCGAGGCCAGCGACTGCATGTCGGTCGATGGGCGCATATGCTCGTCATGGTCGAGGATGGTGAGACCATTCTGGTCCTTGATCGGGATCACCGAATTCCTGAAGCGGCCATCGGCCCAGGATTTTGCCGCGCGCTTCTGGCTCTCGACGGCGTAGGCGTCGACATCATCCCGGCTGAAGCCGTATTTTGTGGCGATCAGGTCGGCCGAAATACCTTGCGGCACGAACCAGCCGGGCAGGCCGACCGAAGGGTCCATGAACCAGGCGCCACCCGAGGCGCCCATGCCGACGCGCGACATCGATTCGACACCGCCGGCAATGACGATCTCATCGGCGCCCTGGGCTATCTTGGCGGCGCCGAAATTGATGGCGTCGAGGCCGGAGGCGCAGAAGCGCGAGATCTGCATGCCGGGCGCCGAGGTCGCGTAGCCGGCCTCGAAGGCCGCGGCGCGCGGAATGACCGACCCCGCCTCGCCGACCGGGTCGACACAACCGAAGATGATGTCGTCGACAGTTGCAGTGTCGAGCCCGTTGCGGTCGCGCAGCGCCTCCAGCGTCCTGCCGGCGAGCCGCACTGCCGGCACTTCGTGCAGCGAGCCATCCTTCTTGCCCCTGCCGCGCGGCGTGCGAACGGCGTCATAGACGTAAGCTTCGGCCATTTTCCTGCTCCTTGGGTTTGCGGATCGATGCTCAGAGCGAGCGGCCAATCAGCAATTTCATGATCTCGTTGGTGCCGCCATAGATGCGCTGGACGCGGGCGTCGCGGAACATGCGGGCGATCGGATATTCATTCATGTAGCCATAGCCGCCATGCAATTGAAGGCATTCGTCGACGACTTTGCCCTGCAGGTCGGAAAGCCAGTACTTGGCCATCGACGCCGTCACCGGATCGAGACCGCCATCGATGTGGCGCGCCACGCAATCATTGTAGAAGACGCGGCCGATCGTGGCCTCGGTCTTCAGTTCGGCCAGCTTGAACTGGGTGTTCTGGAAATCGATGACCGCCTTGCCGAACGCCTTGCGCTCCTTGACGTATTCGATGGTCAGCGCCAGCGCGCGCTCGACCATGGCAATCGCGCCGGTGCCGATCTGCAAACGCTCCTGCGGCAATTGCTGCATGAGCTGGATGAAGCCTTGTCCCTCCTCGTGGCCGAGCAGGTTGGAGGTCGGCACACGCGCATCGTTGAAGAACAGCTCCGATGTGTCATTGGCTTTCAGGCCGATCTTGTCGAGGTTGCGGCCGCGCTCGAAGCCATCGACCTCGTCGGTCTCGACGACGATCAGCGAAGTGCCCTTGGCGCCCTTGTCCGGATCGGTCTTGGTGACGACGATGATGAAATTGGCAAGCTGGCCATTGGTGATGAAGGTCTTGGAGCCATTGATCTTGTATTGGTTGCCGTCCCTCTCGGCCCGCGTCTTGACGCCTTGCAGGTCGGAGCCGGCGCCGGGCTCCGTCATGGCGATAGCGCCGATCAGTTCGCCGGTGGCGAGCTTCGGCAGCCATTTCTTCTTTTGCTCCTCCGAGCCGTAGTGGAGGATGTAGGGGGCGACGATGGAATTGTGCAGGCCGATGCCGAAGCCATCGACGCCGACATGGCCGATGGCTTCGATGATGGCGCTCTCATGGGCGAAGGTGCCGCCCGATCCGCCATATTCCTCCGGCATGGAGGCGCAGAGCAGGCCGGCGGCACCGGCCTTCAGCCAGCTCTCGCGGTCGACCATTTCGTTCTTCTCGAACTCGTCGTAACGCGGCGCGATCTCTTCGGACATGAAGCGGTGCGCCATGTCGTAGAGCATGCCGACCTCGTCCGCCGCCCAGGCGGGCTTCGGCAGGCCAAGGATTTCGGCTGGGTTGGTCATGCGATGATCTTCCTCCCAAGGTCTGCCATCGAAATTGAGATCCGCGCACTGTCGCGGCGCCCCCTCCCGGCCCCTCTGGACCGCCCTCCCCTCAAAGGGAGAGGGACCATTTCTAGAACGCTTCCGCCGGCAGTGCCATCAACGTATCGGCGCCACTGGAGATGCGGGCGAGACGCGTCGCGGTTTCCGGCATGATCCGCTCCATGAAGAAGCGCGCCGTCACCAGCTTGTTGTCGTAGAAGGACGACGCGCCGTTGGCGCCCGGCTTGCCTTGGGCGGCCCTGGCCATCTGCGCCCACATATAGCCGAGCGCCACGAGGCCGAAGAGATGCATGTAGTCGGTCGAGGCGGCGCCGGCATTGTCGGGCTTGGCCATCCCGTTCTGCAGCAGCCACATGGTCGCCGTCTGAAGATCGTTGAGGCTCTTCTTCAATGCCTTGGTGAAGGGGGCCATCTTCTCGTCGGCGCGGTTCTCTTCGCAGAATTCGCCGACTTCCTTGAAGAAGGCCTGCACCGCGCGGCCGCCGTTCAGACCCAGCTTGCGGCCGACGAGGTCGAGCGCCTGGATGCCGTTGGCGCCTTCATAGATCATGGCGATGCGGGCATCGCGCACGAACTGGCTCATGCCGTGCTCTTCGATGTAGCCATGGCCGCCGAACACCTGCTGCGCCATCACGGCGTGATCGAAGCCCTTGTCGGTGAGCACGCCCTTGACCACCGGCGTCATCAGCCCGGTGTAGTCGTCGGCCGCCTGGCGGTCCTTGTCGTCGGCGGAGCGATGGGCGATGTCCGACTTGATCGCCGTCCACAGCGCCAGCGCACGGCCGGCCTCGTTGAAGGCCCTCATGGTCATCAGGCTGCGGCGGATGTCGGGATGGACGATGATAGGATCGGCCTTCTTGTCCGGCGCCTTCGGCCCCGACAGCGAGCGGCCCTGCAAGCGGTCCTTGGCGTAGGCGACGGCATTCTGGTAGGCAATCTCCGACAGCGACAGCCCCTGCAGGCCGACGCCGAGCCGTGCCTCGTTCATCATCGTGAACATCGCCTTGAGACCGCCATTGGCCTCACCCAGCAGCGTGCCTTGCGCCTCGTCATAATTCATGACGCAGGTCGAATTGCCGTGGATGCCCATCTTCTCCTCGATCGAACCGCAGGAGACGGTGTTCCTCTCATCGGGATTGCCAGAAGCATCGAGCTTGAGCTTCGGCACGATGAACAGCGAGATGCCCTTCACCCCTTCGGGCGCCCCCTCGATGCGGGCCAGCACCAGGTGGACGATGTTGTCCGCCATGTCGTGCTCGCCGGCCGAGATGAATATCTTCTGGCCCGAGATCTTGTAAGTGCCGTCGCCATTCGGCACGGCCTTGGTGCGCAGCAGGCCCAGATCGGTACCGCAATGCGGCTCGGTCAGGTTCATGGTGCCGGTCCAGGCGCCCTCGACCATCTTCGGCAGCCATTTGGCTTTCTGCTCGTCGGTGCCATGGGTGATGATCGCCGCGATCGCGCCCTGCGTCAGGCCCGGATACATCATCAGCGACATATTGGCCGACACCATATACTCGGCCACGGCGGTATGCACGGCATAGGGCAGGCCCTGGCCGCCGAACTCGACGGGCGCCGCCAGCCCCATCCAGCCGCCCTCGCGATACTGATCGAAGGCTTCCTTGAAGCCCCTCGGCGTCGTCACCGAGCCATCGTCATGGCGCACACAGCCTTCCATGTCGCCGACACGGTTGAGCGGATGCATTACGTTTTCCGCGAGCTTGGCGCCCTCGGCGAGGATCGCCTCCAGCACGTCGGGCGTTGCATCAGAAAAGCCGGGGAGATTGGAATAGCGCTGGTAGCCCAGCACCTCGTTGAGCACGAACAGCGTATCCTGCACCGGCGCCCTGTAGATCGGCATGCTCTTCTCCACCCTGCGGACCTGATCCGAAACCCCCGAATTCATGTCAGGCGGCATGCGGACCCGTGTTCAGCGGGAGATAACAAAAATTGACGTTTGCGTAAACGTCAATTCAGCCGATGCGACAAAATTTCTCCTGCACCGCAGCAAACCGCACGCGATGCAGTACATGTGTTGGAACCCTTAATGACAAAAGCCGCGTGGCGCTCGCCACACGGCTTTTTTCGATCATGGATGTTGCGCCGCAAGGCGGCGGCCCAAATCAGCCGGCGACGCTCGCCTGCGGCGCCGAGCGCTCGACCAGCATCTGCCGGACGGTAGCCATGGAGGTGCTCAACTCGCTGATGGCGTCATCGATGAGCGTGCGCTGCTTCTGGAGGCGGGCAAGCTGCTTCTCCGACTTGTCCAATGCCAGCCGCAACTGCTTGGTGTTGGAGCCGGTGGGATCATAGAGATCCATCATCTGCTTGACGTCGCGCAACGAGAACCCGACCTTGCGGCCGAGCAGGATCAGTTTCAGCCGAACCCTGTCGCGGCGCGTGTAGAGGCGGGTTGAACCGTCGCGCTGCGGGTTGAGCAGGCCCTTGTCTTCGTAGAAACGCAGCGTGCGCAGCGTCACGCCATATTTCTTGGCCATTTCGCCGATGCGGACGAGGTCCTCGCCCGAGTCAACGGATATAGTGTTGGTATTGGCCGCGGTCTCGCCGGCCGAGATAAGCTTCATGGTCACTGGCTTTCCCCGTCTGTGGCGTCGCGGTCCTGGACCAAGCGATGCCTGACTGAAAGCGGGGGCGTGCTTCCAGCCGTGGTTTCAACAAACAAATCGCAAACAGCACGCTTGATGCGCCTTTTACGTTTACGTCAATTCTATACCGATAGCCCTCACATGACGCAAGGGCGTTGTGCGGGCGGCGCTTTATGCCGCAGCGGCTGGTTCACCGCGAACTTCGTCGCAACTTCTTAAGCTTGGTTAACGCGTTGTTTACCACGTTGGGCGAATTGTGCGCATGTCGGCTACCCGTGTTTATCCTGTATCGATTTTTTCACGGTTTTTCGGAGCGCGGGTGAACCCGGGAGGCTTGTCTTCCACCGTGGTGCGGTCGCCTTCGTTCCGGCGAGGATTTGGGGAGCTGGTCGCAAACCGGCCAATCTGAAAGACGGACGCACCGATGAACAGCAAGCGGTCCTACCTCGACACACTCAACGCCGGCAGGCAGCGCAGGCCTCAGACCACGCTCGAGCAGTTGAACCGCTCGCTGGAGACGCTGGAACAGCGGCTGGAGAGGACGCGCGAGGATACGATGGCACGTCCCGATCCCCGCCAATATGGCGCCGAACCGCGCTATCCCGCAGCACAGCCTTCGGCTCAGCCGCGCTGGTACCAGGATCCGCAGCCCGCGCCGCATCCGCAGGCGCCGATGCCGGCGCCGGCCGTCGGCCAGAACTACCAGAACCTTGCCCGCGATATCGACCGCATCCGCGGTCAGGAAGACAGCGTTGCCATGGTCGGCAAGATAGCCGGCGAGCTGCGCGGCATGCGCGAGGAATTGCGCCACCAGATGACTGCCGGGCTGCAGAGCGAATTCGAGGCGCTGCGCAAGGACATCGACCGCGCACTGCTGGCAAACGCCAAGTCAGGCGCTTCGGGCAAGGGCAGCGCCGAACTTGGCCTCGAATTCGAGCGGCTTTCCGGCGCCATCAAGACGCTGTCGGAAAAAAGCGACGACAGAAGCGTCAACATGCTGCGGCTCGAACTCGAACAGGTCAAAGCCGCGCTCGACACGCTGGCGCGCGAGGAGAGCGTTCAGAAGGTCGACCGCCGCTGGGACGATTTCGATCGTCGCTGGACAGCCTTCGAGGACCGCGTCGACGCCGACCAGCGCAACCGCTCACCGGACCCCGCCATTTCGGGCCTGACCGATCGGCTGGAGCAGATCAGCAACGCCGTCAACAACCTGCCGGAATCGCTATCCCTGCGCTCGCTGGAGGAAAAGGTCCGCACGCTGGCCAGCGCCGTGGATCATTTCGCCAGCCAGCAGGACAATCGCGGCGGCAGCACGCTGGCCATGATCGACGAGCGGCTGGACGAGATCTCCCGCGCCATCGTCGCCTCGACCGTCGCGGCACAGGCCAATACGCTCGACCATGAAGCCTTCGAGCGCATCGAGAAACGGATCGATTCGCTCGCCCGGCAGATCGAGGAAGTGGCGCAGGACCACCCCGGCAACGCCGTCGTCGACCGGCTGAACACGCTGTCGAGCCGGGTCGACGAACTCGCCGGCCGCGCCGCCCTGCCCGAGCAGGCAATGGAACGGCTGGCCAAGCAGATCGCGCTCATCGCCGACAAGATCGACGAGGCGCCGGCCATGCCAGACGCCGACTATATCTTCCACGGGCTGGAGCAACGCTTCGACGTGCTGTCGTCGATGATGGAACGGCGCCAGGGCGACGCCATCGAACAGGGCAACATGCTGTTCCGCGATCTTGAGCGCCGACTGGACGAGGTTGCCGACCGGCTCGACCGGCGCATGCCGCAAGTCGACGGCGCCGGCATCATGGAAGCCATCGATGCCCGCTTCACGGCGCTCGCCAAGCGCATGGAAACACGCATTCCCGACCCCGCCGGCGAAGCCGCGATCCGTGGCCTGGAAAGCCGGCTCGAAGACATTTCGAGCCGCCTGGACTCGTCCGCCGCGCAAGTCGCCGGCATCGATCCGGCGCTGATCCGCAGCCTGGAGGCGCAAGTCGCCAGCCTGTCCGCCCACCTGTCCAGGCCCAGCGCACCGCTGCCGGAGTTCGAGGACATCAGCCCACGCCTCAATGAAATCGAGAAGGCGCTGGCGGGAACGCGCGACTCCATCCTTGGCGCGGCGCGCGAGGCGGCCGAGAACGCGGTGCGCTCGCTGGCCGGCTCGGGCGCCGACACGTCGGCGGTTTCCGGCCTTGCCCAGGACCTGAAGACGCTCGAGACGCTGACACGCCGTTCCGACGAGCGTAACTCGAGAACGTTCGAGGCCATCCACGACACGCTGCTCAAGATCGTCGACAGGCTGGGTTCGCTGGAACCAGGCGAACCGTCCGAGGCGATGAGCGAGCTCCTGGACGCACGCCCGGATGAAGCGATCGGCAAGCGCCGTGGGCGAGCCGGCAAGATGGCCGTGGACGCTCCGTCGATGGATATCGACGAGCCCATGCCGCTGACAGGGGACATGGCCGATCTCGACGGCCGCGCCGCCGCGATCATGCGCAGCCAGCCCGCTTCGCCACGCGGGCCGGGTGCGCGCTCGCCCGCGGAGGCGGCGGCCGCCGCCGCCATGGCCGCGCTTGGTTCCGATCCGATCGCCGGGAAGGGCGAGCCGGCAAGCCGCCGCAAATCGATGTTGGGCGGCCTGGCGCGCGCCTTCAAGGGCAAGAAGGAAGCAGACGTTCCGCCGCTGGCGAGCTCGATGCCGGGTCCGGAAATCCCGAGCGTCGACCTCGACGAGCCGCTCGACCCGAAAATGGCCAATCGGCCACTGGAGCCCGGCTCCGGCGCGCCCGACCTCAACGCTATCATGAAGCGCGTGCGCGACGAGCGCGGGCAACCGGCAAAGCTCAGCGACAGCGATGCCGCAAAATCGGACTTCATCGCGGCTGCCCGCCGCGCGGCGCAGGCCGCCGCCGCCGAGGCCGACGCCTTGAAGCGCCAGTCGACGATGAAGGGACCGGTGAAGGCGCTCAGGATCGGCGACCTGCTCAAGGCGCGGCGCAAGCCGATTCTGATGGCGGCCGCTGCGATCATGCTGGCGCTTGCCGGCCTGCAGCTTGGCAAGGCGTTCCTCGCCGATCCCGCCCAGGTGGCAAGCAATGATGCGCCGGCCGTTGCCTCGCAACCGCTGGAAACCGCATTCGTCGACGCCGCGAGCCCGCCCAGGCCGAAAACCCAGTTGGCGGCAGCGAACAGCGAACCGGCCCGTGAGGTCAGGCAGGCCGAGCCCTCCGCTCCGGCGGTCAAGGACGACATGGTGGCGCAGACCGCGCTCGCCATGCCGTCGGACGGCGATGGGCCGACGAACGCCGGCCCGACGGCGGAGCGGGCTCCGACGGCGATGGCTCCCGTCATGCCTGCCGGCGCGGGTGCGGCAGGCTCCGACGCGATGGCTTCGGCAGAACCCATTTCCGCCGGTCCAGCGGCTCCTTCTTCTCCGGCACCTTCCGCTGCTGCCGGCGGAACGCAAACGACGGATGCGGACAGCGGTATCCAACCGACAGTGGCTGCACCGGCCATGGCCAATGACAGCACCGGCGCCGTCGTGCCCGCCGGCGCTCCCGCGGCCCCGGCCAAATTCGACATTCCCGCCGATGCAGGCCCGGTCGCCCTGCGCGACGCCGCAGCCACCGGCGACGCCAAGGCGCTGTTCGAGATCGGCTCGCGCTATTCCGAGGCGCGCGGCGTCAAGGAAGACATGGCGGCCGCGGCCAAATGGTATGAAAAGTCCGCGGAACTCGGCTTCGCTCCGGCCGAGTATCGCATCGGCAATTTCTACGAGAAGGGCATCGGCGTCCCGCGCGACATCAAGAAGTCGAAGACCTGGTACCAGCTCGCCGCCGAGCAGGGCAACGCCAGCGCAATGCACAATCTGGCAGTGCTGTTCGCCATGGCCGCGGACGGCGTGACCGACAATGAATCGGCCGCGCACTGGTTCCAGGAGGCCGCCGATCTCGGCGTGAAGGACAGCCAGTTCAATCTCGGCATCCTCGCCGCCAAGGGCGTCGGCATGAAGCAGAACCTGGAGGAGTCCTACAAATGGTTCGCGCTCGTCGCCAAGACCGGCGACAAGGACGCTGCCGCCAAGCGCGACGAGATCGCCAACGCGCTGCGTCCCGAGCAACTCGAGCGCGCCCGCGCCGCCACCGAATTGTGGAAGGCCAAGCCGCTCGATCAGGCCGCCAATTCGGCCGACATTCCCGAATCCTGGCAAGATGGCACACCGCAGACCACGGCCAGCATCGATATGAAGAAGGCGGTCAAGAATATCCAACTTATCCTCAACAAGAACGGCTACGACGCCGGCGGCGCCGACGGCGTCATGGGCGCGAAGACCAAGAATGCGATCGTCGCGTTCCAGACTGACAACAAGCTGCCCGCGACCGGTGCGGTCGACGAAAAGCTGGTCAAGGCGTTGCTGGCGCGCAAATAGCGGCAGGAGCGTCGTATCCGCGACGCCCCTGCCACACATTTGCCTGTTAACTGCTTGAGATGTTTTTTGTTTCGGCGCGGCGGCGGGGTTTGACCCGGCCGCCGCTTCGGCGCAAGGAAAAATTGGCTTTTCGGTGCGATACTATCCGCAACGGCGGTATTCGCCGACTGGCAAACTGATCGAGACCGACGGGTGGGCATCTATCTCCCGATTGCGGAAATTTCCGTCAACGTCTTCGTGCTGCTGGCCATGGGCGCTGCGGTGGGCTTTCTGTCGGGCATGTTCGGTGTCGGCGGCGGTTTTCTCATCACGCCGCTCCTGATCTTCTACAACATCCCACCGGCAATCGCGGTGGCGACCGGCGCCAACCAGGTCATCGCCTCATCCTTCTCCGGCGCGCTGTCGCATATGAAGCGCGGCACGCTCGACTTCAAGCTCGGCGGGGTGCTGCTTGCCGGCGGCATCGTCGGTTCCACCGGCGGCATCTACGTCTTCGCTTTCCTGCGCAGGCTGGGACAGCTCGACCTGTTCATCTCGCTGCTCTATGTCGTGCTTCTGGGCACCGTCGGCGGGCTGATGCTGGTCGAAAGCATCAATGCGCTGCGCGCCACGCGCAGCGGCGCGGCACCGGTGCTGAAGAAATCCGGCCAGCACAACTGGATTCACCGCCTGCCGCTGAAGATGCGATTCAGGGCCTCGAAGCTGTTCGTCAGCGTCATCCCAGTGCTTGGGCTGGGCGCGGCCATCGGCTTCCTGTCGTCTATCATGGGTGTCGGCGGCGGCTTCATCATGGTGCCGGCTCTGATCTATCTCCTGAAAGTGCCGACCAACGTCGTCATCGGCACCTCGCTGTTCCAGATCATCTTTACCTCGGCCTACACCACTCTGGTCCACGCCACCACCAATCAGACGGTCGACGTGATGCTGGCCTTTCTTTTGATGGCCGGTGGTGTCGCCGGCGCGCAATATGGCGCCAAGGCCGGCCAGCGGCTGCGCGGCGAGCAGTTGAGAGCGCTGCTGGCGATGCTGGTGCTGGCGGTGGCGATAAGGCTTGCCATCGACCTCTTCGTCACGCCGCCCAATCTTTATTCGCTGTCCGGCGCGGGCTTCAACTGATGAATGGCCTGAAAGCGCTCGCAACCGCCGCTCTTCTGTCATTGATCGCCGCCGCACCCGCGAAGGCGCAGACGCCGCCGACCGAAAGCATCCAGATCGGCCTTTCCACCGACAAAGTCTCGATCACCGCCGGCTTTTCCGGGGCCGACCTGACCATTTTCGGCTCGCTGGAAAATCCTGATCCGCTGGTGGCGCGCCAAGGCCGCTACGACATCATCGTCGTGCTCGAAGGTCCACCCAAGCCGGTGGTGGTGCGCCGCAAGGACCGGGTGCTCGGCGTCTGGGTCAACCTGGAATCCGAGACCTTCGAAAACGTGCCGGTGTCCTATTCGGTGGCGACGACGCGGCCGTTGCAGGACATCACCGAGCCGAACAGCTACAGGCAATTGTCGCTCGGCGCCTCCAATCTCTACATGCAGCCGGCCGATGCCGGCGACAGCCCGGCCACGATCGAGGAATTCACCGCGGCGTTGCGCGAACGCAAGGCCGCGACCGGTCTCTACAGCGAGAATGTCGGCGGCGTGCAGTTCCTGTCACAGAACCTGTTCCGCGCCACGGTGCGGCTGGCGCCGAACGTTCCGGTCGGCACCCACAAGGCGCGCGCGTTCCTATTCAAGAGCGGCCTGTTCATCAAGGAGAGCTCGGCCCAGCTCGAGATCCGCAAATCCGGTTTCGAACAGTCGATCTTCCGTGTCGCCCACGACTATTCCTTCCTCTACGGCGTCTTCGCCATATCGCTGGCCATGGTGACGGGCTGGCTCGGAAGGTTGATCTTCCGCAAGGACTAAAGCGGCTACAAAGGGGTTTTCCTTTCCCGGATCATGCTATAGACCGCCACCTCCCGGTCTACCGGGCAACACGCACAATTCAATTCGGCAGAGCGGTCCGATCACCCCGGACGACAGAGAGCGCACGCTTCACAGACGGCGCCGAACCGCTGCTTTAGCAGAGATGACAGGAGGCTGCGATGCGACCAGCATTCGCCGGCATCGATTTTGGCACTTCCAACTCCACCGTGGGCGTGGTCAGGAGCGGCCAGCCGCACCTCGTCGCGCTGGAAGGCGGCGAGGTCACGCTGCCAAGCGCCGTGTTCTTCAACTTCGAGGACAACCGTACCTGTTTCGGCCGCCACGCAATCGCCAATTACACCGACAGCGTCGAAGGTCGGCTGATGCGCTCGCTGAAGAGCGTGCTCGGCAGCGCGCTCGCGCAGGAAAAGACGCGCATCAAGGCGCGATCGATCGGCTTCATGGAGATCGTCGGCCTGTTCCTCGGCCATCTGCGAAAAAGACTGGAGGACGATGCCGGCGGCGCCGTCGAGAGCGTGGTACTCGGCCGGCCGGTGCAGTTCGTCGACGACGACGCCGAGGCCGATGCCAGGGCACAAAGCGAGCTCGAAGGAGCCGCCCGCGCCCAGGGCTTCAAGCATATCGCCTTCCAGTTCGAACCGATCGCGGCGGCCCTCGACTACGAGCAGAAGGTGACGCGCGAGGAACTGGCGCTGATCATCGACATGGGTGGCGGCACGTCGGACTTCTCGATCGTAAGGGTCTCGCCGCAGCGTGCCCGCTCGCTTGACCGCAAGGACGATATCCTGGCCAGCCGCGGCATCCATATCGGCGGCACCGACTTCGACCGATTGCTCAGCATCGCGCATGTGATGCCGGAACTCGGCTACCTCAGCCCGACCAAGGACGGCAAGCGCAACCTGCCGGCCAGCTACTTCATCGATCTTGCCACATGGCAACGCATCAACCTGGTCTACACGGCCAAGGCGATGACGCATCTTCGCCAGATCCGCTACGAGGCCGAGCGCGCCGATCTCGTCGACCGCTTCATCCATATCGTCGAGCACCGGTACGGGCACGCGCTGGCCGCTCTTGTCGAAAGGGCCAAGATCGAGCTGACCGACAAGGTCTCGGCCGATGTCGAGGTGAGGCTGCCGGAAGTCCAGTTCGCCGCCGAGATCACCCGAAAGGCGCTGGACGCCACGATCGCCAGGGACATCGAGCGCGTTGCCGCCACGGTCGGCCAGACCATCGGCGACGCCGGGGTCAAGTCGTCCGACATCACCGCCGTGTTCCTGACCGGAGGATCCACCGCGATCCCGCTGGCGAGACAAAAAATCCTGTCGCTGATGCCTCAGGCTTCGGTCATCGAGGGCGATATGTTCGGCTCGGTCGGACTTGGCCTTTCGCTGGACGCGCAGCGCAAGTTCGGCTGATATCCGGACAATTCACGAACGCGCGGACGCCTTCTCGTCGGCCCCCAAATGCGCCTTGAGCGCCATCTGGGCCAGGCTTGCCTGGCGGTCGCGATGTATAATCATGGCGAAGTCGCGTTTCGGCAGTTCGAGCGGCACGGACCGCAGGCTGCCTTCAGCAACGGCGCGTCCAACGACGAGCTCCGAAATGATGGTGGCGCCGGCACCGGCCTCGACCGCCTGGCGAACCGCCTCGTTGCTCGGCAGCACCAGAAATATCTGCAGGTCGTCAAGCGAAATCCCTTCGCGGCGCGCCAGATCCTCCAGCACCTCCCGCGTGCCGGAACCGCCCTCGCGGATGATCCAGCGCAGCCCTTTTATGTCGGGGCGGCCCGGCGCGATTTCGGCGATCTCGGGATGAGAACCGGCAACCACCAGCATCAACCGGTCGATATCGACCTTGGCGCGGCGCAATATGTCAGACTCGGTGCGCCCCTCGACCAGGCCGAGATCGGCGGTTCCATCCAGCACGCTGGCTTCGACCTGCCTGGTGTTGCCGATGCTGACGCTCAGCCTGACCGCAGGATAGGCTTCGTGGAAGGACGCCAGCCGGCGCGGCAGCCAATAGCTGGCGATCGTCAGGCTGGCGGCGATGGAGAGGCTGCCGGCAACCGTCTGCGAGACATGTTCCAGCACATTGCGTGCGGCGGCGGCTCGTTCCAGTACGGCCTTGGCTTCTGGCAGGAACCGGTGACCGGTCTGGGCAAGCTCGATGTTGCGGCCGACGCGGTTGAACAGATGGACGCCATGCTGTTCCTCAAGCGCGCGGATGGCAGCCGACGCGGCCGATTGGGAGATGCCCAGCAGCTCCGCCGCCTTGGTCATGTGGCCGCGCTCGGCGACGGCGACAAATATCCGCAACTGGTCAAGTGTCATAAGGCATTAAGAACCAATATCGATCGAATTTACAAGAACAACTGATTAGACGGGTTGATAGCTTTATTCTAAGTTTTCAATCGAAGTTAGAAAAAATTCGCTACCGATTGACAGAGAATGAAATGATCGGGCGGTTCAAGTCCCTGTTCGCGCACTGGACCCGCGGCCTGCGGCGGCGGCTGGCCGGCGATCGCTATCATCCGGAAGAGCATTACATGCGCGGTCCCGGGCCGAAAACCAGGGCCAAAGCCGCGAACCGCAGAAGCGCTCGGGGATCATGACCCAAGGATCTCTGCGCGGCGCGAATTCCGCCCCGTCCCAACGCCCGCTCGCCGACACGAACGCACCCGACGAGAACGATGGCGTCGACACCTCGCCCGCCGTCTCCGACCGCATCGCCAAGACCACATGCTATATGTGCGCCTGCCGCTGCGGCATCGACGTGCACATCAAGGACGGCAAGGTCCGCTACATCAACGGCAACAAGGATCATCCGGTCAATCGCGGCGTGATCTGCGGTAAGGGCAGCTCCGGCATCATGCAGCATTACAGCCCTGCCCGGCTGAAAAAGCCGCTGCTGCGCACCGGCTCGCGCGGCTCGGGAGAATTCCGCGAGATCGAGTGGGAAGAAGCGCTGACGATCGCCGCGGAGCGGCTTTCGTCCATCCGCCGCAGCGACCCGAAGAAACTCGCCTTCTTTACCGGCCGCGACCAATCGCAATCCCTGACCGGCTGGTGGGCAAGCCAGTTCGGCACGCCGAACTTCGCCGCGCATGGCGGTTTCTGTTCGGTGAACATGGCCGCAGGCGGGCTTTATACGATCGGCGGCTCGTTCTGGGAGTTCGGCGAACCCGACTGGGACAATACCCGGTATTTCATGCTTTTCGGCGTCGCCGAGGACCATGATTCCAACCCGATCAAGATCGGCCTCGGCAAGCTGAAGGCGCGCGGCGCCAAGGTGGTGTCGATCAATCCATGCCGCACTGGCTACAACGCCATCGCCGACGACTGGATCGGCATCCGGCCGGGCACCGACGGCCTGTTCGTGTTTGCCCTCATCCACCAGCTCTTGAAGGCAGGCCGCGTGGATCTCGACTATCTCCTGCGCTACACCAACGCCCATGTGCTCGTCATCCAGGATCCGGGTGCGGCCGATGACGGGCTGTTTGTCCGCGATGGCGCCGGCAACCTGCTCGCCTGGGACAGGGTGGCGAAGGTGCCTGTCCGCGCCACCGACGCCAGCGCCAAACCGGCACTGACCGGCAGCTTCACCATCGACGGCCGTCGCTGCGTTCCGGCGTTCCAGCTGATCGCCGATCGATACCTCGATGAGAGCTATTCGCCCGATGCGGTCGCGGAGCGCTGCGGCATTGCCGCCGGCACGATCCGCAGGATCGCCGCCGAGCTCGCACATGTCGCCTTTGAGCAGACGATCGAACTGCCGGTGGCGTGGACCGACTGGGCCGGCCGCCGCCACGAGACGATTAGGGGACGGCCCGTGTCGATGCACGCGATGCGCGGCATCTCAGCCCATTCCAACGGTTTTCATTCTTGCCGAGCCATTCATCTGCTGCAGGTGCTGCTCGGAACGGTGGACGTCCCGGGCGGCTTCCGCTTCAAACCGCCTTATCCGCGTTGCGCGCCGCCAGGACCGAAGCCTGCCGGCAAGAACGTCCGGCCGATGACGCCACTGGACGGCATTCCGCTCGGCTTCGTCTGCGGGCCTGACGACCTTCTGGTCGATGAGGCAGGGGTGCCGATCCGCATAGACAAGGCCTATTCCTGGGAGGCGCCGCTCGCTGCGCACGGCTTGATGCACACCGTCATCCGTAACGCCTGGGCCGGCGATCCATACAAGATCGACACGCTGATGATGTACATGTCGAACATGGCCTGGAATTCCTCGATGAACACCGTCGAGACGATTCGTATGCTGACCGACCGCGACGAGGCGGGCAATTACAAGATCCCTTTCATCATCTATTCCGACGCCTATTATTCCGAGACCGTGCCGTTCGCTGACCTCGTGCTGCCCGACACAACCTATCTCGAACGGCACGACTGCATCAGCCTGCTCGACCGGCCGATCAGCCATGCCGACGGACCGGGCGATGCTATACGCCATCCCGTGGTCGAGCCGGACCGGGACGTGCGCCCGTTCCAATCGGTGCTGATCGAGCTCGGCGCGCGCCTCGGCCTGCCGGGTTTCGTCAGAGAAGACGGGGCGGCCAAATATGCCGACTATGCCGACTACATCGTCAATCACGAGCGCACGCCCGGTATCGGCCCGCTTGCCGGCTGGCGCGGCAAGGACGGCAATTCGACCGGCAAGGGCGAGCCAAACCCGGACCAGTTGCAGCGCTACATCGACAATGGCGGCTTCTGGCACCACGATTTCGCTGAGGACCAGCGCTACTACAAGATGGCCAACCGGTCCTATCTCGATTTCGCGGTGCAGATGGGCTTCATCCCGAAGGCCGAACCAGTCGTCTTCCAGCTCTATTCCGAACCCTTGCAGCGCTTTCGTCTTGCCGCGCGCGGCCATGGTCGGGCCGTGCCGCCCGAGAGCGAACGCCAGCGCATCGAGACCTACATGGACCCGCTACCCTTCTGGTACGTGCCGTTCGAGGAAGCGGCCGTCGACCAGCAGAAATATCCGTTGCATGCGCTGACGCAGCGGCCAATGCACATGTACCATTCCTGGGGTTCGCAGAATGCGTGGCTGAGGCAGATTACCAGCCAAAACCGGCTGTTCGTGCATGAGAGGACCGCCGCAGGTCTCGGCCTTGCCGACGACGACTGGGTCTGGATCGAAAGCATCAATGGCAAGGTCAAGGGACAGATCAAGCTGGTCGAGGGCGTGAACGAAAGCACGGTCTGGACCTGGAACGCCATCGGCAAAAGGCGCGGCAGCTGGGGGCTGAAGGACGATGCCGCCGAGAGCAATCGCGGCTTCCTGCTCAACCACATAATCGGCGACCAGACCACGGCAGACACCAACGGCAGGCGGTATTCGAATTCCGATCCGGTGACCGGCCAGGCGGCATGGTTCGATCTCAAGGTGCGCATCGTCAAATGCGTGGCGGAGGAAGCCGGTTTCACCGAGCCGCAATTCGAGCGTTTCCACCAGCCGCCGCAATTCCAGCCATCGCCGGACACACTTCGCTTTGGCGCCGAATTCCGCATGAACAGGGAAGCCGCCAAATGACCTGCGTCCCCGCCCATACGGGCAAGAAACTAGGCCTGGTCATCGACCTCGACACGTGCGTGGGCTGTCAGGCCTGCGTCACCGCATGCAAGGAATGGAACACCGGCGGCCACATGGCGCCGCTGACAGACATCGATCCCTATGGCGGCCATGTCGACGGCGTCTGGTTCAACCGCGTGCACAGCTACGAGCACACCACCGGGATGGGCGGCCGCACGGTGAACTTCCCGCGCTCCTGCCTGCATTGCGAGACGCCGGCCTGCGTCACTGTCTGCCCGACCGGCGCCTCCTACAAACGAGCCTCGGACGGCATCGTGCTGGTCGATGAGGACAAGTGCATCGGCTGCAAGCTATGCAGCTGGGCCTGCCCCTATGGCGCGCGCGAATTCGACACCGATGTCGGCGTGATGAAGAAATGCACGCTCTGCGTCGACCGCATCTACAATGACAATCTGGCCGAGGAGGACCGCGTGCCGGCCTGCGTCGCGGCCTGTCCGACCAGCGCACGGCATTTCGGCGATCTCGGCGACCCCGCCTCGGCGGTGTCGCAACTGGTTGAGGAGCGTGGCGGCGTCGACCTGATGCCGGAACTCGGCTACCGCCCGACCAACAAATACCTGCCGCCGCGCGCGCATACCGAACGCGCCGCAAAGATTTCTGCGCCAACCCTGGAGCCGGTGAGGGCCGAGGGTGGGTTCCTCGGCTGGGTCGACCGCATGCTCTCGAACTAAACCCCATGCATCCAGCCTTCTCGGTCGTCTTCTTCACCACCGCCGCCGGCGCCGGCTACGGCCTGCTGGCGCTGCTCGGCGTGCTGGCGCCACTTGGCGTCATCGCACCCGATTTCTGGCTGGGCTTCATCGGCATGGGACTGGCGCTCGGGCTGATCACCGCCGGCCTGTTGTCCTCGACCGGACATCTCGGCCGCCCCGAACGCGCCTGGCGTGCGTTCTCGCAATGGCGCAGTTCCTGGCTGTCGCGCGAAGGCGTCGCCTCGGTCGCCACCTTCGTCCCGGCCGGACTGTTCGGCATTGGCTGGGTCATTCTTGGCCGCACCGATGGCTGGGTCGCCGCCGCCGGACTTCTGGCAACGATTGGCGCCGTCATCACCGTCTGCATGACCGGCATGATCTATGCCTCGCTGAAACCCATCGCTCAGTGGCACAGCCCTTACACCTTGCCCGGCTATCTCATTTTCTCGGCGATGAGCGGCAGTGTGCTTCTGGCCGCGCTATGCCAAGGCTTTGCCGTCGGTTCCAAAATGCTTCTGGCAGCCTGCGTACTGCTGACCCTGCTCGGTTGGGCCTGGAAGCTTGCGACCTGGCGGTACAACGACCAATTGGAAATCCCCACCAACGCCAACACCGCAACCGGGCTTGCCGGGGGGACGGTTAGATCGCTGGAATGGCCGCATACCGAGGAAAATTATTTGCTCAAGGAAATGGGTTTTCGCATCGCGCGCAAGCACAGCGCAAAGCTGCGGCGGATCACCCAGCTCCTGGGTTTCGCGCTACCCGCCTTGCTGCTGATTACGGCCTTCGCCTTGCCGTCACCTTTCGCGGCGCTCGCATCGGTGTTCGCCGCGGTCGCACAGTTTGTCGGCATGCTGGTCGAACGTTGGCTGTTCTTCGCCGAAGCGAAGCACACGGTCACTCTCTACTACGGGAAATAGCGGCTTCAGCCGGGTCGCAGCATCGAGCCTGAAATCGCAAAGATGCGGTCCGTGCCGAGCATATAGGCCATCAGCGATTCCAGGCGGAACAGGCCGGCATAGGCGCGGTCGAGCACGTTGAGTGAGCCGGTATAGGCGCCGAAGGCGGGCATGATCATGCGGCCGCCATCGCCGGCGAAGCAGCGCCGCCGCACTGAACGGCCCTGCTGGACGATGCGGGCGCAGGGATGGAGATGGCCCGATATCTCGCCCTCGACGCGCAGCTTCGACGGCTCGTGCCGGAACAGCAACGAGCCGATGGCGAGTTCGCGCACCGTATCGCCCGGCAGGTCGGCCGGCGCCTCCGGGTCATGGTTGCCGGCCACCCAGAACCAGTCGCGGCCCGCCATCAGCGCCTCCAGCCGTTCGCGGAAACTTCGATGCATGCGCTCGGCGCCGCCGCCATCATGGAAGGAATCGCCCAGGCTGATGACGATTGCCGGCTGGTAGTCCGAGATGACGGCCTGCAATCGCAGCAAGGTCGCGCCGGTGTCATAGGGCGGGAGCAGCATGCCGCGCCTTGCCAGCGATGAGCCTTTTTCCAGATGCAGATCGGAAACGGCCAGAAGCTTGAGCTCGGGAAAGTAGAGCACGCCGCGCGGATCGCAGACCGCACGTTCGCCGGCGATGCCGACCAGATCGGCGTCGGCGATCAACGATGCGCGCGCCAGCGAAAAATTCATTCCTCAGCCATCTCCGGCCCCATGGCTTCCTCAACCAGCGTGGCCGCATCCATCAGCAGCGTTTCATCGGCTTCGCCGTGCACCGGCATCTTGCCGATCTCGAGCATGATCGGCACGGCGAGCGGCGATATCTGTTCGAGGTTCTTATGCATGATTCGACCTTGAATGCGCGAGAGCATGTCCGCAAGTCTGCTGACATCGAGCAGGCCCGCCGCCGCGTCCGCGCGCGTCGCCTGGAGCAATATGTGATCCGGCTCATGGCTGCGCAGGACGTCATAAATAAGGTCTGTCGAGACAGTCACCTGACGGCCACTCTTCTCCTTGCCGGGATGACGCTTTTCGATCAGCCCTGAAATCAGCGCGCAATTGCGAAAAGTGCGCTTGAGAAGCCAGCTGTCTGCCAGCCAGGCCTCGAGATCGTCGCCAAGCATGTCCTCATCGAAAAGCGCGCCGAGCGAGGGTTTTCCGGCTTTGAACATCGCCCCCATGTCGCCCAGCGACCAAATGGCCAAGGCATAGTCGGTGGCGACGAAGCCAAGCGGCCTGGCGCCCGTCCTGTCCAGACGGCGGGTAAGCAGCATGCCGAGCGTCTGGTGGGCCAGCCTGCCCTCGAAGGGGTAGGCGACCAGATAGTGGCGGTTGCCGCGCGGAAAGGTCTCGATCAGCAGGTCATCGCGTTTGGGCAGCACCGATTTGTCGGCCTGGAAGCGCAGCCAGTCGGCCACCTGCTCGGGCAGTTTCTTCCACCGCTGCGGATCGTCCAGCATGGCG
Organism: Mesorhizobium sp. B2-6-1; assembly: GCF_006440475.1. Lineage (NCBI taxonomy): Bacteria > Pseudomonadati > Pseudomonadota > Alphaproteobacteria > Hyphomicrobiales > Phyllobacteriaceae > Mesorhizobium > Mesorhizobium sp. B2-6-1. The sequence goes on from NZ_VFUH01000004.1 coordinate 70,566, forward strand.
CGGACCTGTTCGGCGAGATAGGTCGAAAGCGGGAACTTGCCGCCGCCATAGTAAGGCACCTTCGCATCGCTGCCGGGCGCGTTCGAGACGAAGCACTCATTCTCGCGAATGCCTTCGAAGCGAAGAACTTTGCCGGCGAACATGAAGGTGTCGCCATGCGTCAGCGTCTCGAGGAAAGCCTCCTCGATCTTGCCTAAAACCCTGCCGCCGCGCGACACGGAACCCTTGCTGCCGGCCTGGACATAACGCACGTTGAGCGCCGGCACCTCGATGATAGTGCCGACGTTCAGCCTGTATTGCTGGGCCACGCGCGGATTGGATACCCGCCACAATCCCTCCTTGTTGAGGCGGATGCGGGCGTATCGCTCATAGCTCTTCAAGGCGTAGCCACCCGTGGCGACGAAATCGACGACGCGGTCGAATGTCGGCCGATCCAGCCCGGCATACGGGGCCGCCGACCGCACCTCCTCGTAAAGATCGTCCGCGCGGAAAGGTGCGCCGCAAGCACAGCCAAGGACATGTTGCGCCAGCACGTCGAGCCCGCCATCGACCAGTGGAGGCGTATCCTGCGCGCCGAGGTAGTTGGCATCCAGCGCTGCCCGGCATTCGAGCACCTCGAAGCGGTTGGCCGGGATGAGGACGGCTTTGGATGGTTCGTCCATGCGGTGGTTGGCGCGGCCGATGCGCTGCGCCAGCCGGCTCGCTCCCTTGGGTGCGCCGACATGCACGACGAGGTCGACGTCGCCCCAGTCGATGCCGAGGTCGAGCGTCGAGGTGGCGACGATGGCGCGCAGCGCATTGTGGCCCATCGCCTTCTCGACCCGCCGCCGCTGCGCGACATCGAGCGACCCATGATGCAAGGCGATCGGCAAGGTATCTTCGTTGACGCGCCACAGTTCCTGGAACAGCAACTCCGCTTGGCTGCGCGTATTGACGAACAGCAGGGTCGTCTTGTGGCGCTTGATCTCGCGGTAGATCTCGGGCGTCGCGTAGCGGGCCGAATGTCCGGCCCAGGGCACGCGCTCCTCCGAATCCAAGATGGATATTTCGGGCTTTGCGCCGCCGGTAACGACGATCAGTTCGGCCATTTCGGGACTTGCCGTATTTTTGGGCGGATTCTGGCCGACCAGCCAGCGGCGCAATTCGTCCGGTTCGGCCACAGTGGCGGACAGTCCAATGGTCTGAAGCTCGGGCATGAACTGGCGCAGGCGCGCCAGACCAAGCGCCAGGAGATGACCCCGCTTCGAAATCACCAGCGAATGCAACTCGTCGAGCACGACATAGCGCAGGTCTTCGAAGAAACGCCTGGCATCGGGTGCCGCGATCAGCAGCGCAAGCTGCTCGGGCGTGGTGAGCAGGATGTCGGGCGGCACCAGCTTCTGCCGCTGGCGCTTGTGCGCCGGCGTGTCGCCGGTGCGGGTCTCGATGGTGAGGGAGAGCCCGATCTCTTCCACCGGTTTGCCGAGGTTGCGCTCGATGTCGACAGCCAGCGCCTTCAGCGGCGAGATGTAGAGCGTGTGGATGCCGCGGCGGGCCTGTCCCGGTTTTCGCCTGGCCCTGACGGCCAGTTCGGTCAGCGAAGGCAGGAACCCGGCCAGCGTCTTGCCGGCGCCGGTCGGTGCAATCAGCAGCACCGACTGCCCTGCTTGAGCCCTCGCCAGCAATTCGATCTGGTGGGCGCGCGGCGACCAGCCTTTCTCGCCAAACCATCTCAGGAATGGCTCGGGCAGGACAACGGCGGCATTCTGGACGGCAAGGCGCGGCTTCTCTGTCACGCGTCAGAGGTAGCGCGACGGCGTGCGAACGCCAAGAACAATCGGAACAAAAGGTGATCGAGCAGTTTTTCTCTCCCCCGGAAGAAGGGAGGATCGGCGCTATGGCCGCCGGAACTCCGTCGGCCCGCCGTAGAGATAGCCGATGCGGGCGACGGCTTCCTTCAGACCTTCGCGCGATACCAGCATGGTGTGGCCGTTGGCGTGGATCATGGTCTCGGCATCGGTCATGATGGCGACATGGCCTTTCCAGAAAACGAGATCGCCGCGGCGCAGGCCGGAATAATCGGGGCCCGGATCGAGCGGCTCGCCGATGCTCTGCGCCTGCATGTCGGAATCGCGCAGGACATCGGCGCCGGCCATGCGCATCGCCAGTTGCACGAGGCCGGAGCAATCGATGCCGAAGCCGGAGACACCGCCCCAGAGATAAGGGGTGCCAAGGAACGTCTCGGCCACCGAAACATAGTCGGCGGCCACATTACTGAGCGGCCGCAGGTGACCCGCTATGATTGCCTCACCGGAGGGCAGGACGGCATAGTGGGTGCCGCGCGTTTCGGCGGACCCGGTCACCGTGACGGTGGACCCCATCGACAGCTGTCCCGCGATCGGAAGGCGCAGATCCGGGCCGGGATAGAGGAAAGTTCGGGGCACGGAGACGATATGGGTGAGCGCATGATCCCGCCCGCCCAACATGGCGTCGGCGACATAGCCGACATAACCGTCCCGTTCGGCCTGGATCCAGGCCCAGCCCTCTCTGTCCTCGAAAACGAGCACGTCATCGCCGAATAGCGCTTGCGTGTTGACACCAGCGTCTGGACGCGGAGCCTTGCGGATATCGGCAACTGGGATCGAAATCCGCGCCGGCCGGCCGGCGACAAAGCGGTCGGCAGCGACCTCTCCTTTCAATCTCGCATCGGCAAGATCGGGCCGAAAGGCGTGGAGGCGGGCATCCCTGGCGGTCAAATCAGTCATCCATTGAAGCGGCTGGTCGTCAGATGGGCAGCTCTTGTGCCTTGGCGATGATACCATCGCCGAAGCGCTCGACAAAGAGGGCGCCCTCGACCGTGCGCTTGATCAGCACGTTGCGCTTGTCGAGCTCGTCACGATGGCGCGACACCAGTTTGAGCGCGCCCATCGTGTCGAGCGCCCTGGTGATGACCGGCTTGGTGACGTTGAGACGGGCCGCCAGCCCGCGCACCGTGTGCGGCGGCGGATCGAGATAGATGGTGAACAGGATAGCCGTCTGGCGCATGGTGAGGTCGGGCGCGTCGTCGCGCACCTGCGACAGCATCACTTGCTGCCACAATCGCAAGGCCTGGCTCGGGCGCATCGAAATCGACATCGCACGAGAATGACGGCAAATTGTTTCGGTTCCGTTTCAGTTTCGGCAATCTGCCGGCCCTGAAAGTCGCCGCCACATCAGCCAAAACGCTTCGAGATGACGTGCTCCAGTGCCCGGATGCCTTGCGCCTCGCCGCCGGCAGGTCCGTGCGGACGATCGGCGGGGTTCCAGGCGAAGATGTCGAAATGCGCCCAGCTTGCCGTCTTCTCGACAAAACGCTTGAGGAACAGCGCCGCGGTGATCGAACCGGCGAACCCATCCGTGGTGACATTGTTGATGTCGGCGATCTTCGACGACAGCTTCACGTCATAGGGCCGCCACAGCGGCATGCGCCACAGCGGATCCTCGACCGCCAGCGAGGCTGTCGTCAGTTCCGAGGCTAGTGCCTCGTCGCTGGTGTAGAAGGGCGGCAGGTCCGGACCTAGCGCGACACGAGCAGCCCCGGTGAGCGTCGCCATGTCGACAAGCAATTGCGGCTCCTCCTCGTCGGCCAGCGCCAGCGCATCACCCAGAACCAGTCTTCCCTCGGCATCGGTGTTGCCAATCTCGACTGACATGCCCTTGCGGCTCGCCAACACGTCGCCAGGCCTGAAGGCGTTGCCGGCGATCGAATTCTCGACGGCCGGGATCAGCACGCGCAGCCGCACGTTCAATCCGGAGGCCATGATCATCGAGGCCAGACCCAGCACATTGGCGGCGCCCCCCATGTCCTTCTTCATCAACAGCATGCCGGACGACGGCTTGATATCGAGGCCGCCAGTGTCGAAACAGACGCCCTTGCCGACCAGCGTCACTTTCGGCGCGCTCCTTGGCCCCCAGCCCATGCCGATAAGACGCGGTGCGCTGGACGAAGCCCGGCCGACGGCATGGATCATCGGGAAATTCTGCTTGATGAGATCGTCGCCCTTGATGACCGACACCTCGGCCTTGTGAATTTCGGCCAGGGCTCGAACCGCCTTCTCCAGTTCGTCCGGCCCCATGTCGCTGGTCGGCGTGTTGACAAGATCGCGCGTCAGGAAGACGCCTTCGACGATGCGGCGAACGCGTTTTGCCTCTACGCCGGCCGGCAATTCGAAGCGCAGCGCCTTGCCCGGTTTCTTGCCATAGCGGGTAAAGACATAGCCGCCGAGGGCCAGCGCGACCGCCGCCAGCTCCGGCTCGGCCGGCGCGGAGGTGAAATGCCAGTCGCCCTCCGCCAGGCTTTTCGCCAGCGCGCCGACGGCCAGCGCGCCCTCGCCGTCGCCAATGCCGAACAAGGCACCGCCGAGCGCGCCGTTTTCCGCAGGCACGATGAGCGTCCTGCCCGCTTCGCCGGAGAAGCCGTTGGCCCTGGCCCACGCCACGGCTGATGACGCCAGACCGGCCGTCTCCAGACCGTCCTTAGCCACTAGATGGACAGGAAGCGGGTTGTTCAGCTTGTTCTCGACCAGTTCCACTGACATTCGATGTTCTCCTGCCGACGTCCGTCGATTCGGCGCTTCTTAACTGTCCGTTAGGGTTAACAGAATATTTCTTCGAGAGGGAAGATGGCCACGCAATGGCCACGCGCACGAATGGAGGCCCAGGGTGCCGATGTCGACGAACCGCACGATGAACGCCAGCGGAAAGCGGCTCATCACCACGGCCTTCATGCTCGCCCTTTCCGCAGGCGTTGCCGGCTGCGGAACCGACAAGATCAGCACAGGCTCGATCGGACGCACCAGCGGCAAGCCGCTGGAGACGATGTCGGCGGGAGAACTGCACAATGCGACGGCAGCGCTTGGCCAGTCCTATTCCAGGAATCCCAACGATAAGCGGATAGCGACCAACTTCGCTGCGGCGCTGCAGATGGATGGCGATGCCGACCAGTCGCTTGCCGTGATGCGCAAGCTGGCGATCGCCTATCCCAAGGATCGCGACGTGCTTGCCGCCTACGGCAAGGCGCTGGCCGCCAACGGCCAGTTCGAGGCGGCGCTTGATGCCGTGCGCCGGGCGCAGACGCCGGAATATCCCGACTGGAGGCTGGTGTCGGCGGAAGCGGCCATTCTCGACCAGCTCGGCCAGAAGGACGACGCGGGCCAGCTCTACCGCAAGGCGCTGGAGCTCAAGCCGAACGAACCTTCGGTGCTTTCCAACCTTGGCATGTCCTATGTGCTGGGAGGCGACCTGCGCACCGCCGAAACCTATATGCGCTCGGCCGCAGAGCAGCCGAATGCCGACAGCCGCGTGCGCCAGAACCTGGCGCTGGTCGTCGGCCTGCAGGGCCGCTTCGACGAAGCCGAGAAGATCGCCTCGCAGGAGCTGTCACCTGAACAGGCGCAGGCCAATGTCGCTTATCTCAGGCAGATGCTGGCTCAGCAAAATGCCTGGAGCCAGCTCAAGGACCAGGACAAGGCGAAAGCCGCAACCAACTGAGCGGCACGCGGCCACCGAACCCCTGCATAAGAGAACCGCGCTGCGTCAGCCGCGCGGTTTTTCTTTGGATCGGTCAGATTCACCTACTGGCTGCTGGTTTCGTGCGCCTGGCCGAAGATGCCGCGCTGGCTGACCTGGATGCCGGCAGGGCCGAGGATGATGGCGAACAGCACCGGCAGGAAAAACAGGATCATCGGCACGGTGAGCTTGGGCGGCAAGGCGGCGGCCTTCTTCTCGGCAGCGTTCATGCGTTGGTCCCGGCTTTCACCCGCGAGCACGCGCAACGCATGCGCCACAGGGGTGCCGTAACGCTCGGCCTGGACGAGTGCCTGCGACACCGACTTGACGGATTCCAGGCCGGTGCGGCTGGCGAGATTCTCATAGGCCTGCTTGCGCTCCTGCAGATAGGAGAGCTCGGCGTTCGTCAGGATGAATTCTTCCGCAAGGGCCACGGATTGGGCGCCGATCTCGTCGGCGACCTTGCGCAATGCCGCTTCCACCGACATGCCAGATTCGACGCAGATCAGCATCAGGTCAAGCGCGTCCGGCCATGCCATCTGGATCGATTGCTTGCGCTTGGTGGCGCGGTTGTTGACATAGACGACCGGTGCGTAGAAGCCGCCATAGGCAACGAGGACGCAGACGAACAGCCGGATGAACAATGGCTGCTGCGGCAGTCCTCCGAGCACGAATATGTAGATCACGCCCAGTGCGAAGCCGACAAACGGAAGCACGAGCCGGAAGAAGAGAAACCGCGTCAGTGGGTTCTGTCCACGGAAACCGGCAACCTTGAGCTTCTGCAAGGTACCCTCGTCGGCCAGCGCGCGCCGCAGGTCGAGCCTGTCGACGATGTTGCGCATGCCGATCGACTGTTCTTCGCGCAGGCCCTTGCGGCGGCGATCCGCCTCGCTTGCAAGCCGCGCGCGCTGCTTGGCGCGCAATTCGTCGCGTTCCAGCGCGACCGACTTCATGCGCGCCTTGAGCTGGTTTCCGCCAAATGCCGGCAGCAAGGTGAAGACCGTCGCGAACACGGCAATGCCGACCAGCAGCGCGATCAGGAGGCCGGGATCCGTCAGTGATTTGACGACTTGTTCGGTCATGCCGCGGCCCTAGACTTCGAAGTTCATCATCTTGCGCATCACGAAGATGCCGATCGACATCCAGACGGCCGAAACCCCCAGGATCAGGTTACCGATGCTCGTGGTGAACAGCGGCATCAGGTAGTTGGGGCTGGAGAGATAGACGAGAAATGCGACGATGAAAGGCAGCGCGCCGATGATGGCGGCGGACGCCTTGGCTTCCATCGACAGCGCCTGGACCTTGGCCTTCATCTTCTTGCGGTCGCGAAGCACGCGCGAAAGATTGCCCAGCGCCTCGGAGAGATTGCCGCCGGCCTGCGACTGGATCTGAATGACGATGCCGAAAAAGCTCGCCTCGGTGCATGGCATGGTTTCGGGCATGCGCAAGGTGGCATCCGGGATCGACAGGCCCATCTGCTGCGAATCGACGATGCGGCGAAACTCGGCCTTGACGGGCTCGGGAGATTCATTGGCGATCAGGCGCACCGCATCGTTCAGCGGCAGGCCGGATTTGACCGCGCGCACGATGATGTCGAGCGCGTTGGGAAATTCGTTGAGGAATGCCTTGACCCGCCGCGCGCGGCGAAATGAGACGAACCAGCGCGGAAGGCCCAGCGCACCGGCCAGCAGCACACCAGGCAAAACAAAAAGCGGCGCCCCCACCACAAAGGCGATGATCGTCAGGGCTAGGCCGCAAATGGCGGAATAGATGTAGAAGCGTTCGATGGAAACCTTCAGGCCGGCTTGGCGCAGTTGGGCCTTCAGCGGCGGTTTCTTGACCGCGCTGTCCTTGGATTTCTGCTTCTCGTCGAGTTCCTTCAAGGAATCCTGGACCGACTTGCGTCTTTTGGCCGCCTCCGCCACGCGATCGCGCGAGGCCTTGACGACGGAGCGATCCGTCTCCGCGGTCTTGATCGTTTCCAGCCGCTTGCCGGCCTGCTTTTCGTTGCTGATCCGGGTGAACAGGAATGCATAGGCGACCGCGCCGGCGCTGAAGCCGGCGAGCACGACAAACGCCAATACGGTGCCGTCAATTCCAAACATCGACCAGAACCCTTACGCCTGCAGCAGCGTCAATCAGCGCGTTTCTCCATCGCCTCAAGCGCTATTGCGAGGCGCTGCTCCTCGCCATAGTAACGGGCGCGGTCCCAGAAATGCGGGCGACCGATGCCGGTCGATACATGCTCTCCCAGCAGCCGCCCATTCGCGTCCTCGCCCTTGATGTTGTAGAGGACGATGTCCTGCGTGATGATGACGTCGCCTTCCATTCCGATCACCTCGGTGATGTGAGTGATGCGGCGCGATCCGTCGCGCAGGCGTGCCGCCTGGATAATCACGTCGATGGAGCCGACGACGATTTCGCGCACGGTCTTCTGCGGCAGCGAAAAACCGCCCATTGCGATCATGGATTCGATACGATTCAGGCATTCGCGCGGGCTGTTCGAGTGGATCGTTCCCATCGAGCCGTCATGGCCGGTGTTCATCGCCTGCAGAAGGTCGAACACTTCGGGTCCGCGCACTTCGCCGACGATGATGCGCTCGGGCCGCATGCGCAGGCAGTTCTTGACCAGATCCCGCATCGTCACCTCGCCTTCCCCTTCGAGGTTGGGCGGGCGGGTTTCCAGACGGACAACATGCGGCTGCTGTAGTTGCAGTTCGGCCGAGTCCTCGCAGGTGATGACGCGTTCCTCGCGATCGATGTAGTTGGTCAGGCAGTTGAGCAGCGTCGTCTTGCCCGAGCCGGTGCCGCCGGAGATGACGATGTTGCAGCGAACACGGCCGATGATCTTGAGAACCTCGGCTCCTTGCGGCGAGATGGCGCCGAACTTCACCAACTGATCGAGCGTCAGCTTGTCCTTCTTGAATTTGCGGATGGTGAGGGCGGTGCCGTCGATGGCGAGCGGCGGCGCGATGACGTTGACGCGGGAGCCGTCGGGAAGACGCGCATCGCAGATCGGGCTGGATTCATCGACGCGGCGGCCGACCTGGCTGACGATGCGCTGGCAGATGTTGAGAAGCTGCTGGTTGTCACGAAAACGAATGCCGGTCTGTTCGACCTTGCCGTTGACTTCGATGTAGACGTTCTTGGAGCCGTTGACCATGATGTCGGCGATGTCGTCGCGGGCGAGCAATGGCTCGAGCGGCCCATAGCCAAGCACGTCGTTGCAGATATCCTCGAGCAGTTCTTCCTGTTCGGCGATCGACATCGCGAAATTCTTGATCGCGATGATGTCGTTGACGATGTCGCGGATTTCCTCGCGCGCGCTTTCGGGATCGAGCTTGGCGAGTTGCGACAGGTCGATCGTGTCGATCAGGGCGGCGAAGACCTGGCTCTTGGTGTCGTAGTAGGTTTCGCTCTTTTCGCGCGCCGCCCGCTTCGGCTCCGGAGCTATCGGCGGCGCCTCGACCGCGCGGCGGGCCGGCGGTGCAACAGGAGCGCTCGACGCAGGTGCGGCCGCCGGCCTCGCAAGAACCGGCGTATCGGCCGAATCCGCGACGGCTGGCGCGGTCGGCGCCGGTGCCGGCTGGCGGAATTCCGGCTTGAACCGGTTGCCGTCGTCGCTGCCTCTCTTACCAAACATGATCGACTACCGATTCCACTGAAGAAGCATCATTTCTTGTTGCGCGAAAGTTTGCCGAGCAGATTTCCGAGACCCGCTTTTTTCTTCACCCGGATTTCGCTGCGACCGGTCAGCACATGGGCAATTTCGTTGATCGTGGCGACAACCGGGTTCTTGGCGTCCATTTCACCAAGCATACGTCCGTTGTTGGCGGCATTGCCGAACAGCAGCGGGTCAAAGCCGATGATCGCCATCGCGGCCAGGCCGAGCGGCTCGGCGAAATCGGACGGGGAAATCTCCGGACGTTTGGGCACGCCGGCCTGATTGATGATGAGTTTGGGCGGCGAGTCGTTGGGACGAAGCCGTTTGAGCATGTCGACCAAATTCTTGGTATTGCGCAAATTGGCCAGTTCCGGCGTCGCCGTGATGACGATTTCATCGGCCTTGATCAGGGTGTTCTTGGTCCAACCCGTCCAGACATGGGGAACGTCGAGCACCAGGAGCGGCACGGTGCGCTGCGCGGTGTCGACAAGCTGCGTAAAGGCGTCGGGATCGAAATCATAGACGCGTTCGAGCGTCGAGGGCGCGGCGAGCAGCGAAAGGTGTTCGGCGCACTGGGTCAGCAGCCGGTCGAGATAGACTTCATCGATGCGCTCGGGCGAAAACACCGCTTCGGCGATGCCTTGCGCAGGATCCTGGTCGAAATTGATGTTGGCCGTGCCGAAAGCGAGGTCGAGGTCTGCGACGACCACCTCGGATTTGAACAGGGAGGACATCGCCCAAGCCACGTTGTGGGCGATGGTGGAAGAGCCGACGCCACCCTTGGCGCCGACGAAGGCGACCGAGCGGCCGAGCGGCTCGGCTTCCGGATCGACAAAGATCGACGATATGACGCTGACGATGTCGGCCATCGACACCGGCGCGATGACATATTCGGAAATGCCGGAGCGGATGAGCTCGCGATAGAGGCCGACATCGTTGTAGTGGCCGATTACCACCACTTTGGAAGACGGGTCGCAATATTCCGAGAGCTGCGCGAGCTGTTCCAGCAGCTGTTTGGGTTCGCTGCGCGACTCCAGCAGGATCAGGTTCGGCGTCGGCGCCGACTGGTAGAATTCGATGGCCGTGGGGACGCCGCCCATATGGACCTTGAGATGGGCCTTGGTCATGCGGCGGTCCTCGCCGGCGCGCTCGACCGGATTGGCGACACCCTCGGTCTCGCAGAATGCCTGGATCGAGATGCGGGGAACCGGCCGCAGCGCCTGCATCGCGGCGATGTCCTGCGGCGAGGTCTCACCGCCGTCCATGGGGGCGTCATAGGCAAGGTTGCTCATGGTCATCTTTCCGTGACTTCTCTTTTCCTTAGGGCGCGGCTCAGTACGTCACTTCAGAATTGCCGAGGAACTCGTCCGAAATACCCCTGCTGCGGTAGACATCGATCACCGCGCCACGATTTTCCGCGTCGATGGTGGTCTGCTTGCGCGGCCCGATCAGGTCGGCCGGATTGGCCATCTGGGCGGCGAGATTGTTTTGATAGGAGCAGCCGAAATCGGCATAGTGTTTGTTCTCAGACGTCTCCAGCAGGTCATCTGGCCATCGTCCGCATTTGTCGGTCTGGGCCTTCACGGCAATATAGGCGACCCGGATCGGGGCGGATGTCTCACTCGAGGCAGCCTGATAGGAGACGACCACGATCCGGTTGCGCTTGACGCCCGCGGCAATCGCGAGCCGGGCGAAATCGCGCGCTGCTGCGGCGGCGGCGACCTCGTTGGCCGAGCCGCTCGGAACCTGGATCGTCAGCGTCGGGGCAGCACTCTTGTCATAGCCGTCGAGGAAACCCAGGAGCGTGTCGCGCTGCGAGCCGGTCATGCCGCGGTCACCCGCGCCGACAGGTAGGTCTATCTTTTGGTTCTTCTCGGCGATCACGATCGGATGGTTGGTGCGGTAGTCGTCTGGAATGGCGCCGACGGTGACACTGTCGCGCTGGGCGCAGCCGGCCAGCAATGCCGCCATCGCCACCGCCAGGGCAGGAATGGCGCGCCGGAGAATTCGCGAACGGCCGGAGCGCGTGGTCATGGCGATGGTCCTTGCCTGCAATGCTGACTGAGACATGTCCGCTTCCCCGTTCACTTATAGATGAAGCCGACGACGCCGTGATAACGGCCGCTGGGCTTGTCCGTCTGCATTGTGCCGTAGACACGATTGACTCGGCCCAGGAACATACCGGCGCCATCGCTGGCGGCGTTGAAATTGTCGTCAGGCTTGGCAAGGTCGTTTCGTGCCACCGGTTTCACCAGATAGGGCGTGATGATGATCACCAGTTCGGTCTCGTTGCGCACGAAGTCTCTGCTTCGGAACAGTGTGCCGAGCACCGGGATCTTTGTCAGCCCGGGCAGGCCGGCGACAGCCTGCCTGACGTCATCGCGGACGAGGCCGGCGATCATCATAGAACCACCTGACGGCAATTCGACGGTCGTGTCGGCAAGTCGCTTGCGGATAGACAACAGCGTGGTTCCGGGCAACCTGCCTGCAGCTTCCAGCGTGGTGGCGCCTTCGGCAGTCGGCTCCGACACGGACGTCCGGACCTTGAGGCTGATCCGACCGGCCGACAGCACAACCGGCTGAAACTCCAGGCCGATGCCGTATTCGAGTTTGTCGTTGGTGTATGTGACCTGCCCTGTCTTGTTCTCGTCTGAAACATTGTTCGTACGGCTGGTGATGAGATTGAACTCGCCACCGACCCTGAATGTCGCCTTCTCACCCGACACGGCGGTGAGGGTCGGCTCCGCCAGCGTCTTCATGACACCACCTTGCTCCATTGCGTTTAGATACGCCTGAAGCGCCGAGGTGCCGATCGAAGCTCCCGAGAATTGCGACAGCGGTTTCCCAAGCCCGTATGCCGGGGTGCTCATCGCGTCATAGCTGATGCCGTTGCTACCGCCGCTGCCCACCATGTTGACGCCAAGCTGCTTCATCACGGAGCGGCTGACTTCGGCGACCGTCACCTTGAGCGTGACCTGGTCGTCGCCGATGATCTGCAAAAGATTGACGATTTTCGAGACGCGGCGTTCCTGGTCCGGATTGTTGATGTCGACACCACTCTGGGCCGAGCCGCCGGCCGCGGTCTGCGAATATTGTCCCGTCGTCGCTTCACCGCCCGAGACGAAGATCGTCGCCAGGTCGACGGCGCGTTTGGCGTCCAGCGGCGTGTCGACGGTTCCTGTCAGGACGACGTTGTCGTTCAGCAGTTCGACCTTGATGGCCGATGTCGGGATGAAGCGCTTGATATAATCCTCCAGGCCCGCGACGTCGCGTTCGACGGCCAGATCGAGGCTGACGATCTGTTCGCCATTCGGCCCGAACACAAAGATGTTGGTCTCGCCAACCGCCTTGCCGAACAGGTAGATGCGCCTCGCGGTGCGGGTCACCGCATCGGCGACGGTCGGATTGGCGACAAGAATGTCGTAGGCATCACTCGGCAGGTCGATGACCACCGACTTGTTGAGGCCGAGCTTGACGCGCTGGGTGGCCGCCGAAGCCGAAACCTGTGCACTCTTGGCCTCGACAACGCTCTGCACGTTTGTCCCAATGAGCAGCAGGCCGAAAGCCGCTGCCATGATCGCCGGCAGTTTACCGCTTAGCCTCATTTCCTTGCCCCCACTTCGGAAACTTCGCCCGACTTGATCAGCCTGACCGTTCCCTTGCGGCCATTGCCGGAAACGAGATAGTCGGCCTCATCCAAATTCTTTTCCTGGGTGTCCGTGATCGCGCGCAGCGCGAGCGTCAGGCGATCCGCCATCTGCTGGGCGACGGTGATGATCTCCGCCTGCTTGGGCGTCAGTTCCAGCGTGGCGGTCTGGCCTACCCTGGTCTTCTTGCCTTCCTCGTCCTCCTGGATGGTCTGGTCGATCGCCAGGACGCGGATGTTCTTGAGGATGGTTTCGGTGTTGAAGCCGGAGCCGCCGCTGTTGGCATCGGCCCGGCGGGTCATGATGACGTCGACGAAATCATTCGGAAGGATGAAGCCGCCGGCAGAGGTGTCGGCCGATATCGTCGTGGCGACCGCCCGCATGCCGGAAGGCAGGATCGACGACATGAAGCTTTGCCCCTCGCCGATCAGCTTGGAACGCCGCACCGGCTCGCCCGCGTACATTGGCACACGGGCTATGGACGCCTTCAGTTTCTCCAGGGCATCGGGAGCAGTGGCCTTGGTGATGAAATTGGCGTTGATGCCGTCAGCCGGCCAGGATTGCCAGGCAATGTTGTTCTCGAGCGGGCTGCCCATGGTGACATCGCCCGACAGGACAAGCACGTCCTGCAATGCCACGGCGGGAGCCGCTGGACCGGACTCGACGATCTGCGGTGGCGGCGCGGCGACCATGTTCTTCGCGACATAGCCAGCACCACCCGCCGCGGCGACCGCCACGCTCAGAATAATCAATCGGGATGCTGGCATCTGTCCGAACCCTCGCCTTGGCAAACCACCTAGCCAGGCCGGACTTTGCAGCGGCAATCGTCAAAACAAGGTTAATGTAATGCTTACGATCGTGATTAATTTAAGGTTTACATAAATTAGCTGTATTGCGCAGCCACAGACAAACAGCCAGCCCCGCTCCGCGGAGCCAGCCGCAACACAGCCAAGGAATGATCGGTAAGGTCAGGCCGCCAGCCTGGCCAGCGCCCATACCATCAGGGGCGAATCCGGGTAGGTCAGCAATCCGCCCAAACCGAGCGCGATGCCGTAGGGAACCCCGGTCGTCTCGTCCGCGAAGTGACGCAGGAACGGATTGCGGCCGGTAAAAACCGCAAGCGGCGACTTCCGGTAGACGAGAATGGCAAGCGTCAGCAAGCCGCCTATGAAGGTCGAGACCACGAGATACTCGACGAGTTGGATGTTGAGTCCCATCCACACGGCGGTCGCGGCCAGCAGCTTGGCGTCACCGCCGCCCATGCCGCCCATTGCAAAGAGGCCGAACGTTGCGGCAAGAACCAGCGCGCCGGCGGCGAAATGCCAGCCATAGGCCGCCCATTCCATGCCTGTCAGCGGCGCAACCAGTGCGAAGACGACGACGAGCAGCACCGGCACGCGATTGGCGATCGTCATCGACAGCATGTCGGAGATTGCCGCGAACAGCATGCAGAACGGGAAGACGACGAAGATCAGGGCTTCAAGCATCGGCGCTATGCCTATTATCGGATTAAGCCGCACTCAATCTAAGCATGTTCGATTAACGATTGATGAGGCCCAGGGCAAAAAGACATTGAATAGAACAAGGGCCGCCAGGTGGCGGCCCTTGTCCAGAACGCAATCCGAGCGCTCAATATACTTGACGTCGTTCAGGGCGTCGGGACTTTATTCAGAGAGGTTCCGATAGCTTCGAACTTGGCGTTGATGGCGTTGCCAAGCGCGCCGGCGCCGACGATGATGGCGAGCGCGATGAGGGCGGCGATCAGACCATATTCGATAGCGGTCGCGCCGGATTCGTCCTTTACGAAACGTGCAATGAGATTAGACATTCGAGAGCTCCTACTCCACGTGTTACAGCACTTCCGTCAACTTCTGTGATGGTTGATCGGATGCTGCCAATCTAGGGAGAAGCTCTTTCGATCGACTTAATAAACAGCCTTACCGATTCCTTTCCCGGTTGGAACATATTGCGTGGTTAACTATGGGCTAAGCGCCGGCCGAGGCGCAATTCCCAGGCAAGCAGCCGCAAAAGAAACAGCTCCGCGGCGCGTATGACGATCGCGGCATATGGCGCCCGGGCCTGCTTAACCGTTGGTTCACCAATCTCGTTCATGTTCCGTTGAACAGTCCGCCCGCCTGGAGCGCGTCAATGGCCGAGCCGAAATCGTCGATCCTGATTGCCGTGCTTCTTGCCGCCGTGAGCTTTGTCATGCCCGCCAGGGCCGACACCGGCATCGAGGTCACCATGAACCAGGCCAAGATCGTCAAACTGTCGCGCCCCGCCGACACGATCGTGGTCGGCAACCCGGCAATCGCCGACGCGTCCGTGCAGGACGCCTCGACGATCGTGCTGACTGGCAAGGGCTTCGGCGTCACCAACCTCGTCGTCCTCGACCAGGATGGCAGCCCGATCATCGATGAACAGATCACCGTCGTGCGGCAGGCGGCCTCGTCGGTGCGCATCTACCGGCGCGCTGAAGTTCAGACCATGTCCTGCACGCCCTATTGCGAAAGCTCCTACAAGAGCGAAGCCGAAAAATCCTCAGAAGCCGAGATGAGCGTCAGCCGGTAGGCACGCGGTCCAGGTTAGCGGGTGGTTAAGGCGCCCGCGGCGACTTTAACGATCATTCAAACCGGACTTCAACTGGTTTGCACTAGTACACCTGCCGAGACCGTCTGGGGATGGGCAGGATCAGAGCATGAGCATCGAATTCGTCTCGACAAGCGACCGCAAGGCAAGACGGGCACGGCTTTTCGCACGCTTCGCCGGCGACCGCCGCGGCAGTACGGCACTGGAATTCGCGCTGCTCGCATTGCCGTTCGCGGTTCTTGTCTTCGCCATCCTGGAAAGCTGCATCTCATTTGCCGGCCAGGAAGTTATGGCCAACATCACCGACGACATCGCGCGCAAATTGCGCACCGGGCAGTTGAGACCGGCCGACGTCGCCGGGGACAAGTTGAAGACCATGATCTGCGACAAACTGAAGATCATCGTCTCGCAGGATTGCCCAAATCAGATGGACGTGGACCTTCGCGCATATACCACGTTCGCCGACGCGGCCACGGCCAGCTTCAAGATCGAGAATGGCGAGATCATCTTGATGCAAGGCGCCAACTCGCAGCCCTTCGCGACCACGCCGGGCCTGGCAGAATCGAAGAACATGCTGCGGGTCTTCTACAAATGGCCCGTCATGACCGATCTTCTGGCTCAGTCGATGGGCGGTAACAAGACACTGCATTTTGCATCGGTGACCTGGCAGAACGAGCCATTCGACAACTGAGTTCGCGGCGAAAGCAAAGCCAAGAAAAAGGGACGGGCATGATGCGTGCGGGGGCACATCCAGAAATTGCAGGACGCTGGGGGAAGTGGGTCGGTTTCATACGCGATCGCCGTGGCATCGCGGCGGTCGAGTTCGCTCTCATCGTGCCAATCCTGCTGATCATGTATTTCATCACCATGGAGGCTTCGCAGGCCATCGAGACCAGCAAGAAGGTCAGCCGCATCGGCAGCATGGTCGCGGATCTGGTCACGCAGCAGCCGACCATCGTCAAGGCGGATCTGGATGCCATCATGAAGATCGGCACCTCCACCTTGCAGCCGTACAATCGCTCGAAGCCGGATATCACCATCACGGCAATACAGGTCACAACCGACACGCCGCCCAGGGTGAACGTGGTGTGGTCGCGCAAGGTGGTCAATGGTGCTTACAGTATCGGCACCGCCCTGCCCGCAACCACTACGGTTCCGGCAACGCTCAGGGTCGCAGGCACCTTTCTCATTCGTGTCGAAAGCAAACTTGGTTACAAACCGATCATCACCTGGTCCGCAGACAGCTCACAGACGGCCGGATTGACGACGGTCTTCAACAACATATCGATGGGCGAGACCTATTATCTGCGTCCGCGCAGAAGCCTGACGATCCCCTGCGGCGACTGCTGACGACCCTATCGCCGCACGCCACCGTCCGACACCAGACGCACGATGGCGTGCGCCATCTCGTAATCCTTGGGAACCACGGTGGCGAAACCGCCGGAATGCCTCGATTCCAGCAGGTCGTAGATGTCGGGCGTCGTCGATTTGAGATTGGTCAGGAAAACCGCCAACCGGCGCTTGGCTTCCGGGTCGAGATCGCTACGCACCGCGTGAGGACCGTATCTCAGCAAACCCGACGTCCATACGACTTGAAGGGCGGTCGCCGAAAGCCCGGCGGCTTCGAGCCTTGCCTGCGTGCCCGATAGTCTTGGCTCGCCGTCGGCCGCCGCCGTCGCCCAGCCGAACAAGGCATCGGCCTGGCCATCGACCAGCATTCCTTCCGCGGCCGAGGCGGAACCGGCGTGAACCAGAAACGATGCGTCCTCTGCGATCTTGACGTGCTCGGCAGCCAGTCCGGCCAATGGCAAAAGAGAACCAATGCTGTCCGCCGGCGGCATGGCGATCCGGTGGGTTTCCATCGCGGCCAGGCTGGGCACCTTGCCATCCTTCGTCAGCAGCACGGCGCGGATGCCGACCGCGCCATCGGAATCGACCGGTGCCACAAGCGGTTCGACGCACTCGCAGCGTCTTGACGCCGTTGCATAGGCGGTCGCCGAGTAGACGGCATATTCGATGCGGGCATTGGCCTGCGCATCGATCAGCGCGGCATAGTCACGGGCAACGACGAACTCCACCTTCATGCCCAGCGCGTTGGTAAAGGCCTCGGTCAACCGCGCCAGGCCTGGAACGGTGTTGGCGGCGCCGGGTTCGGCGACGATGCCGATGCGAAACGTGCCGATATCGTCACGCCAGTCGGCGTGCGCCGAGCCGGACCAGACCGCGCCTTGCGCGATCATGAGAGCGGCGCATGTCTTCAGGGCAGCTTTCATGGGAGACCCGGTCCTGCGATCCGTCAATGAATTGGTTCCGGACTATCGCGCCGAGCGGTTGCCGTTTGGTTTCCGAATTGCCAATGCCGCCGTGGAACCCTATGTCTGGGTGCTCAAACCGGCAACAATGACCTCATGGCGCGTGCTTTCCTCTTCGTCCTGGATTCCTTCGGCATAGGCGGCGCCGCCGACGCCGAACGCTACGGAGATGCCGGTGCCAACACCTTCGCCCATATCACCGAGGCCTGTGCGGAAGGCCGCGCCGATCGCGAAGGACTTCGCCAAGGGCCGTTGTTTGTTCCCAACATGGCGTCGCTCGGACTTGGCAAGGCTGCCGAGACCGCGACGGGGCTGGGCTTTGCCGCTTTCGGGACGGATCTCGTCGACAATGCCTTCCACGGTGCCGCCCAGGAGGTTTCGAGCGGCAAGGACACGCCATCCGGTCATTGGGAGATAGCCGGCCTGCCGGTGCGTTTCGACTGGGGTTATTTTCCCGACACGATCCCAGCCTTTCCCGCCGAACTGACCGAGGCGATCATCCGCGAGGGCAAGGTGCCGGGCATTCTCGGCAACTGCCATGCGCCTGGTACCGAGGTCATCGAACGGTTCGGCGAGGAGCACATCCGCACGGGCAAGCCGATCTGCTACACCTCGGTGGACTCAGTCCTGCAAGTCGCCGCGCACGAGATCCATTTCGGACTGGAGCGGCTCTACGAATTCTGCAAGGTGGTGCGTCGCCTGGTTGATCCGTTGAGGATCGGAAGGGTGATCGCGCGACCGTTCGTCGGCGAGACGGCAGCCACTTTCGAGCGGACCTACAACCGACACGACTACGCCGTGCCGCCACCCGAGCCGACATTGCTCGACCGGCTGACGGCGCGTGGCAGCCGCGTCATCGCCGTGGGCAAGATCGGCGACATCTTTGCCCATCGGGGGATTTCGGAAGTGCGCAAGGGCGCGGGCAACATGGCCATGTTCGACCAGGCGCTTGATGCAATGGATGCGGCCCGCGACGGCGATCTCGTCTTCGCCAATTTCGTCGATTTCGACACCGAGTTCGGCCATCGCCGCGATGTTGCAGGTTATGCCGCCGCGCTCGAGGCCTTCGACCGGCGACTGCCGGAAGCATTCGCGAGATTGCGACAGGGCGATCTGCTGATCCTGACGGCCGACCACGGCAACGACCCGACCTGGCGCGGCACCGACCACACACGCGAACGCATTCCGGTGATCGGCATCGGACCAGGTCTGACGGGCGGCGACATCGGGCTGAGAACGACATTCTGCGACATTGGTGAAACCGTGGCCGAACATCTCGGGTTGGCGCACGGCCGCTACGGCACTTCCTTTTACCCGGATATGGGCGGCCATGCCTGAATTGCCCGAGGTCGAGACGGTCCGGCGCGGGCTGGAGCCGGTTCTGGAGGGTGCCCGCATCATCCGCGCCGAGGCACGCCGGCCGGACCTGCGTTTTCCATTCCCCGAAAAATTCGCCGAGCGGCTGACCGGCAAGACGATCACGGCGCTCGGACGCCGAGCCAAATATCTGACGATGGATCTCGAAGGCGGTCCCGCCCTGATCTGCCATCTCGGCATGTCGGGCTCGTTTCGCATCGAGACGGCCGACGCTGCCGAAATGCCCGGCGTGTTCCATCACGAGCGGTCGAAGAGTTCGACGCACGACCATGTCATCTTCGACGTCGCCTCTCGGGACGGCACCCGCTCGCGCGTGGTTTTCAACGATCCGCGTCGCTTCGGCTTCATGCTGTTTTGCGAAGGGCCGCCGGACACCCATCCGATGCTGGCGGGGCTCGGCATCGAACCCACCGGCAATGCGCTTGACGGATTGCTGCTGGCCTCACTGCTGAAGGGCCGGAAATCGCCGCTGAAGGCCGCTCTTCTCGACCAGAGATTGATAGCCGGGCTCGGCAACATCTATGTCTCGGAGGCGCTATGGCGCGCCGGGCTGTCGCCGCTGCGCGAGGCGGGCACGATAGCCAAAGCCGGCAAGAAAGCGGGTGAGCAAAGCCGGGGGCTTGCCGTGGCGGTCCGCTCGGTCATCGCAGATGCCATTGCGGCCGGCGGATCGTCGCTGCGCGACTACATGCAGACCGACGGTTCGCTGGGCTATTTCCAGCACTCCTTCGCGGTGTATGACCGGGAGGGCGAACCCTGCTCCAAGCCTGGCTGCGGCGGCCATATCGAGCGCATCACGCAGAGCGGCCGCTCGACCTTCTATTGCCGGACCTGTCAGCGGTGAGCTAGATCGATCTTCAATTGCCTGGAAGAGGAGCCGAAGCCATGGCCTATGAAACGATCGTCGTTGAAACCAGGGGCAAGGTCGGGCTGATCACCTTGAACCGGGCGAAGGCGCTCAATGCGCTGAATTCCCAGGTCATGGCGGAATTGGTGGCCGCGGTAAACGTGTTCGGGGCAGATGACGGCATCGGCGCGATGGTCATCACTGGTTCCGAGAAGGCCTTCGCCGCAGGCGCCGACATCAAGGAAATGCAGTCGATTTCCTACGTCGATGCCTACATCAAGGACTTTTTCGTCGGCTGGGAAGAGTTGACCCGGGCGCGCAAGCCGATCATCGCGGCGGTGGCCGGCTATGCGCTGGGCGGCGGCTGCGAACTGGCGATGATGTGCGACTTCATCATCGCCGCCGACACGGCAAAATTCGGCCAGCCCGAAATCACGCTCGGCGTCATTCCCGGCATGGGCGGCTCACAACGCCTGACCCGGTTCGTCGGCAAGTCGAAGGCGATGGACATGTGCCTGACCGGGCGGATGATGGATGCCGCGGAGGCTGAGCGTTCCGGCCTGGTCTCGCGCGTCGTGCCTGCCGGCGAGCTTGTCGAGGAGGCCGTCAAGGCGGCGGCCAAGATCGCCGATTTTTCGCTGCCGTCGGTGATGATGGCAAAGGAAGCCGTCAACCGAGCCTATGAAACGACGCTCGCCGAGGGGCTGCGGTTCGAACGTCGACTGTTCCATTCGCTGTTTGCGCTCGACGACCAGAAGGAAGGCATGGCGGCCTTCGCCGAGAAGCGCAAGCCGAATTTCACCAATCGCTGACAGCGCACCTCCGGGGGCCAAGTGCTTCGGCGTGGCTGAAAAAATGCTCCGGCGCGACGACAGCCAAAAAGAACGCCAGCCAGCGTTGACGCGCCGGGAAAGCTGAACTATAAGCCGCACCAACCGAGGCGGCCCTGTGGCTGCCCGTTTGTTTTTTGTGCCCTGCGGCATGCCGCATGCGCCGACCAGATCAGAAGAGAGGCATCATGGCCAATACATCCTCGGCCAAAAAGGCAACGCGCAAGATCGTCCGCCGCGCGGCGATCAATAAAAACCGCCGCTCGCGCGTCCGCACTTATGTGCGCCAGGTCGAGGAGGCGCTCGCCTCCGGCGACAAGGCCGCCGCGCAGGCGGCGTTCAAGACCGCCGAGCCGGAATTGATGCGTGCCGCGACAAAGGGCGTGATCCACAAGAACACCGCGGCCCGCAAGGTTTCACGGCTGGCCCAGCGCCTCAAGGTGCTGTCGGCCTGACGTCCCTTTCCGGACTGATCTTCTGAGAACCCGGCCGATAGTGCCGGGTTTTTTCGTTTGCCGGCAAGCACTTAAAAAGAATACTCGGAAAAGGCGTCGAAAGCGGAGTTTGCGGTCCGAAATGCTTTGCCGGCATATGCGTGCCGGCTGATGGTCCAGATACTTGAAAAGTGTCGGCTAAAAAATTCTCCCTCCGCCGAAATAATCAATATTTCCCAGCTAGTTACAGATAGTCATCCACACGTTGTCCACAGCGCGGCGAAGCGCCAGGAGAACAACTGGCTGTCAAGCGATTTATTTCACAAAATTTCGCGCCAGCCCGGCTTTTTCATATTCGCCGGAAAAGGGTTTGAATCACAATGGCTTTGTCAAACTATAGTGCTGCCGCATGGCGCTTCGGCGCGCCGGACCTAACCAGATTCCTTAAAAATCCGTTAGACGTGGCCTTGCCCTATCCACAGCGATTTCGGTAATGTCGGTCCATCGAAAGGGATGGGCCGGGTGGCCCTGACCCAGCCTGAATGGGCCAGCTTAAATTGGCGGGGTTTGTGGCGCGGATCAAGTCCGCGGACAGGTTTGGTTTGCTCTTTTTCGATACGGTAGGGGACTGGCGTAACTATACATGGCAGGTCGACAGCGCCGGCGATTTTCGCCGGACGGTGTTGCATTGTTCTGACATACCCAACACGGACTGGCTTCCATGGGCCGGCACCGGTTCCCTGGATAATGGGCGACGTTCATCTGCCGGCGGCGGCAGCGGGCGTCGTAGCAAAGCGCAGTCGCTGGAACACGGATGCAGGAGGCGCATCCCCGGCGGAAAAACAGGTACAGAGACAAGGAACTCGATCATGCAGAGCGGCGTCGAAAGGGAGCTTACCAATGACATCCCATTTTCAGGAAATCTGATCGGAGCTGATGAGATGGCGGCTTCCAGCGACGCGGAACAGAAGTTCGACCGGGTCAAGGCCCAGTTGAAGGCGCGGTTGGGAACCGAAGTCTATTCGAGCTGGTTCGGGCGCATGAAGGTCGCGGAGGCTTCAAAGGGCATCGTTCGCATTTCGGTGCCTACTGCCTTCCTGCGCTCGTGGATCAACGGCCATTATCTCGACCTTATCTGCGAGCTTTGGAAGCACGAGGATCCCGAGATCCTCAAGATCGAGATCATCGTGCGCACAGCCACCCGCCAGGGGCGCAGCCATGCCGAACCGGAATTGGCGCCGGCGCGCAAGATGACGCGACAAACGCAGACGGCGCTGGCCGCCGGCACCGTAAGCCCCGGCAGGCTGGAGCGGGCTCCGGCGCCGCGCCCGGGCATGCCGGCCGAGAGCGAGTTCCGCCACAATGTGCTGGGATCGCCGCTCGATCCGCGTTACACGTTCGCCTCTTTCATCGAAGGGCCGTCGAACCGGGTGGCCTTCGCCGCGGCCAAGGCCGTGGCGGAATCGCAGTCGAGCGCGGTGCGCTTCAACCCGCTCTTCCTTCATGCGACGGTCGGCCTCGGCAAGACCCATTTGTTGCAGGCTATCGCCGCGGAATCGCTGAAGCAGAACCCGAAATCGCGCGTCGTCTACCTGACGGCGGAATATTTCATGTGGCGCTTCGCCACCGCGATCCGCGACAACAATGCCTTGACGCTCAAGGAACAGCTTCGCGATATCGACCTGCTCATCATCGACGACATGCAATTCCTGCAGGGCAAGTCGATCCAGCACGAATTCTGCCATCTGATCAACATGCTGCTCGACAGCGCCAAGCAGGTCGTCGTCGCCGCCGACCGGCCCCCGTCGGAACTGGAATCCCTCGAACCGCGGGTCCGCTCGCGCCTCAATGGCGGCGTCGCGCTCGAAATGTCGGCCCCCGATTTCGCCATGCGCCTGGGCATGCTCAAGCTGCGCCTCGCCACCGCCAGGCACGACGACGCTTCCCTCGACATCTCCGACGAGATCCTCAATCACGTCGCCCGCACGGTGACCGGCAGCGGCCGCGAACTGGAAGGCGCCTTCAATCAACT
Organism: Mesorhizobium sp. B2-6-1; assembly: GCF_006440475.1. Lineage (NCBI taxonomy): Bacteria > Pseudomonadati > Pseudomonadota > Alphaproteobacteria > Hyphomicrobiales > Phyllobacteriaceae > Mesorhizobium > Mesorhizobium sp. B2-6-1. Next base: position 93,824 of record NZ_VFUH01000004.1, read on the forward strand.
CCTGTTCCGCCAGTCTTTCGAGCCGCAGATCACCATCGATCGCATCGACGAGATCCTCGGCCATATCTACCGCACCGGCGAGCCGAAGCGGGTCCGTATCGAGGATATTCAGCGCATCGTCGCGCGGCACTACAATGTGTCGAAGACCGAGTTGCTGTCCAACAGGCGCACGCGCACCATCGTCAAGCCGAGGCAGGTCGCCATGTATCTGTCCAAGGTGATGACGCCGCGCTCGCTGCCCGAGATCGGGCGGCGCTTCGGCGGCCGCGACCACACAACGGTGCTGCACGCAGTGCGCAAGATCGAGGATCTTTCCGGCGGCGACAACACGCTGGCGCAGGAACTGGAACTGTTGAGACGGTTGATCAACGACCAGGCCTGAGCCGTTCGAAAACGCCTGGCGGCGTGCTTCGCCGCCTTTATCCCCAGAAAGCCCGCGTAGCCGGCCCGAACCGGTCGCGCGGGCTTGCGTTTGCTGGTTTTTTCCTGTCAGTTTACGCAGATTCTGAAGCCTGTTCAGACCTTTCGCGGGACGCCGCCAGCCGGAGACCCGCTCATTCATTCAAGCGAGCCTGGTTCGTCATGCGTGTTATCCTGGAACGGTCAAATCTCCTGAAGTCGCTCAACCACGTCCACCGCGTGGTCGAGCGGCGCAACACCATACCGATCCTGTCCAACGTGCTGCTCAGCGCCGAAGGCGCCAGCCTGGAAATGAAGGCCACCGACCTCGACCTGGAGGTGACGGAAGCGACGCCGGCCAAGGTCGAGCGGGGTGGCGCGACAACGGTTCCGGCGCATCTGCTCTACGACATCGTGCGCAAGCTTTCCGACGGTGCCGAGGTGATGCTGAAGACGGACGAGGACGGCAACGCCATGACGGTGACCTCCGGCCGCTCGAGCTTCCGACTGCAATGCCTGCCGCAATCGGACTTCCCCGAGCTTTCGGCCGGATCCTTCTCGCATATCTTCCGGCTCGACTCGGTCGCGCTCAAGGGGCTGATCGAGAAGACCCAGTTCGCCATCTCCACCGAGGAGACGCGCTATTATCTCAACGGCATCTATCTTCACACACATGAGGTCGGCGGCAAGCTGAAGCTGCGCTCGGTGGCGACCGACGGCCATCGCCTGGCGCGCGCCGAGATCGACGCGCCGGCGGGTTCCGAAGGCATGCCGGGCATCATCATACCGCGCAAGACGGTCAGCGAATTGCAGAAGCTGGTCGATGATCCCGACGTGGCGGTCACCACCGAGTTGTCGGACACCAAGATCCGCTTCACCATCGGCAGCGTCATCCTGACTTCCAAGCTGATCGACGGCACCTTCCCCGATTATCAGCGGGTCATTCCCACCGGCAACGACAAGAAGCTGATCATCGACCGCCAGAGCTTCGCGGCCGCCGTCGACCGCGTCTCGACCATCTCCTCCGAACGCGGGCGCGCGGTGAAGCTTTCGATCAGTGAGGGCCAGGTGACGCTTGCGGTCAACAATCCGGATTCGGGCAGCGCCACCGAGGAGTTGGCCGCCGACTATTCAGCCGACCCGATCGAGATCGGCTTCAACGCCAAGTACCTGCTCGACGTTGCCGCACAATTGACCGGTTCAGAGGCCCGGTTCATGTTGGCCGACGCCGGTTCGCCAACGCTGATCCACGACATGGCCGATGAAACCGCGCTTTATGTGCTGATGCCGATGCGGGTGTAGAGCAGTAGCGGTTGCCGGCACAAACCCATATAAGTAAGCTTACACTTACCAATTTCCGCAACTATGCGACGCTGTCGGTCGAGCTTGAGCCGGGCGCGGTGGTGTTTTCCGGTGACAATGGCGCTGGCAAAACCAATCTGCTGGAAGCGATTTCCCTGTTGACGCCGGGCCGCGGCCTGCGCCGCGCGCCTTACGCGGACGTCGCGCGTGAGGGCGGTGACGGCGGCTTTGCGCTGCACGCACGGCTCGACGGACCTGACGGCCAAGTCGAGATAGGGACGGGCATTTCGAGTGGCGACAGTCTTGGCGAGGGCGGCAGGCGGGTGCGTATCAACGGCGCCACGGCGCGATCGGCCGAGGACATGCTGGAATGGCTGCGCGTCGTGTGGCTGACGCCGTCCATGGACGCTCTGTTCACCGGACCGGCCGCGGACCGCCGGCGCTTTCTCGACCGGCTGGTGCTGGCGATCGATCCAGGCCACGGACAGCGCGCCCTCGACTATGAAAAGGCGATGCGCGGCCGCAACCGGCTGCTGACGGAAGGTTCGCGGAATTTGAGCTGGTTCGAGGCGATCGAGACGCAGATGGCCGAGACAGGCGTGGCGATCGCCGCGGCGCGCGCCGAAATGGTGCGCCTTCTGGCCGCCATGATCGACAGGCTGCCCGACAGCGGCCCGTTTCCGCAGGCCGATATCGGCCTGTCGGGCGATCTGGAAGCCGAGATCGCCAACACGCCGGCTGTCGACGTCGAGGAGCGGTTCCGCCGCACGCTCGCCGGGGGCCGCGACCGCGACCGCGCCGCCGGGCGCACGCTCGAGGGCCCGCACCGCTCCGATCTCGTGGTCCGGCACCGACCCAAGGCGATGCCGGCGGCGCTGTGTTCGACCGGCGAACAGAAAGCCTTGCTTGTCGGCATTGTCCTGTCGCATGCCAGATTGACCGGCGAGATGTCCGGCTTGACGCCAATCCTGCTGCTCGACGAGATCGCGGCACATCTCGATGGTGGCCGGCGTGCGGCGCTGTTCTCGATCCTGGAGGAATTGAACTGCCAGGCTTTCATGACGGGAACCGATGCTGCGCTGTTTTCCAGCCTGGCGGGCCGGGCGCAGTTCCTGATCGTGGATCACGGCACGGTCGCGCCGATGGCTGTGTGAGCACCTGACAAGGTTTTTCTCCCGCTATATGATCGAGCCATGATCGCCACCGCCCTCACCGACGAAGAACTCGAACGCTATGCCCGCCACATCGTGCTGCCCGAAATTGGCGGCGCCGGCCAGCAGCGCCTGAAGCGAGCGCGGGTGCTGGTCATCGGCGCCGGCGGATTGGGCGCACCAGTGCTTGAATATCTTGCCGCAGCCGGCGTCGGTACGCTCGGCGTGATCGACGACGACACGGTTTCGCTCTCCAACCTGCAGCGGCAGGTGATTCACGGCACGGACACTGTCGGCATGCTGAAAACCCACAGCGCCAAGGCGGCAATCGCCCGCATCAATCCCAACACCGCTGTCGAAATCCACACATTGCGCCTGACCGCGGACAATGCCCAAGCCCTCGTCGCCCGTTACGACGTGGTCGTCGACGGGTCCGACAATTTCGAGACACGCTATGTCGTGGCCGATGCCTGCGCGGCGGAGGGAAAGCCGCTGGTGCACGCCGCCGTGGGCCGTTTCGATGGCTCCGTGACCGTGCTGATACCGTTCCAAGCCGATAGGGATGGCACCTCCAACCCCGGCTACCGCGACCTCTTCCCGGAGGCCCCGCCGCCGGGTCTGGTGCCGTCCTGCGCCGAGGCCGGGGTGCTTGGCGTGCTGACTGGGGTCATCGGCACGTTGCAGGCGATGGAAGCCATCAAGCTGATCACCGGCATTGGCGAGCCGCTGATCGGACGACTGCTGCTCTATGACGCGCTGGCCGCGCGTTTCGAGACCATCCGCTACAAGAGACGAAACTGACGTTGACGCGCACTGCCGATATCGTCATCAACCGGATTCCGGCCGATTTCGACCGCTGGAACGAAGTGCTCGCCCTGATCCTGCGCGCATTCGCCTTCATGGACGGCATCATCGACCCGCCGTCCTCGGCGCACCTGCTCACCGCGGAAACCTTGCGCGACAAAGCCCGCCGCGAGACCGGCATGCTGGCGCTCAGCGGCAACAGGATCGTCGGCTGCATCTTCGCCCTGGAACGAACCGACCACCTCTATGTCGGCAAGCTCGCCGTCACGCCGGACTGTCAGGGCCAGGGCATCGGCAGGTTGTTGATGCAAGCCGTCCAGGATTTTGCCCGCAGCCGCGGCAAGGCCGCAATCGAGCTGCAGACGCGAATCGAGCTGGCTGGGAACCAGGCAGCCTTTGCCCGGCTCGGTTTTCGCGAGACCGTGAGAACGGCGCATGAAGGTTATGCGCGACCGACTTCGGTCACCATGCGCAAGACCGTTTCGTAAGTTTCCACTTACATTATGTTGCGAAGCCGCTCAGGTCCTGAGCGGCAGCACGCGATCCGGCGGGCGGTGGCCGTCGACGAAGGCGCGGATGTTGATGATCACCTTCTCGCCCATGTCGATGCGGCCCTCGAGCGTCGCCGACCCCATATGCGGCAAAAGCACGACCTTGCCCTTGGTCGCGAGCTTGAGCAGTTTTCCGTTCAATGCGGGCTCGTGCTCGTAGACGTCGAGTCCGGCGCCAGCGATCCTGCCATCCTGAATCAGCTTGACCAGCGCCTCCTCGTCGATGATGTCACCGCGCGCGGTGTTGACGATATAGGCGGTGGGCTGGAGCAGCGCCAGCCGCCGCGCCGAAAGCAGATGGAAGGTCGCCGGCGTCGAGGGGCAGTTGACCGAGATGATGTCCATGCGGGCCAGCATCTGATCGAGGCTTTCCCAATAGGTCGCCTCCAGCCCGTCCTCGACCGCCTGCAGCACGCGATGGCGGTTGTGATAGTGGATGGAGAGGCCGAAAGCCTTGGCACGCCTGGCAACGGCGGTGCCGATACGCCCCATGCCGACAATGCCGAGCCGTTTGCCCCAGATGCGCCGGCCAAGCATCCATGTCGGCGACCAGCCGGCCCATTTCTTGTCGCCGGTGAGTACATTGGCGCCCTCCGCCAGCCGGCGCGGCACCGCCAGCATCAGCGCCATCGTCATGTCGGCCGTATCCTCGGTCAGCACGTTGGGCGTGTTGGTTACGGTGATGCCTTTCTTGGCCGCGGCCGCCACGTCGATCTTGTCGACGCCATTGCCGAAATTGGCGATCAGCTTGAGGTTTTCGCCGGCCTGGGCGATCAATGCCGCGTCGATGCGGTCGGTCACCGTCGGCACCAGCACGTCGGCCTCCTTGACCGCCGCGACCAGTTCCGGTTGCGTCATCGGCCTGTCCTCGACGTTCAGCCTTGCGTCGAACAGCTCGCGCATGCGGGTCTCGACAGGGTCGGGCAGTTTTCGCGTGATGACCACGAGAGGCTTCTTTTTGCCTGCCATTGTTTCCCTCGTTGAGACCTCTTTAACCAAGACCGGCGAAACTGGAAGCCGGTCGCGGTAGCCGATTTACCCATGTACCAAGCGGTGCCGCCGAAGACAAAGAAAAAGGGGCGCCGGGGCCGGCAGGCCAGCGCCGAAAGGAACGAAAGTGTCTGGTTTCGCGTCGCTTCGCCTGACCCTCAGCGCAGCATTTCTCGGCGCTCTGCTCTATTCACCCCAACTGTGCGCGCAAGGTGCAGCAGCCCCCGCCCAGAGCGTCGTCACGCTCGGGCCGAGCGGCCTGCCGCTGCCACGATTCGTCAGCCTGAAATCCGGCCGCGTCAATTCGCGTGTCGGGCCGGGCGCCAACTACTCGGTCGACTGGATGTATCTGAAGGCAGGCCTGCCGATGGAGATCATCCAGGAATTCGACACATGGCGCCGCGTGCGCGACGCCGACGGTTCGGAAGGTTGGATCAACCAGTCGCTGCTTTCGGGCCGGCGCACGGCGATCGTGGCGCCGTGGCAGCGCGGCAAGGGCGCCCAGATCAATCTCCTCAGGAGCCCCGAAAAGGACGCCAGCGTGGTGGCGATCGTCGAGCCGGGCGTCATGGGCACGATCAAATCCTGCGACGGCCAGTGGTGCGAAATGACGCTCGATGGCCACACCGGCTGGCTCGCCCAATCCGTCGTCTGGGGCGCCTATCCCGGCGAACGGGTCAAGGACTGATTTTTGGCCTTGCCGCGACTCGTTTGAACCGCAGGCCGGACCGTTTAGCGGCCGATGCGGCCGAGATGGGTATCCTGAAAGCTGCTCGACAGCTTCAAGCCGTAACCCAGCGCGCGATCGATAGCGATGTGGGCGATCCAGATCAATGCAACCGCTAGAGCGGCTGCATTGCCGAACAGGCTGCCGGCAAGCACCAAAAACACCGGTGGGACCAAGATGTGGAAGGCATTGTAGCAGGCGGCGCCGACGCGCGGCCCGGCGAGATAGCCGAACATGGACAGATCAGGCGCCAGGATCAACAAGGCGAACAACCGCCAGGACGCACCGGCGAGTGCATAAAAGACGATAGCGGACACCGCGACAGCGGCCCATTCCAGCCGGACAGCCAGATCGAGGGGTTTCATTCCCGGCCGTTCATACGTGCCCGGCCGTGCATACGTGCCTGACCGTCGGTCATTCGGCGCGTTTGGGGCGCAGTCTCACCACGATGTCGACATTGGCGATCTCCATCCCCTCGGGTGGTTCCGGTAGGTTGGTGACGGTGACCGGACCATTGGCGATGTCGAAAATCCGGTTTTCGCCTTCGATATAGAAATGGTGATGATCGGAGGTGTTGGTGTCGAAATAGGTTTTGGCGCCCTCGACAGCCAGAATGCGCAGGAGTCCCGCCTGGGTGAATTGGTGAAGGGCGTTGTAGACGGTGGCCAGCGACACCGGCACGCCGGCGGCGACGGCCTCCTCGTGCAGTTCCTCGGCCGACAGATGGCGGTCGCCCTTGGCGAAAAGCAGGTCGGCAAGCGCAATGCGCTGCCGTGTCGGCCTCAGGCCGGCTTCACGAACCCGCTTGTCCACAGCGACATTTTCCTTCCGGCAGCCCCGGTCCATCTGGTCGTCCAAGCTCACAGTTCCGCCTCAAGACACGTCCAGAATGGCAAAAAAATGGATGTCTGCCGAAACCGGACCCCTTTCGACATATATTCTGTCGTCCGGATGCGATCAATAGCGCGCATTGACCCGGCAAGACTGGCGGGTTAAGCGCAAACGCCGGTTTCCGGCCTGAAACAGATTGTGTTAGGACACCAACGACAAGGGCGCGCCAGCGCCCGGGACATATGGGAACGAGATTGATGGCGGGTTCGAAATCCAGCTACGACTACGAAGAATTGCTGGCCTGCGCCCGCGGCGAGCTGTTCGGACCGGGCAATGCCCAGTTGCCTTACCCGCCGATGCTGATGTTTGACCGCATCACCGAGATCAGCGAAACGGGCGGGGCTTTCGACAAGGGCTTCATCCGCGCCGAATTCGACATCAAGCCGGACCTGTGGTTCTTTGCCTGCCATTTCATCGGCAATCCCATCATGCCTGGATGCCTGGGCCTCGATGCCCTGTGGCAGCTGACGGGTTTCTATCTCGGCTGGCTGGGCGAACCCGGCAAAGGCATGGCGCTGTCGACCGGCGAGGTCAAGTTCAAGGGAATGGTCACGCCCTCGGTTAAAAAGGTCGAGTATGGCGTGGAATTCAAACGTGTGATGCGTGGCCGGCTGGTGCTGGGCATCGCCGATGGTTGGCTAAAGGCGGACGGCGAACCCATATACGCGGCAACGGACCTGAAAGTCGGTCTGTCCAAGCAGTCGGCGGTCGCTTGACCGTCGCCCTGGCCGACCTCGTGGCCAGCATTCCTGGAAGGAGTTGCGAATGAGACGTGTCGTAGTCACAGGCCTCGGCATCGTGTCGTCGATCGGCAACAATGCCAACGAGGTGCAAGCCTCGCTGCATGACGCCAAATCCGGCATCAGCTTCTCCGACTCCTTCGCCGAGCACGGCTTCCGCTGCCAGGTCTGGGGCGCGCCGACGCTCGATCCCAGCGCCATGATCGATCGGCGCGCAATGCGCTTCCTGAGCCAGGGAGCGGCCTGGAACCATGTCGCCATGGACCAGGCGATCGCCGATGCCGGCCTTGGCGAGAGCGACATCACCAATGAGCGCACCGGCATCGTCATGGGCTCGGGCGGGCCTTCCACCCGCACCATCGTCGAGGCGGCCGAAACCACGCTCAAGAACGGCAGCCCCAAGCGCATCGGCCCGTTCGCGGTGCCGAAGGCGATGTCGTCGACCGCGTCGGCGACGCTGGCCACCTGGTTCAAGATCCACGGCGTCAACTATTCGATCTCGTCGGCCTGTTCGACCTCGGCGCATTGCATCGGCAATGGCTACGAACTGATCCAGTGGGGCAAGCAGGACATGGTGTTCGCCGGCGGCCACGAAGATCTCGACTGGACGATGTCGGACCTGTTCGACGCCATGGGCGCCATGTCGTCGAAGTACAATGACAGGGCATCTGCCGCTTCCCGCGCCTATGACGTCGATCGCGACGGCTTCGTCATCGCCGGCGGCGCCGGCGTGCTGGTGCTCGAGGAACTGGAGCATGCCAAGGCGCGGGGCGCCAAGATCTATGCAGAGATCGTCGGCTACGGCGCCACCTCGGACGGCTTCGACATGGTTGCGCCCTCGGGCGAAGGCGCGGTCCGCTGCATGCGGCAGGCGCTGGCGACCGTCACCACCCCGGTCGACTACATCAACACCCATGGGACCTCGACGCCGGTGGGGGATTCCCGCGAAATGGGCGCGATCCGCGAGGTGTTCGGCGAGAAGATGCCCTTCATCACCTCGACCAAATCGCTGACGGGCCATTCGCTGGGCGCGGCCGGCGTGCAGGAATCCATCTATTCGATCCTGATGATGCAAGGCGGCTTCATCGGCGAAAGCGCCCATATCGAGACTCTCGACCCCGAATTCGAGGGCATGCCGGTGGTGCGAAAGCGCATCGACAACGCCAGGATCGACACCGTTTTGTCCAATTCCTTCGGCTTTGGTGGCACCAACGCAACGCTGGTTTTCCAGCGCTATTCCGCATAAGGCCACGTTTTTTCCACGAGGATTGGCGATCATGGACGGATTGATGAAGGGCAAGCGCGGGCTTGTCATGGGCGTCGCCAACGATCATTCGATCGCCTGGGGCATCGCCCGGAAACTGTCCGAACATGGGGCCGAACTTGCCTTCACCTACCAGGGTGACGCCTTCGGCCGCCGGGTCAAGCCGCTCGCCGACAAGCTCGGCGCGGCGCTGGTAGTTCCCTGCGATGTCGAGGACAGCGCCTCGGTCCGCGCCACCTTCGAGACCTTGGGCAAGGCCTGGGGCGGGCTCGACTTCGTGGTCCATGCCATCGGCTTTTCAGACAAGAATGAGCTGAAGGGCCTCTACGCCGACACCAGCCGCGACAATTTCGTCCGCACCATGGTCATCTCCTGCTATTCCTTCACCGAGGTCGCGCGCCACGCCGCGGCCCTGATGCAGGATGGCGGATCGATGATCACCCTGACCTATGCCGGTTCGGTGCGCGTCATGCCGAACTATAACGTCATGGGCGTCGCCAAGGCCGGTCTCGAGGCCAGCGTGCGCTATCTCGCCAACGATTACGGCCCGCGCGGCATCAGGGTGAACGGCATATCGGCCGGACCGGTGCGAACGCTTGCCGGCGCCGGGATTTCCGACGCGCGCCACATGTTCTCTTACCAGCAGCGCAATTCTCCGCTGCGCCGCACCGTGACCATCGACGAGGTCGGCGGCTCGGCACTCTATCTCCTGTCCGACCTCGCTTCCGGCGTCACCGGCGAAATCCACTATGTCGATTCCGGCTATCATATCGTTTCCATGCCGACGCTCGAGGAGCTGAAGCAGACGGATCGCGCGAGCGAATAGGCCATTTCGCGAAATAGTCTTTTCTCCTGCGAAGAAATAATTCCCTTCCAATAAAATTGGATGCATTCGCGGAAACTCATTTTAAGGGCCTATCGGCTATAGAGTCCCGCAATTTGGGGACTTTCAATGCCTGCCGTCAGCAACCCGAACCGCACACCGGTGTTCCGGCTGATCACCATAGCCAGTTCGGGCATTGGCAGTTTCATTCTCGGCATCTGGGGGCTGAAGCACGCGCTTGGCGACGGCTTTGCCGGCATGCCGGCGGACGTGATGGTGGCGATCATGGCTGCCCTTTGCGCATTGGCGGCGGCGGGAGCCGCGATGTCTTTCTTCGCCGGCGTCGATGAATCGGCTGATTTCGTCTTCAACGAAACCCAGTTCGACAAGCTGACCGGATTGCTGGCGCGTCCGGCGATGGTCGGCAAGATCGCCGAGGCAGCCTGCGCGACGAGCCGCACCGGGGCCCCGATGTTCCTCATCGACATCGACATCGACCGGTTCAAGCAGATCAACGACGCGATCGGCTACAGCCAGGGCGACGAACTGATCCGCGCCTTCACCAAGCGGCTGCAGGCCTGCGTAACCGAGCGCGTGCAGATCGGGCGCATCGGCGCCGGCGAGTTCGCGGTGCTGCTTCCCGATCATCAGATTCAGGGAACGATGGAAGCTATGGTGGAGAGGCTCATCGACGAGATGATGGAGCCCTATGAGCTCAGCAGCCACCAGCAATCGGTGAGCCTGTCGGTGGGCATCGTGGCGATGCCCAAGGACGGCGTCGACCCGGTCCTCATCCTGCGCCGCTCCAACCTGGCGCTGCAAAATGCGCGCGCCAGGGGAGTCGGCAACTGGTCGGTCTTCGATACCGAGATGGGGCGGGTCGCCGATCATCGCCAATGGGTCGAATCCGAGCTGCACATCGCATTCGAGCGCGGTGATTTCGACCTTCACTATCAGCCGCAGCTGGACCTGCCGAGCGGCCGCATCGTCGGCTATGAAGCGCTGATCCGCTGGAACCATCCAGAACGCGGCATGATCCCACCTCTGGAGTTCATCCAGATCGCCGAGGAAACCGGCATGATCAATCCGATCGGCGAATGGGTTCTGCGCAAGGCATGCAGCGACGCCCGCCATTTACCCGACGACTGCTTCGTCGCCGTCAACATCTCGCCGGTCCAGTTCATGACCAAGGACTTCATCGGCCTCGTGCGCGACACGATGCGGACCACCGGCATCAAGCCGTCGCGGCTGGAGCTGGAAGTCACCGAGACGGCCATGATGCAGGACCGCGACCGCGCCGCCGCCATCCTGAAAGAGCTTGCCGATATGGGCATCTCGGTTGCCGTCGACGATTTCGGCACCGGCTATTCCAATCTCAGCTACCTGATCGATTTTTCCTTCGGCAAGCTGAAGATCGACCGCTCCTTCGTCAGCCGCATCGATACGGATTCGAGCTCCGGCGCCGTCGTATCGACCATTGTCGGCCTCTCGCGAGCACTCGGCGTCAGTATCATTGCCGAGGGTGTCGAGACAGAGGACCAGGCGACACTGCTCAGGGCAGCCGGTTGCGAGGTGGTGCAAGGTTATCTGTTCGGCCGGCCGGCGCCGCTTGCGGTCATGGCCGGCGAGGGACATGTCATCGAGGATTCGAGGCGCGTCGCCAATCTGCACTGAGTGTCACGCCGTTGCGTGTCAGCGACGCGCGGAAAGAACCTTGAACATGCCGTCACGGGCGAGCTCGGCATGGCTGGAGAAGGCGGCGGCCAGTACCGGCTCGTAGGGCAGCTGGCGGTTCGCCACCATGTACAGCCGTGCTCCCGGCTTCAGCGCCTTTGCCGCTGCCCGGATCAGGCCGGCGCCGATCTCCGGTTCGGCCGCGCGGCTGCGGTGAAAAGGCGGGTTCATGATGACCGCGTCGTAGCGACGCTCGACCGGCTCCCCCTGCAGGTCCGTCCAGAAGAAACCTTTCGCAACCGACTGGCTGGCCGTGGCAAGATTGGCTTTGGCGGCTTCGAGAGAAGCGAAATCCGCCTCATAGAGATCAAGTGCCGAGATGCCGGGCGAACGCGCTTCCATCTCCGCCGCCAGATAGCCCCAGCCGGCGCAGAAATCGGCGACATGGCCGCGCAGGTCGGCCGGAAGATGGTCCGCCAGCAACTTCGAACCGGCATCGACACGATCGAAGGAAAACATGCCGGGCGCCGTGCTGAAGCGGCCGTCGACCAGCCCGGCGGGATTGGCGGCACGCAGCGCTGTCGACGCGTCCGTCCCGGCCGGCCGGCGAAGCCAGAAGGCGATGCCGTGATATTTGGGCAGATGGCCTTCGAGCGGCACAAGCTCGTCCATGCGCTTGCGCAGGCTGGCGATGCCATCATCCTTGCCGCCGGCAATGACGATCAATCCGCCCTCGGTGACGCGCTCCAGCGCATCCGCGATGCGCAGCTCGTTCTGGCCGCGATGGCGGCCCGCGAGCACCAGCGCGGCGTCAAAGCCATCGCCCTGCGTTTGCGGGGTGACAGTGAAGCCCGCGGCTTGCAGCGCGCGAAAATGCGGCCGGAAGCCTTGCACCACGTGCAGCTCGGCGTCGAAGTCCCGCGGTGTCCGCAAGCCGGATTCGGCCCCGAGAAAAAGCGCCCGTTCGCCCTTGCCTGGCAAAGCGACCGCCTCGGCCTCGAATGGATGGAAAAGTGTCTTCAGCGGTTCGGCAGACATGCCTTTGCTCCATAAACGAAAGCGGGCGCGACATGAGCCGCGCCCGCTTCGATTTTTCGGTCAGGCCGTTCAGGCGGCGTTTTCTTCGCTCTCAGCCTTCTTGTCGCGAACGATTTCCTTGCCGGTGGCCTGGTCGACGACCTTCATCGACAGGCGGACCTTGCCGCGCTCGTCGAAGCCCATCAGCTTGACCCACACCTTGTCGCCTTCCTTGACGACGTCCGAAGTCTTGGCGACCCGGTCGTTGGCAAGCTGCGAGATGTGGACGAGGCCGTCACGCGGGCCGAAGAAGTTGACGAAAGCGCCGAAGTCGGCGGTCTTGACGACCGTGCCTTCGTAGATTTCGCCGACTTCCGGCTCGGCGACGATGGTGTGGATCCACTTCTTCGCCGCCTCGATCTCCTTGGCGTTCGCCGAAGCGATCTTGACCGTGCCGTCATCCTCGATGTTGATCTTGGCGCCGGTCTTCTCGACGATCTCGCGGATGACCTTGCCACCGGAACCGATCACGTCGCGGATCTTGTCGGTCGGGATGTGCATGACCTCGATGCGCGGCGCGAACTCGCCGAGCTCGGCGCGCGCGCCGGACAGCGCGTGGCCCATTTCGCCGAGAATATGCTGACGACCGTCCTTGGCCTGGTCGAGAGCGATCTTCATGATCTCCTCGGTGATGCCCTCGATCTTGATGTCCATCTGCAAGGAGGTGATGCCGTTGGCGGTGCCGGCGACCTTGAAATCCATGTCGCCGAGGTGATCCTCGTCGCCCAGGATGTCGGAGAGCACGGCGAAGCGCTCACCTTCCTTGATCAGGCCCATGGCGATACCGGCGACCGGCTTGGCCAGCGGCACGCCGGCGTCCATCAGCGCCAGCGAGGTGCCGCAGACGGTTGCCATCGACGACGAGCCGTTGGACTCGGTGATCTCCGAGACCACGCGCAGCGTGTAGGGGAACTGGTCTGATGTCGGCAGCATCGGGCGGATGGCGCGCCAGGCGAGCTTGCCGTGGCCGATCTCGCGGCGGCCGGGCGAGCCCATGCGGCCGGTCTCGCCGACGGAATAGGGAGGGAAGTTGTAGTGGAGGAGGAACTTCTCCTTGTACATGCCGGTCAGCGAATCGACATACTGCTCGTCCTCGCCGGTGCCCAGCGTGGCGACGACCAGCGCCTGGGTCTCGCCGCGGGTGAACAGCGCCGAACCGTGGGTGCGCGGCAGGACGCCGACCTCGGATACGATCTTGCGCACGGTCTTCAGGTCACGGCCGTCAATGCGCGAACCAGTGTCGAGAATGTTCCAGCGCACGACCTTGGCTTGGAGCTCCTTGAACACGCTGCCGATCTGCTCGGAGGAATATTTCGGCTCTTCGCCTTCGGCCGGAGCGAAGGCCGCCTTGACCTTGGCCTTGACGGCGTCCACGGCGGCATAGCGCTTCTGCTTGTCGGTGATCTTGTAGGCGTCGCGAAGCTCGTCGCCGACGATCTTCAGCATCTCGGCTTCGAGAGCGGAATAGTCCGGCGCGGTGAAGTCGCGCGGGTCCTTGGCGGCGACTTCGGCCAGCTTGATGATCGCGTCGATCACCGGCTGGAAACCGCGATGGCCGAACATGACCGCGCCGAGCATCAGGTCTTCGCCGAGCTCCTTGGCTTCGGACTCGACCATCAGCACGGCGTCGGCGGTGCCGGCGACGATCAGGTCGAGCTTGGATTCCTGCATCTCGTCGACATGCGGGTTGAGCACGTATTCGCCGTTGATGTAGCCGACGCGGGCGCCGCCGATCGGGCCCATGAAGGGCACGCCCGACAGGGTCAGGGCCGCCGAGGTGGCGACGATCGACAGGATGTCCGGATCGTTCTCGAGATCATGCTGGACGACGGTGACGACGATCTGCGTGTCGTTCTTGTAGCCGTCGGCAAAGAGTGGACGGATCGGGCGGTCGATGAGGCGCGAAACCAGCGTTTCCTTTTCGCTCGGACGACCTTCACGCTTGAAATAGCCGCCCGGGATCTTGCCGGCGGCGTAGGTCTTTTCCTGGTAGTTGACGGTCAGCGGAAAGAAGTCGAGGCCCGGCTTGGGCTCCTTCATCGAAACGACCGTGGCGAGAACCTTGGTCTCGCCGTAGGTGGCGAGCACGGCGCCGTCGGCCTGGCGCGCGATCTTGCCGGTTTCGAGGATGAGCGGGCGACCGCCCCATTCGATTTCCACTTTGTGGTGATTGAACATGTCTTGTCCTTCATATGAGGAAAGGGCCGCGCCGTTTCAGCGTGCGCGGGTGCCCTTTCCCCTGGCTTCCTTTCTCGGGCAGCCACGGGCAAGACAACGGGAAGCTCGATCCATGTCGGCCGGATGGCCGCGCGAGCGTCCTGCAATCCTGCCCCATGACCGTCCATGGGGTGGCTTCGAGGGGGCCCTCTGCACGCTCGAAACCGGATTTGGCCAATCGATCCGACTGGCCCTGCGCATGACCCCACAAGCAGCGGCTTGTGGAATGCGTCACGCGCAAACTCAACTTGTTGGAGCGTCCGTCCGGCATCCGGATGGGTGCGCGGCGCTCCAGTACCTGCATTCGAGATCGGATTGGTCCGGTGCTCAAATGCGCGACCGGCGGGCCCTTGTGAGGCCCGCCGGTCAATTCGTCAACGGCGCAGGCCGAGCTTCTCGATCAGCGTCTGGTAGCGCGTGTCGTCCTTGCGCTTGAGATAATCAAGCAGGCTTCGGCGCTGGGAGACGAGAGCGAGCAGACCACGGCGGGAATGGTTATCCTTCTTGTGGTCCTTGAAATGGTCGGTCAGGTTCTTGATGCGCTCGGAAAGGATGGCTACCTGAACTTCCGGAGACCCGGTGTCGCCCTTGGCGGTTGCGAATTCAGTCATCAATTCCTGTTTGCGCTCGGCAGTAATCGACATCGTGTTTTTCCTTATCTGTTCGAGGAAACGGGTCGCCCTCAGCCGGGATGTCGTCCAGCAGGGGCCGGTGCAAGCAGAGCGTCATAGCGCTAAGCTGCGGCGCATATAGTGCAATTCCCAAGAAAACACCAGCCCAATTCACGAAGCCGGCTTTTCACGCCAAAACGGCAAGTTATCCCTGTCAAAGCCATTTTTTCCATTTGAAGAAGGCAATCAGCCCAACCGCGACCACGGCCATGAACAGCAGCGACAAGGGATAGCCGTAATAGGCCTTCAGCTCAGGCATGTTCCAAGGCGACGTCTCCGGATCGAAATTCATGCCCCAGACGCCGACCAGAAACGTGAGCGGCATGAAGATGACCGAGACGATCGTCAGATAGGAAATGACGTCGTTGGTGCGTGCCTGGCTCAGCGACAGATGCATCTCGATCAGGCCGGTCAGCATGTCGCGCTGGTTCTCGACCAGCTCGATCAGCCGCAGCGCGTGGTCGAGCGTATCGTTCAGGAAGACCTTGGTTTCGGCCTTCACATAGGACACGTCGTTGCGGATCAGCGTCGCTAGCGCATCGCGCACCGGCCACAGCACCCCCTTCAGCACATTGGCGTCGTGCCGCAATCCATGAAGCTGCTGCATCTGATGCTTGTGCGGTGCGTGCAGCATCTGGTCCTCGATGCTGTCGACGAGTTCGCCGGCCGCCTCGATCGGCGGAAAGTAGCTATCGACGATGGCGTCGATCAGCGCATAGGCGAGATAGTCGGCGCCACGGGCGCGCAGCCGGTTCGGCGCCGAGCTTTCGATGCGCTTGCGCACCGGATCGAACGGATCGCCTTCGCGCTCCTGGAAGGTGACGACGAAATTCTTGCCAAGGAAAACGGCGATCTGCTCGTAGCGGTGCGAGGCGACGTCGTCGATCATCCGCACGACCACGAAAGCATGGTCTTCGTAGAAATCCACCTTCGGCCGCTGGCCCGTGTTGACGACGTCCTCCAGCGCCAGCGGATGCAGGCTGAAGATGCGGCCGATCTCCTTGATCAGCTCGATATTGGCCAGGCCGGTGCAGTCCAGCCAGATGACCGGCCACTTTTCGCAATTGGCATTGACGTCGTCGATGCTGGCATTGTCGATCGTTTTGGACTTTTGCGGCGAGATCAGGGTGAGCCGCAGTTCCGAGCGTCGCGCCGCGGGATCGGCGATCAGCGTTCCGGGCGATGCACCGACCGGCGGCCGCCTGGCCCTGAGCGGCGCCCGCGTCTTGATCGCCTCAACCTTTGCCATGCGGCCCCTCGGATAGATATCGCATAGAGATTAGACGAGGGCCCTCACCCGGCAAAGACCCGTTTGGGCTTGAACATGCCCTGCTCGATGGCGCCGATGGCCACCAGCTTGCCGCGCGCGGTCGCGCAGGCTTCCTCGGCCTCCACCGGCGCGTCGCGGCCGCGGATGATGACGGGATTGCCGAGGCGGATCTTCGTCGCCGCATCGTCGCTGATGGCTATCTGCGGCAGGCAGTCGAGTGCCGCCGAGGTGTCGACAAGCAGCGCGTCGATCGCGGCAAAATCGATCGGCGCTTCTATCGAATCGGGGGACGGTTGCTGCGTGCCATGACCCTGCTCGCCGAAGCGCGCCGCCTCCAGTTCGGCGACGGTGACGAAATCCTCGGCGGTGAACGGCTCGACCTCGATCCGGCGCAGTTCAGAAATATGGCCGAAGCAGCCGAGATCGCGGCCCATGTCGCGGGCCAGCGAGCGCACATAGGTACCCTTGCCGCATTCGACCTCGAAAACCGTGTGATCGGCCCCGTGCTCGACGATGTCGAGGCGGCCGATTTCGATCTCGCGCGCGGGAATGTCGACCGTCTCGCCGTCGCGGGCGAGATCATAGGCGCGTTCGCCCGCGATCTTGATGGCCGAGAATTGCGGCGGCGTCTGCATGATGACGCCGGTGTATTTCGGCAGCAGCGCCTGCACTTCGGCCTCCACGGGGCGCCGGTCGGAGTCCCTCGTCACCGGACCTTCGAGGTCGTCGGTCGAGCGCTCCTGCCCCCAGGCCACGGTGAAGCGGTAGATCTTGGCGCCGTCCTGGACGTAGGGCACGGTCTTGGTGGCTTCGCCGAGCGCGATCGGCAGCATACCGGAAGCGAGCGGATCGAGCGTGCCGGCGTGGCCGGCCTTCTCCGCCTGGAACAGCCACTTGATCTTGGAGACGGCCTCGGTCGAGCCCATGCCGACCGGCTTGTCCAGCACCACCCAGCCCGAGACCGGCCGGCCCTTCTTCTTGCCGCGGCGCGCCATTATTCGCTGTCCTTATCGTCGTCGTCCGCATCCAGATCGCGCGCCACTTCCGGCGATTTCAGGAGATCGTTGATCCTGGCGAAATTGTCGAAGGAGGTGTCGAGCCGGAAGCGAAACTCGGGCATGTACTTCATCTGCCGCAGCGCGCCGGAGACACGGCCGCGGATGAACTTGGCATGCTTGTTGAGCGCCTCGACCACCGCGCCGGCGTCCGTGGCGCCGAGCGGCGAGATGAAGGCGGTTGCGATCTTGAGGTCGGGCGACATGCGCACTTCCGACACCGAAACCACGGCATTCTCGACCAGCGGATCGATGATCTCGCCGCGCTGCAAGGTTTCGGACAGCGCATGGCGCACCTGCTCGCCGACGCGCAGCATGCGCTGGGATGGGCCTGATGTGGTCGAACGGGGCATTTTTTCTCGATCCTGAAAGCGTGGGGCGCGGGATAGGACCGTGCCTCATGTCTCAAATGTTTGCCAGGCGGCGGCCTCTCGGCCACCGCCTGGCATGACGGACGTCACACGAACTCAGAGCGTGCGGGTTACCATCTCGACGCGGAAGCACTCGATGATGTCGCCGACGCGCATGTCCTCGTAGTTCTGGAAGGCCATGCCGCATTCCTGGCCGCCCGGGACTTCCGAAACCTCGTCCTTGAAGCGCTTCAGCGTCTTCAGCGTGCCTTCGTGGATGACGACGTTGTCGCGGATCAGGCGCACGCCCGCGCCACGCTCGACCTTGCCTTCGGTGACACGGCAGCCGGCGATCTTGCCGACCTTGGTGATGTCGAATATCTCGAGGATCTGCGCATTGCCGATGAAGGTCTCGCGACGCTCCGGCGAGAGCATACCCGACAGAGCCGCCTTCACGTCATCAACGAGGTTGTAGATGATCGAGTAATAGCGGATCTCGATGCCAGCGGCCGCCGCCGCGGCGCGTGCCTGCACATTGGCGCGGACGTTGAAGCCGATGATCGCCGCACCCGACGTCTCCGCCAGCGACACGTCGCTTTCGGTGATGGCGCCGGCGCCGGCATGGACGATGCGCGCACGCACCTCGTCGGTGCCAAGCTTGTCGAGCGCTGCGTTGATCGCCTCGATCGAACCCTGCACGTCACCCTTGATGACCAGCGGGAACTCCTTCAGTCCGCTCGTCTGCAGCTGCGACATCATCTGTTCGAGCGAACCGCGCTGGCCGGCATGACGGGCAACCGCCTTCTCGCGGGCCAGACGCTGGCGGTACTCGGTGATCTCGCGGGCGCGGGCCTCGTTGTTGACCACGGCGAAGCGGTCGCCGGCCTGCGGCGTGCCCTGGAGGCCGAGCACCTCGACCGGCATAGCCGGCGGCGCTTCCTTGACGTGTTCGCCGCGATCGTCGACCAGCGCGCGCACCCGGCCCCATTCATTGCCGGCGACAAGGATGTCGCCCGGCATCAGCGTGCCGGTCTGCACCAGCACGGTGGCGACGGGGCCACGGCCCTTGTCGAGCTGCGCCTCGATGACGACGCCCTCGGCGGTGCGGTCCGGATTGGCCTTGAGGTCGAGGATTTCGGCCTGCAGCAGGATCGCTTCTAGCAGCTTGTCGAGGTTGGTGCCCTTGGTCGCCGATACTTCGACATCAAGCACTTCACCGCCCATGGATTCGACGAATACCTCATGGCGCAGAAGTTCCGAGCGCACTTTTTGCGGATCGGCGTCATGCTTGTCGATCTTGTTGATCGCCACGATGATCGGAACGCCGGCCGCCTTGGCATGGCTGATCGATTCGATCGTCTGCGGCATCACGCTGTCGTCGGCCGCCACCACCAGGATGGCAATGTCGGTGGCCTGGGCGCCGCGGGCGCGCATGGCCGTGAAGGCGGCGTGGCCGGGCGTGTCGATGAAGGTGATCTTCTGACCGTTCTTCTCGACCTGATAGGCGCCGATATGCTGGGTGATGCCGCCGGCCTCGCCGGAGACGACATTGGCGTTGCGGATCGCGTCGAGCAGCGAGGTCTTGCCGTGGTCGACATGCCCCATGATGGTCACGACAGGCGGCCGCGACACCAGGTCTTCCGGACGGTCGGCGATGTTGAACAGGCCTTCCTCGATGTCGGACTCGGCGACGCGGCGGACCGTGTGGCCGAATTCGGTGGCGACCAGTTCCGCCGTGTCGGCGTCGATGACGTCGCCCGGCTTCAGGATCTGGCCCTGCTTCATGAAGAACTTGACCACATCGACGGCGCGCTCGGACATGCGCTGCGCCAGTTCCTGGATAGTAATGGTTTCGGGCAGGATCACTTCGCGCATAACCTTCTCGCGCGGCTCATTGTGCATCGCGCGCTTGAACTTTTCCTGGCGGCGGCGCATCGACGACAGCGAACGGGCCCGCGCATCCTCGTCGGAAAGCGCGGAGTTCAAAGTCAGCTTGCCGCGACGGCGGTCTTCCTCGCCCTTGGTCGGCTTGGCCGGACGCGCCACTTCGGGCGTCACCAGACGGCGCACCGGCGCACCGGCGCCAGTCCGCTTCGGCTTGACCTCTTCTTCCTCGTCGGCGGTCGCCAGTTCGGCGGCCTGCGGCGCGCGGCGACGCGCCTCTTCCTCGGCGCGGCGGCGGGATTCGGCCTCGGCCTGCAACCGCGCTTCTTCCTCGGCCTGGCGGCGTGCGGATTCCTCGCGCTCGCGCTTGCGGCGCTCCTCATCCTCGGTGCGGCGCTTGGCTTCCTCGACGGCGCGCTGGCGGTCCTCGACCTCGCGCGCTTTGGAGCCTTCGAGCGCCCTGCGGCGCGCTTCCATTTCGCTGCGCGACAGTTCGTTCAACACCATGCCGCTGCGCTCGACCGGTGCCGGCGGAGGTGGAGGCGGCGCCTTGGGTGCCTCCTGCACGACGGGAGCCGCCGCGACCGCCGGCTTCGGGGTGAACACGGGTGCCGCCACCGCCGGCTCCGGCTTGTCGCCGGGCAGCGAGAATTTGCGCTTCTTGGTCTCGACCACGACCGACTTGGTGCGGCCGTGCGAGAAGTTCTGGCGCACGGTGCCCTGTTCCATGCCGGGGCGCTTCAGCGTCAAGGTCTTCTTCGGCGTAACACTCAACGTCTTGTCGTCGCCCGATTTCGTATCGCTCATTCCATATCCTCTGCGGCCTCATCTTCGTCAGCAACGGCCGCAAGCATTGCCAGATCGTCCGGGGTACCGCCCCGATATCGGTCGAGCGCAACCATGCGCTTCTGGACCGCCTTACCCGCGTCTCCCGCGAGGACGGCAGCATGTATCACATTTGTACCCCCCAATGCCAAGCTCAACTCGGCCTCGGAGAAAAGTTTGTAGGCAAGGATGGAGGGGCCGCCAATATGGACGGTCGCCCGCCGCGCCTGGCTGATCTTGCGCACGCCATCGTCTGAGGCTTCGGTCGCGTGGAGCACGAAAAGCGCCAATCCACCGCGCACCGCGCTCTCCACCTTGGTGGCGCCCAGCGCGATCGCCCCTGCCTTGCGAGCGAGACCCAGCATGCCAAGGGCGGATCTGGAAAGCAGCCCATCGACCATGCCGCCGAGATCGGGCGGCACGACCACCTGTGCCTTAAAGGCGCGGCTAAAAAGGTTCTTGGCCGCCGCCTTGTCGATATGTAGGCGGTCGGCGCTCACCCAGCAACCACGGCCGGGCAGATTTCTCTTGAGATCCGGAACGACGGCCGAATCCGGGCCGACGACGAACCGGATCAGTTCATCCGGTTCGGCCTGTTTGCGGGTGACGATGCAGGTGCGATCGTTCATCTCGTCCAAGGGCGGTTTCTGTGCGATGCGGTTTCACCTCACGCACCAACGGCTTCGTCAGCCGGCGCTTCTTCGGCTGCAAGCTCGTCTTCGGAAATCCAGCCGGCCTTGAGACGGGCCGCGAGCACCATCTGCTCGGCATCGGCGCGCGAAACGCCATGATCGGCCAGCACGCCCGGATACACCTTGGTCTCGCCGTCCTTGCGTTCCTTCCAGCCGGTGAGGTCGTCGGCGGCATAGCCGGCGAAATCCTCGATCGTCTTCACGCCGTCCTCGCCGAGCGTCACCATCATGGCGGTGGTGATGCCGGGGATTTCGCGCAGCTCGTCCTTGACGCCCAGCGCCTTGCGCTTTTCGTCGTGCTCGGCTTCGATCTTCTCCAGATATTCGCGGGCCCGGGTCTGGATCTCCGAGGCGGTATCCTCATCGAAGCCGTCGATCGAGGCGATTTCGCCGGCATCGACATAGGCGACTTCCTCGACGCTGGTGAAGCCTTCGGAGGCGAGCACCTGGCCGACCATCTCGTCGACGTCGAGAGCTTCCATGAACAGCGCCGAGCGCTCGACGAATTCCTTCTGGCGGCGCTCGGATTCCTCGGCCTCGGTCAGGATGTCGATATCCCAGCCGGTGAGCTGCGAAGCGAGGCGCACATTCTGGCCGCGGCGGCCGATGGCCAGCGAGAGCTGGTCGTCCGGCACCACCACTTCGATGCGCTCGGCGTCCTCGTCGAGCACGACCTTGGCGACTTCCGCCGGCTGCAGCGCATTGACGATGAAGGATGCGGCCGAGGGCGACCACGGAATGATGTCGATCTTCTCGCCCTGCAATTCGGCGACGACCGCCTGGACGCGGCTGCCGCGCATGCCGACGCAGGCGCCGACCGGATCGATCGAGCTGTCGCGCGAGATGACGGCGATCTTGGCGCGCGAACCGGGGTCGCGGGCGACCGACTTGATCTCGATGATGCCATCATAGATCTCCGGCACTTCCATGGTGAAGAGCTTGGCCATGAACTGCGGATGGGTGCGCGACAGGAAGATCTGCGGGCCGCGCTGCTCACGGCGCACGTCGTAGACATAGGCGCGGACGCGATCGCCATATTTGTAGTTTTCGCGCGGGATCAGCTCGTCGCGGCGGATGATTGCTTCGCCACGACCGAGATCGACGATGACATTGCCGTATTCGACGCGCTTGACGGTTCCGTTGACGATCTCGCCGATGCGGTCCTTGTATTCGTCATACTGGCGGTCGCGCTCGGCCTCGCGCACCTTCTGCACGATGACCTGCTTGGCCGACTGGGCGGCGATGCGGCCGAAATCCATCGGCGGCAGCTGTTCGGCGATGAAGTCGCCGAGCTGGGCATCGGGATTGCGCTCGCGCGCCGAGGAAATGGCGATCTGCGTGGCGTAGTCGTCGACCTTCTCGACCACTTCCATCAGCCGCTGCAGCTTCATCTCACCGGTGTTGGGGTTGATGTCGGCGCGGATGTTGGTCTCCTGGCCATAACGCGAGCGTGCCGCCTTCTGGATCGCATCAGCCATGGCGGCGATGACGATCGACTTGTCGATCGACTTTTCACGCGCGACCGCGTCGGCGATCTGCAGCAGTTCAAGTCTGTTGGCGCTTACAACCATGTTTTTTCTCCCGAGCCTGTTTGCCGGCCCCTGGGGCCTGGCAGCTCAATCAACTTTCCTGTTCGTGTTCTTCCGTAGCGCCCGGTTCCGTACCCTCCGGTACGTCGTCGTCCGGTTCGCCGCGGCGTTTCTTGGCTTCCTTGCGCGCCCTATTGTCCTTCGACAATGCATCACGGATGAGGTCGTCGGTCAGGATCAGCCGGGCTTCGGCAATGGCGTCGTAGGGCACGCGCACTGTCGGCTCCTCACCGTAGGCCGCCTTGTCGCGCTCGATCAGCACATCGTTCTCACCGGCTTCGGCGATCTTGCCCTTGAAGCGCTTGCGATCCGCGACAACGACCGATGTTTCCATCTTCACCAGATGACCGGTCCAGGTCGAGAAATCCGATTTGCGCACCAGCGGCCGGTCGATGCCGGGCGATGAGACTTCGAGATGATACGCCTTCTCGATGGGATCGTCGACGTCGAGCGCCGGCGACACCGCACGGCTCACCTCTTCGCAATCCTCGACCGTCATGGTGCCGTCCTCGCGCTCAGCCATGATCTGCAGCGTCAGCCCGTTCTGGCCGGACAGATGCACGCGTACAAGGCGAAAGCCGATGCCGCGCAGCACCGGCTGGACGATCAGCGCGATGCGTGCATCGATGCCGCTTTCGCGGATGATGCGATCGTCGCTCTCGCTTGCCGTTGACGTCATTCGATTCCTGTCGATCATTCTCTAGCCGTCGGCAGGTAATAAAAAAGAGCGGGACCGGGTGGACCCACTCTTCGTCATACCGACCAAGAATTTGAGGCTGATATAAACGATCCGCCCCGGTGTTTCAAGCCCGCCGTCCCAACTGCGCGAATGTCCTGGCGCATTGGGGTTGCGCCAGGTGCATGCCATCCATGCGGCAACGGCCCTTGTTGGTCCTCAAGCCGCGCTCCTATCTATGTTGCATTGCACAAAGCGACAGCGATAGCGCGTCACCGCACGCGAAAGGACATGACAATGAACAGCCGCAAGGTTTTTTCCGCCATAGGCGATCTCTTCACCACATTCGGCAGCGCCGTAGCCGCGTCGCGGGCGGTGGAAGCCGGCCGCAAGCCGCGCGCCCAGGATCTGCGCAGCCTCGGCATGGATCCGACGGCTTTCGACAAGATCGGCCGTTTCTGAACTCCGGCCAACGGGCGACATTCGATTTCTGTGTCCCCGCAACAATTGAAGATCTCTCCCTCACGAAGGGCCCAGATCCTGATGCCCAAATCCCGATGCCTGGGACCTGATGCCTAGGTCCTGATGAAGGTAAGATAGGCCGGCCGCCTGCCCTCGCGGACGGCTTTCGCCTCGTAGCGGGTGCCTGGCCAGCCATCGTAGGGGCGATGCCAGTCGACGGCCTCTGAAGCCTGCCAGGCGAAACCGCCATGCGCACGGCAATGCAGCAGGGTCCAGTTCACATAGGTGTCGATGTCGGAAGCGAAACGGAATTCGCCGCCACGCTTCACAACGCGTGCGAAACGATCGAGATTGACCGGGCTGACGAAACGGCGCTTCCAGTGCTTCTTCTTCGGCCACGGATCGGGATAGAGCAGGTCGATGCCATCGAGCGAGGCCTGCGGCAGCCAGTCGAGCAGCCGCGTGGCGTCGTCGTCGTAGACCCTGAGGTTGGCCAGCGGCTTTTCCCGCATCGCCATCATCATCTTGGCCATGCCGTTGACGAAGGGCTCGACACCGATAAAGCCGGTCATCGGCGCTTCGGTCGCGCGATGCAGGAGATGCTCGCCGCCGCCAAAGCCGATTTCGAGGCGAACGGCGGAAACATCGGCTTCGAACAGAGCCCGCAGATCCGACGGCGCCTCATTCGTCAGATCGAGCCGATAGGTGTCGAGGCCGCTTTCCAGCGCCGCCGCCTGCTGCGGGCGAACCGGCTTGCCGCGCCGACGGCCGAAGAAGGCTTCTGTCGCGCGGCTTGGCCTGTCCCCGGAACTCATCGGCTGATCAAGGTCCTGTCGCCGCCCTCAGGCAGCGACAGCATCCTTGAGCGCCTTGGCGAGATCGGTCTTTTCCCAGGAAAAAGATCCGTCGCGGCCGGCCTTGCGGCCGAAATGACCGTAGGACGAGGTCTTGGCGTAGATCGGCTTGTTAAGGTCGAGGTGGCGGCGGATGCCGGACGGCGACAGGTCCATCACAGTGCGCAGCGCCTCCTCGAGCCTTGCCTCGTCGACCTTGCCGGTGCCGTGCAGGTCGACATAGACCGACAAGGGCTGGGCGACGCCGATGGCGTAGGAAAGCTGGATGGTGCAGCGGTCGGCAAGTTTCGCCGCCACAACGTTCTTTGCCAGGTAGCGCGCCGCATAAGCGGCCGAACGGTCGACCTTGGTGGTGTCCTTGCCCGAGAAGGCGCCGCCGCCATGGGGTGCGGCGCCGCCATAGGTGTCGACGATGATCTTGCGGCCGGTCAGCCCGGCGTCGCCATCAGGCCCGCCGATGACGAACTTGCCGGTCGGATTGATGTACCACATGCAATCGTCGGCGATCTTGAGGTCACCCAATGCCTCGCGGATATAGGGCTCGACGACCTTGCGCACCTTCTTGGAATCCCAGCTCGCATCGAGGTGCTGGGTCGACAGCACGATCTGCGTCGCTTCGGCGGCCTTGCCGTCGATATAGCGGACCGTTACCTGGCTCTTGGCGTCCGGCCCGAGCTTGCCGGCATCGCCGTTGTTCTGGTGGCGGGCGGCGGCCAGGAGTTCGAGGATCTTGTGGCTGTAGTAGATCGGCGCCGGCATCAGGTCCGGCGTCTCGCGGCAGGCATAGCCAAACATGATGCCCTGGTCGCCGGCACCCTCCTCGCCCTGGCGGTCGGAGGCATTGTCGACGCCTTGGCCGATGTCGGGCGACTGGCCATGCAACAGAACGTCGATCTTGGCCTTTTTCCAGTGGAAGCCGGCCTGCTCATAGCCGATCTCGCGGATCGCCTTGCGGGCGACCGACTTGAACTTCGCCGGGTTGACGACCGGATGGCCGGCGGCATCCCTCAGGATGTTGCCTTCCTTGTCCTTCTTCAGCAGCGTCTCGGGAACGCGCACCTCGCCGGCGATGACGACGCGGTTGGTGGTCGCCAGCGTCTCGCAGGCGACGCGGACTTTCCACGGATCCATGCCCGTCTTCTTGGCCTCACGGTAGACCAGGTCGACGATCTCGTCGGATATCCGGTCACAGACTTTGTCGGGATGGCCCTCGGCAACGGATTCCGAGGTAAAGAAGTAGTTCTGCCGCGTCACGGGTGTCCCCTCTTGAAAAAACGATCGGCAGGCTGCCGATTTGGCGCGCCACGTGTTAGCGGGGCGAAGCGCCGCTCGTCAAGCGGTGCCGCCCTTCTGGCATGAATGTCGATGTCGATATTTTGTACCACCAGCGGCCGGAATGCCGCCGGTCGAGTCCTGTTGCGGATCAGTCGGAATCTTCGGACGCCAGCGACTTCACCAGGTCTATGATCCTGCGACGCACCTTGACGTCGGCGATCTTGACGAAGGCCCGGTTGAGTTGAAGGCCCTCCGGGCTGCCGCAGAATTCCACGGCGAAAGCCATCGAAGCATCCTCCGCGAAACCGCGGCCGGCCGGGCTCTCCTGGCCCGGCGCATCCTCGAAAAAGAAGGCGACAGGCACGCCGAGTATGGATGCTATCGCCTGCAGGCGGCTTGCGCCGACCCGGTTGGTGCCCTTTTCATATTTCTGTATCTGCTGAAATGTGATGCCGAGGTTCTCGCCTAGTTTTTCCTGGCTCATTCCCAACATATTGCGGCGAAGCCGGATGCGACTTCCAACATGGATGTCGATCGGATTCGGTTTCTTCTTGTTATCTTCTGTCATTTTTTCCTCGCCGAATTTTTTCGGCTTTGTGATTTTTTTCCTACCCAAACAAAGCCGGAGGCGACTGCCCCAACAGAACGATCCACCGGCTTCGAGAAATTTTCAGGCGTTACAGTATGAGTTTCTAATGTGTCGACTGTCAATTCACCCGTAGCCTTTGCCTTACATTGAACAGGACGGCAGCCAGGGCAAACAGCAACATGATCAGCATTCCGTTAATGCGCAGCTGGCCGGCGGACACGACAGCTTGCTGCGAGATTGGCACACGGACGTCGATGGCCCCGCGCGCGTCGATCGCCAGCGCATCGACGATGCGCCCCCGTGGGTCGACAACCGCCGAGATGCCGTTGTTGGCCGCACGCAACAAGGGCAACCCGTTCTCCACCGCGCGAATCTGAGCCTGCCTGAAATGCTGATAGGGACCCGGCGTATCGCCGAACCACGCATCGTTGGTAACGTTGACAATAAGCTGCGCTGACGTTGCGTCAACCGCCACCAGTTCGGGAAAGATCACTTCGTAACAGATGAAGGGCAAGGCGCGGACGCCATCCGGCAGCGTGATCGCATGCCGCTCATTGCCTGCCGTGAAGGTCACCGGGCCAGCGACCAGTTGTTCGATGCCGAAACGATCGAGCAGGTCGGCGAAAGGCAGGTATTCGCCGAACGGCACCAGATGGACCTTGTCGACGGCGTCAGCGATTTCGCCCTTGTCGTTGATCGCCACCACGGAGTTGTAGTAGCGGCTGCCGGCACCGGCCGCCGCACCGCCTTCCTCGCGCACGACGCCGGCGATCAGCATCTGGCCGGCGTCCAGCATGTCGCCCAGTGCGGTCAAAGCGTCCGGCCGCTCGGTGAGGAGGAACGGGACCGAGGTTTCGGGCCACAGGATCAGTTGCGGCTTTTCATGGCCGGGGTCCGGCGCCTTGGCCGACAGGCCTATCAAGGTGGCGAAGATACGGTCGCGCACCGAGGCGTCCCACTTTTCCGAAAGGTCGACGGCCGGCTGGACGATGCGCACATCGATCGTGCGGGCCTCAGGCGCGGCCGGAGCGTTGAGCCTGAGATAGCCGAAGCCGGCATGAGCGGCGACGAGCACGACAAGCAGCGCGACGCCAAGACGAAGATGCGTGCGCGCCGCCAGCAGCGCCGGCAGCGAGAAGACGAACACGGCGAGCACGTTCATGCCGACCATCCCGGTGACCGAGACGCTCTGCATCAGCAGGGGCACCGGCATCGCCGCGTAGCCGATCGCGTTCCAGGGAAAGCCGGTGAACAGGAAGCCGCGCAGCCACTCGGCCAGCCCGAAGGCGGCGGCCAGGGCCGCGATGCGGCCGATGTCGTTGCTCCACAGGAGCCGGGCGACCATGGCCGCAAAGCCGTAGAAGAAGGCCAATGCAAAGGGGATGCCGACCACCGCGAAGGGCAGCGCCCAGGCGAAACTGTCGGCCTCTACAAGCAGGGCCGAGCCGATCCACCACAGGCCGGCGAGGAAATAGCCGAAGCCGAACCACCAGCCGACGGCAAAGGCCGGCCGCAGCCGCGCAAACAGGCTGCCCGAGGCCTCACCGGTCGCCCCGTCGAGCAGCCAGACCAGCAGCGGAAACGAAATGAAACAAGCGGCAAAGAAATCGTACGGCGCCTGGCCGAGCACCGCCAGGGCGCCCGCGAGGAACGCCACGAGCGCACGCCGCCAACCCCAAAACAGAATTATCCGGCCGGCCAGGCGGTTCATGCATTGTTCCGAGTCGTGCGAATCACGGCAGCAGATTTATCAGGCCGCGGCCTGCGCTCCAAACTTCGGGTGGTCTGCCGTGAAACCCACTCACCACTGCTGGAGCGCATCGCGTTTGAACTGATCAGACGACGCGCCTTAGGTCTTTGTTTTTGTGCATGTCCTCCTCCCAAAACCGAAGTTACTTAGGGCGACATGGATCAGCGGTGCCACCCTTCTATGCGCACGTCGCCGAGCCGTTCGGCCTCTTCCAGCGGAACGGAGCGGATGGTCTGGGTGAAGGTCCAGACATGGCCCTCGGGATCGCGCGCCCGATACTGGCGCTCGCCGTAGAACTGGTCCGCCGGCTCCTGGATTATACCGGCACCCGCCGTCCGCGCCTGCTCGCAATGTGCATCAATGCCGTCTTTCAGCCTGACATAGACCGACTGCGTGTTCTTGCCCGAGACCGAGGCCGGGCTGGCGACGTAGTCGCTCCATTCGGAATCGACAATGATGTAGCAGTCGCCGAACCGCATCTCGGAATGGACGAGCTTGCCGTCGGCATCGCTGACCACCATGCTGCGCTCGAAGCCGAAAGCTGCCTCCAGCCAATCCAGCGCGGCCCGCGGATCCCTGTAGAACACGCCGGATCCCAAGGCGGCGTGCCTGAAGGGGTCTTCGGTCATCCGCAGGCGCTTAAGCCTGCTCGGTGCGCGCCGCGGCGCGGCGGCGACGTTCGCCCTTCTGGTTCTGCACGATGCGCACGCGCTTGACGCGGCGCGGATCGGCGTCGAGCACATGGAACTCGAAGCCAGGGATGGCCTGCACCACCTCGCCGCGCGCCGGCACCCGGCCAAGCGTGTTGAAGATCATGCCGCCGATGGTGTCGACATACTCGCCATGTTCGCCGGCGGCGAAATCCCCGCCGATCATCTTGGCAACCTCGTCGATCTCGGCCTTGCCGTCGACGACGAACACGCCTTCACCGGTCTGGGTGATCATCGGCTCGTCGTCGTCGTGCTCGTCCTCGATGTCGCCGACCACCATCTCGACGATATCCTCGAGCGAGACGAGCCCGTCGGTGCCGCCATACTCGTCGATGACCAGCGCCATCTGCGTGCGGGTCGTCTGCATGCGGCCCATCAGATCGGAGGCCAGCATGGACGGGGGCACGAACAGCACCGGCCGGATCAGGTTCAGTTCGCCTATGGTGCGCGAGAGGTCGACCTGGGTGAGGTCGAGAACCGTGGCGGCGGGTGTCTTCCTGGTCGCCCGGCCTTTCCTGACGCGCGCAATCTTGGTGATATGGGCCAGCACGTCGCGGATATGGACCATGCCGCGCGGGTCGTCGAGCGTCTCGGCATAGACCGGCATGCGGGAATGGCCGGACTGCTCGAACATGCCAAGCAGATCGCCAAGCGTGGTCGTGATCTCGACCGCCTCGATGTCGGCGCGCGGCACCATGACGTCCTCGACGCGCACCTCGCGCAGCCGCAGGATGTTGTTGAGCATGGCGCGTTCGCCCGGCGAAAAGGATTCGACATCGCTCGTCGTCTCGGCGAGCGCGCCGGCGATCTCCTCGCGCAGGCTGGTTCCGTTGCGTTGCCTGAACAGGCCCAGAACGCGGTTGAACAGGGAAGGCCCGGCAGGCGACGGCTCACTGGCAGCGCTGCCGGTGTTGGCAACGCCAGGGGTAATGGTACTCGGACTTGATCCCTCTTCCGACGTATCGGAAGCCTTGGTCGCACTGCCGGCGTCGGGGCGGACGGCAGTTTCAGGTTTGTCGTTCATCTTCGTCCGTCAATTGGTGTTTTGTAGTTACGCGTAGGGATCGGGAATGGCAAGTCTGGCGAGCGCGGCGCGCTCGACGGCCTCCATCTCCTCGGCCTCGGCATCGGTCTCGTGATCATGGCCCATGAGATGCAGCAGGCCGTGGATGACGAGATGGGAAATATGGTTCTCCAGCGGCTTGTCTTCCAGTGCCGCCTCGCGCGCCACCGTCTCCGCGGCCAGTACGATATCGCCGAGCATCGGCGGCAGCGGACCGCCCTTGGGGAAAGGAAATGCCGGAAAAGACAAGACGTTGGTCGGCTTGTCCTTGCCGCGCCAGCCGGCGTTGAGCGCCTGGACATGGGCATCGTCGGAAAAAACGACGCTGAGTTCGGAACGGCCAGCCGCACCCGTCTCGGCGAATGCCGCGGCGGCGGCGGCGCCGACCAGCCGGACAAGCTCGGCTTCGTCCGGCCAATGCCCAGCCTCGACCGTCAGATCAATGTCGACGGGCAGCGGCGGAGCCGGCCCGTTCGGCGTTTCGGGCTCAACCATGAGGTCGCTCGATCAAATCAGCCTTCGGTCCCCAGGCCGCGGGCTAGCTTGCCGTCCCGGTCGTAGGCCTTGACGATCTCGGCGACCAGCGGATGCCTGACGACGTCGCCTTCATTGAAGCGGACCGTCACCATGCCGGTCACACCGTCGAGGATCCGGAGCGCCTCGACAAGGCCGGACTTGGTGTTCTGCGGCAAATCGATCTGCGTTGGGTCGCCGGTGACGATCATGCGCGAATTCTCGCCCAGACGGGTCAGGAACATCTTCATCTGCATCGGCGTGGTGTTCTGCGCCTCGTCGAGAATGACGGCGGCATGCGCCAGCGTGCGGCCGCGCATGAAGGCGAGCGGTGCGATCTCGATCACCTCGGCGGCGATGGCGCGTTCGACCTTGTCGGCCGGCATCATGTCATAGAGCGCGTCGTAGAGCGGCCGCAGGTAGGGATCGACCTTCTCCTTCATGTCGCCCGGCAGGAAGCCCAGCCGCTCGCCGGCCTCGACGGCAGGCCGCGACAGCACGATGCGCTCGACCATGCCGCGTTCGAGCAGCATCGCCGCATGCGCCACCGCCAGGTAGGTCTTGCCGGTACCGGCCGGGCCGATGCCGAACACCAGTTCCGAGCGCTCCAGCGCCCGCATATACGCGTCCTGCGTGAGCGAGCGGGCGTAGATCGTCTTCTTGCGCGTCGATATCTGGGCGGCCGAAACCTTGCCCTTGCGCTCCAGCGTCGGCAGCGTGAGCTGGTCATCGGCGGCGACCGCCATGCGCACGGCGCCGTCGACATCGGACTGGCCGATATCCACCCCCTTCTGGAGGATGCCGTAGAGGTTGTCCAACGCGCGGCGGGCCTGCTCGGCGGCGGAAGCCGACCCCTTGATGGTCAGCTGGTTGCCGCGCGAGCGGATGTCGACGCCCAGTTTCTGCTCGAGCCGGGCGAGGTTCTCGTCGAACTGGCCGTAGAGGGCGCTGGCAAGCTTGTTGTTGTCGAAAGTCAGTACGATGTGCGCCATGTCAGAAGCCCCAGATGCCGGTACCGGGGGCAGGTTCTTCAGCTCCGCTGCGCTCAACCGTCTCTCCTCATCTGCCGAGGTCATCAGACCAATTCGGCGAACAGGCTATTGTAACCCGTCTTCGTGATTCGCACCTGGATAATGTCACCGATTTCGCCGGCCTTTTCATCAACAATAACGGGCTGAAGCCAAGGTGAGCGTCCGACCTTCTGGCCGGCCTGGCGACCTGGCTTCTCGATCAGCGTATCTATGGTGCGGCCGACGAGACTCAAGCCGAAATCCTGCTGCTGCTTCAAAAGCAGCGCCTGGAGCCGCTGCAAACGCTCGTCCTTGACCGCTTCCGGCACATGGCCGGCCATCTCGGCGCCCGGCGTGCCGGGGCGCGGCGAATATTTGAACGAAAAGGCCGAGGCGTAGTTCACCTGGCGCACCAGCTCCATCGTCGCCTCGAAATCCGTCTCGGTCTCGCCGGGGAAACCGACGATGAAATCGCCCGACAGCGCGATATCGGGCCGCACGGCGCGGATGCGGTCGAGCAGCGCCAGATAATCAACCGCCGTGTGCCTGCGGTTCATCGCCTTCAGGATGCGGTCGGACCCGGATTGCACCGGCAGATGCAGATACGGCATCAGTGCCGGCAGGTCGCGATGGGCCGCTATCAGCTCGTCGTCCATGTCGCGCGGGTGGCTCGTGGTGTAGCGCAGGCGCGCCAGCCCGGGAATTTCGGCCAGCCTGAACAGAAGGCGGCCAAGGCCCCATTCCTCGCCGTTTTCGCCTTGTCCATGCCAGGCATTGACGTTCTGGCCAAGCAGCGTCACCTCACGCACCCCGGCTTCGGCCAGGCGCTCGGCTTCGGCGACGATCTGTGCCACCGGCCGCGACACTTCGGCCCCCCTGGTGTAGGGCACGACGCAGAAGGTACAGAACTTGTCGCAGCCCTCCTGGACGGTGAGAAAGGCGGTGACGCCGCGCTTGATCACCTCGGCGCGCTTCGGCTGCGGCAAGTGCTCGAACTTGTCCTCGATGGCGTAGTCGGTCTCGACGATCTTCTCGCCGCCGCGCACCCTGGCCAGTACGTCCGGCAGCCGGTGATAGGTCTGCGGGCCGATGACCAGGTCCACGGCGGGCGAGCGGCGGATGATCTCGGCCCCTTCGGCCTGCGCCACGCAACCGGCGACGCCGATTAGCAATTCGCGGCCGGCGGCGGCGCGTTCGGCCTTCATCTCGCGAATGCGACCGAGCTCGGAATAGACCTTTTCAGCCGCTTTTTCCCTGATATGGCAGGTGTTTAGCAGCACCAGGTCGGCTTCGCCGATGGTCTGCGTCGCCGTGTAGCCGTCGGCGGCCAGCGCATCTGTCATGCGCTGTGAATCATAGACGTTCATCTGGCAGCCATAAGTCTTGACGAAGACCTTTTTCGCCGCCGCGGAAATTACTGCCTGCTCTCCAGCCGCAGTCCCGATGTCGTCGCTTTCAACCGTGTTCAAGTCCATCCGGCGGCTTCTAACGCCTTTCCGCGACAAAAAACAGACGATTCTGCCTGGGGGCCTTCGGGATTCAGCGGCTCGGGCGCGGCGCGGCCAGTGCCGCCTGCATCATTTCGCGCACGCGGCTTTCCATCAGCTTGGCCGTTTCCTTCCGGTTCGACCCCTTGGCGAAGGCAATCGGTTCGCCGAAATGCACCTCGACATCGAGCGCGCCTTCCGCCATCAGCACTTTGAGATGCGGCATCAGGTCCTCGTCGCCGATCCACGCCGCGATCGGCCGGTGCCGGCGGCCGAGCGGCACGCCATGCAACCGGGTATAGGCGATCGCTACCGGCTGGATGAAGACCTGCTCCGCCGCGCCCTCCGAAATCGCCATCGAGGCGGCACCGAACAGCGTGCTCTTGAAGGGCAGGACGACGTTGCCGTCGCCCGTCGAGCCCTCGGCAAACAGCACCATGGCATCGCCCTTGGCCATGCGGTTGGCGATCTCGCTCGCCTGGTCGCCGGACGAGCGCTTGCGCTCACGCTCGATGAAGACGGTGCGCTGCAGCTTCGACAGCATGCCGATCAGCGGCCAGCCTTCCATGTCGGCCCTGGCGATGAACTTCACATCGGCAAAAGAACCCAGCACCATGATGTCGGTCCAGGAGATGTGATTTGAGGCAATCAACAAGGGGCGGCGGTCGGACATCGTGCCGTTGACATGGATGCGCATGCCGAGCGCCCTGACGATCAGCCTGTGCCAGATCTTGAGGATGAAGGTTTCCGGCCACCAGCCGGTCTTCATCGACAGGACCTGCAAAGGCACCAGGATCAGCGAACCGGCGACGACCAGCCCTATCGCCAGGAAAACCCTGATTTTTCCGATCATCGCTCCACCCCGAAAACCTGGCTAGCGAAGATCGCGGCGCATGACAAGCGCGCCGGTCGGTCCATGCTCGGGCGACCTGTAATAGTTGGGGCGCTTGCCGACCTCGCGGAATCCGAGACGCCTGTAGAGGGCGATCGCGGCGACATTGGTCTCGTCGACCTCGAGGAAGAGCGCTTCGGCGCGTTGCGCGTGCAGTTCGCGCAGCACCGCGTCCATCAACTGCCAGCCCAGCCCCTGGCGGCGATGCGACCGCGCCACTGCAACGGTCAGGATCTCGCCTTCGCCGGCCGCCAGCCGGGCCAGCACGAAGCCGACCGGCGGCTTGGCGCCGTGCCCGGTTTCGCGCGCGGCATAGCCGAACACGGTGTCCTGTTCGAGCAAGGCCGCGAACTCGCCATCGGTCCAGGGGCGGACGAAGTCCTCGCGGTGCAGGAGCGAGACCGCCGGACTGTCGGTGGTCCTGAGCGGTTCGAGCGCGTAATCGCGGCGGCGCGACTGGAGAAAAGGTATGCGCATTATTTCCCTTGCCTGGAAAGTATGAACCCGGCCTGCGGCTTGGCGTCGGCGCCGCGCAGATAAAGAGGTTTCGGCCTCTCGCCGTCGCCCTTGGCGACCGCCAGGCGGGCGTAAGTGAGAATGTCCGCGGTCGCCGTCTCGGGTCCGATGTCGAAGGCGCGTCCGGCGGATGCCGCGATCCGCGTCGCGGCGGTTCCGGCGAGCACCGAAGACCGCTCGCTCGCCATGGCCACGGCATCCGCCAGTGTGACCACGGCCGGACCGTAAGTCAAAACCGACATCTCATCATAGAGAGCGGCATGGATCTCCTCGCGTCCGGCATCGAGCGCGGCCAGCACGGCGCGGCCGGGAAATGCCCGTGCCGCCTCGGCTGCCAGCGCCTCGAGCGTCGTCACGCCGATTGCAGGCACCTTGAGCGCCAGCGCCAGGCCGCGCGCCGTGGAAACCCCGACGCGCAGGCCGGTGAAGGAACCGGGGCCGACGGAGACGGCGATGGCGCCAAGACCGGCATAGGCGGTTGCACCGGCCTTCAGCGCCTCGGCGATGACGCCCATCAGATGCTCGGCATGGCCCTTGCCGAGATCGAGCACCGCGCGGCCGAGTTCCTGCCTCGCCCCGGCATCATAGACGCAGGCGGCGCAGAGGTTGGCGGCACAGTCGATGGCGAGCACTTTCATGAAACGACCGGTTCGAAAAACAATTCCCTGTGCCTGCCACAGCGCGCCACCGCAAGGGGATAGCGCATAATTTCTTAAGCGGCTTCGTTCCGGCACAGCGGGAACGGTGTCTATGCGGCAGGCGCTATGCGCAGCATGTGGTTGTCCCAGACATAGTCCGGTTCGGACCGTGTCGCGCCATTGCATTCGACGATTTCGCCGGCTCCGGTGGTGGCCATAAAACCCGTCCCGTCGGGCGCCACGCCACAGACCTCGACGAGCGCGCTTGACGAGACGAGCCGCCCGCTCGCCGCCTCGATCACCACAAGCGAATTGCCTTCCGGCGAAGAGACGGCGACGGTGCCGGCAGCCGGATTGGCGGCGACGGAACCGATATAGTTGCGGAAGCCGGACAGGACATCCCGCGGCATGTCGAGGAGCTGCAAATCCTTGCCGCGCGCGGCGCGGCCGACCAGCAGCGGACGGTCGGTGCCGGGCCCCCTGTACTGGCAGCCGAACCAGACGGTGCCGGTCTGGTCGGTGTCCATGTGGCGGATCGACAGCTGGTGCAGCGCCGCCGGCAATTCGTGCTTCTCGACCAGATCGCCGGTGACACGGTCGATGAGCACATAGGACGGCTTCATGGTGGCGATGTTGAGCTCGGCGCGGCCATAATCGGGATGAGTCTCGATGCCGCCATTGGCAACGGCGATCGTCCTGCCGTCGCCCAGGAGCAGAAGCTCGTGGGGTCCCATGCCATAGGTCGGGAATTCACCAAGGCGCTTGAATTTCGCCCGCGCGTCGTAGACGCCGACGACGCCGGTCGCGTTGTCGAAATCGTTCTCGGTGGCATAAAGCAAGGCGCCGTCCGGGGAGAACACGCCATGGCCGAAGAAATGCCGGCCGGTGATGCTGGCGATGGTCAGCGGTTCATCGCGCCCGGCGTGATCGAAGACCACGGCGAAGGTGCCGGGCTGGCGGGCGAACACCACTGAGCGCTTCGATATGGGATCGAAGGTGACGTCGTGGCCGCGGTCGGGCAAGTCGATCGCGTGCAGGAGCTTGCCGGCCTCGGACAGGATTGCGGCGCCATAGCTGCCGTCGCGCTTGACGAAGGCGGTGGCGAAGACGGCATCGGCGGCAAGCGTATTTGCCCAGGCCGGCGGCGCCATCGCGGCGGCAAAACCGATGCCCGCGGCTCTCAGGAAATCGCGACGGTCAATGAGGGAGGTTTTCACGCTCAGTCCCCATCCAGCGAGGAAAAACCGGCGGTCAGGCCGAATTCGGCGGTCAGCCTGGTGCCGAACAGGGTCGACAGGCTGGAGGTGATCAGCGCGAGATGCTCGAGCTTTGCGCGCAGCGCCGGGTCGGCGAGCGCCATGTCGATCGGGCCCTGGACCGACTTCGCGGTGGCGACGCCGTTGACCAGCTGGATACGGATCGATTCCGCCATCCAGCGCGCATCGGCCGGCAGCGCATCGCCGAGCTTCGAGGCCTCGAACAGCCCGTCGATGCCGGCAAGGTTTCCGGCCAGCGAATTGGTGGTGTTTTGCGAACGCCAGTAGATCGCCTGTTTCGGCTTGTCCGTCTCCGGCTTGCCGCCCAGGAAGCCTTTCAGGCGCACGTCGCGAACCATGTCCAGCTCGTTGATGAAGATGCCGACCAGTTCCGTCACCGCTTCCGTGCCGTCGCGATAGAGCGGATTCTGCGGCCCCGGATTGGCCCAGAGCGCCGCAAAGCCGTCCGGCCTGTTCCAGGCGTCGGCGACATCGCCGGCCATGGTTTCGATGTTGCCGGCAACCGCCGCGCCATAGGCGCAGCGATAGGGATCGTTCTTGCCGGCAAGCGCATCGGCGCCGTCACCGTAGAGCACGAACTCCAAGGCGCCGAGCCCCTGCATGGCGACGCTCTTGCCGGAAAGCTGTGCCGGATCGGTGGCGCTCGGGTCTTGGGCGGCCAACGCGGCCTGCACCTGTTTCAGGCCGATGCTTTTGCGATCCGGCCAAAACAGCATTCGCTCCAGCCGGTTGTTTTCCTTGATCGGGCCGAACCCGATGATCTCGGCCGACGACCAGGCATCCACCGTGCGCGAGAATTCGGCGCGTGCCGCATCGAGATCGCCCTTTGAGGGTTTTTCGCAAAGCGCGTGCATCGCCTTGTTCAAGCCCGCCGCGCGGTCGTGCAGACTGGCATAGGCCGGCCGGACAAAGCCGTCGATTGCCCGCTGGATGACGTCGGTGGCCTTCACCGCCGCCGATGCGGGGCTGACGCCCAGCAGGGCCAGAGGAAGAAGGATTACCAGCGCGGGACGCTTCAACATCACAGGGACTCCAGGAATTTGAGCAATGCCTCGCGGTCGGCGGCGCCGGCGGCGGCGAAGCGGTCGCGCGATTTCTGGCCCTCGCCGCCATGCCAAAGAATCGCCTCGACCAGGCTGCGGGCGCGGCCATCGTGCAGATAAAAATTGTTGCCGTTGACCGTTTCGGTGAGGCCTATGCCCCATAGCGGCGGCGTGCGCCATTCGTTGCCCGTCGCCTCGCCCACCGCCTGGCCGTCGGCAAGGCCGGGGCCCACGTCGTGCAGCAGGAAGTCGGAATAGGGCCAGATAAGCTGGAAGGCCTGCGCCTTGTTGGGCGCGTCGCGGCGGGTTACGAATTTCGGCGCGTGGCAGGAAACGCAGCCGATCTCGTAGAAGAGTTTCTTTCCGGCGAGCACATCAGGGGCGCCGAGGTCGCGGCGCGCCGGCACGGCCAGGTTCTGCGAATAGAAGGTGACGAGGTCCATGACCGGCGCCGGCGCCTCGGCCGGACCGAGCCGCTCCTGCACGCCGTCCGGCATGGCAAGGCAATCCTTCTCGGCGGCGGTGCAGTCGCCCCAGTGTTTGGGCTCCTCCGGCGTCGAGATGCCGATGTCGCCGGCAAAGGCATCCGCGGCCTGCTGGCGGATTGACGCGGTCTGCGCCTTCCAGCCGAAACGACCAAGGGTGAGCGCGCCGCTCATGCCGTCGCGCACGATGTTCGGCCTGCCGGAAATGCCGTCGCCGTCCCGGTCGTTCGGATCGGCATGGGCGAGTATATCAGCAGGCGCGATCTGCTCGATGAGGCCGAGCCCGATCATCGGCGGCGTCAGACGCGGCGACAGCGTGGTGCGCGGATCGAGCAGGCCGTAGGCCGGATCATCGACCGCGTAAGTGGGCTTGCGCAGTGAAACCACGGTGCCGTCGCCGAGCCCGACTTTTTCCTCGCTGTAGTCGACGCGCATCCGGCCCTCGCCGCGCAGGCCGGGGACGGCAAGATCCTGCAGCTGCGAACCGTAGACCGGATCGGGGATGTTGAGCAGCCTGTGGTCGGCAAGCCCAGCCTTCTCCTCCTCGGTGTTCGCCTCTCGCGCCAGCCGCAGGAACATCGACGTGCTGCCGGTGCCTTGCGGCGGACGGCCGCGGCCGTCCTTCAGATGACAGTTCTGGCAGGCGCGTTCGTTGAACAGCGGTCCGAGCCCGTCGGAAGCCTGCGTCGAGGACGGCGACGACACCCAATTCTTGCGGAACAGGGCGTTGCCCAGCTTGAAGGTGCCTTCTTCCTCGAAGGTGATGTTGGCCGACGATTGCGAGAAGGAATCGCGGTTGACGTCCTTCCTGGATGTGCCGGCGCCGCCTTGCATCAATTCGAACTGCTCGGGTTTCGAGAAGTCCTTGGTCGGCCTGGTAACGGCTGTGACGCGCGCCTGATCCTTCGGGCTGAGGTCGGTGCGCGTGGCGGCGAAATTGGCGGGCTGCTGCGAGCCGGACCCGCCCGTGGCGAAGGTCAAAAGAATGATGGCGGCCGAACCGGAAAGCACGACGCTTCCCGGTTTTCTGTTTGACGACAGGCCTTCGGCCCGCCGCCAGCGGCGCAGCAATGCTAGGGTGCGCCGCATTCCCGCATGCCCTTACTCCGCCTCGTCCGCCGATGCGGCATTGAGCTGGCCGTATTTTTCCTCGCCGATCGAGGCAAGCAGATCGAGCTGCGTCTCGAGCAAGTCGATGTGCCCCTCCTCGTCGGCCAAGAGTTCCTCGAACAGTTTCATGCTGACATAGTCGCCGGCTTCGTTGCAGACCTCGCGCGAGCGCTTGTAGGCGGTGCGAGCGTCATACTCGCCGGCAAGGTCGGATTCGAGCACTTCCTTCACGTTCTGTCCGATACGCAGCGGCGCCACGGACTGCAGATTGGGGTGCCCTTCCAGGAAGATGATCCGGGCCACGAGCTTGTCGGCATGGTGCATCTCCTCGATCGATTCGGCGCGTTCCTTCTTGGCGAGCTTGGCGTATCCCCAGTCCTCCAGCAGACGGAAATGGACCCAATACTGATTGACGGCACCAAGCTCCAGGAACAGAGCCTCGTTAAGCCGCTCGATGATCTGTGGTTCGCCTTTCATGGGTTCTGCTCCCGTATTGGACGCGCAGGCCTCTGACGCGATCCAGATGTGAAACGATGTCAACGCCGCTCGCCTGCGAGCGGGCGTGGTAGTTCTCGGTGACCCGAATGATCGTTTCGACCACATTTGGGAAGCAGCCGCAACAGCGACCGCGCTTGTGCATGGCGTGATAGACTTTTGCCGGCACGATGAGCTGCCAGGGATCCTGGTCCAGCAGCCCGACGATCGTCTGCTCAATCTCCTTCTCGGTGATGATGTTGCAATGGCAGATTAGCATAAACTTGCTCGGATGGCTGACGGCGCCTTCCGCGCCGTGTGGCTTGACTCTATCTTCCCCGCGCCGAAGCCTTTGTGACTTCGGCCCGGGCTTCCAGGCTTCGACGCTTACTGGAACACCTTGTCCGGCGCATCAAGGCTGTCTGAACCCTCAAAGGCTATGGCGTTGAGCTTCAGCGCGCCGACGGCGCGTTCGACCGATTTGGTCTGGTCGATCAGTGCGTCGATTGCCGCCTGCACCGTGGCGTTGCCCTCGGTGTTGCCTTCGGCGATCTGCTGGTCGTAAGCCTCGCCGCCTTCGGCGCGGGCCTTGATCGCCTCCATCTTGGCGACGGTGACATCGAGCTTGTCAGACAGTTCCTTGTCGATGGCCGGATCAGCCGCCTTGACCATGTCCGCCACCGACGGCCCTGAAATAACGGTGCCGTCCAGCCTGGTGTAGCTGGCGTGATAGGCGGCGCGGATGCCGACGGCGTCATAGAGATGGGAATTGTAGGTGTTGTCGGAGAAGCAGTCATGCTCCTCTTCCGGATCGTGCAGCAGCAGGCCGAGTTTCATGCGCTCGCCGGCGAGTTCGCCGTAGGAGAGCGAGCCCATGCCGGTAAAGATGGCCGAAATGGCGGCGTTCGGCTCGCCGTCGACCAGGTTCTTGCGCGCAGCGCCGCCTTCCTTCCAGTCGCCGACCATCTCCTGGAGGTCGGACACCAAAAGCGTGCTGGCTGACTTCAGATATTCCGCGCGGCGGTCGCAATTGCCGCCGGTGCAGTTCTTGAGATCATAGTCGGTGTAGGGGCGCTCGCCGGCGCCCGGTCCGGTGCCGTGCAGGTCCTGACCCCAGAGCAGGAACTCGATGCCATGGTAGCCGGTGGCGACATTGGCCTCCACGCCGCCGGCCTCCTGCAGCGTGCCGGAGAGGAATTCCGGCGAAAGCTTCGAGGCGTCGACCTTCTTGCCGTTGATCTCGATCTCCTTGTTGGCGATCACATTGGCCGTGTAGAGCGAATTCGCGTCGGATTCTGTGCCGTAGCTCTTGGCGACATAATCGATCAGGCCTTCGTCCAGCGGCCAGGAATTCACCTTGCCTTCCCAGTCGTCGACGATCTTGTTGCCGAAGCGGTAGACCTCGGTCTGCTGGTAGGGAACGCGCGATGCCTTCCAGGCCTCGCGGGCGGCATTGAGCGTCTCGGCCGAAGGCTTGGCCAACAAGGTATCGACCGCCTTGTCGAGCGCCTGCGCGGTGGTCAGCGAATCCTCGTATTTGGCAAGCGCGATGTCGGCATAGGTCTTGATGACCGCCTTGGGATCGCTCTCGGCCTTGGCCGGCAGCACGAACACCGCCGCCGTCAGCAGCGCCGTGGCACTGATCGCCGCAAGCCTGCTGCCATGTCGTGCCGTCATTATCACTCTCCAGTTTTTCGGGAATTTTGTGAACGGCGCGCGCGACAACCGGCGCCAGGCCATGTGCAGGCCGTCATTCGCGGGGCATGCCGCGCTGTCGCGCGGGTCGAAGAAGAAAGACACCAAAATGCCTCCAATCGAAAGGGTTCAAGGCCCAGACATCAAAGGGATGCGCCGATGCGCGAGGCCCCATAAAGCTTCAGGACCGATGGAAGTCAACGAAAATCGACAGGAAAACTCAATCGAAACAACAGTTTAGAATTATTCTAAACTGCAATAGTCAACTTTAGCCGCCTGCCCCGTGTGCCGACTTCATCGCCGAACTGTCCGATTGACAGCCGCCGTTCCGGGTGCGACCCGCAAATGCCCCCTTGCGGCGGCGCCAGACAATTGCCACGTGGCGAGACATCCTAAAATCAAGTTCGGGATCGGAATGCGATGAAGAACGGCGTGGTCATTGTCGGTGCGGGACATGCGGGCGTGCAGGCGGCGGCAAGCCTGCGCGAGGACGGTTATGACGGGCCGGTGATCCTCGTCGGCGACGAGAACGAGCTGCCCTATCACAAGCCGCCGCTGTCGAAGACCTTCATCAAGGATGCCGAGGCCAAGCCACAACCCTTGCGTGGCGAGGCATTTTACACCGGCAGCGCCGTCGACTACCGGCCGGGCGTTCGGATCGACCGCATCGATGCCGGACGTCGCCGTTTGGAGATATCAGGCGGCGGCGAACTTGCCTTCGATCATCTGATCCTCGCCACCGGCTCGCGCCCGCGCCTGCTGCCGCTGCCCGGCGCGGATCTGTCCGGTGTAGTGTCGCTGCGCTCGCTTTCCGATGCGCGGCTGATCCGGGACTTGAGCACACGGAGCGAAGACGTCGTCATCCTCGGCGGCGGCTTCATCGGGCTGGAGATCGCGGCGACGCTGCGCGCGGCCGGCCGCACCGTAACGGTCGTGGAAGCGGTCGACCGGCTGCTTGGCCGCGCCGTGGCGCCGATCGTGGCGGGCCATGTCCGCCAGCGGCTGGAAGCGACCGGCGTGCACATTCTAACCGGCACCACGATCGCAAGGCTCGAAGGCGAAAACGGCCATGTCACGGCCGCGATCACCTCGTCAGGCGAAAGGCTGCCGGCGCGCATGGTCGTCGTCGGCATCGGCGCCGTGCCCAATGTCGAACTGGCCGGGGAAGCCGGCCTCACCATCGCCAACGGCATTCGCGTCGACAACCAGATGCGTAGCTCGGTGCCGGAAATCCTCGCCATCGGCGACGCCGCCTCCTATCGGCATTGGTTCACCGGCGGCGACGTGCGGCTGGAATCGGTACAGAACGCCACCGACCAGGCGCGGCTTGCCGCGCGCACCATAACGGGCCATGCCGACGCCTATTCGGCCGTGCCCTGGTTCTGGTCCGACATCGGCGACATGAAGCTGCAGATGGTCGGCCTGACATCCGGCGGCGACAGCCATGTCGTGCTGGGCGATCTCGCCGACAACAAGTTCTCGATCTACCACTATGCCGCAGACAGGCTGCTCGGCATCGAATCGGTCAACCGCCCCGGCGACCACATGCTCGGCCGCAAGATGCTGAGCGCCGGCTTCTCGCCGGCGCCACAGACGGTGGCAGCGGGGCCGGACGGATTGAAAGCGGCGCTGGCCGCGTTCCAGAACAAAGAGTCAGCCGAGGCCAGTGCCTAAGATTGCCAATTTTTGCCATAGGCTATAAAATGCCTGAATGAGCACCATGAACATCTCCCT
This sequence comes from Mesorhizobium sp. B2-6-1, assembly GCF_006440475.1. Classification (NCBI taxonomy): domain Bacteria; kingdom Pseudomonadati; phylum Pseudomonadota; class Alphaproteobacteria; order Hyphomicrobiales; family Phyllobacteriaceae; genus Mesorhizobium; species Mesorhizobium sp. B2-6-1. The sequence goes on from NZ_VFUH01000004.1 coordinate 137,023, forward strand.
GCCGGAAAGCTTGAAGCATTTTGTCGATCAGCAAGTGACCGATCGCGGCTATGGCACGAGCAGCGAGTATGTGCGTGAATTGATCCGCCGCGATCAAGATCGTCAGCTTCTGCGCGGCTTGCTCCTTGAGGGCGCATCGTCCGCCCCGGGCGCTCCGGTTGACGACGATTATTTCGCCGCGCTGCGGAAACGGGCGCAGGGCCAATAGAGTAGGTGCCCATAAAGGCGATCATTCCTCGAAAACTAGCCCTGCGGGATGTCGAGGATGCTGTCGATTACTATACGCGAGAAGCTGGTTCGCGCGCGGCATTGGGCTACATCGAGGAGCTTCAAAACGCCTACAAACTGCTAGCCAGCCATCCGGCATCGGGCTCTCTGAGATATGGCTACGAAATTGGATTGCCTGGTCTGCGTAGCGTGCAAGTCAGGCGCTATCCATACCTGATTTTTTATCTTGAACAGACCGACCATATCGATGTTTGGCGGGTGCTGCACGCCAAGATGGACATTCCAGCCTGGTTACAGAATCCGAGCTCCTGACGGCACGTTCACCGGGCTCAGTGTAAGCCGTCAGGAGAAATGGGCGCCGGCCCTTCAGGCAGCGCGAACCTCGCGGATCGAGCTTTCCAGAATGTCGAGCGCCTCGTTCATGATGCCGTCCTGGATGGTGAGCGGCGCCAGGAAGCGGATGACGTTGCCGTGAACGCCGCAGGTGAGCAGGATCAGCCCCTTGTCGAGCGCCTTCAGCCTGACCGCATTGGCCATCTCCGCCGATGGCAAGCCCTTCCTGACGTCGTTGAACTCGACCGCGTTCATGAAACCGGGGCCACGGATGTCGACGATTTCGGGGACGTCGTCGCGGATCGAGCCCAGACGCTGCTTCAGCCTGGCGCCGAGCGAGTTGGCGCGGTCGCACAGTTTCTCTTCCTCGATCACGTCAAGCACCGCGTGCGCGGCGGCAACGCCGATCGGGCTGCCGCCATAAGTTCCGCCCAGCCCGCCGGGGCCAGGCGCATCCATGATCTCGGCGCGGCCGGTGACCGCCGCCAGCGGAAAGCCGCCGGCCAGGCCCTTGGCCATGGTGGTGATGTCGGCGGTCACCTCATGGTGCTCCATGGCAAACATCTTGCCGGTGCGGGCAAAGCCGGTCTGCACCTCGTCGGCAATGAGCAGGATGCCGTGCTGATCGCAGATCTTGCGCAGCGCGGTCATGAAATCGCGCGGCGCCTCGTAGAAACCGCCCTCGCCCTGCACCGGCTCGACGATGATGGCCGCGACCCTGGCCGGATCGACGTCGGCCTTGAACAGGCGATCGAGCGCTGCAAGCGAATCGGCCACCGACACGCCGTGCAGCGGCACCGGGAAAGGAGCGTGGAAAACGTCGGCCGGCATGGCGCCGAAGCCGACCTTGTAGGGCACGACCTTGCCGGTCAGCGCCATGCCCATGAAGGTGCGGCCATGGAAGCCGCCGGCAAAGGCGATGACGGCCTGGCGGCCGGTGGCATTGCGGGCGATCTTGATGACGTTCTCGACCGCCTCGGCGCCGGTGGTGACGAAGATCGTCTTCTTCTCGAACTTGCCCGGAAGTATGCCGTTCAGCCGCTCGGCCAGCCGTACATAGCTCTCATAGGGCACCACCTGGTGGCAGGTGTGGGTGAAGCGGTCGAGCTGCGCCTTGACCGCCTCGATGACCTTGGGGTGGCGATGGCCGGTGTTGACGACGGCGATGCCGGAGGAGAAATCGATGTAGCGGCGGCCCTCGACATCCCAGATCTCCGAGTTCTCGGCCCGGTCGGCGTAAATCTGCGTGGTCATACCGACACCGCGCGAGATCGACTGGCTCTTGCGTTCGGAAATGGCTGAGTTCTTCATGATGTCCCTCATAGGGCCGGCGCCCGTTCTGCTTGATAAGATGTCTTCTGGGCTTATTTCATGCTTTCCTCAAGTCGGCACCGCCGGCAGGCGATTGGGCCTGAGGTATCGCGCCTGACCAGCCGGCGATATCCGTACCAGGGCAACGGACTGCGTTAACGGGTTCGGAGCCTTCGCGGCGCGCTGTTGAGGATCATTGAACGGAAAAACCCGCCTGTGCGGCGGGTCCCTGGCGCAACTCAGCACCATATCCAAATATCTATCATAGTTGCCTTCACCTCGTCAAGGAAAAAATTCCTATCACGAAAAGCTGCCCGGCCGGGACTGGCCGTCGTCAGGCCTTTGCAAACCCGAGTCGGATGCCTGACACGGGTACGAGTCCGGTTTCCTTTTCCGGGAGATCGACTATCGTGCCGGGATCCGCGAGGCATCGCGATCGGCGAGCGGCCTGCGGCTGAGGGAACCCATGAGCAGGAACGCGACATCGTCCGTCTCGCCGCCATCGGTCAAACCTTCCAATTTTTCGACTTTTTCCATCGGCGTAGCGCTTTTCACTTGCACGGCCGTCCTGCTTTTGGCCGGCTGCCAGAAACAGGAAGCGGCCGAGAAAAAGCTGCCGATCATGGTGCGCACCGAGACCGTGGCGATGGCCGACTATGCGCCGAGAACCGCGCTGACCGGGGTGATCGCGGCGCGCACGCTGAATAATCTGTCGTTCCGGGTCGGCGGCCGCGTCGCCGAACGGCTTGCCGATGTCGGCCAGCATGTCGACAAGGGCGCGGTGCTTGCCCGCATCGACCCGCAGGAGCAGGAATCCGATTTGCGCTCGGCGCAGGCCGATCTCGACGCGGCGCAAGCGCAGTTGACCCAGTCCGCCGCCGCCTTCGAGCGGCAAAAGACGCTGCTTGCCCAGGGTTACACCACCAGGCGCGACTATGACGCCGCCGACCAGGCATTGAAGGTGGCGCAAGGCAGCCTCGACGCGGCGCAGAGCGCGCTCGCCAATGCCAAGCAGAACCTGTCCTTCACCGAACTCAAGGCTGGCGCCGCGGGCGTCATCACCGCCCGCCAAGTCGAAACCGGCCAGGTGGTGCAGGCTGCGCAGACCGTCTTCACCGTCGCCGAGGACGGCGACCGCGACGCGGTGTTCAACGTCCAGGAGACGTTGGTCGCCAGAACGCCGACCTCGCCGGCGGTGACGATCACGCTCCTGTCCGACCCGCAGATCAGGGCAACGGGCAAGGTGCGCGAAATCTCCCCGGCGGTCGATCCGGCGTCGGGCTCGATCCGGGTCAAGGTCGGCATTGCCGATACGCCCGCCGGCATGCCGCTGGGCGCGGCCGTCATCGGCTCGGTCGGCGCCAAACCGGCCAAGGCGATCCTGCTGCCCTGGCAGGCATTGACGTCCAGCGCCGGCAAGCCGGCGGTCTGGATCGTCGATCCCTCGACCGGTACGGTGACGATGGCACCGGTCGAGGTGCTGGCTTTCAATTCCGGCACCGTCGTCATCGCCAGGGGATTGGAGGAGGGCCAAAGCGTCGTCACCGCGGGCGGACAGCTGCTCAGTGCGGGTCAGAAAATCGAGATATCGGGAGCGGGCCGATGAGCCGGCTGCCGCGCCTCCTGCTTGGCGTGATCGCGCTTGGCGCGCTCGCCGCCTGCTCGAAATCGGAGGAGAAGCCGCCGGAGATCATCCGGCCGGTGCTGTCGGTGGTGGTCGAGCCGCGCACCACGCAGGTCTTCGGCTTCGCCGGATCGGTCGAGCCGCAGGTCAGCGCCGATCTTGCCTTTCGCCTGCTCGGCCGGGTCGTGTCCCGCGACGTCAATGTCGGCGACATCGTCAGCAAGGGCACGACGATCGCGGCACTGGACCCGACCGCCTTGGAGCTGTCCGTCCAGGCGGCCAAGGCCGAGCTCTCCAATGCCGAGGCACAGTTTGCCAACGCCGCCGCCAGCGAGGAGCGCCAGCGCCAATTGCTTGCCACCGCCAACACCACGCAAGCCGTGTTCGATGCCGCGCAGCAGGCGAGGAAGGCGGCCGAGGCCAGTGTCGAGCGGGCCAAGGCCTCGCTGGCCAAATCGCAGGAGCAGCTCGGCTATGCCAGGCTGTTCTCGGATTTCGACGGCGTCGTCACCGCTGTCGGCGCCGAGGTCGGCCAGACGGTCTCCCCCGGCCAGACGGTCGTCACCGTGGCGCGCTCGGACCCGCGCGAAGCGGTGGTCGATATTCCAGACCAGTTGACCGGCGATCTGACGGCCGGCACGCCGTTCCAGGTCATCCTGCAATCGCTGCCGACGATCCGGACCGAGGCCAAGCTGCGCGAGATCGCGCCGCAGGCCGAGGGCTCGACGCGCACGCGGCGCGTGCGGCTGACGCTTACCGATCCGCCGCAGGCCTTCCGGCTCGGCTCGACCGTGACCGCAACGCGCATGACCACGGTGGAGCCGACGATCGAACTGCCGCTGTCGGCGCTCTTCCAGAGGAACGGCTCCGACAGGGTGTGGATCGTCGATGCGCAGACATCGAGCGTGAGCACGCGCGAGATCAAGGTTGCCTCCAGGAACGGCGGAACCTTCACGGTGGCTCAGGGACTGGAAGCGGGAATGCGCGTCGTCACCGCCGGCGTCCACAGCCTGACCGAAGGTCAGAAGGTCAAACTGCCCGCGGGAGGGGCCTCATGAAGGGCTTCAACCTCTCCGACTGGGCGCTCAACCACCGCTCGATGGTCTGGTATTTCATGCTGGTCTTCGTTGCGGCCGGCATCTTCTCCTACCTCAACCTCGGCCGCGAGGAAGACCCCGCCTTCACCATCAAGACCATGATCATCCAGGCCAATTGGCCCGGCGCTTCGGTCAAGGAGACGGTGCAGCAGGTGACCGACCGCATCGAGAAGAAGCTCGAGGAACTCGACAGCCTCGACTACACCAAATCCGTCACCACAGCCGGCCAGACCGTCATCTTCGTCAACCTGAAGGACACCACCAAGGCGCGCGACGTCGTGCCGAACTGGATTCAGGTGCGCAACATGGTCAACGATATCAAGGCGCAGTTCCCGCAAGGCGTCCAGGGACCGTTCTTCAACGACCGTTTCGGCGACGTCTACGGCAACATCTACGCCTTTACGTCGGACGGGCTGACGCCGCGCCAGCTGCGCGACTATGTCGAGGATGTCAGGACAAAAATCCTGACCGTGCCGAATGCCGGCAAGGTGGACCTGGTCGGTGCCCAGGACGAGGCGATCTACCTTGAATTCTCGACCCGCCAGATCGCGGCCCTCGGCCTCAACCAACAGGCGATCGTGGCAAGCCTGCAAGCGCAGAACGCGATCACGCCGTCCGGCGTAATCCAGTCCGGCCCGGAACGCATCAGCGTGCGGGTCGGCGGCCAGTTTACCTCCGAAGAGAGCCTTCGCGCCATCAATCTTCGCGTCAACGACCGCTTCTTCCGGCTGAGCGACGTGGCGACGATCACGCGCGGCTATGTCGATCCGCCAACGGCACTGTTCCGCTTCAACGGCCAGGACGCGATCGGGCTCGCCATCGGCATGAAGCCCAACGCCAATCTGCTCAAATTCGGCGAGGCGCTGCATGAGGCGATGAACAAGGTGCTGGCAGACCTGCCGGTAGGCGTCGGCGTGCATCTGGTCGCCGACCAGCCGGTCATCGTCGAGGAAGCGGTCTCGGGCTTTACGCGCGCTTTGTTCGAGGCGGTGGCCATCGTGCTGGCCGTCTCCTTCATCAGCCTCGGCATGCGCGCCGGCTTCGTCGTCGCGCTGTCGATCCCGCTGGTGCTGGCCATCACCTTCACGGTCATGTCCTATCTCGGCATCTCGCTCCAGCGCATCTCGCTCGGTGCGCTGATCATCGCGCTCGGGCTTCTGGTAGACGACGCGATGATCGCGGTCGAGATGATGGTGGCGCGGCTGGAGGTCGGTGATAGCCTGCGCAAGGCGGCGACCTATGTCTACACATCGACCGCCTTTCCGATGCTGACCGGCACGCTGGTGACCGTCGCGGGCTTCATTCCGATCGGCCTCAACAACAGCGCCGCCGGCGAATACACCTTCACCCTGTTCGTGGTCATCGCCGTGTCGCTGCTGGTGTCGTGGATCGTGGCGGTGCTGTTCGCGCCGCTGCTCGGCGTCACCATCCTGCCGGCGGCGATGAAGACGAAGCATCACGACCAGCCGGGCCGCTTCACCTCGCTGTTCCGGCGTGCCCTTGTCGGCTCGGTGCGCCATCACTGGCTGACCATCATCGCCACGGTGCTGTTGTTTGCCGGGTCGATCGCCGGCTTCGGTCTGGTGCAGCAGCAGTTCTTCCCGCCATCGGACCGGCCGGAGCTGATCGTCGACTGGAATCTGCCGCAGAATTCCTCGATCGCCGACACGCGCGAGCAGATGGAGCGGTTCGAGCAGCGGGCGCTGGTCGGCAATCCCGACATCGACCATTTCTCGTCCTATATCGGCCAGGGCGCGGTGCGCTTCGTGCTCGCCTATGACGTGCAACCGGCCAACCCCTATTTCGGCCAGACGGTCATCGTCACCAAAAGCATCGAGGCTCGCAACCGGGTGAAGCCGGCGCTGGAAAAGCTGCTGCGCGAGGAATTCGTCGGCACCGACGCCTTCGTCAAGCTGCTCGAACTCGGGCCGCCTGTCGGCCGCCCCGTGCAGTACCGCGTCGGCGGGCCCGACATCCAGACGGTGCGCGCGCTGGCGCAGCAATTCGCCGGCGTCATCTCGGCCAATCCCAAGCTCGCCGCGCCGACCTTCGACTGGAACGAGCCGCAGCGCGTGCTCAGGGTCGACGTGCTGCAGGACAAGGCGCGGCAGCTCGGCATCACCTCCTCCGACATCGCCAGCGCGCTCAACAGCACCGTCGGCGGCGCCACCATCACGCAAGTGCGCGACGCCACCTACCTGATCAATGTCGTGGCGCGCTCGCGCGAGGCCGAACGCGGTTCGATCGAGACGTTGCAGAACATGCAGCTGCCGACCAGCACCGGCGAGGCCATCCCGCTCGCGGCGGTGGCCAACTTCCGCTACGAGCTCGAACAGCCGACGGTGTGGCGACGCGACCGCATCCCGACCATCACGGTGCGGGCCGGCCTGGTCGGCGACGTTCTGCCGGCAACGGTGGTCAACGAATTGAAGCCTTCGGTCGATGCCTTCATCGCCAAGCTGCCGCCGGGCTATTCGATCGAGACCGCCGGCTCCGTTGAGGAAAGCGCCAAGAGCCAGGGGCCGATCGCGGCCGTCGTGCCGCTGATGCTTTTCGTGATGGCAGCCATCCTGATGGTCCAGCTGCAGAGCTTCCAGCGCCTGTTTCTGGTCGTTGCGGTGGCGCCGCTCGGGCTGATCGGCGTGGTGGCGGCCCTGGTGCCGAGTGGCGCACCGCTCGGCTTCGTCGCCATCCTCGGCGTGCTCGCCCTGATCGGCATCCTGATCCGCAACTCGGTCATCCTGATCGTGCAGATCGAGGACCTTGTCGCGGAGGGCAAGGACCGTTGGGCCGCCGTTATCGAGGCGACCGAACACCGGATGCGGCCGATCGCGCTGACGGCCGCCGCCGCGAGCCTGGCGCTGATCCCGATCGCGCGCGAAGTGTTCTGGGGACCGATGGCCTACGCGATGATGGGCGGCATCATCGCGGGTACTGCGATCACGCTGCTGTTCCTGCCGGCGCTTTATGTGACGTGGTTCAGGATCAAGGAGCCGAAGCGAGGGCAGGAAAGCACTGCGCCGGCCGATGATGCCATCCCGGAAAGCGGCAGGGCCTGAAGACAAGGGGCGATCAGCGTCGCGTTGAAAGTTCAGCTACACCCTCACAAACCCGTCGCTGGCCCGCAAGAGATTGCGCGTGTAATCCTTCGTCACGCGCCGCTCGACCAAGTCACCCGCCGTCAAATTCTCCACCGCCTCGCCGCTTTGCATCACCATCAGGCGCTCGCACATATGGGTGATGATGGCGAGGTCGTGGCTGACCATCAGGAAGGTCAGCTTGCGCCGCCGGCGTACTTCCTCGAGCAGGTTGAGCACCTCGGCCTGCACCGAGGCATCGAGCGCCGAGGTCGGCTCGTCGAGCAGCAGGACCGACGGTTCGAGGATCAGCGCGCGCGCGATCGCCACGCGCTGGCGCTGGCCGCCCGACAATTGATGCGAGTAGCGGAAGCGGAAGCCGTTGCCGAGGCCGACCTCGTCGAGCGCCCGCTGGATGCGCTTTTCGCCGTCGGCAAAGCCATGGATGGCGAGCGGCTCCTGCAGCAGGCGGTCGATGGTCTGGCGCGGGTGCAGCGAACCGTACGGATCCTGGAACACCATCTGCACTTCGCGGTAAAAGGCCTTGTCGCGGCGCGCGCCGAGCTTCTTGCCGTTGACCGTGATGCTGCCCGAAGCGACCGGCGCAAGGCCGGCGATCGCCCTGAGCAGCGTCGATTTGCCGGAGCCGGATTCACCGACCAGGCCGAAGGATTCGCCCGGCTGCACGTCCAGGCTGACGCCCTTCAGTGCGCGAAAGCGGTCGAAGATGACCTCCAGCCCGTCGACGGCGATTGCTGATGTCATGCCGCCCACTCCGGCTTGCGGTCGAGCACCGGCAACGGGTGACGATCGGCGCCGATCTTGGGCATGCAGTTGAGCAGGCCGCGCGTGTAGGGATGCTGGGCGCGACCGAGTTCGGAGGCCTTGAGCTGCTCCACCACCTTGCCGGCATACATGACGATGACGCGGTCGCAAAAGGACGAGACCAGGCGCAGATCGTGCGAGATGAAGATCAGCCCCATGCCGCGCTCGCTGACCAGCCGGTCGAGAATGCCGAGCACGTCGAGTTGCACGGTGACGTCGAGCGCCGAGGTCGGTTCGTCGGCGATCATCATTTCCGGCCCGGCGATCAGCATCATGGCGATCATGGCGCGCTGGCCCATACCGCCGGAGACCTCGTGCGGATGCAGGTCGAAGACACGCCGGGGGTCGCGGATCTGCACCGCTTCCAGCATGGCCAGCGCGCGCTCGCGCGCCTCGGCCTTGGAGACCTTCTCATGCGTGCGCAGCGTCTCCACGATCTGGCGGCCGATGCTCATCACCGGGTCGAGCGAATATTTCGGATCCTGCAGGATCATGGCGATGCGGTTGCCCCGCAGCGCGCGGCGCTCGCGCGCCGAGACGCCGAGCAGGTCGATGCCGTCGAAGGCCAATTTATTGGCTGATATCCGCGCCTGTGGCGGCGTCAGCCCCATGATGGCACGGCCGGTCTGCGACTTGCCCGAGCCGCTCTCGCCGACAATGCCCAGCCTTTCGCGGCCAAGCGAGAAAGAGACGCCGCGCACGGCCTCGATCAGCCCGGTGCGCGTCGGGAAGGTGACGCGCAGATCGTCGACTTCGAGCAATGCGCGTTCCGGCCGTGTCCTCGTTTCGCCGTTCATTGGTCGCCGCTCCGCGGGTCGAGCGCGTCGCGCAGGCCGTCACCAAGCAGGTTGAAGCCGAGGCTGACGATCAGGATGGCGAAGCCCGGCGCGCCGGCCACCCACCATTGGTCGAGCACGAAGCGGCGGCCCGAAGCGATCATCGTGCCCCATTCGGGCAGCGGCGGCTGCGCGCCGAGCCCGAGGAAGCCGAGGCCGGCGGCGGTGAGGATGATGCCGGCCATGTCGAGCGTCACGCGGATGATCAGCGAGGAGATGCAGAGCGGCATGATGTGGCGCAGCACGATGCGGAAGGGCGAGGCGCCCATCAGTTCCACCGCCTTGATGTAATCGGAATTGCGCACAGTCAGCGTTTCGGCACGCGCGATGCGGGCATAGGGCGGCCAGGAGGTGATGGCGATGGCGAGCACCGCGTTCTCGATGCCGGGGCCGAGGGCCGCGACGAACGCCAGCGCCAGGATCAGCTTGGGGAAAGCGAGGAATATGTCGGTGATGCGCATCAGTATGGCGTCGGTCCAGCCGCCGGCATAGCCGGCGACGGTGCCGACCACGAGGCCGATGGGGGCGGCGATGATGGCGACCAGGATAACGACATAGAGCGTCCAGCGCGAACCGTAGAGAATGCGCGAGAGTATATCGCGGCCGAGATCGTCGGTGCCGAACCAGTGCTCAGCGCTTGGCGCCAGCAGGCGCGCATTCTTCAGATCGCCGAAAGTCGGCGAATAAGGCGCCAGCACCCCGGCAAGGGCGGCAATGACCAGCAGCGCGATGATGATGAGCAGGCCGAGAAAGGCCAGCCGATTGGCGGAGAAACGCCGCCACGCGACATAGGCGCGGCCGAGCCTTGCCTGCATGCGTGAGGCCGGTCGCTCCGATAGCAACCATTGGCGGCGGGAGAGGGGGGCGGCGTCGGAGGCGGTCATGACGATGCCTCTTGGCGCTGTCGACCCCCACTCCGGTCTGCTTCGCAGACCATCTCTCCCCGGTTCGACGGGGGATAGGAAAGGCGCCAGGCGTGCGACCGGCTCTTCCTCTCCCCCGGGCAAGAGGAGATGTGGCCCGAAGGGCCGGAGTGGGGGTGATTGGCGGCAGCCGAGGCCGAAAGCGGGATTCGTCTGCTCATCGAACCTTGGTCCTCGGGTCGAGCACGCGGTAAAGCAGGTCGGACAGAAGATTGATGGCTATGAACACGGAGCCGATAACGATGGTGCCGCCGAGCACCGCGTTCATGTCGGCATTCTGCAGCGAATTGGTGATGTAGAGGCCGATGCCGGGCCAGGAGAAGACCGTCTCGGTCAACACCGAACCTTCGAGCAGCCCGGCATAGGAGAGCGCGATCACTGTCACCATCGGCACGGCGGCATTGCGCAATGCATGAGCCCAGATGATGCGGGTTTCCGACAGGCCCTTGGCGCGCGCGGCGACGATGTATTCCTGGGTGAGTTCGTTGAGCATGAAGGAGCGCGTCATGCGGCTGATATAGGCGAGCGAGAAATAGCCGAGCAGCGAGGCCGGCAGGATGATGTGGCGGAACGCGTCCCAGAAGACATCCCACTGCCCCTGCATCGCCGAATCGAGAAGGTAGAAGCCAGTGATCGGCGTGAAGGTGTATTCGTAGACGACGTCGAGCCGCGCCGGGAAAGCCACCCATTGCAGCTTGGCGTAGAACAGGACGAGCCCGAGCAGGCCAAGCCAGAAGATCGGCACGGAATAGCCGATCAGGCCGATGACGCGGACGACCTGGTCGATGAGGCTGCCGCGCCTGACGGCAGCCAGCACACCCAGCGGCACGCCGAACAGCGCGCCGATCAGTGTCCCCAACGTCGCCAGTTCCGTGGTTGCCGGAAGGGCGCGGCGGATGTCGGTCATGACCGGATTGGTGGTCAGCACCGAGGTGCCGAAATCACCATTGAGGGCATTTTTGACATAAATATAGAACTGCTCGACCAGCGGCAGGTCGAGACCCATCTCGCGGCGCGTGCGTTCCACGACATTGGCCGGCGCCCGGTCGCCGAGCACGGCCAACACCGGGTCGATGGGGATGACGCGGCCAATGAAAAAGGTCACCGCGAGCAGACCGAGATAGGTCGTGATCGCGATCACCAGGAAGCGGCCGATCGATGAGAAAATGGCGACGGCGCGGGCGCTGCCGCGCCCTGCCGCCGCCTGATTTTCAGCTACGCTCATCCGCCGGCGCTATTCCTTGGAAACCGGCCCAACGAAATTGGTGTCGAAGCTCGGGCCGAGCGCGAAACCCTTGAGGTTCTTGCGCAACCCGGCGACTTCCAGCTGCTGATGGATGATGACGAAGGGACTGGTATCGAGGATCTTCTGCTGCAGATCCTTGTACATGTCGGCGCGCTTGCCCGAATCCTTCTCCAGCAAAGCGGCTTCGGTTTGCTTGGTCAGGTCCGGAATATCCCAGGCGTTGCGCCAGGCCAGCGTCTTGGACTTGCCCTCATCCGAATTGTCCGGGTTCGAGGCAAAGGTCTGGGCATTGGAGTTCGGATCGAAATAGTCCTGGCCCCACTGACCGATATAGATGTCGTGGTTGCGGGCGCGGTACTTGGTCAACGTCTGCTTGCCGTCGCCGGGAATGATCTCAAGCTTGATGCCGGCCTGGCCGAGCGTCTGCTGGATCGATTCCGCCATGCCGGTTGTCGGCTGGCCGGTGCGCACATCCATGGTCACGCTGAAGCCGTCGGGCAGGCCTGCCTTGGCCAGCAGTTCCTTGGCCTTGGCGACGTCGAGCTTGAACGGGTTCTTGTCCAGTTCTCCGAGCACGCCCTTGGGCAGGAAAGTCTGGTGGATTTCACCGATGCCCTTGAGGATGGTCGAGCTCAGCGCGTCATAGTCGACCAGATATTTGAAGGCCTGGCGGACTTCGGGCTTGGCGAGGTTCTGGTTCTTCTGGTTGAGGCTGATGTAGTAGACAGTTCCCTTCGGCGCACTGGTTGTGGTGAGGTCGGCGTTCTTGGCAATGGCGTCGAGGTCGTTCGGCTCGAGATTGCGGGCGACGTCGATGTCGCCGGCCTCAAGCGCCAGGCGCTGTGCTGAGCTTTCCTTCATGTTGCGGTAGATGACGCGGGCAAGCTTTGCCTTTTCGCCGTAGTAATTGTCGTTCCGTTCGAGCACGACGGCCTCGTTGGCGCGCCACTCACGCAGCTTGTAGACGCCCGAGCCGGCATAGCCGGTCTTCAGCCAGGCATTGCCGAAATCATTGTCCCATTTGTAGTCGGCGCTCGGCGTGACCGCCGCGACATGTTCCTTGACCAGCTTGGCGTCGACGACCGAGGCGACGGTGGCCGACAGGCAGTTCAACACGAAGCTCGGCGCATAGGCCTTGTCGACGATGAACTGGAAGGTGGTGTCATCGACCGCCTTGGCCTTTTCGGCGACATTGTCGCCGCTGATCCCGAACTGGTCGATGATGAAGGCCGGGCTCTTGTCCAGCTTGACGGCGCGTTCGAACGAATAGGCGACGTCGGCCGCGGTGATCGGGTTGCCCGAGGCGAATTTCAGGCCGGGCTTGAGCTTGAACGTGTAGGTCAGGCCATCGTCCGAGACGGTCCAGCTTTCGGCGAGGTCGCCCTTGACCTTGGAGGTGTCGCTGAGGTCGAGCCGGACCAGCAGGTCATAGGTGTTGCCGGTGACCTCGGCGGTCGACAGCTCGAACGCCTCGCCCGGATCCATGGAGATGATGTCGTCGATGGCAAAGCCTTCGACCAGCGTGTCGGCTGGCGTGACCGCGCCAGCCGGCGCTCCCGCGAGAAGCAGCGCCGACATTGCGGCACCCGCAAGCAGAATGCGGGATCGTAGAGCAAGCTTTTCCATCATCATGGTGATTGTTCCCTGTTTTGTTGACCTGAGTTCCCGGCTCAGGGTTGCGGTGTTTTTCCAGGCCGACAAGGGCCCCCTTTGACCACTTACCGTCGTGGTTTTTGTCCAGTTGGTCAACAGCATATCCGGCGGCCTCGCGGCGGGCAACGAGCATTTATGCGTCGGCTCACTGGATCATAGTGGCAGGCGGGCGAGCGGGAGCATGCGAAGGCCAACAGAGGCCAGCAGTCGAGAAAAAACCCTGACTTGAGAGTTACTTCAGAGCAGCGACCAGGCCGGCATCGGGAAAGCAGGTGGCGGGCTTGCCGTTCTTTTCCTGCCAGGCGCCGATCGAGCGGCGGGTCTTGAAGCCGGGCAGCCCGTCGGCGCTGCCGACATCATAGCCCTTGGCCTCCAGCGCCCGCTGCAGGGCGGCGATATCGGAGCGGTGGAGGTCACCGACCGCGCCCCAGTTGCCGGAAAAATTGGCATCGCCATGGGCGATGCGATCGGCGCCATGGCCTATGAACAGGGCATAGAGGTCGCTGGTGTTGTATTGCTTCAGCACGTAGAAATTGGGCGTGGCGATGAAGCCCGGGCCGCTGCGGCCGGCCGGCATCAGCAGGAAGCCCTCGGCCTTCAGCTCGCTCGCCGGGAATGCCTTGCCGCCGACACGCTTGATGCCCATTGCGGCCCATTGCGAGATTGTCTTGCCCTGGTCGGGGCCTTCGAGCGAACAGGAGACGCTCTCGGGAACGGTCACTTCGAATCCCCAGCCACGTCCCCTCACCCAGCCATAATGGACGAGATAGTTAGCGATGGAGGCGAGCACGTCAGGCGTCGAGCTCCAGATGTCGACGCGCCCGTCGCCATCGAAATCGACGGCATGCTTGAGGAACGACGTCGGCATGAATTGCGGCTGGCCGAGCGCGCCGGCCCAGGACGATTTCATCGCATCCACCGGGGCCAATCCGCGCTGGACGATCTCGAGCGCCGCCAGCAGCTCGGTGCGGAAGAAGTCCTTCCTCGTCGACATGAACGCCTTGGTGCCGAGCACCTCGAAGGCGTCGTAAGGCATCTTCGCCGCGCCGAACCCTGTTTCGCGGCCCCAGATCGCCAAAAGGACCTCGCCCGGCACGCCATAGCGCTTTTCGATCGCGGCGAGCGTCCTGGCGTTGGCCGCCTCGCGCGTCCGCCCGCCCGATGTGACCGCGCGGATGGTCTTCTCGGCGAAATAGGCGCCGGGCGAGCCGAACTCGGCCTGATGCTGCTTCTGCGGCGTCTTCGGCTTCTCGCCGGGCATGACAAGATCGGGCAGCTTGAGATTGGGTTTGACGCCGTCGAAAGCGGCATCGAAGGTCTGCTTGGAAATGCGCTTGGCCTTGGCGTCAGGCCACAGATCGCTCCGGAGCCAGGCGCGGAACTGGTCGTCGATCTTGGCGGCCGAGGCGGGAGGGGTGAGGAACAGTGCAGCCAGTATCGCCAGGAAAAACGCAAAGCAGAACTTGCGGAGGCCGCGTTCCTTGGCGCCCCCCTCTGGCCTGCCGGCCATCTCCCCCTCAAGGGGGGAGATCGACTGTTGTCTCTGCCTTCGCCAAACACCGCCGTTGAAAAGGAGATGCCGGCTGCGAAATTGCCAATCTCCCCCCTTGAGGGGGAGATGTCCGGCAGGACAGAGGGGGGCGCCACGGAACGCCAACTTTTGAGGATGCGGGAGCATCGTGACAAGCATCCTTCCCCGCAATCGCGTCAAAACGCCGTCCTGGAGCGCAGCGCTGCCGCCAGCGTGCCTTCGTCGAGATAGTCGAGTTCGCCCCCGACCGGCACGCCATGCGCCAGCCGCGTTATCTTCACCTCGAAACCGTGCAATTGATCGGTCAGGTAGTGGGCCGTGGTCTGGCCCTCCACCGTGGCATTGACGGCCAGGATGATCTCCTTGACCTCGCCGCCGGCGACGCGGTCGACCAATGAGCGGATGTTGAGCTGATCGGGGCCGATGCCGTCGAGCGGCGACAGCGTGCCGCCCAGCACGTGGTAGCGCACGTTCATCGCCGCCGCCCGCTCCAGCGCCCACAGATCAGAGACGTCCTCGACGACGATCAGCGTGCCGGCGTCACGGCGCGGATCGGTGCAGATCATGCAGGGGTCGGACGTGTCGACATTGCCGCAGGTGGAGCAAATGCGCACCTTGTCGGCCGCCTCGCCCATGGCGGCGGCGAGCGGCGACAGCAGCTGTTCCTTCTTCTTGATCAAATGCAGCGCGGCGCGCCTGGCCGAACGAGGACCAAGCCCCGGCACTTTGGCCAGGAGTTGGATCAGGCGTTCGATCTCGGGACCCGCGATTCGCTTGGACATTGCCCTGATCTAGAGCAATTCCGCGAAAAGTGCGAAGCGGTTTTGCGTCCGGACCGCGTCTCCAACCAGCACCGGCAGGCCGTCAAGTGCGGCCCGCCTCAGTTGGTTTCGAGCGGACGGCTCTGGCTGACGATCATTGCGCCGATGGCATCCGTGTTCTCAGGCGTCGACTGGAACCCCATCGCCGCTTCCTGCGGCGCGCCCTGCACCGAGGAAATGACCTTCGTGTTCAAGGTCCCGCCAAAACGAGCGGCGTCCGGTTCCTCCATCGGCTCCTGCATCGCCACCATCGTCGGCTTCTCCTGGACGCGCGCGGATTTTGCGGCCGGCGCAGCCGATGCCGTCACGTAGGTCTGCTGGGCCGCCTTGCCGGAGCGCACCGGCTCCGCCGCGGCAGTCACGTACGCCGCAGCGGTGCGATCGGATGTCTTGGCCGTCGGCTCGGCGGAAGCGACACGAGTCGCGGCTACTCCGGGCAAGGCTGCTGGCTGCTCGGCCGAGGCGACCGCGACCGTCGGCTCGTCCGGCAGCGGCTGCCAGTTGCGGCCGCGCTTCTCGTAGAACGCATTGCCGCCGGCGACCATGGTGTAATGCATATTCTTGTAGGGGAAGCGCAGGCCCGCGGTGTGGAAATACATCGTGTTCTTGAGCTTGGCCTTGCGCTCGCCCTTGAGCACGGCGTCGGCGGCTTCCTCGACATCGGGCATGGCACGCGAATTCATCGGCCTGGTCATGACGCCGGGCGCGAACTGGCCGCGCTCGCCCACCACCGCGCAGATGGTGTCACCATGTTTGCCGGAGCGCAGCCGGTTCATCACGACAGTGCCGACGGCGATCATGCCATCGCGGCTCGACCGGTTGGATTCGAAGAACATCACCCTTTCCAGGCATTCCCTGTCCTTCGGCGTGTGGTAGCCGCGGGAGCTCAGGAAACTCGGCGTGATGGCGTCGGTCAGGCTGGACATGCCGTGTGACGCGGTCTGGCTGCAAGCGGCCAGGAACAGGGGAGACGTGACGACGCCGAGCAACAGCGGCGTCTTCCATCGCGTGGCAATCAACAGGTAACCCTCTCACTTCGATGCCCGCCCCCAGGCTGCGGCAAGAATGAGACACTTTCGGGCAAAATGATGGCTAAAACGTTATTGGTGAGATGCTGTTGCCAAACTGGCACAGTTACGTGGCAAGATCCGGACTTCAAGCCTTTGTTTTATGCACGCCCTTGTCCAGGCCGAGACCGCTTTTGGACGACATGCATTATCGCCCGGCTGAAATCGCTGCCGGCCGTCCTGGCTCAATTTCTTCGAATTTCTCCGAGAACAGCCCGCGCTTCAGGAACAATGCTCGCGCATTGCGGGCGACCGGCGCGATCTTTCCCGGCCAGTCGCTGTCGATGAACTCGGACCTGGTGAAATCGGGATTGGCCTCTCCGGCAGCCTCCAGGAAATCCGCGATCTCCAGCACGATGGCGCGTTCTTCCTTCGAGAGCGCCGAAGTGCCCGCTTCGATCGAGGGGCGATGCACGAAATCCTCGAACAGGTTGAAATAGCCCTTGATGCCGACGAGATCGACGCCGGCATCAGAATCGGCCAGGATTTCCAGGATCTCGTAGATCCTGTTGCGGATACGCTGCTCGATCAGCCTTTCGGACGGCTCTTCGGCCATGGCCAACTAGTCTTTGGCTTTATGCATGTCGTTATCCCCAAAACCGTCGCACACTCTTGGGCGACATGCATCTAGAACGGCAGTTTCATTCCCGGCGGAATCGGCAGGCCGGCGGTCAGCGCCTTGGTCTTTTCCTGCATGATCTGCTCGACCTTGGCCTTGGCGTCATTGTGAGCGGCCAGAAGCAGGTCTTCGAGGATCTCGACCTCATCCTCCTTGAACAGAGACGGGTCGATCTTCAGCGACTTCATCTCAAACTTGCCGGTCAACGTGACAATGACCAGGCCGCCGCCGGCCTGGCCGACGGCTTCGACCGTGGCGATCTCGTCCTGCATAGCCTGGAACTTGGCTTGCATTTCCTTCGCCTTGCCCATGAGGCCGAGAAGATCTTTCATGGTCCGATCCTTTGCAGAGTCGTGGTTTCGTCAGGGTTCGTCGTCGTCCGCCGGCGGCTCGACCGGCACTTCGGCTTCGACCGCGTCGGCTTCCGGCGCGTCGGGGATGCGCACGTCGATGATCCTGGCGCCGGGAAAACGCGCCAGGATGGCGGCGACCGTCGGATCGCTCTTGGCGTCGAGCAAAGCGTTCTCGCGCCTGGTCGATTCCATTTCGGCCAGCGTCTGGCCGCCCTCTTCCTTCGACAGCGACACCAGCCAGTTGCGACCGGTCCAAGCGCGCAGCTTGGTCGTCAAATCGTTGAGCAGCATTTTGGGCGCATCGTCGGTCAGGCTGACGTCGATGCGGCCGGGCTCGATGCGCACGAGGCGGATGCAGCGCTTGACCAGCACCTTGAAGGCGATGTCGCGCTGCGCGTCGGCAAGGGCGACAATATCGGCCAGCGATTTCAGCGGTATTGGCTGCGCCTCCGGCGCCGGCTGCACAGGCGCAATGAAGGCGGCCGGAGCGGGCGCGGCTTCCACCAGCCGCATGGTCTGCGCGCCGCCCGACCCGCCGGGCATGCGCGCCTGCGCCACTGCGCTGGCGCCGTTGCCACCAGGAGCGCCGCCATTACCGGGGCTCGCCGGCGCGCCGTTCGAACGCGGCGCGGCGCCCGGCGCCGGCAGGCCGTTCTCCAGCGATCTCAATGCTTCGTCCAGCGTCGGCAGGTCGGCCGCATGCGCCAGCCGGATCAGCACCATCTCGGCGGCACTTACAGGGCGGTTGGACGACTGCACCTCCGGGATGCCCTTGAGCAGCATCTGCCACGTCCGCGACAGCACCTTGATCGAGAGCGTCCGCGCGAAATCGGCGCCGCGCTCGCGCTCGTCCTGCGACAGCGCCGCGTCGTCGGCGGCGGCCGGAACGAAACGCAGCCGGGTGACGAGATGGTTGAATTCGGCAAGGTCTGTCAGCACGGCGGCCGGATCGGCGCCGGTGTCGTATTGCGCGCGCAATTCCGCCAGTGCCGCGGCAACGTCACCCTTCATGACATGTTCGAACAAATCGACGACGCGGGCGCGATCGGCGAGACCCAGCATCGCGCGCACGGCTTCGGCGCTGACCGCACCACCGCCATGCGCGATGGCCTGGTCGAAAATCGATTGAGCATCGCGCATCGACCCCTCGGCCGCGCGCGCGATCATCGCCAGCGCGTCGTCTTCCGCCTCGATGCCTTCCAGGCCCGCTATCCGGGCGAGATCAGCCTTCACCACAGCCGCATCGATGCGCCTCAGGTCAAAGCGCTGGCAGCGCGACAGCACGGTGATCGGCACCTTGCGGATTTCGGTGGTGGCGAAGATGAACTTGATGTGCGGCGGCGGCTCTTCCAGCGTCTTCAACAGGCCGTTGAAGGCCTGCGTCGACAGCATGTGCACTTCGTCGATGATGTAGACCTTGTAGCGGGCCGAGACCGGCGCGTAGCGCACCCGTTCGATGATGTCCCTGATGTCGTCGATGCCGGTGTGCGAGGCGGCATCCATCTCGATGACGTCGACATGGCGGCCTTCCATGATCGCCTGGCAGTGCTCGCCGAGCACGGCAAGGTCGACGGAAGGCTGGTCGATTGTTGCCGTTTTATAATTCAGGGCCCGCGCGAGAATGCGCGCGGTCGTGGTCTTGCCGACGCCGCGCACGCCGGTCAACATCCAGGCCTGGGCGATGCGGCCGGTGGCGAAAGCGTTGGTGAGCGTGCGCACCATCGGCTCCTGGCCGACCAGTTCGGAGAAATTCGCCGGACGGTACTTGCGCGCCAGCACGCGATAGGCGCCAGCCTTGCCTATCTCCAGGCTTTTTGGTCCCGAATTTCCGGCTTCGCTCATTCGCCCGCAAAACTCCAAATGGCCGCGCCAAAAGGCGGCCGATTCCTGCGCATAGTTTCGCCCGCGCTGCAATGCGTCGTCAACGTCGCGAGAAGGGCCGATGAGGTGGGAGGCTGGAACAATGACCCGTTCCGGGCTCGTTAGGGCTGCTTCCTTCCGGACCTGACCCGGTTGGCGAGTGGATCGTCCACCACCAACCTCCCTCCGTCCATATCGGCAATTCGGCGACGAAATGCAAGGGCGCAGGCAAATCGGCTGCATCAGCCACGAGATTCGCTTGCAGCCTCGATGCAGCCGCTCTAGCGTTCATGACTCTGAGGAAAACACCAAAGCAAGGGAAACGCCGATGCTGCCGGGCCTGAAGGCCGGATTCACGCTGGATACCCGGCTGGAGGCGGACAGCGAGCAGTTGATGTGGCTTGGGCTGTGTGAACTGCGCGTGATGAACGACCGCCGCTGGCCATGGCTGCTTCTGGTGCCGCAGCGGCCGGGCGTGGAGGAAATCCACGACATGACGCCGCTCGACCAGACAATGCTGACCTTCGAGACCAATATGGTGGCGCAGGCGCTGAAGAAGGTGACCGGCTGCACCAAGATCAACACCGGCGCGCTCGGCAACATGGTGCGCCAGCTGCACATCCACGTCATCGCCCGTTCGGAAGGCGATCCCGGCTGGCCCGGCCCGGTGTGGGGGCACGGCCTGCGCGAGCCCTATCAGCGCTCCGAGCTGCGCCAGTTTGCCGAAACGATAAGGGCGGCGCTATAAGCCTTCCCGTGTCCATCCCGAACGTGTCCATCCCGAACGCCCAGAGTCCGCATGAGCTTTAGCCTGTTTGACGCGCCCTTGCGCGAGCCGAGCCAATTCGTCGGCTTCGCCGGCAACAGTATCGACCGACAATCCGAGAACCGCGCCGACGATTCGGTCGACAAAGCGCTCGCCGATCCTGGAACCAGGCTGCTTTTGATGCAGGGCGGCCGGCTCTACCTGAAGGTTCGTGACGGCAGCTTCGACCCCTGGTTCGGCGTCGCCGAAAGCCTGCCCTTCCAGACCTTGCCCGGCAGCGGCGTGCTGCTTGGATTCTCCGACCAGGGCCCGGTGCTGGCGGTGACCGCCGGCCTCGAGCCGGAACAGCTTCCCGAAACGGTCAAGGCCATCGACTACCGCTCGGTCTATATGCAAGGCCTGATCGACGAAGCGGCCGCCGGAGCGATGGCGCAGGGCGCCGCGCTGCTCGCCTGGCACGCCAGCCATCGTTTCTGCAGCAAATGCGGGACCGAGTCACAAATGCGGGCCGGCGGCTACAAGCGCCATTGCCCGAATTGCGGCACCGAGCATTTTCCGCGCACGGATCCGGTGGCGATCATGCTGACGGCGACGCGCGAGAAATGCCTGCTCGGGCGCGGCCGGCATTTCGCGCCGGGCATGTACTCCGCCCTTGCCGGCTTCATCGAGCCGGGCGAAACGATCGAGGCGGCGGTGCGCCGCGAGACGCTGGAGGAGGCGGGCATCCGGCTCGGCCGCGTCGTCTACCACGCCAGCCAGCCTTGGCCATTCCCCTATTCGCTGATGATCGGCTGCTTCGGCGAGCCGCTCAATGAAGACATCCAGGCCGACCTCAACGAGCTGGAAGACTGCCGCTGGTTCTTGCGCGACGAGGTCCGCCTGATGCTGGCCAGGGAGCATCCGGGCAATCTGATCACGCCGCCGAAGGGAGCCATAGCGCATCACCTGATCCGCGCCTGGGTCGACAGCGAATAAGGGAAATCAGGAGAGGGAAATGATCCGCCATACCGTCGTGTTCACGCTGAAGCATCCGCCGCACTCGCTGGAGGAAAAAAGGTTCCTGGTCGACGCCAAAAAATTCCTCTCGGCGATCAGGGGCGTCACCCATTTCGAACAATTGCGCCAGGTCAGTCCCAAGAACGACTACCAGTTCGGCTTCTCCATGGAATTCGCCGACCAGGCCGCCTATACCAGGTACAACGACCATCCCGACCACGTCGCCTTCGTGCGCGACCGCTGGATTCCTGAAGTCGAGACCTTCATGGAGATCGACTATGTGCCGCTTGGCGCAGTGATTTAGAAGCGCACGGCATCCAGTCCCGGTCGTGTTCCATAGCTTATCGCGGGCGCGAAACACAGCCAGTGCCGTGGCACTCCTATCAAGGCAGCGCAACCCCAATCCTGGACTTGCGATGAGTTGCCAATCGCGGTCGAATCTTGCAATTCTGCTTAAGTAGATTAAATGTAGCTACGTGACTACATTTTGCGAGGCTGATATGATCGTCACCACGCTTTCGGGCCGCGAGCTCAATCAGGACCTTGGCCGTGCAAAACGCGCCGCCAAGGACGGACCCGTGATCATCACCGACAGGGGGCGGCCGGTGCATGTCCTCTTATCATTCGATGAGTACAAACGGCTCACCGACAAAACGCGGTCGCTCGGCGAGATGCTGGCTGCGCCGGAAGCTGGAGAGCTTGATTTGCCGCTCCCGCCCCGCACGGAACATGCCAAGCCAATAGACTTGTCCTGATGCTGTTGCTCGATACCAATGTGGTGTCCGAACTGCGAAAGGTAGCGAGCGGCAGGGCGCATCCTAATGTCGTGCTATGGAACGAGACCGTCGATCCCGCCGAAACCTTTATCTCGTCCGTGGTCCTGCACGAACTGGAGATTGGCGTGCGACTAGTGGAACATCATGATGCCATTGCGGGCAAGGTGCTGCGCAATTGGTTGGAAAATGCGGTTCTTACGACATTTTCCGGTCGAATCCTGTCTCTGGACGAGGCGGCGGCCGTTCAGGCGGCCCAATGGCATGTACCCAATCCCAAACCGATCAACGACGCCTACATCGCAGCCACGGCCTTCACCCGGCGTATGACGCTGGTGACGCGCAACATCGGGGATTTCGAGGGAACCGGAGTAGCACTCGTAAACCCGTGGGACTTCCCGAACTAGGTACTTTCATGCATGTCGTTGTCCCAAAACCGCTGCGCAGTTTGGGCGACAGGCACTAATCCGCTACCTTCCACTGCTCGCGTGACTCACTCGCCGGATAGACGCCGAGGATCCGCACCTCGCGCGAGAAGAAGCGAAGCTCGTCCAGCGCCAGCTTGACCAGCGGATCGTCGGGGTGGCCCTCGATGTCGGCGTAGAACAGTGTCGCCGTGAAGGCGCCGAGTTGGTAGCTCTCGAGCTTGGTCATGTTGATGCCGTTGGTGGCGAAACCGCCCATCGCCTTGTAGAGCGCGGCCGGCACGTTGCGGACGCGGAAGATGAAGGTCGTCATCATCTTGGCGTCAGGCGACGGGCGTTCGGCCCACTGCTTGTTCTTGGTCAGGACGACGAAGCGCGTGACGTTGGAATCGGTGTCCTCGACATTCTCCTCGATGATGTCGAGCTCATAGAGCGTGGCGGCCAATGCCGGGGACAGGGCGGCCATGGTGCGGTCCTTGACCTCGGAGACCATCTTGGCCGCGCCCGCCGTGTCGCCGGCGACAACCGCCTTCCAGCCATTTTTGCGGACGTATTTGCGGCACTGGCCGAGCGCATGGATGTGGCTGTGGACGGTTTTGATCTCGTCACGCCTCACACCTGGCAGCACCATCAGCTGGAAATGGATGGGCAGGAAATATTCGCCGACGATGTGCAGCCTCGATTCCGGCAGCAGATGGTGAATGTCGGCGACGCGCCCGGCGATGGTGTTCTCGATCGGGATCATGGCGAGATCGGCCTTGCCGGTCTCGACCGCGTTGAACGCGTCCTCGAAGGTCGGGCACGGCAGCGGCTGCATCGAGGGATAGACGTTACGGCACGCGGTGTCGGAATTGGCGCCGGGCTCGCCCTGGAAGGATATTCTGTTGGTCTTTTCAGGCATGGCCAATTCTCGTTGAAGGGGTGTCGGTTCGGCGCTCAGTTTGAAAGGATCGTTCTGGCCCGTTCCAGGTCTTGCGGCGTGTCGACGCCGAGCGGCAGCGACCGCACGATCTCGGCGTCGATGCGCATGCCGGCTTCCAGCGCCCGCAACTGCTCCAGCCGCTCGCGGCGTTCAAGCGGCGACGGCTTGAGCGCCACGAAGCGCTCGAGCGCCGAGCGGCGATAGGCATAGAGACCGACATGGTGATAGAGCGCGCCCTCGCCCCAGGGCGCGGTGGCCCGGGTGAAATAAAGCGCCCTCAGCCTGGTGGCCGACAATGGCGAGCCAACGATCTTGACGACGTTGGGATTGGTCTTTTCCTCGTCGCGCTCGATCTCGACGCCGAGCGTGGCGATGTCCACCGCCTTGTCCTCGAACGGCCTGAGCGAGGCCACGATGATCGCGGGATCGATGGTCGGCAGGTCACCCTGCACATTGACGATGGTTTCGACCTTGTTTGCCGGATCCAGCACCGTCAGGGCCTCGAATATCCGGTCCGAACCCGATTCGTGGTCCGAGCGCGTCATCACCGCCTCGAAACCATGCGCGCGCACCGCTTCCGCCACGCCTTGCGTGTCGGTCGCCACCACCACACGGCCAAGCCCGGCCTCGGCGGCGCGGCGCGCGACATGGACGATCATCGGGGCGCCGGCAATGTCGGCCAGCGGCTTGCCCGGGAGCCGGGTCGAGGCCATGCGGGCGGGGATCAGGATCAAGGTGGACATCGGTTTGGCGGGCGTTCGAAACGAGGAGGGGAAAGTGGCAAAAGGTCTCACTGGAAGCGCCCTTATAGGTGTTGCAACGCCGGAGCAAAAGACCTAGTTTCCGCGCGATTTGACCGGCTCTGGAGGGCAGGTCTCGATACCGACGGACGGAGTGGACGGATCGGTCCGCCGGAAAAGGGAGCAAGGGGCGTATGGATTCCAACGAAGTCAACAAGCTGCTCGCCGGATTGCTCGGAACCGTTTTCGTGGTGTTCTCGGTCGGCATCGTGTCGGACGCGCTGTTTGCCTCGCCCGCTCCGGAAAAGCCCGGCTTCGCCATCGAGGCCGCCGAGCCCGCCGAGGGCGGCCCCGCCGCTCCGGCAGCCGCCGAAAAGCCGATCGCGGATCTTCTGGCCAACGCAAGTGCCGAACAGGGCGCTGTCATCTTCAAGAAATGCCAGGCCTGCCACTCCGGCGAGAAGGGCGGCCCCAACAAGGTCGGCCCGGATTTGTGGGATCTCATCGACCGCCCGGTCGCCGAGCATGAGGGCTTCGCCTATTCGGCCGGCATGAAGGAGTTTTCCAAGGGCGGCACAGAGAAGTGGACCTACGACAACATCAACCACTTCATCACCTCGCCGAAAAAATTCGTGAAAGGCACGGCGATGGGCTTTGCCGGCCTGCCGAAGGAAGAAGACCGCGCCAACGTCATCGCCTATCTGCGCACGCTGTCGGACAATCCCAAGCCGCTGCCCGCGCCGGGCGCTGCCGCCGATGCATCCGCCCCCGCCAAGCCCGCCGAAGGGGCCGCACCGGCCAAGCCGGCCGAAGGCGCAGCTCCCGCCAAGCCGGCGGCGCCTGCGGCTCCCGCCGCACCAGCTCCGGCCGCCCCGGCACCGGCGCCTGCTCAATAAACCGGATATAGTCTCGACGACCTTGAAAAAGCCGGGTTCAGCCCGGCTTTTTCGTTAGGAAAACCGCCTCTACGGCGACAAAGCCGCGCATGGCGGTTTTCACGCGCGGCAAATCATCTAGATTGCCTTTCTGGATGATGGCACGCATCGCGAAGAGGACAGTGGATGACGCTTGGCCGAGTGCTTCTCAAATCGTTGCTGGCGGCGGCCCTGCTGGCCGCGGGGTTGCAGGCGGCCCTGGCCGATGAGTGGCGCACCACCTCATCGCTGATCGGCGAATCCAAATATGGCGACAATTTCCAGCACTACGACTACGTGAACCCCAACGCACCCAAAGGCGGCACGCTGAATTCGGTGGTACTGGGCACTTTCGACAGCTTCAATCCCTATATCGTGCAGGGTTCACCGGCCGCCGGCCTGGTCGGGTTCGGCGGCGGCCTGCTCTACGACACGCTGATGGAGCAGGCGACCGACGAAGGCAGTGTCAGCCATCCGCTGATCGCCGACGCCTACAAATACCCGGCCGACTTTTCCTCGGCGACTTACCGGCTCGACCCCCGCGCGAAATGGCATGACGGCCAGCCTATCACCGTCGACGACGTGATCTGGTCATTCCAGGTGCTGAAGGCGAACAGCCCGATGTACAGCCGCTATTTCGAGAATGTCACGGATGCCGTGGCCGTCTCGGATCGCGAAGTCGAGTTTCATTTCAGCCAGAAGGGCAACCGCGAGCTGCCTAAAATCCTGGGTGACCTCGCCGTGCTGCCGAAACATTGGTGGGAAGGCACGGATGCCAACGGCAAGAAGCGCGACGTCACCAGGCCGACGCTGGAGCCGCCGCTCGGCTCCGCCGCCTACAAGATCGCCAGCTTCAAGCCGGGCTCGGAAATCGTCTGGCAGCGCGTGCCGGACTATTGGGGTGCCAAGCTGCCGGTGAAGGTCGGCCGCGAGAATTTCGACAGGCAGCGTTTCACCTACATCCTTGATGACAATGCCGCCTGGCAGGCCTTCACCAAGGGCGGACTTGACGACATCAAACCGGAAAACAGTTCGAAGCGCTGGAGGACATTCTATGATTTCCCGGCGGTCAAGGCCGGCGATGTCATCAAGCAGGAATTCAAGACCACCTCGCCAGAGCCGATGCAGGCTTTCATGCTCAACCAGAGGCGCCCGCTGTTCCAGGACCGCCTGGTGCGGGCCGCGCTGACCTATCCTTTCGACTTCGAGACGATGAACCGTACGCTGTTCTACGGGTTCAACACCCGCACCAGCAGCTATTTCCAGGGAACTGAACTGGCCTCCAGCGGCTTGCCGCAAGGCAAGGAGCTGGAAATTCTTGAACACTATCGCGACAAGCTGCCGCCCGAGCTGTTCACGCAGGAATTCAAGCTGCCGGTCTACGATTCACCGCAGGCCGAGCGGAAATACCTGAAGCAGGCAGTCGACCTCTTCGCCAAGGCTGGATGGGTGATCAAGGGCGGCAAGATGGTCAATGCCAAGACCGGCGAGCCGTTCAAGTTCGAGATACTCGGCTGGAACGACACCGACCAGGTCATCTCCAGCCCCTATATCGCCAATCTGCGCAAGATCGGCGTCGACGCTACGTTGCGCATCATCGACCAGACCCAGTACGTCAACCGCGTCAACAATTTCGACTACGATGTCATTATCGGGCAACTCGGCCAGTCGGAATCGCCTGGCAATGAGCAGCGCGACTTCTGGAGTTCCAGGGCAGCCGACCGGCCGGGGTCGCGCAACTACGCCGGCATCAAGAACCCGGTCGTCGATGCCCTGGTCGACCGCATCATCTTCGCCACCGACCGCGACGATCTGGTTGCCGCCACCCATGCGCTCGACCGCGTGCTGCTGTGGAACTACTACGTCGTGCCGCAGTACTATCGAGCCGTGGTCTGGCTGGCTTACTGGAACAAATTCGGCATTCCCGCCAAACAGCCGAGCTATATCGGCGCCGACCAGAATTCCTGGTGGATCGATCCGGAGAAGGAAAAGGCGCTGGCGGCCAAATACAAGGGCAACAATTGATGGCGGTGCTGCCCCGTCGCGATTTCCTGGGCCTGGGCAGTGCCGCCGCTGTCGCCGCCCTGTTGCCCGGAAAAGCCTTTGCCAATATTGCGACCGGCACCAAACTGCACGGCCTGTCCGCCTACGGCGACCTCAAATACAAACCGGATTTCACGCATTTCGACTACGTCAATCCGGATGCACCCAAGGGCGGCCAGATGAATTTCGCGCCGCCGAACGCCACGCTCAACCAAAGCTTCCTGACCTTCAACACGTTGAATTCCCTGGTATTGAAAGGAGATGCGCCGCCGCGCACCGAACTCTGTTTCGATTCCTTGATGGCAAGCGCGCTCGACGAGCCGGATGCGGTCTACGGCCTGCTTGCCGAGTCCGTCACCTTGTCGCAAGACCGCAACGGCTTCCGCTTCGCGCTGCGACCGCAAGCGCGTTTCCACGACGGCTCGCCGCTAACCGCCGAAGACGTCGTCTTCGCGTTGAAGCTTTACAAAGAGCAAGGGCATCCGAACCTTTCCCAGGCGTTGCGGTATATGACCGACGCGGTCGCCGAGGATCCGCTCACCCTCAACCTTACCTTCAACGGCGAACAGTCCGCGCAAAACATCCTCAGGATCGTGGCGATGCCGATCGTGTCCAAGGCCTTTTATGCAGTCAATGATTTCAATGCCTCGACGATGACGCCGCCGCTCGGCTCGGGACCATACAAAATGGGGCGGGTGGCCGCGGGACAGACAGTCGAATATGAGCGCGTGCCCGACTATTGGGGCCGCGACCTCCCGGTGAATCGCGGCCAGTATAATTTCGACCGTATCCGCATCGACTTCTATCTCGACCGGCAGGCGGCGTTCGAAGCCTTCAAGAAGGGTGACACGCATTTTCGCGAGGAGTTTACCGCGCGGGTCTGGGCGACCGGCTACGATTTTCCGGCGCTCAAGGACGGCAAGGTCGTCAAACGGGAATTTCCCGGCGAGAAGACGCCAGACATGCAGGGCGTCGCACTGAACCAGCGTCGTGCGCAATTCCGCGATGAGCGGGTGCGACGGGCGATCGCCCGGTGTTTCGATTTCGAATGGATGAAGCGGGCGTTGTTTTATGGCTCTTACGAGCGCTCTCAATCGAACTTCGAACGGTCGGATTACAAGGCCGAAGGCTTGCCCTCGCCTGAGGAACTGGTCCTGCTGGAGCCATTCCGGGCCGAGTTGCCACCGGAGGTTTTTGGCGAAGCCGTGACGCAGCCTCTGTCCGACGGGTCAGGCCATGACCGCAAGCTGCTGGGCGAGGCTTCGAGATTGCTCGCGCAAGCCGGCTGGAAGCGGGCGGGCAATTTCGTCGTCAACGACAAGGGCGAGCGGCTGCGGGTGGAAATGCTGACGGAGGATGACGGCATCGTTCGCATCTACACCCCATGGTCCGAGAATATGAAGGCGATCGGGATCGACGCTTCGATCCGGCAGGTCGATTCGGCGCAATATGAACAGCGGCAGAGCGATTTCGACTTCGATCTTACCGTGCTGCATTGGTCGATCGGGGCGACGCCGACTGACGACAGCCTGGAGATGCTCTATGATTCTCGAATGGCGAAAATCCCGGGGCAGCGCAACTACCCCGGAACAGAAAGCAAGGCCATCGACGCGTTGATCGTGGCAGCCGGCAAGGCGCAAAGCCGGTCCGAACTCGTCACCGCGCTCAGAGCGCTCGATCGGGTCTTGCGCGCGCGGCTGGACTGGATTCCAACATACTATCTGGCGAATCACCGCGTCGCCTATTGGGACATGTTCGGCTTCGTCGAGCAAAAGCCCGATTTCGGCTTTCCGGTCGAGACGCTGTGGTGGTTCGACAAGGGCAAGGCGGCAAAAATTGGCAAAGGCTGAATTTCTTGCGGGCGTAAGCACCGCCCCTCACCTGCCTGCCGGCATCCTCTGCCCGTATAGTGACGGGGAAAGAGGCGCGTTCATCGACGGTTTCGCCAATCACATGCGTCGGGAGGGCACCATCTGATGGGCGCCTATATCCTGCGCCGCATCCTTTTGATGATTCCGACCCTGTTCGGCATCATGGCGATCTCGTTCGCCGTCATCCAGTTTGCGCCCGGCGGCCCGGTCGAGCAGGTCATCGCCAAGCTGACGAACCAGGGCGGCAGCGACCGTCTGGGCGGTGGCGGCGGCGATGCGGGCGGCGGTAATTTCGATGCCGCCGGTGACGTCGGTTCAAAATATCGCGGCGCGCAGGGGCTCGATCCGGAATTCATCAAGAAGCTGGAGAAGCAGTTCGGCTTCGACAAGCCACCGCTCGAGCGCTTCGGCCTGATGCTGTGGAATTATATCCGGTTCGATTTCGGCGACAGTTATTTCCGCGACATTTCGGTACTCAACCTGATCCTGGAAAAAATGCCGGTGTCGATCTCGATCGGGCTGTGGATCACGCTCCTGT
Organism: Mesorhizobium sp. B2-6-1; assembly: GCF_006440475.1. Taxonomy (NCBI): domain Bacteria; kingdom Pseudomonadati; phylum Pseudomonadota; class Alphaproteobacteria; order Hyphomicrobiales; family Phyllobacteriaceae; genus Mesorhizobium; species Mesorhizobium sp. B2-6-1. Next base: position 166,415 of record NZ_VFUH01000004.1, read on the forward strand.
CCTACCTGATCTCGATCCCGCTCGGCATCCGCAAGGCGGTGAAGGACGGCAGCCCCTTCGACATCTGGACCAGCGGCGTCGTCATCGTCGGCTATGCCATTCCGGGTTTCCTGTTCGGCATCATGCTGATGGTGCTGTTTGCCGGTGGTTCGTTCTGGGACTGGTTCCCGCTGCGCGGCATCGTCTCGGACAATTGGGACCAGTTGTCATGGCCGGCCAAGATCGGGGACTATCTCTGGCACATGACCTTGCCGCTGACGGCGCTGGTGCTGTCGGCCTTCGCCACGACGACGCTGCTGACCAAGAATTCCTTCCTGGAGGAAATCCGCAAGCAGTATGTTGTGACCGCCCGCGCCAAGGGCCTCTCGGAACGGCAGGTGCTCTATGGCCATGTCTTCCGCAACGCCATGCTGATTGTCATCGCCGGTTTTCCCGGCGCCTTCATCTCGGCCTTCTTCACCGGTTCGCTGCTGATCGAAAACATCTTCTCGCTCGATGGGCTCGGCCTGCTCGGCTTCCGGTCGGTGGTCGAACGCGACTATCCCGTGGTGTTCGCCAACCTCTATATCTTCTCGCTTCTCGGCCTGTTCGTCGGATTGCTGTCCGACCTCATGTACACCTGGGTCGATCCGCGCATCGATTTCGAGCGGAGAGACGTTTGATGTCGGAGGCAAGTGTTACCGCCGGGGCCGTGCCGGAGCGGATGCCGCGGCCGTTTCTGTCGCCGCTCAACAAGCGCCGCCTGGAGAACTTCAAGGCCAACCGGCGCGGCTACTGGTCGCTGTGGATCTTCCTTGTCCTGTTCGTGCTGTCGCTGTTCGCCGAATTCATCGCCAACGACAAGCCGATCATCGCCTCCTACAAGGGCGAGATCCTGTTTCCGGTGCTGGTCGCCTATCCCGAAGAGAAGTTCGGCGGCTTCTATGCCGTCACCGACTATCGCGACCCGGTGATCCAGGACGAGATCAACGCCAATGGCTGGATGATCTGGCCGCCGATCCGCTATTCCTACCAGACCGTCAACAATGCCATTCCCGAAGCAGCCCCGGCCAAGCCGTCCTGGCAGTATGACGCCAAGACGCGCTGCAACCAGTACCCGCAAGGGGCTGATGATCCGGCCTGCACCATCGGCAACTGGAACTGGCTGGGCACCGACGACCAGGCGCGCGATGTGCTGGCGCGGGTCATCTACGGTTTCCGTATCTCGGTGCTGTTCGGACTGATCCTGACCGCCGGCTCGGCTCTGATCGGCGTCGCGGCCGGCGCCCTACAGGGCTATTTCGGTGGCTGGACGGACCTGCTGTTCCAGCGCTTCATCGAGATATGGTCGGCGATTCCCGTGCTCTATCTCCTGCTCATCGTCGCCGCCATACTGCCGCCGGGCTTCTTCATCCTGCTCGGGCTGATGCTGCTGTTTTCCTGGGTGGCGTTGGTCGGCGTGGTGCGGGCCGAATTCCTGCGCGCGCGCAATTTCGAGTACGTCAACGCGGCGCGCGCGCTCGGCGTGCGCAACCGCACCATCATGTTCCGGCACCTGTTGCCCAACGCCATGGTGGCGACACTGACCTTCCTGCCGTTCCTGCTCTCAGGCTCGATCTCGACGCTGACCTCGCTAGACTATCTCGGTTTCGGCCTGCCGCCGGGCTCGGCCTCGCTCGGCGAATTGCTCAAGCAGGCGCAGCGCAATCTCAACGCGCCATGGCTCGGCATTTCCGGTTTCGTGGTCATCTCGCTGATGCTGTCGCTGCTGGTCTTCGTCGGCGAGGCGACACGCGACGCCTTCGATCCGCGCAAGACGTTCCGATGAGCGAGCCTCCCCTGCTCTCGGTCCGGGACCTCAGCGTCGCCTTTGCGCAAGGCGGACAGCAGTCGCTGGCCGTCGATCACATCTCCTTCGACATCGCCAAGGGCGAGACGGTGGCGCTGGTTGGCGAATCCGGCTCCGGCAAATCGGTCTCGGCGCTGTCGGTGCTGAAGCTCTTGCCCTACCCCAGCGCAAGCCACCCCTCGGGCAGGATCCTGTTCCAGGGCGCCGACCTGCTCGCCATGAACGAGAAGCAACTGCGGCAGGTGCGCGGCAACAAGATCACCATGATCTTCCAGGAGCCGATGACCTCGCTCAATCCGCTGCACACGATCGAGCAGCAGATCGTCGAGATCCTGAAGCTGCATCAGGGCATGGCCGACCGCCCGGCCAAGGCGCGCACGCTGGCCCTGCTCAACGAGGTCGGCATCCGTGATCCGCAGAAGCGGCTCGACGCCTACCCGCACCAGCTCTCCGGCGGCCAGCGCCAGCGCGTCATGATCGCCATGGCGCTGGCCAACGAACCGGAACTCCTGATCGCCGACGAGCCGACGACGGCGCTCGACGTCACCGTACAGGCGCAGATCCTCGAATTGCTGGCCGGCCTGAAGAGCCGCAAGGGCATGTCGATGCTGTTCATCACCCACGACCTCGGCATCGTGCGCAAGATCGCCGACCGGGTGTGCGTGATGACCAAGGGCAAGATCGTCGAGATGGGGCCTACCAAGGACATCTTCGCCAATCCGCAGCACGCCTATACGCGCCATCTTCTGGCGGCCGAGCCCAAGGGCAAGCCACCCGCGGCCAACAGCGCCGCGGCACCCGTGATGACCGGCAAGGACATCCAAGTCTGGTTTCCGATCAAGCAGGGCTTCTTCCGGCGCACCGTCGACCATGTGAAGGCGGTCGACGGCATCGATGTCACCGTGCGGGCCGGCCAGACGCTGGGCGTGGTTGGAGAGTCCGGGTCGGGCAAGACCACGCTCGGCCTGGCGCTGGCGCGGATGATCTCGTCGAGCGGAACCATCCAGTTCAACGGGCGCGACATCAACCAGCTCTCGTTCAACGCCATGCGCCCGCTCAGGCGCGAATTGCAGATCGTCTTCCAGGATCCTTTCGGCTCGCTCAGTCCCCGCATGTCCATCGCCGAGATCATCGAAGAAGGCTTGAAGATCCACGAGCCGAAGCTGTCGCTCGACGAGCGCGACGACAAGGTGGTCGACGTGCTGAAGGAAGTCGGGCTCGATCCAGCCACGCGCAACCGCTATCCGCACGAATTCTCCGGCGGCCAGCGCCAGCGCGTCGCCATTGCTCGCGCCATGGTGCTCAACCCGCGTTTCGTCATGCTGGACGAGCCGACCTCGGCGCTCGACATGAGCGTGCAGGCGCAGGTGGTCGACCTCCTGCGCAGCCTGCAGGCCAAGCATGACCTCGCCTATCTCTTCATCAGCCACGACCTCAAGGTCATCCGGGCCCTGGCCAACGATGTCATCGTCATGCGCAATGGCCAGATCGTCGAAGCCGGTCCTTCCGAACAGATTTTTGAAAAGCCGCAAACCGACTATACTCGGGCGCTGATCTCGGCCGCCTTCAAGATAGAAACCGCCCCGACGGGGGTCGTCAGCGAGTGACTCCTTCCTTCGCAATTCCGGACGGAAAGCCGCCTTGCGCCTTTCCCGCAATTGCTCCAAACCGAACAACAGGACAAAATCCATAAATGGAAAAAGGCAAAATCCTGCTTGCCGTCACCGGCTTTCACCCGCAGCGCTGGCGTGAACTGCTGTCCGCAGAGCGCGAGGTGGTGCTCGAGCCGGACGGCGCCAGCGATCCTTCGATCACCTATGCGGTGGTGTGGAAACAGCGGCCGAACCTGTTGGGATCGCTGCCCAATCTGCGCGCCATCTTCTCGATCGGCGCCGGCGTCGACCACATCTTCTCCGATCCCAGCCTGCCGGACGTGCCGATCGTCAAGGTCGTCGCCGGCAACCTGGCCCAGCACATGACCGAATATGTCGTCTGGCGGGTGCTCGATCATCACCGCCAGGGCCTGCTGTACCGGTCGCAGCAGCCGAAGAAGATATGGCGCGAGCCGGCGCAGCGCACCGCTGAAGACATCTCTGTCGGCATCATGGGGCTCGGCAGTCTCGGCCGCGCGGCGGCGTCGGCGCTGTTGTCGCTCGGCTTCGCGGTCAATGGCTGGTCGCGCACGGACCGGCCGATGGAAGGTGTCGCGACCTATTGCGGCGAGGCCGGGCTTATCCCGTTCCTCAATGCCACAGACATACTGGTCGTGCTGCTGCCGCTGACGCCGGATACCAAGGGTATCATCAATTACGGCGTGCTGAAGGAATTGCGCAAGCGCAACGGTCTTGGCGGCTCGGTGCTGATCAATGCCGGTCGCGGCCGCCTGCAGAAGGACGCCGACATCGTGCGCGCGCTGGACGACGGCACGCTGAAGGAAGCGAGCCTCGACGTGTTCGAGGTCGAACCGCTGCCGAAGACCAGCCCGCTATGGGCCCATCCGAAAGTGTTCGTGACGCCGCATGCCGCGGCCACGTCCGATCCCGTCCATCTGGCGCCGATCATGCTGCGCCAGATGGACGCCTTCGAGCGGGGCGAAAAGCTGGAGAACCTGGTGGACCGCAAAGCGGGATATTAGGCCGCTGGCATGTGGTCATCGGGACCGCCTTCAGGCGACATGTGTTAGCCGGGCAGAGCGAACTTCTTCTGCTTGTCCGGCTTGCCGCAATCGCGGCGCTCGATAGACCGGTTCATGGCGTCGATCTCGCCGCTTGCCTTGTCGGCATCGCGCTTGGTCTTGGAGCGGATATCCGGAATGAACGGGCCGAAGCCCATCGCGGGGTTGGAGAATGTCGGCTTGGCCTGCTGGGACAGATTGTATTGCCGAGCCAGGGCGTTGCGTTGCGCCAGCAACTGGCCGCAAGGCACGCTGTCATATTGCAATGAGGACTGGACGTTTTCGTCCTGGCGCTCGGACATGGAGTTGCCGACACAGCCCGCCATAACGAGGCAAGATGCCAAGGCCATCATGTTCCAGCGCATGGAAAATCCCTCCGTACGACACTGCCCCGACATAATCCGGCATGCGATTGGGGCTTTTTCGCAGCAGAGGCACCCGCAGGCCTCAGACCGCGTCGCCTGACTGCTGCCCGGCGGTTGGCTGTAGGCCGAGTCAGCAGTCTCTTGCAACAGGCTTCCCGCGCCCGAATTAGCCACTATCTTGGAACAATGCGCGCCAGCGACCTGCTCCATCCCCGGCCCGAGGGCCTTTACTGCCCGCCGGGCGACTTCTTCATCGACCCGGTGCGGCCGGTCAACCGGGCGCTGATCACGCACGGCCATTCCGACCACGCACGCTCCGGCCACGGCTCGGTGCTGGCGACGCAGCAGACACTGGACATCATGGGGCTTCGCTATGGCGAGGGTTTTGCAGGCACGACACAGGCGGCTAGACTGGGCGAGCGAATTGCCTTCAACGGCGTCGACATCAGCTTTCATCCGGCCGGCCATGTGCTGGGCTCGGCGCAGATCGCGGTCGTGCGTCAGGGCATGCGCATCGTCGCCTCCGGCGACTACAAGCGGCAGCAGGACGCGACATGCCTGCCGTTCGAGCCAATCGCGTGCGATGTGTTCATCACCGAGGCAACCTTCGGCCTGCCGGTGTTTCGCCACCCGCCGGACGAGGAGGAGATCGCGCGGCTCCTGAAATCGGCGGCGCAGTTCCCCGAACGCTCGCATCTCATCGGAGCCTACGCGCTGGGCAAGGCGCAACGGGTGATGCGGCTGTTGCGCGACGCTGGCTACGACAAGCCGATCTATATCCACGGCGCGCTGGCCAAGCTCAGCGACTACTACCAGAGCCAGGGCATCGATCTCGGCAGGCTCGAGCCGGCGACGGTGGAGAGCGCCAGCAAGGATGATTTCACCGGCGCCATCGTCGTCGGCCCGCCGGCCGCCTTCGCCGATCGCTGGGCGCGGCGCTTTCCCGATCCGATCTCCTGCTTCGCCTCGGGCTGGATGCGCATCCGCCAGCGCGCCAAGCAGGGCGGCGTCGAGCTGCCGCTGATCATTTCGGATCATGCCGACTGGGACGAACTGACCGCCACGATCAAGGAGACCGGCGCAGAGGAAATCTGGGTGACACACGGCCGCGAGGAGGCGCTGGTGCGCTGGTGCGAACTCGAAGGCATCGCGGCGCGGCCACTGCATCTGGTGGGGTATGAGGACGAGGGCGATTGATGGCATGAATCGCTTCGCCGAACTGCTCGACCGCCTTGTGCTGACGCCGTCGCGCAACGGCAAGCTGACGCTGCTGACTGATTATTTCCGCAGCGTCGAGGATCCCGATCGCGGGCTGGCGCTGGCTGCCATCACCGGCGATCTCAACATCGCCGCGATCAAGCCGGCGATGCTGCGCATGCTGGTGACCGAACGCATGGACCCGGTGCTGTTCGGCTATTCCTACGACTATGTCGGCGATCTCGCCGAGACCGTGTCGCTGGTCTGGCCGCAGACGCCCGGAACCATACCGAACCGTGAGCCGACGCTCGGTGAGGTGGTCGCGAAGCTGCAGGCGGCGAGCCGCTCCGACGGCCCGAAAGTGCTGTCAAACCTGCTCGACAGTGCCGGCATCTCGGCCCGCTTCGCCATCATCAAGCTGGTCACCGGCGGGTTGCGCATCGGCGTGTCGGCGCGGCTGGCCAAGCAGGCACTGGCGGATTTCGGCAAGGTCGACGTCGCCGAGATCGAGGAACTCTGGCACGGGCTGTCGCCGCCGTACACAGCCTTGTTCGCATGGCTGGAAGGCAAGGCCGCAAAGCCCGAGAGGGCCGCGCGGGCACTGTTCCGGCCGGTGATGCTGTCCAACCCGGTCGGCGACGGCGATCTCGAGAGGCTCGACCCCGCCGATTACGCGGCCGAGTGGAAGTGGGACGGCATCCGCGTCCAGGCGGTGTCGGAAGGCGGCATCCGCCGGCTCTATTCGCGCACCGGCGACGATGTCTCCGGCGCCTTTCCCGACCTCGCCGAGGCGATGATTTTCTCGGCCACGCTCGACGGGGAATTGCTGGTCGGCGATCCCCGGGAAGCGACAGGGACATTCTCGGATCTCCAGCAGCGGTTGAACCGCAAGACGGTGTCACTGAAGATGCAGCAGCAATATCCGGCTTTCATGCGTTGCTACGACCTTTTGCAGGTCGGCGCGGAGGATTTGCGGGGATTGCCCTTCCGGGAGCGGCGCGTCCGCCTCGAAAACTTCGTGAAAACGCTCGACCCGAGCCGCTTCGATCTTTCGCCATTCGTCGCGTTCTCGGACTGGCAGGCGCTGGAGGAACTGCGCCGGGCGCCGCCGCACCCGATCATCGAAGGCGTGATGCTGAAGCGCTGGGATTCGCCCTATGTCGCCGGCCGGCCGAAGGGGCCCTGGTTCAAATGGAAACGTGACCCGCACACGGTGGACGCCGTGCTCATGTACGCCCAGCGCGGCCACGGCAAGCGCTCGAGCTTCTACTCCGATTACACGTTCGGCGTCTGGTCCGGAGCGGAAGGCGAGGAGGAACTGGTGCCGGTCGGCAAGGCCTATTTCGGCTTCACCGACGAGGAATTGAGGCAGATCGACAAATATGTCCGCGACAACACGATCGAGCGTTTCGGGCCTGTGCGCTCGGTGCGCGCCGACCGTGACAACGGGCTGGTGCTGGAAGTCGCCTTCGAAGGGCTCAACCGTTCGACGCGTCACAAATCCGGCGTTGCCATGCGCTTTCCCCGCATCTCGCGGCTGCGCTGGGACAAGCCCGCCAACGAGGCCGACCGCATCGAGACGCTGCAGGCGCTGCTCGATCGTTGATCGCACCCTCTCCGGTGCCGGCGCTCAAGGCTCGACGGAGACGCGTATCTCGTAAATGTTGACCGCCTTGCCCCGCTTGTCGAAATCGGAGTTGATGGCGATCGTTCCGGCCGAGCCGGGCCGCTTGTCAGGGAATTTCACGTCGAAGAGATATTCGTTGCGCTGCTGGCCGACCGCATAGCGTTTGCGGCCGCAATCACCAAGCTCGCCGAAATTGCAGTCGACCGAGATCTGCGTGTCCTTGCCGTCCTCGGCGCGGGCGACGATATCGAACACGGCGTGCTTGCCGGCGAGCTTCTCCAGCACGCCTTGCCCGACATCGAAGCTGATCGCCGAACCGGAAGCGCCGGACTGGATGCGCAGGAATGGCCCGGAATCGTCCTTCATCGTTTCCGCCTTGGCGTCCGACGGAGCGCTGACATGCGCCGGGTCGGTGGGCGAAAACACGTTGATCCAGTTGCGCGCCTGATCGGCAGCGCCGGGCTTTTCCGGCCCGGTCTCGCCATCGGCCGGTGTGAAATCGTCGTCCTCGACGGTCGGCGGCGCTTCGGGCGGAGCGGTGTCGAGCTGAGCCTGGGTCTTGAAGACGCCGGTCTGCATGGCGAAAAACAGCCCGATGCCGACCGCGGCGAGCAGCGTCACGGTGAGGAAGATGGCGGTCAGCGGCAGCCGCCGGCCCCTGATGCGCCTCTCGTCGCGATCGGGCGCCACTTCAGCCGTCGCCTCGGACGAAGCGGGAGCCGACATGTCGATGGACGGCACGCCGGAAAGGGTCGCGTCGGGCATGATGTCTGGAACGACCGGCAAGACGCGCGAGCGCGGGGCATCGGCAGCCGGCTGTGCAGGCTCGTCGACGGAAACTGCGGGCGGCGCCGCGCTCTCGCCGGTTGCGGCGGGTGCAGCCGGGCTCGCCGGAAGCTCGACCGCCGGTGCATCGGACTCAGCCTGGGGAGCGACATCCGGCACCGCCGGCAGGAATTCGGATTCGATTTCGGTGATCTTGGCCTGTATCGCCTTGCGGCGCTTGATGGCGACTTCCACCGTCACGCCGGGATTGGCCTGGAGCGCGCGGTCGAGCGCGGCGAAAGCCGAGCGATAGACCTTTTCGCGGTATGCGCGGTCCTCGGCATTGCCTCTTTCGAGGGCGTTCCGGATCGCTTTTTCGATTGCGTCCAAGCGAGATCCCTCTGTGCGTTGCCCAAACCTCGCCATGATCGTTAGCCGCAGCCGACCAATCAATCAACGGGCGAGCGTCCGCATTCTGCCTCGTTGGAGTGTCCAAAGTCCATCTTGGCGGTATTCCGGCAACGAAATCAACATGCTTCATTGATCTTTGCCGGCAGGGAGGCACGGGGCCAGGCGCAATGTCCCGGCCGATCGGTAAGGGCGTGGCAGCCGGCTTTGTCGGCGATGCGTCGGGGCGGAACGACGCGCAACACGAATTGCCGGGCCGCATCCTGAATTCGCGATCGCCCATCTTGAATTCGCCGTCGGTTGAGTCTATCACCCAGCCCATCTTGGAGGCCTAACGCTTCCCGGGCCGCTTTAGCTCAGTTGGTAGAGCACATCATTCGTAATGATGGGGTCGCGTGTTCGAGTCACGCAAGCGGCACCACTTCCCCAGCCACTGCTGCCGTCGTCATGACATCTGTCCCTGCCACAAGGGTAATCCACTTTCGGCAGCGAAGTCTTTGTCCTCCGCGTAGATCGGTTCGCCTCTTCTCACCACCCGCCGAAGCAGGGCCGCATCTTCGTTGGCGTGATATCGAAAGGCGTTTCGGGTGTCGTATCCGTGCCCGGCCTGGGACAGGGAAAACCCGCTGACGACGACAGGGGCGAAACCGGCGAAACGCGCCAGTATGATCGCGAAGGCCCCGGTGGAGATCTTCCGGTGCCAGCCGCGGAACATATGATACTTGCCGCTAAGCTGCCAGACGACGCTGGCAAGCTGCCATTTGGTAAGCGCCTGCAAGGTCTCATAATGATAGTCGAAGGTGCGACAACCGGCTTTCAGCTTGTCCTCGACATCAGGCCAAACCGGGATGATCAGGTGCTTTGCCTGCCGTCCTCTCAACAAATCACGCTTGTAGAAATCCTGTTCGCTGGCGTCGACAAAAATGCCGCGGCGGATCACGGCAATATCGGGAACGGGGAGGCCGACGGTTTCCGCCAAAAGCTGGGAAGCATTGACGGTCACAAGTGCCCAATCGGCATCATGTCCCTGCGGGAGGCGAAAATTCGGCGCCGAGCCCATCACCAAGGCGGGACCCGTGGCCTTGGGCAGGCGAAGAATTGGCTTTGAGAAGGCTGGCAAGAGATCCGAAAGCGGAGTTTTCATCCGGGAATCTGAACCGCCTGTTCCTCAAACGCGCGCAGGATGCTCTCTTCCCGGCTCCACAATTCGTCCCATTGCGTGGTGCCGGACCAACCCGCAAACCAAGGGCCGCCGAGCGTATAATGCGCCAGCGAGACATCGGCGGGATCGAGTTCGGAAGCCGAAGCCCCGACGAGGTAGTTCCACGCCAGGGGCAATTCGCCGATCTCATGGTCCTCAAGCCATTTGAAGGCGTGGAGGTCACGTCCGGGCCACGTATTGAGCATCTCCTTGGTCAGCCGCTTGTTGGCGGGATGATCCAGATTCCATAAAACGACCGACGACCAGTTCTTGCGGCGATAGAACGTCTGCGTTTGTCCGTCCATCTTGACCGCTTCGGATTCGCGTTGCTGGTGCTTGACCGCCATGATCGCGTAGGAAGGATCGAGCAGATCGAGCAGTTTGACCGGATCCTTTAGAAACAGGACGTCGCAATCGCAGAACATGGCCCAGCCGCTTTGCCCCATGAACGGAACGGCAAAGCGCGATATGGCAAACTCGGTCGCCATCGGCGCCTCGGAAATCGGGCACCAGAGCTTACCGTCACGTACTTCCATCGGCCGCGTCATGATTCCTTGGGCTACAAGGTCCTTGAGCACGAGCGGCTGTATCTGCAACGGGGTGCTTGTCCGCCGATAGGCGCTCCATCGCGCCACGTCTAGAACTCGGGATTCGCGCGGATCATAGCCAATGTAGATTGGTATCATGTGGCAGTTCTATAATCTGATGTGAATTTAGACGAATCTAGCATGGCAGCACTGCACGCGGAAGACCAGAAGCACATTCGCAATGCCGTGTGTCCGGGTTGCCACGAGCGTTTCATCTCTGAAGGTGTCGATGGTGTTTTTGCGCGACAAGAGCCAAGCAACCGGCATCGCGCCTCTTGACGACGGACCTGTCGAGCGGGTCGTCGCACTCACATTTGAGACAGCTCACCAGCAAGCCACATCGACCGTTGTTATTGGACCTCACATCTCCTGGCCTGGCCCGTCCAGAGTGGCAGACCGAGCGAGCCCGCCACATGCGGATCGCTCGTATAAAGGGGGAAACCGAGCGCCAACAGCGCCAGCAGGGTGGCACGGTCGGAACCGACGTGCATCCGGTCGATGTTCAGTTTGTTGTACACATGGCCGTGCGAACCTGGGTCAATACCCGTGATGATCACGGCCGGCGCGCCGTTATGCAAGGCGTAAAGGACCGCCGTGATCCCGGTCGAGAACTTCTCCTCCAGATGCATCTCGAAATTGGGCACACCCATCACTGCTTCGTAGAGCGCCATGCGCTGGTGACGGGTCATCGTGCGCAGGTCGCGACAGCGGTAGTTGAAGGCCGCGATGTTGCAGCGCAATTCCTCCATCGTGCGGTGTGCACGCACAATCCAGAGCAGATCGGTCTCCTGGCCGGTCAAGACGGCGCGCACGGCCACAGCGTTGGGCTTGGTCGCGTCAAGTTGGTTGACGTAAAGAAATGTCGCGTCAGGAGTACCCATCCCCCAGCGGGCAGTCACGGTCTGCGAGCCATTCACGGTAAAGAGTGTGAAAGCATCGCGCTGAAAACCCACCGGCGGGTTCGAGACCGGCGCGGAGCCTACGATGAGGACCGGCTTTGTAAGCGGCACAGGGTGCCGTGGCGCCTGGGGATGCAGCAGGCGATATAACAGTTTCCGCTTAACCACCAGAAGCGGGTGATCGAACAAGCGCTTGCGCAGCGGCTTCTGTGCATCGGGATTCGCTGCGCTATGCTCTGCAATCTCCAGAGCGATCCCCTTGGCCTTCGCCAAACCGGCCTCCTCTCAATGCTTTCCCGGGCATGTACTCCCCCCTGCCAGCCGGCGTTGATCAGCGGCTTGATCGTTGGGGCAGGCAGCAACCATAACGTGACGAATCATTTCCTCCGGCGCTCTGATGGGAACCCTTCGCTTTTCCCCAAGCGCTTCAAGCCTCTCTCACTCAATGTCGCAACTCTACTGTATTCGGCACGAGACTGCATGCGGGTTGCTGTTGTTTGTTGCTTCTGATCACGGTTCGATAGAACTCCGTCCGAAACTCATGGTGCCAGATCGGCAGCATCGCCGAAGCGATAGCCGCGCTCAATACTCAGCAGAGGATCAATCTCCACCAGCCGAACAGGAATTTCAACATCCAATTTCGACAGCAAACGGCAAGACACATTGCTGCAACTGCGACCGAATCTACAACTGGGACCGAGACCCGACCTCAAAACGCCGCCTGGCACTGTGGATCGCGATGCTGGCCGAATGCATCCGCCATTGTCGAGACCGAGGTTTGATGTGAAACTCCCGGCGTCAGCATGGGAGGTCAAAATGCCCAACAGTTTCAAGACCGGAGACGTCGTCAAGCTGAAGTCCGGAGGCCCGAAGATGACGATAAGCGACGGTGCCGCCTCCGGCACATATATGTGTCATTGGTTCAACCGCGAGGGCGATGTGTGGACCCCGCAGCATGCCGGCTTCAAGCCGGACCAGTTGGTGGTGGCGGACCAATCGACATAGAGCGGTTCACCGCTTCGCGGAAGCGGCGAAACGCTCTATCTCTTTGTTTTTACGCAATTCCCAAGGGAAAGCGCTACGCGCTTTTCCCGGAAAGCCGTACACACTTTTCTTGGAATTGCTCAAGTTCCTGCCCTTCAGCTGAAGGGTTCGAACATGGCGCAAGCAGCGCCCGATCGGGCGCGTTGTTGCGGCATGCGCCTGCCGGCACAAAAGTCACCGACGGATTTCTACCGCCGCTGCGTTTAACGGGAGAAGCGTCGCCACGGCACAATGCCATGGCAGCGCGCTAACCGGAGACGCCAGCATGATACGCCGTTCGATCCTTGCCGCTGCCTTGAGCCTGCTGACCGCCACGGCGTTCGCCCAGACGGCGACACAGCCTCCGGCCGCGACGTCCCCTTCTGCACCGCCCCCCACTGCCGCGCCAGCCACGTCAAAGACCAGGCCCGACATCACGCTGGCCAAGTTCCAGAAGCGGCGTGAGAAGGCGATCATGGCCGCCGACACGGATGGCGACGGCAAGATCAGCCTGCTGGAATGGGAGGCCCTCCAGGCAAAGCGCGGCACCAAGGGCGACCCGACACAGTCCTTCGCGCGCGCCGACTCGAACCATGACGGCTTCATCGACCGCGCCGAGCTCGATGCGTTCTTCGCCCAGCGCTTCGCCAGGCTGGACAAGAATGGCGACGGCGTTCTGAGCGTCGACGAAATGCCGGGCCACAAAACCGCTCCCAAGCCGGAGCAATGAACGGGGGTAATGGCACGCGATGAGCATCAGGGGTGCGCCAGCCGATGAGCGCGGATCCGGACGAGGAGCTGGTTCGCCGTATCGGCGCCGGCGATCCGGCGGCCGTGCAAACGCTCGTCGCGCGCAAACTGCCGCGTATCCTGGCGCTTGCCGTGCGCATGCTGGGCGACGCGGCGGAAGCCGAGGATGTCGCGCAGGAGACCTTCGTCCGAATCTGGCGGCATGCCTCGGGCTGGCGGCGCGGCAATGCCCGCTTCGACACCTGGATCCACCGGGTGACGCTGAACCTTTGCTACGACCGGCTGCGCCGCCGCCGCGAATGGGTGACAGACGATCTGCCGGAGGTGGTAGACCCGGCGCCGCTTCCGGATACCCAGCCGCGGGAAGACACGTGGCGCGTCGAACAGGCCTTGCGAGCCATCGCCCCGCGCCAGCGCGAAGCCATCATCCTGGTCTACTATCAGGACATGTCGAACATCGAGGCGGCCACGACCCTGGAGATCAGCGTCGATGCCCTGGAGAGCCTGCTTTCGCGCGGCCGCAGGGCGTTGCAGGCGATCCTGGCCAGGGACGGTGTCCATGAATGAGAACCGCGCCGCCATGAAGGCGCAGCGTTCGCGCCTTGCCGACACCGCCTGGCAGCCGGCTCCGATGATCGCCGCGCCGTGCGGGCACGCGATGCCAGCGGGCAAGGGGCCAACAGGCAAGGGAAAGACCGATGTCTGACCGATCCAGGGACGCACCGACGATGGATGCCGAACGCTTTGCCGTGCTGGCGGCAGCCTATGGCGGCGACTTGCGGCGATGGCCACAGGCCGAACGCGCGGCGGGCAGCATCCTTGCCGCAAGCGACGCGGGCGCGGCCATTCTGAGGGATGCCGGCAAGCTCGACGCCCTGCTCGACAGCTATCGCGTCGAAGCGCCCGGCAAAGCGCTGCACGGCGGCATAGTGAGGGCTGCCGACGGTCATCTTGCCCAACGCTGGCGCCGGCGCTTGTGGTGGCTGGGGCTCGGACTTGCCGGCATCGGCCTGGCCGGCGCGGTTGCCGGATCGGCTTTGGTGATCGTCGCCACGCCTGAGGTTCAGCCCGATCAGTATGTGCTGGACGCCAATACGACGGCGTTCGGCGATGCCGGTCCCGACGACACGATCGAGGAAAACCTATGAGCACGGGCCGCAAGCTCCTCATCGCGTCCGTGGCGCTGAACGTCTTCCTGGCCGGCGCCCTTGCCGGCGGCGCAGTCTGGCTGAGAAGCGGCAAGGCGGGCCAGGGCTATTCGCTGGAAGCGGTCGGAGGCCGGCTTCCGGACCAGGAACGCAGGATATTCCGCAAGGCGTTGCGTGAGGTCCGGCGCGAATCCCGCCAGGTCATCCTCGACGGCCAGCAGGCCAGGCGCGAGGCCGCCGACCTGCTGCGGCAGCCCACCCTCGACACGGCAGCGCTGACAGCCGCGCTCGAGCGGGCCCGCAACGCCGACGTCACCATGCGCATGCGGCTGGAGCAGCGCATCGTCGAGTTTGCCGCGGCAAGTTCGGCAGAGGATCGCGGCGTTCTGGCTGAGGGGCTGACAAGACGCGCCGGGCTGCCGCCGGCGCCAAAAAAATCGCCATAAGCACCGACGGAATGCGCCGAAGCCGCCGTTTAAGGCAAGAAGGGCACACCTGCCGGACCGCCTGGTGCGAACAGGTTTTCAACTTCGAGACCATTTGGAGTATCGTCATGAACCGTCTGACACAATACGCGGCGGCCGCCGCGCTTGCCTTGACCGGAACGGCCGCGACCGTTGCGGCGGCATCCGCCACGCCGATGCTGGCCCAGCCAAGCGCCCCGGCGCTGATCGAGCATGTGGCATGGGGTTGCGGCCCCGGCTGGCATCCCAACGACTGGGGGCGCTGCGTGCCCAATCGGGGGGTTGTGTATCCGCGTTATTACCGGCCCGGCCCGGTCTTCCACGTCTGGCACCCCCATCCTGTCTGGCACCCACATCGGGTCTGGCACCGCTGGCGTCACTGGTAAGCGTGCGCGGGGGCCAGCCGCTTCACCGGCCTGGCCCCCTCGACCGCAGCAACCGATCCGACCTGAGCGCATCGCGCCGAAAACGGGTTCATGCGCCGCGCTGGGCCTGAACAAGGAGCTGACGTGGCTATCCCGGCCAAAGGCTCCATGCCGCCGGACGCCGCCCTGGTCGGTGGTGCTGCTCGCCGGCGGCGCGATCAAGGGCGGCCGCGTCATAGCCGACTGGCCGGGCCTGAAGCCGGCCCAGCTCTACGAGCAGCGCGACCTGGCGCCGACCAGCGATGTCAGGGCGGTGCTGAAAGGCCTGCTCGCCGACCAGTTCGGGCTTTCGGCGGCGGTGCTCGTCGACAAGGTGTTCCCGGAGTCCGCGATGGTGAAGCCGATGCGCGATCTGGTCGTCTGAATTCCCATCGCACATGGCGATTAAGGTTAAATTTACTATGGAATTGTTCGAAAGCTGCAAATGACACAAAGCTCCCCCAAAGGAACGCACAGACATGTTCGTGGGGAAAGCCATATCTCGACCTCAAGGGCCTTTGCGGGCCTTCTGCCATCCGCTGGCGTTGGTGCTGATCAGCCTTGCGGGCGTTTTTGGTGCCGGCCGAGCCGAGCATGAATGGCTGTCGGTGCCGTTCTCGCTGACATTGGTGGCGGCGCTCGCGGGAGCGGTGTTCCTGACATCGGGGCGCCTCGCCTTTTCCGTCTATCTCGCCTGGATGGCCGTTGCCCTGGTGACGCTGATCTCGGCGGTCAAATTCCGGATGAAGGGGTTCTCGCTGCACTTCTACGACACGATCTTCGTGTCCTCGGATCCGGGAGTGTATCGCTTCCTGCTCGGCTCCTATCTCCACCTCATCCTGCCTGTCGCCGCGGTGTTGGTGCTTGGCATCGCCGCAGCGATCCTGATCTTTCGCGCCGACCGGAAGCTTGGCTGGCCCGCATCGGCGCGCGCCCTGCTTCTGGCCCTCCTCGTCACGCTGGTGCCGCTGACCTTTCCAGCCGAGGCTTCGAAGGACCGGTACTTCTATTATATGCAGGGCCGGCACATGTCGGCCTTCTTCATCTCACTGATGGATCTGCGCAACCTGGTCGTCGAGCCGGCGTTCGAGCAGCGGCTGCAGGCCGTCGCGCCACAGCCACCCTTCGCCGACACGGTCGACTGCGGCGACCGGGCAGCGCTTCCCGATATTTTCTTCGTGTTGAGCGAAAGCCAGTCCGATCCAAGCTATTTTCCGCAGATCGCCAGCGGCGCGGGATTCCGGCAGCGATTTGCACCTGCCGCCGGCGAGCCCCGCCCGATGCAGGTCGAGACGTTCGGCGGCGGCACCTGGATCAGCAATTTGTCCTTGATGACCGGGGTTTCGGCCACCGATTTCGGCTGGCGAAGTCCCTATCTGACGATCACGCTACAGGACAAGGTCGCCGGCGCGTTGCCGGAGTTGCTGGCGCGCTGCGGCTATCGAACGGCCGTCATGACGCCGATGGACTTTACCTTCGTCAACGAGGGGCCTTTCTTGAAGTCGATCGGGTTCGAGAACGTCCTCGACATCAAGGATATCGCCGCGCCCTTCTACCATCTGCGCGACCGTTTCTATTATCACGCGGCGGAGGCATTCATCGCCAGGCACCGCCGGGAAGACGGCCGGCCACTGTTCCTCGAAATCCAGACTATGTTTCCGCACTCGCCCTATGAGGGGCGGATGGAGCCGGGATTGAAGATGGAAGGCGAGCCTTTCGCGGACGATTTCCAGGCCGGCGAATATCTGCGCCGCATGGCGATCGCGCGCGGCGACCTTCAGGATTTTCTCAAGCAGCGGGAAGCGGAGGCCGGCAGGCGCGGCGCCGTGGTGCTCGAATTCGGCGACCACCAGTCCTCGGCGACCAAACCGTTTGTCGATGCGACCGCAGGCAGTGACGCGCTGGCCAAGCTTGACTCGCTCGCCTATCGCACCTTCTACACCCTCACGACCTTCCATCATCCACTGCGTCACCCGATGCCCGATATGGCGTCGCTCGATATTGCCTTTCTCAGCGCAAGCCTGCTCGATGCCGCCGGCCTGCCGATGTCACCCGTCATGTCTGATCTGGTGCGGTTGCGTGACCATTGCGGCGGCAGGTTCCATGGCTGTGCTGACCGGGCCGAGGTGGATGCACATCTGCGCCGCCGCGCCGATTCAGGACTGCTGCATCTTTTCCCGCAAGCTGCGCCGCTTCATTCACAAGTCGAAACACAGTGACGGCGCGACGCGGCCTCAGTGTGTCGGCCCGGCCCCCAGCGTCGCCACCGTCTTGAGGGCACCGTCGAGCATGTCGCCCTTCTCGTCCTTCAGCGCCGCCTCGCGCAGCCGCCTGATCCAGTCAGCGGCGTCGGCGCGCCCCTTGAGCAGGTCGAGCGCCGACAGCACGCGGTCGAACTTCGACTGGGCACGGACATGGGTGTCGCTGTAGCCCTTGATCAGCCGGCGGCAGTTGAGGATCTCGACGGCCAACGCATAGTCCTCACGCGCATGGCCCAGCGCCAGCGCGTACCAGCTCTCCAGATGTGCGGCTTCCACCTTGTGGCGCAGCAGGCGGCGGCGCCAGCGGCGCAGGCCGCCGATGAACCACAGAGCGGTGAAACCGGCAAAACTATCGGTACGGATGCGCCGGCCGCGATTGATGCGACGGTCAAGGAAGGCGGCGAGCTTCGGCCGGTTCTCGATGTAGCTGCCCAGCCCCGCCGGCAGCGTGCCGCAGAACTCCTCGATGCGCGGATGGAAATACTCGGTCACCTGCAGGACCGAGTCATCCCTGACGCCGACCTCCTTGCGCACGCGCCTGTCGCGGGTCGAGCGCGTCTTCAGGTCGGCGACGCGGATCATGTCGTCGTAGCATAGGGCGTTCGCCAAATGCTTGGCGGCGGCGATCGAGAGGGCATAGGCTCGATCAGGCCCGTCCAGCACGACGGCTTTGTCCAGGCGGTCGAGATATTCGCGTCCGTAGGCAATGTCCTGATAGTCCACGACCTTTCGCAGACCGCGCAGCGCCATGTCGCGCACCGCCACGGGCATCACGTCGATGCGGGCGGCCAGGGCCTGCCAGCCTCGCAGGAGGTCTTGCGGGCCACTCACCTGTCCAGCGGCCAGGGCGGAGCCGACGACAGCCGCTTCTGCCGGCTTTGGCGCAGCCGATGATGCCGTGCCGCGCGCGCGATCATAGGCGGCGCCGAAGGCGGCGAGGCTGGCCTTGACGCCGCGGCCACCGGCGCCGATCGCCTCTTCATAGCTTTCGCGTACGAACGGCAGGGCGTCGGAGCCCGCCAGCGCGCCAAGCAGGCTGGCCGAGATCATGGAGCCGCTGTCGGCCGCGATCTTTTCCATATCGAAAGCGATGAAGCGCTTCGATGCGGCTTCTGCCGTCGCGTACACCTTCGACGACGACGCCCTGCCGTCGCCGGGCTCGATCTTTTCCGACACGGCGGCGATGCGGTGCGAAGAGGTGATCAACGTCGTGCGGTCGGGGGTGACGAAGCCGCGGATAATCGCGCGGCCGGCTTCCATCAGCTCGGCGGCGATCAAAATGTCGACGTCGCCTTGCGAGGGCGACAGCGCGAAGACCGGCAGGCGGCCGGTGTCGCGGGCCGCCTCGACATAGTAGATGGTGGCGCCGGTGCGCTGGGCGACGCCGGCCACCGAGGTCGATTGCGCCACGTACCCGTTGCGCTCGGCGACGTCGGTGATCCAATCGGCAAGCACGCCGCCGCCCTGGCCGCCGACGGCAAGCACCGCAAGCTTGATAACGCGTTCGTCGTCGGCGGCGCCTGTCTTCGGGCGCAGTGAGGCGTTGTGATCAAGCATCGGCGAACACCAGACGGCGGCCTTCGCGGCGACGCTGCAAAAGACCGATGACGGCGCGCCGGGCGCTCTCGAGGAAGCGGTCCCAGCGGCTCGGGTTGTGCACGACATCGGCGCGATAGAAGGACGGGCACAGCACCGCCGCATCGGCGACCTCGCCGCAATTGCCGCAGCCGACGCAGTTCTGGTCGATGCTCGCGACGGGATCGTCGCGCAGCGGATCGTCGAGCGACGTCACCGACAGCGACGGGCAGCCGGACAGCCGCATGCAGGCATGGTCGCCGGTGCAGATGTCCTCGTCGACGCCGAACTTCGGCTTGACGACGCGCGTTCCACCCTTGATCGCATTGTCGACCAGGGGCTTTTCGCGGCGCTGGCGGTTGAGCATGCATTCCGACGAGGCGACGATGACCTTCGGGCCTTTCTCGTCCGTGGTCAGCGCCTCGCGCAGAGTGTCCTGCATCTTGCCGACATCGTAGGTGCGGTCGACATGGCGCAGCCACTTGACGCCCATGCCTTTCACCGCCTCTGTGATGGGATGCTTGGTCGACTTGGTCTTGTTGCCGGCGCGAGACGACAGGATATCCTGTCCTCCCGTCGCGGCCGAGTAGAAATTGTCGACGATGACGATGACGCCGTCGTTCTTGTTGAACACCGCATTGCCGATCGAGGAGGTCAGGCCGTTGTGCCAGAAGCCGCCATCGCCGACGAAGGAGATCGAGCGGCGCTTGGCGTCGGGTGAATTGAAGGCCGAGGCCGAGGCCGGGCCGAGCCCGTAGCCCATTGTGGTGGCGCCGAGTTCGAAGGGCGGCATGATCGAGAACAGGTGGCAGCCGATGTCGGACGCGATGTGGTGCTTGCCGAGTTCCTGTTCGACCAGTTTTGTCGCGGCAAAGATCGGCCGCTCCGGGCAGCCGATGCAGAAACCGGGCGGTCGACCTGGAACGACATTGATCAGGTCCGCCGTGTCGACGCCGTCGCCGACCTTGTTGGGAGCCCGCACTTCGCCGGGCAGAAGATGCGGCGCCTCGGTGCGCAGGAAGGCGCCGATGCCGTCGAGCATGACCTGGCCGGTATATTCGCCGGCCATCGGCAGGTGCTCCTTGCCGACCAGGCGGGTGCCACGCCCGGCCTTGTGCAGCATGGCGGCAAAGGCCTGTTCGATGTAGTTGGGCTGGCCTTCCTCGACGACCAGCACCGCCTGCTTGCCTTCGCAGAAGGACAGAAACTCGTCGTCGATCAACGGATACACGGCATTGAGCACGTAGAGCGGCACGTCGGTCTCGCCATAGGTGTCGGCAAGGCCGAGCCGCTGCAAAGCGCGGATGACGGAATTGTACATGCCGCCCTGCATGACGATGCCGACGGAGCCGTGATCGGAACCGAAGATCTCGTTGATCTTGCGGCTCTTGATGAAATCCACCGCCGCCGGCCAGCGCTTCGCGACCTTCTCCTTCTCGTGCAGGAAGGAAGCGGGCGGCAGCACGATGCGGCCGGTGTCGCGGCGGGGCGCCTCCAGCGCATCGGCCACCGTCATCGGCGGCCGCTTGTTGTCTTTGGCGGTGAAATGACCGTGGACATGGCAGCAGCGGATGCGCACCTGCAGCATGACAGGCGTGTTGGAGGCCTCGGACAACTCGAAGCCGTCTTCCACGGCCTTGACGATCGAGGGCAGGTTCGGGCGCGGATCGAGCAGCCAGACCTGGCTTTTCATGGCGAAGGCATGGCTGCGCTCCTGCATGATCGAGGAGCCCTCGCCATAGTCCTCGCCGACGATGATCAGCGCGCCGCCGGTGACGCCGCCAGATGCCAGATTAGCGAGCGCGTCGGAGGCGACATTGGTGCCGACCGTCGACTTGAAGGTCGCCGCGCCGCGGATCGGATAATGCACCGAGGCCGCCAGCATGGCGGTGGCGGTGGCTTCCGAGGCGCTCGCCTCGAAATGCACGCCGAGTTCGCCCAGAATGTCCTGTGCGTCGGCCAGCACGTCCATGAGATGGCTGATCGGCGCACCCTGGTAGCCGCCGACATAGCCGACGCCGCATTGCAGCAGCGCCTTGGTGATGGCGAGGATGCCTTCGCCGGCAAATTCCTCGCCCGCGCCGAGCCTCAGCTTTTCGACTTCCTTGGCAAAAGACCGTTCGGCCATTTTTGGCCTCCTTCCGTTGCCGCCCGGCTTCGGCGGCGCGTAGCTCTAGATGTCGTGCTTGCGAATGTTCTTCAGCATCTTCTGCAATGTCGCGATCAGCGCTGCATATTCGGCATCGTCGACATCGTCGAACATGGCCTCGAAAGCGTCATGCATGGCCGGCCAGGCACGGGTGAACTCGGTGCGGCCCTCGTCGGTCAGGAACACATGGCGGATGCGACTGTCGCTAACCCCCTGCTCGCGCCGCACAAGCCCCTGCCCCTCAAGGGTGTCGAGCGTGCGGCTCAAGGTCGACTGCTCGATCACCGTATAGACCGAGAGGTCGTTGACGGTGACGCCGTCGGTGACCGACAGCACCGCGAGCGCCCGCACCTGCGAAATGGTCAGGCCCTGCTTGCGGAAATCGTCGCGCAAGGTGGCGTTGTAGCGGCCCATGATGCGGTTCATCAGATAGGGCGCGAATTGCTGCAGGCCGATCTGGCCCAAGGTCGAAATGCGCTGGCGCTTTTCCGCGATTTTCTGCTCCATCACAGTCTCCCCGCCAGGAGAAAGCCGGAGCCGCCGCCGAGGCCCGCGCCCGGATGGGTCGAGGCGCCGATATGGTAGAGGTTCTTGATGCCGGTCTGGTGATTGCGGCTGGTCTTGAACGGCCGCCACAGGAAGGACTGGTCGACGGTCGAGGACCCGCCATAGGGGTCGCCGCCGACCAGATTGATGTTCATCGCTTCGAGATCAGCAGGCGAATAGGCGCGGCGCGCGATGACGCTGTCCTTGAAGCCATCGATATGACTGGCAAGGATCGCTTCGGCGCGATCGGCATAGACCTCGCGCAGCGCGTCGGTCCACTGCCCGTCCGCCGGTGCCTGCAGCTTGCCGGCGGCATCACCCTTGATGTGACGGGGAGCCTCGGGCAGTTGCAGCCACAGGATCGCCTTGCCTTGCGGGCAACGCGAGGGATCGAGCGCGTGCGGCTGGCCGACGCAGATGGTCGGCACTTCGGGCAGCATGCCCCGCACCGCCTCGTTGCAGGCCTTCGATACCCCGTCCAACCCAGGCGTCAGATGCAGCAGCGCCACCTTGTCCAACCCCTGGCCTCGCCATGAAGGCGGCTTGTCGAGGGCATAGTGGATCTGGAAATTGCCTTTGCCGTAGCGGTATTTTTGCGTCGCTTCGACGTCGGTTTTGGGGCCGTCACTGCCGAGCAGCCGACCGTAAAGCTGCGTTGGCGTGACCGAGCAGATGACGCTCTTCTTCGCATGGACGGTTTCGCCCGAGGCCAGCCGCACGCCGGTGGCGCGACCTTCGGTCAGGATGATCGAGGCAACGTCGGCCTCGGTGGAGATGACCCCGCCGCGCTCTTTGACAAGCGCCTCGAAGGCCGACAGCAGGTTCTTCGCCCCGCCCTTGACGATCGGCGCGCCCGCAGCTTCCAGCGCGAAGGCGATGACCTTGGCGATCTGGCCGGAGAAAGCATCTTCCGGCCCAAGTCCGGCATGCAGGACCCACGGTGCCCACAGCGCGCGTATGGTTTCGGACCGATAGGTGCTCTCCAGCCATCCGCGCGCCGGCACCAACGCATCGCCGAGAAAGGCGGCCAGCCCGCGCGGGCTCCGCCGCCAGGCATCACCGGCGAGCAGCTTCGCCGTCGGGTAGGTCCACAGGCTGCCGCCGAGCAGGCCGAACAGCAGCCCGGCATTGCGCTCGATGCCGCCGACATCCTCGGCGTGCTGGTCGCCGTCGCCTGCGGCGATCGCATTGAAGGCGGCGATGTTGGCGGCGCGGTCGGTGCTGAGCACGGCATGGCTGCCGTCGGGCCGCAGCACCCCCGTCGGGGTGGCCGCGTGACAGAACTCCAGGCCATGCCGGGCCAAGTCCTTGCCCAGCGCCGCGTAAGCCGGCGAGGTAATGAACAGCACGAATGTCGTCGCCATCACATCATGGATGAAACCGGGCGCGGTGATTTCCTCGGTGCGCATGCAGCCGCCAATGCGGTCGTTGCGCTCCAGCACGAGTACCTTTGCGCCCTTGCCGCCGAGCATCGCCGCGCAGACCAGCGCGTTGATGCCGCTGCCGACGATGATGTGGTCGGGGGCGTTCATTGGCGGTGGCTTTTCGTCGGCGGGTGGGATTCAATTGCGTGGGACAGCGCTCTACGGCGCCCCCCTCTGCCCTGCCGGGCATCTCCCCCACAAGGGGGGAGATTGGCCGTCATCTCGGCTTTCGCCAATTTCCAACGTCGCAGGATGGTATGCGGCGCCCGAGCCGCCAATCTCCCCCCAAGTGGGGGAGATGCCCGGCAGGGCAGAGGGGGGCGCCGTAGAGCGCGAGCGCCGCCAGTCTGCCTCCCTATCGCATCGCCCGCGCGCATGATCTTCTCCCGAAGATCCACTTCGCCCTATTTGCCCGGCACCAGCGCCAGGGCGCGGATCGGGCTGCCGGTGCCGTGCTCGATCTTGAGCGGCGCGGCGATCAGGATGGCGCCCTTCGGCGGCAACTGGTCGAGGTTGCACAGGCTGGCCAGACCATAGCGGTTGGCCTTGTGCATCAGCGTGTGGGCCGGGAATGGCGGCTCCATGCCGCCGGCCTTGCCGGCATCGGTGCCGATCGTCTCCGAGCCCCAGCCCTTGATGTCCTTGCTGATCAGGAACTGGATTGCTTCCGCCGTCGGGCCGGGCGTGTGTGGGCCGGTCTCGTTGGCGTTGAGGAATTCGGCTTCCGAGCCGTTGCGCTTGTACCAGTCGGTGCGCATCACCACCCATTCGCCGGCGTTGATGGCGCCATGCTTGGCTTCCCACGCCTTGATGTGATCGACGGTGAGCAGGAAATCATGGTCTGCGGCGGCTTCCTTGGAGCAGTCGATGACATTGACCGGACCAATAAAGTTCTGCGCCGGAATGGTGTCGGTGGCGCCATCCGGATAATCCTTGCCGCTGATCCAGTGCTGCGGCGCGTCGAAATGCGTGCCCGAGTGTTCGCCGAGCTTCAGCCAGTTCCAGGCCCACCAGGGACCATTCTTGTCGTAACGGGAGATGTTATGGATCTCGACCTTCGGCGTGTCGACGGCAAGTTCCGGCGGCAGCTTGATCAGCGGCGTGTCAGGACCGAGCGGCGCCGACAGGTCGACCACCTTGATGGCGCCTGAAAGAAGCTGGCCGGCGACTTCGCCGAGGAGTTGTTGCGTGTCCATGGTCTCTGTTCCCTCTTGTCTGATGTGCTGAAGGCTCGTCTCGGCCCTTAATATCCTACTAGACGAAAACATATGCATCTGCAATTATCTTTAAGCATAAAGGAAATGGGTGCGGGGCGTGAGCGAGTTCGACGCCATCTTTGTCGGGGCGGGCCACAACAGTCTGGCTTGCGCCGCGCATCTGGCACTCAAAGGCTGGAAAACCGGGGTTTTTGAGCGCAGTGCAACGATCGGCGGCGCCGTCCAGACCCGCGAGTTCACGCTGCCGGGTTTTCGGCACGATTTCGGTGCGATGAATCTGAGCCTGTTCGCCGGCTCGGCCTTCCACCGGAAATATGCAAATGAATTGAACGCCCACGGGCTGGAATTCGCGCCGGTCGCCGACTGTTTCGCCAGCGCCTTCCCGGACGGACGCTGGTTCGGCGTCAGCAACGATCTGGAAAAGACGGCCGCGCGCATGGCTGCCTTCTCCGCCGCCGATGCCGCCACGTGGCGCAAGCTGGTCGCCGCCTTCCCGGCGGAAGCAGAGCATCTGTTTCGCCTCTTGGGGTCACCGATGAGCGCCCGCGCCCTTGCCGGCACGGTGTGGAACCTTTGGCGCAAGAAGGGCCTTACCGGCGCGCTCGATACCGGGCGCCTGCTGCTTTCCTCGCCCCGCGCGTGGCTGGAGGAGACTTTCGAGTCGCCCCATGTGCGGGCGACGCTCGCCACCTGGGGCATGCATCTCGACTTTGCGCCCGACATCGCAGGCGGTGCCGTGTTCCCTTATCTGGAATCCATGGCCAACCAGAGTTTCGGCATGGTGCTGGGCAAGGGCGGCGCCCACACCATCATTCGTGCCTTATCGGGGATGGTCACGGGCGCCGGCGGCAAGATCTTCACCAACGCCGAGGTGGCCGAAATCACGGTTTCGGCCGGCAAGGCGACGGGTGTGCGGCTCAAGTCCGGTGAGACGCACACGGCCACCAGGGCGGTCATTGCCGGCGTTGCACCCAAGGCGTTGGCCGGCACGCTTTTGCCCAACGGTTCCGGCGACGCCGGCTTCGACACGGCGATGCAAAAATTCCGCCACGCGCCGGGCACCATGATGATCCATCTGGCGCTGGACGATCTGCCGGACTGGCGCGCCGGCGCCGAGTTGCGGCAGTTCGCCTATGTGCATCTGTCACCGTCGCTCGACGCCATGTCGCGCACCTATCAGCAGGCGATGGCGGGCGTGCTGCCGGACGAGCCGGTGCTGGTCCTCGGCCAACCAACCGCGGTCGATCCGTCGCGCGCGCCTCAAGGCAAGCATGTGCTGTGGGTGCAGGTGCGCATGCTGCCGGCAGAAATCCTTGGCGACGCCGCCGGCAAGATCACGCCCGCGCATTGGGATCAGGTCAAGGATCGCTATGCCGAGCGCGTGCTCGACATCGTCGAAACCTACGCGCCCGGCCTGCGAGCCAAGATCCTTGGCCAGGCCGTATTCTCGCCCATCGACCTCGAGCGCGAGAACCCGAACCTCGTCGGCGGCGACCAGGTTTGTGGTAGCCACCACCTGGCACAGAATTTCCTGTTTCGCCCGGCACGCGGCTACGCCGGTTGGAACACGCCTGTGGCCAATCTGCATCTCACCGGTGCCGCCACATGGCCGGGCGCCGGCACGGGTGCCGCCTCGGGCTTCATGCTGGCGCAACAGCTTGGCGGGAGGTAGCAGCCGAAAGGCATTGGGGTGGAGCAAGGCAAGGTACGGTTGCCCAGGGAACCCGCTGATCAAACAACGAAGCCGTGCACGGAAAACAGAAAAACCAACAAGGGGAACGACCATGACAATCAACAGACGCGAATTGCTCGGATACGGTGCCGCCGCACTCGGGGCGACGGCCATCGGCCTGCCGAAGATCGCCGGGGCGGCGGCCGGCGAACTGACCATCGCCTACAATGTCAACCTGCCGTCCTGGGATCCGACCACCGGACCTTCGGCGGTCAACCCGACCATCCAGGGCCTCTACCAGTCGGTGTTCGATCAGTTCATCCCGCAGAAGCCGGACCTGTCCTTCGCGCCGGGGCTGCTCACCGAGTGGGGCTGGAATGACGACCGCACCAAGATCATGATGACGGTGCGCGAGGGCGTAACCTGGCATGACGGCTCGCCGTTCACGCCCGAGGACGTGGTCTGGTCGTTGCAGCGGGCCGGCGATGAAAAGACCGGCAACCCGATCCAGTTCGTGTGGAAGAACGTCAACAACTTCAAGATCGAGGGCAACAAGATCACGGGCGATGTCGTGCAGTTCGACCCGGTCTACTTCAAGTGGATGTCGTTCCTCACGGGCTACATCATGCCGAAGGCCTATTACGAGAAGATGGGCGCCGAAGGTTTCGAAAAGGCTCCGATCGGCACCGGCCCGTACATGGTCGAGAAGTTCGAACGCAACGCCTTCCTGCGGCTGAAGGCCAATCCGAAGTACTGGGGCGGCAAGCCGGCATTCGAGAACGTGACGATCAAATTCGTCACAGACGCGGCGAGCCGTGTCGCCGAAATCGAGTCCGGCTCCTCGCAGGTGACGCTCGAGATTCCCTATGAGGAGTATGACCGCCTGATCGCCAAGGACGGCCTTGCCGGCTCGATCAAGAATGTTTCCGACATCGGCATGATCTTCTTCAACGACGTCGAGGCGATGCTGGACAAGAACGTGCGCCAGGCAGCCGTCATGGCGGTCGACAAGGAGCTTCTGGTCAAGCGGCTGCTGCGCGGCTACGGCCAGCCGCTCGCCACGCTGGAAACGCCGGAATACGCGGCCTACGACGCGTCGATCAAGGTCGAGCACAATCCGGAAAAGGCCAAGCAATTGCTGGCCGCTTCCGGCTATTCGCCGGAGAAGCCGGTCAAGTTCACCATCCAGACGACCAAGGGCTTCAAGCCCAAGGACTACGAGATGATCCAGGCGATCGTCGGCATGTGGCGCAAGGTCGGCATCGAGGCCACCATTGAAGTCTACGAGATCGCCAAGCATTACGAATTGCGCGCCGCCGACAAGCTGGCGCCGGCGGCCTTCTACAACTGGGGCAACGCCATCGGCGACCCGACCACCTCGACCGGCTTTGCCATGTATGGACCGAGCCCGCACTCGGTGTGGGACAGCCAGGATCTGATCGACATGATCAACCCGCTGTGGGGTGAGAAGGACGAGGCCAAGCGCATCGCCGGCTGGAAGGCGGTGGACAAATACATCGCCGAGCAAGTCTATGTGCTGCCGCTGATGCAGTATGCGCAGCCGATCGTGCATGCCAAGGGCGTCAACGTCGTGCAGCATGTGTCCGGCGCGCTGTTGCCGGCCCTGATGACCCCGGCCTGATATCGGCCGGGCTTGCCGCGCGCCGTCCATAGCGTCGGCGCGCATCTTCTTTCGGCATACGAGTCTGCGGGCTCCAGCAAAGATTTACATGCTCCTGCAACGATTCCTGATCCGTCTTTTGACGATGCTGATCACGCTGTTCGGCGTGGCCGTCGTCGTCTTCGTCGTGATCCGCATCGCTCCCGGCGATCCGATCGCCATGATGCTGCCGCCCGGCGCGACCGATGTCGACATCGCCCGGCTGCGGGCGCTCTACGGCCTCGACAAGGCGATTGTCGAGCAGTTCTTCATCTGGCTGTCCGGCGTCGTCAAAGGCGATTTCGGCACCTCGATCTCGCTGCGGCAAGACGTGCTCGGGCTTGTCTTCAACCGGCTGCCGGCAACGCTGGAACTCGCCATCGTCGCGCTTATCATGGCGGTGGCGATCGGGGGGACGATGGCCATCCTCGGCGCCCGCGAACGAGGCACGGCGGTGGAAGCCGGCATCGACATCGCCAGCGGGGCGGCACTTTCCATTCCCGACTTCCTCTGGGGCCTGGTGCTGATCCTGCTGTTCGGGGTGCTGGTGCCGATCTTCGACATTTCCGGCCGGGTCTCGCCGCAACTCGACCTGCCCTTCGTCAGCCAGTTCTATCTGTTCGAAAGCTTGCTTCGGCTCCGCCTCGATCTCACATGGGATCTCCTGAAGCACATGCTTATGCCGGCAGTGGCGTTGGCATTGCCGCTGGCGGCGATCATCTCGCAGCTACTGAAACAATCGCTGAAGGAAGTGCTCGACCTCGACTATGTCGTGCTGGCGCGGGTGAAGGGTTTTTCGGAAACGCAGGTCATCCTGCGCGAGGCGCTGAAGAATGCCGCCCTGCCCACGCTGACGCTGGTCGGCGTGCAGTTCACCTTCCTGATCGGGGGCACGGTCATCGTCGAGCGGCTGTTTTCCTATGAGGGTCTCGGCAACATGGCGATCGACGCGGTCATCAACCGCGACCTGCCGCTGATCCAGGGCATCGTGCTGGTCTTCGCGCTGTTGTTCGTGCTGATCAATCTCGCCGTGGATATGATGTATGCGCTGCTCAATCCGAGGCTGCGCCATGGATGAGAGGCGCATCTCGAGACACGGCTCAAGCGCCAGGCTTTGGCTGGCCGGCGGCTGGCTGCTGCTGGTGCTGCTGGCGGCGATCCTGGCGCCGCTGGTCGCGCCGCGGGACCCGCTCGCGCAGGATCTTATGCTCGAACGTTTGCCGCCGTTCTGGCTCGATGGCGCGGAGCCCGGCTATTGGCTGGGCACCGACAGCCTCGGCCGGGATCTCTTGTCACGCCTGATCTTCGGCGGGCGCATCGCCTTCATCGTTGCGTTCGCCGCCGCCAGCGCCGCCTGCCTTGTCGGCTCGACCCTGGGCTTGATCGCTGGCTATTTCGGCGGCTGGGCCGACCGCATCATCTCGCGCATCGTCGATGTCTGGATGGCATTCCCGCCGGTGCTGTTCGCCATCCTTTTGGTTGCCGTGCTCGGCACGGGTTTGAGCTCTGTCATCCTGGCGATCGCGATCATCGACTGGACG
This sequence comes from Mesorhizobium sp. B2-6-1, assembly GCF_006440475.1. Classification (NCBI taxonomy): domain Bacteria; kingdom Pseudomonadati; phylum Pseudomonadota; class Alphaproteobacteria; order Hyphomicrobiales; family Phyllobacteriaceae; genus Mesorhizobium; species Mesorhizobium sp. B2-6-1. The sequence continues at coordinate 195,800 of NZ_VFUH01000004.1, forward strand.
CGTTTCTGCCGGGTCATCCGCGCCGAGGCGATGGGCCAGTCGCGCATGGACTATGTCGAGAACGCCCGCATCGCCGGCTATGGCCGCATCGGCATCATGCTGCGCGAAGTGCTGCCCAATGTGGTGCCATCGATCGTGGCGCTGCTGTCGCTGGAAATGGGCATCGCCGTCATCGTCGAGGCGATCCTGTCCTTCGTCAACCTGTCGATCTCGACCGACGACCCGACCTGGGGCGGCATCATCGCCGAGGGCCGGCTGTCGATCCACCAGGCCTGGTGGGTGCTGGTATTCCCGCTGATCACACTGATCCTGACCGTGCTGTCGTTCAGCCAGTTCGGCGAGGCGCTGAAGACACGTTTCGATCCGGTGCTGCGATGAGCGCCTGTCTCGATATCAAGGAGTTGAGCGCCGTGCTGCCGAACGGCCAGCGCGTGCTGCGCTCGGTGTCGCTTGCCGTGCAGCCCGGCGAAGTGCGAGCCCTGGTCGGTGAAAGCGGCGCCGGCAAGACGATGATCGGCAAGGCGGTACTTGGCGTCTTGCCGTCGAGCGTGCGCATCGTCGAGGGCGATATGCGGCTCGAGGGCGAAGATCTCGGCAAGCTCAACCCGAAGGCACGGCGCACGCTGATCGGCGCGCGCACCGCACTGATCCCGCAGGATCCGCTGACCGCGCTCAACCCGTCGCGCCGCATCGGCCCGCAAACGATCGACCGGCTGGTGCGCATCCTCGGCTGGAGCGGCGAGAGGGCCGAAACCCGCATCCGGCAATTGCTGGACGAGGTGCAGATCCGTGACCCCGACCGGGTACTGAAAAGCTACCCGCACGAGCTTTCCGGCGGCATGCGCCAGCGCGTGCTGATCGCCGCAGCCTTCGCCGCCGAGCCCCGGCTGATCGTCGCCGACGAGCCGACCACGGCGCTCGACGTCACCGTGCAGAAGCAGATCCTGCGGCTCATCGCTGCGTTGCAGCGCGAGCACGGCACGGCGATCCTGTTCGTCACCCACGACCTCGGCGTCGTCGCCAAGATCAGCCAGAAGGTCTCGGTGCTCTATGCCGGCAAGGTCGTGGAAGAGGCCGAAACAGCTGCCCTCTTCGCGGCACCGCAGCACCCCTACACACGGGCACTGATGGCGGCAACGCCGCGCTACACCGATCCCCTCGCCTCGCTAAAGCCGGTCGACGAGGCAGTGCTGGCCGGGCTTGCCACGGAGATTGCGGCCGCGGACCAGGCGTGGAGGCGACCGCATGGCTGAGCCGCTGTTTTCCGTGCGCGGCCTGAAAGTCGCGCTGCCCGACATGACCCGCAAGCCGCTGATCGGCCGCGCGCCGCTGGCGGAAATCCTAAAGGGCCTGGACTTTGACCTGCCCAAGGGATCGGTGACCGGCATCGTCGGCGAGTCCGGATCCGGCAAATCGACGCTCGGCCGTGCCCTGGTACGACTGCTGGAGCCCAGCGCCGGCAGCATCAGCTTCGAGCGCCTCGACATCACGCATCTGCCGGAGGCGGAGTTGCGGCCGCTGCGCCGCGATCTGCAGATGATCTTCCAGGATCCTATGTCGTCGCTCAACCCGCGCCGCACCATTGCCAGCATCATTGCCGCGCCGCTGAAGCAGAACGGGCTTGGCGACAATCTCAGGGACCGCGTGGCCGAGGCCTTGCAGCGCGTCGGCCTGCCGCAGAGCTTCGCCGGCCGCTACCGCCACGAACTGTCGGGCGGCCAGCGCCAGCGCGTCGGCATAGCGCGCGCGCTGGCGCTGGCGCCGAAATTCGTGCTGGCCGACGAGATCGTCTCCGGCCTCGACGTCTCGACGCAGGCGCAGATCCTCACCCTTCTGGAGAAACTGGCGGAGGAGATGGGGCTGACGGTCGCCTTCATCAGCCACGATCTGTCGGTCATCCGGCGGCTGTGCCGGCAGGTCATCGTCATGCGCGAAGGCAGGATCGTCGAAGCGAGCGCGACGGACGCTCTCTTCGAAAATCCCCGACAGACCTACACGCGCGACCTGATCGCGGCCATCCCACTGCCCGAAATCGACGACGGCTGGCTGGATATTCCTTCCGCTGCCAAGGCTCCGACATGAATGCATACGCACGCCGAAAAGCGGGCTCGGATGTGCGACCGGCCAATGACAAAGCCCCGCCAAATGGAGGAGAAACTGACATGAAGACAACAATTCGAAATGCAGCACTCGCTGCCGCCATCCTCGGCAGCACCGGTATGGCGGCAGCAAGCTCGATCCCCGGTATGCGCGGGCACGACCACACCGGCATCACGGTTCCCGACATGAAGCAGGCGGTCGATTTCTTCACCGACGTGGTCGGCTGCAAGAAGGCGATGTCGTTCGGCCCGTTCGCCGACGACAAGGGCACCTTCATGCAGGATCTTCTCGGCGTCGATCCGAAGGCTGTCATCGAGCAGGTCACCATGGTTCGCTGCGGCACGGGGTCGAATATAGAGCTGTTCAAATACACCGCGCCGGACCAGAAGGACCTGACACCGAAGAACAGCGACATTGGCGGTTTTCACATCGCCTTCTATGTCGACGACGTCGCGGCGGCGAAAGCCTATCTCGAGGCCAAGGGCGTAAAGACCAGGTTGGGGCCGCTGCCGGTCAAGGAAGGACCCGCCGCCGGCCAGACCATCCTTTACTTCCAGGCGCCTTGGGGCTTGCAACTGGAAGCGATCAGCTATCCCGACGGCATGGCTTACGAGAAGAGTGCCGAGACGGTGCTGTGGAGCCCGAAGAACCCGGAAAAGTGACCCCACGGACCGCGCGTGCGGCGATGCGCGAGCGCGCGGTCCGCTATTTCGCATAATCGTTTCGGCATAAAACTTTAAGCTTGAAATATCTTGGCCCCGGCGCGATACTGAAATCAAGCAAGCGAAGAGGAGATCGCACAGATGAAGGTTGCGGTTCTCGGCGGCGGACCAGCCGGCCTTTACTTCGCCATTTCGATGAAGCTGAGGGACGCCGCGCACGATGTGACGGTTTTCGAGCGTAATCGCGCCGACGACACGTTCGGCTGGGGCGTCGTTCTGTCAGCCGAAACGCTTGAGAATCTGGCCAGGAACGATCCGGTCAGCGCCGTCTGGATCAAGAAGCATTTTGCGTATTGGGACGACATCGCCGTGGTCCATGACGGCGTGCGCACTGTATCCTCAGGCCACGGCTTCTGCGGCATCGGCCGCAAGCGGCTCTTGATCCTGTTGCAGCGGCGCGCACGCGAGCTCGGTGTCAAGCTGGTGTTCGAGACCGACATCGCCGATCCCCGGCCCTATATGGAGACGCATGACCTGGTCGTCGCCGCAGACGGGCTGAATTCCAGGGCGCGCAACAGCTTCGTCGACATCTTCAAGCCCGACATCGACACGCGCAAATGCAAGTTCGTGTGGCTCGGCACCCACCAGAAATTCGACGACGCCTTCACCTTCATCTTCGAAAAGACCGAGCATGGCTGGGTGTGGGCGCACGCCTACCAGTTCGACAGCGACACCGCGACCTTCATCGTCGAGTGCAGCGAACAGACCTGGGCCGCCTTCGGCTTCGGCGCCATGACGCAGCAGGAATCCATCGCCGTCTGCGAGCGCATCTTCGAAAAGCATCTTGGCGGCCACAAGCTGATGACCAATGCCAACCACATCAGGGGTTCGGCCTGGATCAATTTCCCGCGCGTGCTGTGCGAGCGCTGGTCGTTTGAGAATCTGGCGCTGATGGGCGACGCGGCGGCCTCAGCCCATTTCTCGATCGGCTCCGGCACCAAGCTGGCGCTGGAAAGCGCTGTCGCGCTGGCCGAGTATGTCGAAACCGAACCGGACCTAAAGGCCGCCTTCCGCAAATATGAGGACGCGCGCCGCACCGAGGTGCTGAAGCTGCAGTCGGCGGCGCGCAACTCGCTCGAATGGTTCGAGGAGGTCGAGCGTTATCTCGGCCTCGATCCGGTGCAGTTCAACTATTCGCTGCTGACCCGCTCGCAGCGCATCAGCCACGAAAACCTGCGGCTGCGCGACGCGGAGTGGCTTGAAAGCGCGGAGGAGTGGTTCCAGCGCCAGGCGGGCGCCGGCGCCAACAGACTCCGTCGCGCCCCGATGTTCGCGCCCTTCCAGCTGCGCGACATGCGGCTCAACAACCGCGTGGTCGTGTCGCCGATGGCACAATACAAGGCTGTCGACGGCTGCCCGACGGACTGGCATTTCACGCACTATGCCGAGCGTGCCAAGGGCGGCGCCGGGCTCATCTATATCGAGATGACCTGCGTCAGTCCGGAAGGGCGGATCACGCCCGGCTGCCCGGGCTTCTATGCGCCCGAACATGAGATGGCGTGGAAACGGCTGGTCGGCTTCGTCCATGCCGAGACCGAAGCGAAGATCTGCGCGCAGATCGGCCATTCCGGCGCCAAGGGCTCGACACGGGTTGGTTGGGAAGGCACCGACGTGCCGCTGGCGGCGGGCAACTGGCCCGTCATGGCGGCATCGGCGGTGGCGTGGTCACCTGAGAATCAGGTGCCGAAGGCGATGGACCGCGCCGACATGGACAGAGTGCGCGACGGGTTCGTGGCTTCGGCTGAGATGGCCGACCGCTGCGGCTTCGACATGCTCGAGATCCACGCCGCGCACGGCTATCTCCTGTCGTCCTTCATCACGCCGGTCACCAACCGGCGCACGGATGCGTATGGCGGTTCGCTGGAAAACCGCATGCGATATCCCCTTGAAATCTTTCGCGCCGTACGCGCCGCCTGGCCGGCGCAGAAGCCGATCTCAATGCGCATTTCGGCCAATGACTGGGTCGGCATCGAAGGCGTAACACCCGCCGACGCCGTCGAGATCGCGCGGCTGTTGCATGAGGCCGGCGTCGACATTTGCGACGTCTCGGCAGGACAAACTTCGGTGCTGGCAAAGCCGGTCTATGGCCGCATGTTCCAGACGCCGTTTTCCGACCGCATCCGCAACGAGGTCGGCATGGCGACGATGGCGGTCGGCAACATCTATGAGCCGGACCATGTCAATTCGATCCTGATGGCCGGCCGCGCCGACCTGGTGGCGCTGGCACGGCCGCATCTTGCCGATCCCTACTGGACGCTGCATGCGGCGGTGGCGCTCGGCGACCGTGGCGTGAAATGGCCGGATCCTTATCTGCCGGGGCGCGACCAGATCTACCGACTGGCCGAACGCGACGCCGCAGCGGGGCTGAAAGTATGACGGCCGCCGCGATGATCGCCGGCAGCCATGCCCTTGTCACCGGCGGCGGGTCTGGTGTCGGCCGAGCGATCGCTCTGGCGCTGGCTGGTGCCGGCATCGACGTCACCATATGCGGCCGCCGCGAGGCGGAGCTGGCCAAGGTGGCTGGCGAAAGCAAAGGCGTTTTCGCCATCACTGCCGATGTCACCAATGAGGCGGCGATGGCATCGCTTTACGAGACGGCGGAGGCCGCGCGCGGGCCGTTCGACATCGTCGTCGCCAATGCCGGCATGGCGGGCAGCACGCCGGCGCACAAGACCACGCTGGCCGACTGGCAGCGGACGCTGGACGTCAACCTGACCGGCGCTTTCCTGACGGTGAAGCCGGCGCTCGCCGGCATGGCCGCGCGCAAGGCGGGCCGCATCGTCTTCATCGCGTCTACCGCCGGACTGAAAGGCTACGCCTATGTCGCGCCTTACGTGGCGGCCAAGCATGGCGTCGTCGGCCTGATGCGGGCGCTGGCTGCCGAGACGGCGAAATCCGGCGTGACCGTCAATGCGGTGTGCCCGGGGTTTGTCGAGACGGACATGTTGGACGAGTCCATCGAGCGGATCGTTGAAAAAACCGGCCGTTCGACTGAACAGGCGCGGGCGAGCCTTGCCGCGACCAATCCACAAGGCCGCTTCATCCAGCCGCAGGAAATTGCCGCCGCCGTGCTGTGGCTGTGCGGCGATGCGGCGGCGTCGATCACCGGACAGGCAATTTCGATCTCAGGAGGCGAAACATGGTAGCCGGCCCCCTGCCCGCGCCGTCGGGACCCGGCAAGGACCGCTTGCGGCTGTGGATCAGGCTGCTGCGCGCCTCGCGCACGATCGAGGCCGAACTGCGCGAGCGGCTGAAGAAGGAATTCAACACGACGTTGCCGCGCTTCGACGTGATGGCCGCGCTCTACCGAGCGCCCGAAGGCATGCTGATGAGCGATCTGTCGCGCTTCCTGCTGGTATCCAACGGCAATGTCACGGGCATCGTAGATCGGCTCGTATCCGAGGGGCTGGTCGCGCGCGCCCGCCGCAATGGCGACCGCCGCACCTCGATGGTGCGGCTGACGGATGAGGGCTCGAAGTCCTTCGCAGTCATCGCTGCCGCTCACGAGGGCTGGGTCGGCGAATTGCTGGGCAAGGTGAGCGAGGACGACGCGCGCCGGCTGACCGGCATGCTGACCTCGTTCCGCAGCAACTGGGAGGGACGCGAATGAGCAAGATGGCCGGCTTCAAGCCGAAGCATTTCCTCTGGCAGGTCGAAGGCCGGATCGCCAAGGTCCGGCTCGACCGGCCGGAGCGCAAGAACCCGCTGACCTTCGACAGCTATGCGGAACTGCGCGATACATTCCGCGACCTCGTCTATGCCGACGATGTCGATGCCGTGGTGTTCCTGTCCAATGGCGGGAATTTCTGCTCCGGCGGCGATGTCCACGATATTATCGGCCCGCTGGTCAAGATGGACATGAAGCAGCTCCTGGCCTTCACCCGCATGACCGGCGATTTCGTAAAGGCGATGCTGAATTGCGGCAAGCCGATCATCGCGGCGGTCGACGGCGTGGCGGTCGGCGCCGGCGCCATCATCGCCATGAGCTCCGACATCCGCATCGCCACGCCGGACGCCAAGACGGCATTCCTGTTCACCCGCGTCGGTCTTGCCGGCTGCGACATGGGAGCCTGCGCGATCCTGCCGCGCATCATCGGCCAGGGCCGCGCCGCCGAACTGCTCTACACCGGCCGCAACATGACGGCTGCCGAAGGCGAGCGCTGGGGGTTCTACAACAGATTGGTCGATGCCGCATCGCTCGAGGCCGACGCGCTCGACATGGCGGCGCGCATCGTCTCCGGCCCGACCTTCGCCCACGGCATCACCAAGACGCAGTTGAACCAGGAATGGTCGATGGGCCTTGACCAGGCGATCGAGGCGGAAGCTCAGGCGCAAGCGATCTGCATGCAGACGCGCGATTTCGAGCGGGCGTACAAGGCGTTCGTTGCCAAGGAAAAGCCGGTGTTCGAGGGGAATTGAGGATGAGCGGGTTGATGGAGACGTTGGCGGGACAGCGCCCCCCTCTGGCCTGCCGGCCATCTCCCCCTCTAGGGGGGAGATTGGCAGCTTCGGCGGCGGCAGCCATCCTGCGGCGCAGGCGATTCGCGAAAGCCGAGATGAGGATCGATCTCCCCCTTAGAGGGGGAGATGTCCGGCAGGACAGAGGGGGGCGCCGTAGAGCACGGACTCTGGAGAATAGCGGAGGCAGAAATGCCTGACCGCTCCTTCCTCGACTGGCCCTTCTTCGAAGACCGTCATCGCGAACTGGCCGGGCACCTCGAGGCATGGTGCGCGAAGAACCTGCCCGTCGATCACCATGACGTCGACACTGCCTGCCGCGAGCTGGTGCAAAAACTCGGCCGGGACGGCTGGCTCAAGCCGACGGCGCTCGACACCGACAATCCGGGACCGCTCGACGTGCGCACCTTGTGCATCACGCGTGAGACGCTGGCGCGGCATGACGGGCTCGCCGATTTCGCCTTCGCCATGCAAGGGCTCGGCACCGGAGCGCTCAGCCTGTTCGGCACGCCGGAACAACAGCAATGGCTTTCGAAGACGCGCGCCGGCAAGGTCATTTCCGCCTTTGCGCTGTCGGAACCGCGCTCGGGATCGGATGTCGCCAATATGGAGATGACAGCGACCCGCGATGGTGACGGCTATGTCCTGTCGGGCGAAAAGACCTGGATCTCCAATGGCGGCATCGCCGATCTCTATGTCGTCTTTGCCCGCACAGGCGAGGCACCCGCCGCCAAGGGGCTATCAGCCTTCATCGTGCCCGGGGACAGCAAGGGCCTCGGCATCGCGGAGCGCCTGGAAGTCATAGCGCCGCATCCGCTGGCACGACTGTCTTTCGATCAGGTCCGCCTGCCCGCCTCGGCGCTGATCGGCAAACCGGGCGACGGCTTTCGCATCGCCATGTCGGTGCTCGACGTGTTCCGCTCGACCGTCGGCGCGGCGGCACTCGGCTTTGCTCGCCGCGCACTCGATGAAAGCATCAAGCGGGTGGCCGAACGCAAGCTGTTCGGCGCGCCGATGGCCGAGCTGCAGATGGTGCAGGGCCATATCGCCGACATGGCGCTCGACGTCGATGCCGCGGCGCTTTTGGTCTACCGCGCCGCCTGGACCAAGGACATGGGCGCGGCGCGGGTAACGCGCGAGGCGGCGATGGCCAAACTGTTCGCCACCGACAAGGCGCAGGAGGTGATCGACAAAGCGGTGCAACTGCATGGCGGCGACGGCGTCCGCAAGGGTCACATCGTCGAAAGCCTGTATCGCGAGATCCGCGCGCTGCGCATCTATGAGGGTGCTTCCGACGTGCAGAAGGTGGTGATCGCGCGACAGGTGATGGGGGCGGCCTGAACAGGGCGCGTCGTCGGACTGGACTGTTTTCGAACGCGGATATTGCGGAGAGTTGAAATGCACGAGATCCTACAGCCGGATGGCTGGGCCAAGCCAGTCGGTTACGCCAATGGCGTAGCGGCTCGCGGGCGGCTTGTCTTCGTCGGCGGACAGGTCGGCTGGAATGGGCTGTGCCAGTTCGAGACCGACGATTTCGTCGGACAGGTGCGGCAGACGCTTCAAAATATCGTCGCGGTGCTGGCGGAGGCCGGAGCTGAGCCGCGGCACATCACGTCGATGACGTGGTATTTCACCGATAAGAGCGAATATCTGGCCAATCTCAGGGGTATAGGCGAGGCCTATCGCAAGGTGATCGGCCGGCATTTCCCGGCGATGGCCGCGATGCAGGTGATGGCACTGGTCGAGGACCGAGCCAAGGTGGAGATCCAGGCCACCGCGGTTATTCCGGAATAATCGGCCGTCGCTTCGTCATCCTGGGTGCAGCAAGGAGCGTAGCGATACGGCGCAGACCCCAGGATGAGAAATCAGGAAGGCATGGGCCAGACTATTCTCCGCGAAGGCCGGCCTGCTCCAGCAGCGGCAGCACGTGATCGCAGAAATAGGGGAGTTCCTGCGTGTAGTTGACGAAGGACAGCGCAATGCCCTGGTAGCCATGCCCGGCAATGGCGGCCATAGCGGCGGCGATCGTTTCGGGCGTTCCGACCAAGGGATAGGTGCCGGCGCCGCCGGCGAAACGCTGGCGATAGCGGTCATAGGCATACGGGTCGTGCGACCGCGAGAATTCCTTTTTGCCGGCCATATGGGCATCGACCGCCTCACGGTCGGCCAGATCGACGGCATAGCGTGTGTAATAGGCCTGCGCCTCCTCCATCGTCGGCCGGCAGACGACATGCGCCACGGTGTAGACGCCGACCTCGCGGCCAGCCTTGCCGGCCCGCTCACTGATATCGGCGACATGTTTGCCGGCATCGGCCATCTCGGAAAAGGTCGTGAACAGATAGTCACATCTGGCGGCAGCGAAATCGCGGCCCGGACCGCCGAAAGCCGCGTTCATCGTCACCGGTCGCGGAACTTGCAGGCTGGCCGGCCGGCTCACGGCTTCCTTGAGACGATAATAAGTGCCCTCATAGTCGAGAGGTTCAGCCGACGCATACAGCCTTTCCAGAATTTCGATCCATTCGGCGGCCTGATCATACCCCTTCTCGACCAGCGGCGTGCCGAACATGCCGAATTCCTTCGGGTTCCAGCCGCAGACGATGTTGAGGCCGGCACGGCCCTGGCTGATATGATCGACCGTCGCCAGCGCCTTGGCGGCGTAGAGCGGATGCACGAGGGGCACATGCACGGTCATGAACAGGCCGATCCGCTCGGTGGCCACACTGAGCGCCGCCGCCCAGGTGAAGGTCTCGAACGACCATTCGCGCACCCTGTTGCGGCCGCCAAAGCCGCGCCAGCGCGCGATCGGCAGCAGGAATTCCAGCCCCGCGCGGTCGGCGATCTGCGCCGCCGTCAGATTGTCGTGCCAGCTTGCCGTCCAGCGTTCAGGCACATCCGATATGGCAAGGCCGCCGTCGGCATTGGTCGAGAAGACGCCGAGCTTCAGTCTGTTTGGGCCGTGCAGGGGATGCGCTTTGATCATGTCCGGAACTCGCGGCGGGAGATCGACACGCTAGGCCCGCGCGAAAATATTTCAAGCCTGAAATAGCTTCGCCTCGCCGCTGTTTGCGGATATGAATTCCGGCACGACAACAAGGGGATGGAACGATGAGCGGGTTTCGCCACAAATGCATCTGTAGGGAAAGCCTCGTCGGTTCCTTTGCCGCCATTCCGCATCCCGTTGCGGTCGAGGTGATGGCGCAGTCCGGTCTCGATTTCCTCTGCATCGATTGGGAACATGCCCAGATTTCGCGCGACATGATCGAGGCGATGGTGCGCGCGGCCGACATCCATCGCGTGCCGGCCATTGTGCGCGTGCCCGGCCATGCACCGGAAGCGATCGCCGCGGCATTGGACAGCGGCGCGCAAGGCGTGCTCGTCCCGCGCGTCTCGACCGCCGCCCAGGCGCAGGCGGCGGTGAAGGCCTCGCGTTATCCGCCGACCGGCGAGCGCGGCGTCGGGCCCGGACGGGCCGCCGGCTATGGCTACCGCATCTCCGAATATCTCGCTCAAGCCAATGACAGCATCGTCGTGGCGGTTCAGGTCGAGACATCGGAAGGGCTGGCCAATATCGAGGCGATCGCCGCCGTCGAGGGTGTCGACGTGATCTTCGTCGGGCCCGGCGATCTCTCCGTATCGATCGATGCGATCGGCCCGAAAGGCGCCGACAAGCTCGCGCAAGCGATCCGCAGGATCATCGATGCGACGATCGCGCATGGCAGGACATCCGGGATCTTCTGCGCGAGGCCGCAGGATGTCGCCCAATGGGCGACACTCGGCGCCAGTTTCTTTATCCTGGCCAGCGACACGATGTTTCTGGGGGCTGGCGCTGCCGCCGGCAAAGCCGGCGCGGATGCTGAGCTGGGCGGTAGCGGCCGCAGCTAGCGCTATCGAAAGGTTTGCCAGGCGCCGTCGCCGCCAACTTTTTAAGCTTAAAACTTTTGCCTTGAAAACTGCCGCGGTTTGGATAAGCATTCCTCGATCGATGGCGACTGCCGTTCCGGACGGGCTTGCCGGACATCCATCGTGGTGCATCGGGTGGGATCAAAGGGTTTCAGTCCTTGTCGTTCATGCTGCCCCCAGTCATCCTCCGACACGCGCCATGCGTGCGATGGCGTGCGCGCGCCAGATCCGCGATCCGCATACCGAGAGCATCGCCAACCTTGCCTTCCCGCCCATGTGCGTCTGCCGCGACCGGACAGCGCCCGACCGTATGGCGGCGAGCATGAATTGACGCCCCGCTGGGAGGTGGGGCGGCAAGAAACCGTGCGGGCATCAGCCCGCCCGATCAACAACCAGAGGGAACACCCCAGAGGGACCAACAATGAGCCTGACCCGTCGCAATCTCATCCTCCTCGCGGCCGCCATCGGCATCGCCGCCGGACCGGCAACCGCCTATGCCGCCGATGTGCTCAATGTCGGCGCCTACCCGACCAACCCTCCGTTCGAGTACAAGAACGAGAGCGGCACTTTCGAGGGCTTTGAAGTCGACATCGTCAACGAAGCGGCAAAGCGCGTCGGCATGACCACCGACATCGCCGATCTCGGCTTCCAGGCGCTGTTCGCCGCCACCACCTCGAAGCGCATCGATGTCGCCATCTCGTCGATCACCATCACGCCGGAGCGGCTGAAGTCGCAGTCGTTCACGCAGCCTTACTATGATTCCGACATGGGCATCGCCACCAAGACCGACAGCCCGATCAAGGCCGAGGCCGACCTCAAGGGCAAGATCGTCGGCGTGCTGTCCGGCTCGACCGGCGAGACCTGGGTCAAGGCGCATCAGGAGGCCGATGGCCTCAGCGACGTAAAGGGCTATGACACACAGCAGAACCTTTTGCTCGACCTCAGCGCCGGGCGCATCGACGCGGCTGTCAGCGACATTCCGGGCATGCAGTACTCCTTCACCAAGATGAAGGATCTCACCGTCAAGGAACGCATCAAGACCGGCGAACAGTACGGGCTGATGATGACCAAGGACCACCCGCTGCTCGGCAAGCTCAACGACGCGCTGACGGCAATGAAGAAGGACGGCACGCTGGCCGCGATCCACAAGAAGTGGTTCGGCAGCGACGCGCCCGCCGATTCCTCGACCGCCAAGGAAATGCCGGTGCCGAAGGCCTGAGCGGCGGCCGCCAAGGAGAACGTGCCGGCTCGAAAGGCCGGCACGTTCCGTTTGATACATAGTCTCCCGGAACCAGCGCGGCGCGGCAAAACCGCTTTCGCTGTTCCGGACCTCTGCTCCGGCGTCAAGGGACGCCAAACGGTTCGGGAAAGCCTCCCATGTCGCTGCTCGATACGTTCTTCAACGCCGACGTCATCGCGTCCAGTCTGCCGGCGCTGCTGCGCGGCTTTCTCAACACGCTGCTGCTCGGCCTGCTCAGCATCGGCATCGGCATCCCCATCGGCCTGGTGATCAGCCTGTTGCGGCTTTATGCGCCGAAGCCGCTCAGATGGCTGGCGGTCGGCTACACCGACATCTTCCGCGCGCTGCCGGTGCTGGTGGTGCTGATCCTGATCTACTATGCGCTGCCCTTCCTCGGCATCCGCCTGTCGTCCTGGGCTTCCGCCGTGACGGCCTTCGCCATCATCATGTCGGCCTATTCGGCGGAAGTGTTCCGCTCCGGCATCGAAAGCATTCCGCGCGGCCAGTTCGAGGCGTCGCAGGCGCTCGGCCTGCCGTTCCTTTTGACCTTGCGCAAGGTGGTGCTGCCGCAGGCGGTGCGCGTGGTCATCCCGCCGATGACCAGCAACTGCGTCTCGATGTTCAAGGACACCTCGCTCGCCTCCACCGTGGCGCTGCCGGAACTTTTGAAAGAAGCGACCAATGCGCAGTCGCTCTACGCCAACCCCTCGCCGCTGATCGGCGCAGCCCTGGTCTATCTCATCTTCCTGTGGCCGATGGTTCGCCTCGTCAGCCTGCTTGAAGGCCGTTTCAAAACCGAGAAGACGCGCTGACCGCGCCTTCAACTTCCCCTCTACCGAGCACTTCGCAGGAGACGACCATGAACAAGCATCAAGCCGCCAATGCGACCGGCACTTCCGGCGCATTCCCTGTTGAAAGAATCCGGGCGATGTTTCCGGCCTTGCAGCGGGCAGGCGACTTCATCTTCCTGGACAACGCCGCCGGCGCGCAGATTCCGCAGAGCGTGCTCGATGCGGTGACCAACCATCTGGTATCGCACAATGTGCAGCGCGGCGGCCGCTATGGCCGCAGCGTCACCGTTGACCAATCGGTCGCCGATGCGCGGACAAGCGTGGCACTGCTGATCAATGCCTACAGCCCATCCGAGATCTGCTTCGGCATGAACGCCACCTCGTTCATCCGCCTAGTCAGCCTCGGCATCGGCCAGATGCTTGGAGAGCGCGACGAGATCGTCGTCACCGACATGGACCATGACGCCAACATCGCGACATGGCTGGCACTCGAATCCGCCGGCGCCAAGTTCAAGTGGTGGCGCATGCGCGAGGACGGCAACCTGCATATCGACGATCTGCGCCCGCTTGTTTCCGATCGTACCCGGCTTGTCGCCTGCACGGTGACGGCGCATTCCATCGGCTCGATCGTCGACGTCGCTTCGGTGGCAGGGATCGCGCACGCCGCCGGCGCCGAAGTGTTCCTCGACTGCGTGCATTACGGGCCGCATGGGCTGATCGACGTCCAGGCATGGGATTGCGACTATCTCGTCTGTTCCGGCTACAAGAATTTCTCGCCGCATATGGGTTTCCTGTGGGGCCGCTTCGAAACGCTGAAGCGGCTGCCGACCTTCCGCGAGGACTTCATCCCCGACGAGCCGCCCTACAAGGTCGAGGCCGGCACCTTCATTTACGAGAACGTGTCGGGCATGGATGCGGCGGTCCAGTATCTGGAACTCATCGGCCGCAACCTTGCCCCGTCCAACAACCGCTCGCGGCGCGAAAACATCGTCGCCGGCATGGGCGCCATCCGCGACTACGAGCTGGTGCTGGCGCGCGAGATGCTGGCTGTGCTGAAGAGCTGCGGGGCAACGATCTACGGCGTTTCCGAGGAGGCCCGGATCAACGAACGCGTGCCGACCTTCTGTTTCAACATCGGCAAATTGTCGCCGCAGCGGATCGTCGAGGAAATGGCCGAGATGCAGATCGGCATTCGCGACGGCCACATGTACGCCCCGCGCCTGATGAAGCGCCTCAACCTGTCGATGGACAGCGGCGCCATCCGCGCCTCGCTGGTGCACTACAATACGGTAGACGAGGTCAGGCGTTTCAGTGAAGCGCTGCGGGCTGTCATCGCGAAGCTGTCGTAGCGCTCGACCCTTTTCGCGAGAGAAACCGGAGGCTTGACTGCCTCCGTTTCGTCATCCACGGGCGGAGCAAGGAGCGGAGCGACGCGGCGCAGACCCGAGGATGACGACCACCGCGGCTTAAGCCGCTTTCTTCTTCGCCAGCCTCGCCTTGATGCTGGCGACATCGGCGCGCGGCGTGGCGGCGAACAGGGTCCTGGTGTAGCTGTGCTTGGGGTCTGAAAAGACCTCGTCGCGCGAGCCGTATTCGACCGCCTCGCCGAAATACATCACCATCACGTCGTCGGCGATGTAGCGCACCACGGAGAGATCGTGGCTGATGAAGACATAGGTCAGCTGGAATTCGTCCTGCAGGTCGGCGAGCAGGTTGAGCACCTGTGCCTGCACCGACAGATCGAGCGCCGAGACCGGCTCGTCCAGCACCAGAAGGCTCGGGTTCAGCATCAGCGCACGGGCGATGGCGACGCGCTGGCGCTGGCCGCCCGAGAACATGTGCGGATAGCGGTTGTAGTGCTCGTGACCGAGGCCGACCTTCTTCAGCATCTTCATGGCGAGGTCGCGCCGCTCGGCGGCCGTCTTGTCGGTGTTGATCAGCAGCGGCTCGCCCAGCACGTCGCCGATCTTCTGGCGCGGGTTGAGCGATCCGTAGGGGTTCTGGAAGACGATCTGCACCTTGCGGCGCATCTCCTTGGTCAATCCGCCCCTGGCGATGTCGACCTTGTTGCCGTCGATGAACAGTTCGCCCGATGTCGCCGGATCGATGAGCGTGATGATGCGGGCGAGCGTGGACTTGCCGCAGCCGCTTTCGCCGACGATGGCGAGCGTCTTGCCCTTATCCACGGTGAACGAGACGCCCTTGACCGCGTGCACCGTGCGCGGCCCGCTGAACAGGCCGCCGCCGATATGGTAGTCGCGAACGATGTTCTTGCCTTCGAGGACGGTGGTGCTCATGCGGAGGCTCCCGCGGCCGAGGGCGCCGGCTCGAACAGCATGTCGGAAACGGTCGGCAGCCGGTCGCCGACCGCGTTCTCCGGCAGCGCCGACAGCAGCGCGCGCGTGTAGTTGCTTTTCGGGCTCTCGAACAGCGACAGCACGTCGGCCTCTTCCATCTTGCGGCCCTTGTACTGAACGATGACGCGGTCGGCTGTCTCGGCCACCACGCCCATATTGTGGGTGATCATGATCAGGCCCATGCCGTATTTGGCCTGCAGCGAAACCAGGAGATCAAGGATCTGCTTCTGGATGGTAACATCGAGCGCGGTGGTCGGCTCGTCCGCGATCAAGAGCTTCGGATTGCAGGCGATGGCGATGGCGATCATGACGCGCTGGCACTGGCCGCCCGACATCTGGTGCGGAAACGAGCTCAGCCGTTCTTCCGGATCGGCAATGCCGACGAGCTTCATCAATTCGATGGCGCGCGCGCGGCGCTGGGCGCGGTCCATGCCCATATGGAAGCGCAGCACCTCCTCGATCTGGAAGCCGACGGTGAAGCACGGGTTGAGGCTGGCGATCGGCTCCTGGAAGATCATGGAGATATCCTTGCCGACGATCTTGCGCCGCTCGGACGGGCTGAGCTTCAGCAGATCGACGCCGTCGAAGGCCATGCGGTCGGCCTTGACGGTCGCGGTGTTGGGCAGCAGCCCCATCACCGCCAGCATCGCCACCGATTTGCCGGAACCGGATTCGCCGACGATCGCCAGCACTTCGCGCGGCTCGATCGACAGGTCGATGCCCTGCACGGCCATGAACGGACCGGCGGCGGTGTCGAAGGAAACGGTGAGGTTCTTGATCTCGAGCAGGGACATGCTCACGACCTCTTCAGCTTGGGGTCGAGCGCGTCGCGCAGGCCGTCGCCGATCAGGTTGATGGCAAAGACGGTGATCAGGATGGCAAGGCCGGGGAAGGTCACCACCCACCAGGCGCGCAGGATGAACTCGCGCGCCTCGGCCAGCATCGTGCCCCATTCCGGCGTCGGCGGCTGCGCGCCCATGCCGAGGAAGCCGAGGGCGGCGGCTTCGAGGATGGCGTTGGAGAAGGACAGCGTCGCCTGCACGATCAGCGGCGCGATGCAGTTGGGCAGGATGGTGACCAGCATCAGCCTGAGATGGCTTGCGCCCGCGACCTTGGCCGAGATGACATATTCGCGGTTCTTCTCCGCCATCACGGCGGCGCGGGTGAGCCGGGCGAAGTGCGGCTGCAGCACGAAGGCAATGGCGATCATGGCGTTGACCAGCCCAGGTCCGAGAACGGCGACCAGCACCAGCGCCAGCAGCAGCGACGGGAAGGCCAGGATGATGTCCATGATGCGCATGATGAGCGTATCCACCCAGCCGCGGCAGTAGCCGGCGAGCAGGCCGAGGATGACGCCAGAGATCAGCGCCGTGGTGACGACGACGAAGCCGATGGCGAGCGAGAAGCGCGAGCCGTAGATCAGGCGCGAGAGAATGTCGCGGCCGACGGCGTCGGTACCGAGCAGGAACTGGGCGCTGCCGCCCGCCTGCCAGGCCGGCGGCGTCAGGAAGAAGTCGCGGAACTGGTCGTCCGGCGAATGCGGGGCGAGCAGCGGCGCGAAGACCGCGATCA
The DNA here is from genome assembly GCF_006440475.1 of Mesorhizobium sp. B2-6-1. NCBI lineage: Bacteria > Pseudomonadati > Pseudomonadota > Alphaproteobacteria > Hyphomicrobiales > Phyllobacteriaceae > Mesorhizobium > Mesorhizobium sp. B2-6-1. The sequence goes on from NZ_VFUH01000004.1 coordinate 212,940, forward strand.
GGATCAGCAGCGCGAAGACGAAGAGGCCGATCACCGCGCCCTTGTTGATCGAGAAATAGTGCCAGAACTCGGCGAACATCTGCAGCCGGGCGTCCTGCGGCCTGACGACGGTCGCGGCTTCGATTGTGGCAGGGCCTTCGTTGGTCATGTCAATTCGCCCGGATACGCGGGTTGATGACGGCATAGAGCACGTCGACGATGAGGTTCACCGACATGACGATGAGCGCGATCAAAAGCAACCCGCCTTGCACGGTGAAATAGTCGCGCTTGGAAATAGCGTCGATCATCCATTTGCCGATGCCTGGCCACGAAAAAATGCTCTCGGTCAGGATGGCGCCGGTCAGGAGCGTGCCGACCTGCAGGCCAATGGTGGTGACGACCGGGATCAGCGCATTGCGGAAAGCGTGCAGCCCGATGACGCGGCGAGGCGCCAGGCCCTTGGCGCGCGCGGTGCGCACATAGTCCTCGCCGAGGACCTCGAGCATGGCCGACCGCGTCTGCCTGGCGATGACGGCAAGCGGAATGGTGCCGAGCACGATGGTGGGCAGGACGAGGTGCGACAGGGCCGAGCGGAATGCACCCTTCTGTCCGGAGATCAGGGAATCGATGGTCATGAAGCCGGTTACCGGCTTGAAGAAATAGAGAAGGTCGATGCGGCCGGAAACCGGCGTCCAGTGCAGCATGCCGGAGAACACGATGATCAGCAGCAGCCCCCACCAGAAGATCGGCATGGAATAGCCTGCCAGCGCCGTTCCCATGGTCAGTTGGTCGAACCAGGAGCCGCGGCGGATCGCGGCGAAGATGCCGAAGGCGACGCCGATGACGATGGCGAAGATCATGGCGAAGATGGCAAGTTCGACCGTCGCCGGGAACCGCACCAGGAAATCCTTGAGCACCGGCGTCTTGGTGGAAAACGAGGTGCCGAAATCACCGCTGAGGATATTGGCCAGATAGGTCAGGTACTGTCGCCAGATCGGCAGGTCGAAGCCGAACTGGTGCATCAGCGCAGCGTGACGTTCGGGCGACAGGCCGCGTTCGCCCGCGAGCACCAGCACCGGATCACCGGGCAGGATGCGCACGAAGCCGAAGGCGAGGATGGTTATCCCGATGAAGGTCGGGACGATGAGGGCGAGCTTGCCGAGGATATAACGCAGCATGGCGGGCGAGGTGGGACGGCGCTGTGGCGCCGCCCCGTTTCGCGAACCTTATTCGGCGATATCGACGCCGTCGAAGCGATGGATGCCGAGCGGATCCATCGCAAAGCCGGAGACGGTCTTCTGCATCGGCATGAACACCTTGGAGTGTGCGAGCGTCGCCCACGGTGCCTGTTCCTTGAAGATGACCTGCGCCTGTTCGTAGAGCTTGGTGCGCTCGGCCTGGTCGGAAACCGTCTTGGCCTTGTTGATGAGCGCATCGAAGTCCTTGTTGCACCATTCCGCGCGGTTGTTCGAACCGACGGAAGCGCAGCTCAAGAGCACACCGAGGAAGTTGTCCGGATCGCCATTGTCACCGGTCCAGCCGACGATGACGGCGCCGTCGTGATCGACCGCCGAAGCGCGCTTGAGGTATTCACCCCAATCGTAGCTGACGATGTTGACTGTGACGCCGACCTTGGCGAAGTCGGCCTGGATCAGCTCGGCGGTGCGGCGCGCGTTCGGCATGTAGGGGCGCGACACAGGCATGGCCCAGACATTCATCTTGAGGTCCTTGACGCCGGCCTCTTCGAGCATCTTCTTGGCCGCATCCGGATCGTACGGATCGTCCTTCACGTCCTTGTTGTAGGACCACATGGTCGGCGGGATCGGGTTGACGGCCACCTGGCCGGCGCCCTGGAAGACCGCGTCGATGATAGCCTTCTTGTTGATGGCCATGTTGAGCGCCTTGCGCACGCGCACGTCGTCGAACGGCTTCTGCTGGGTGTTGTACATCAGCGCACCGACATTGAGGCCTTCCTGCTCGTCGACCTTCAGGTTCGGATCGGCCTGCAGGCCGGCGATGTCGGCCGGCGCCGGGTAGGACATGATGTTGCATTCGCCGGCCTTCAGCTTCTGCGCACGGACCGCCGGATCGGTGGTGATGGCGAAGACAAGGTCGTCGATCTTCTGCTTGCCGCCCCAATAGTCGGGGTTGGCCTTGTAGCGGATGGCAGCGTCGGTCTGGTAATCGACGAAGATGAACGGGCCGGTGCCAATCGGCTTCTGGTTGAACAGTTCAGGCGTCTTGTCCGCCTGCAGCTTGTCGGCATATTCCTTGGAAACGATTGAGGCGAAGTCCATGCCCAGCGTCGGGATCAAAGTGATCGCCGGCTCCTTGAGGGTGAACTTCACCGTCAGGTCATCGACCTTCTCGACCTTGGTGATGTTGTCGCCGAACTGGTCATTGTAATACTGGTAGGCAATGCCCGGTATGTACTGGAACCAGGGGCCGTTCTTGTCGACCTGACGCTGGAACGAGAACACCACGTCGTCGGCGTTGAAGTCGCGCGTCGGGGTGAAATAGTCGGTAGCGGCGAACTTCACGCCCTTGCGAAGCTTGAACGTGTATTCCTTGCCATCGTCGGAAATGGACCAGCTTTCGGCCAGGCCCGGCGAGACCGTCGTCTTGCCATGGTCGAATTCGACGAGGCGGTTGAAGACCGTACGCGAAGACGCATCGAACGTCTGTCCCGCGGTGTAGGGCGCCGGGTCAAAGCCTTCCGGCGAAGCTTCGGCGCAGTAGACCAAGGTTTTTGCGTTGGCCACGCCGCCCAGGACGCTTGCAGCCAGCAACGCGGCTGCAAAAGTCAGTTTCTTCCTCATTGAGCACTCCCTGATGTTTTTCCAAGCCCCTCTATCAGGCTCGCGAAGCGCGCATATAAGCACCGTTTCTCCGGCTTTGGAACACCCAGTTTGCCTACCCCATGGTAAGCGGGAAAAAAATCCTCCCTCCCGCGAAAAAATGGAAAAATTCAGTATTTTTTTCTATTCACAACATTATTAACGACCGCATTTTTTTATTGATCACCAATCTCACGAGATCGACGTCGCGCCCGCTTTCATGTGACCGGGGACGCCGGACGATGCAGGGCCGCTGCGCCCATGGCGAGAAAGATTTTCGGCGGCAAATCTTTCGACGGCTTGCCGCTTGGGCAAGGCTTGCACGCCCGCCGATAGAGGCCATACATAGACAAGGCACCAGCGGCAGCGGGGGACGCCTCTGTTGTCAGGAGGCGAGCGCGGCAGGGACGAACAAAACAGGGAGGGACGGTTGGCAAAAGCATCGAACAGGACGGCTCCGCCGAAGACGGCCAAGGCGACCCTGAAGCCGGCCGCGGGCGCCGACAAGCAGCCAACGCCCCCTGCCAAGAACACAAAGGGCGCAAAGGCAAGGGCCGCAGGGAAACCTTCCGCCGGCAAGGCGGACGCTGTTGTCAAACCGGCCACGAAGCCGGCGGCCAAAGCCGTCCCCGCAAAGACGTCGGCGAAGGCCGGAACTGCTAAAACCGGGGCGACAAAGACCAGTTCGACCAAGGCCGGGACGACGAAGACTGGCGCGAGCCAGACCGGGGCGACCCAGACTAGCAAGACTGGCGCCGCACAAGCCGCATCCGTGGCCAAGCCGGCACCGGCGGCCTCGAAACCGGCGGCCGCCAAGCGATTGCCGAAAGCGCTCACCGCCCTTGCCGCAGGCTTGCCGGAAAAGCCCTGGCTGGAAAGCTACCCGAAGAACATGCCGGCCGAGATCGGCGCCCTGCCCTACAGCTCCATCGGCGATTTCCTCGTTGCCGCCTGCAAGCAATTTGCCGGCCAGCCGGCCTTCACCTGCATGGGCAAGTCGATCACCTATGCGGAACTCGAACGGCTTTCGGCGGCGTTCGGCGCCTACCTGCAATCGACCGGGTTGCCCAAAGGCGCACGCGTCGCCCTGATGATGCCGAACGTGCTGCAATATCCGGTGGCGATGATGGCGGTGGCGCGCGCCGGCTACACGGTGGTCAATGTCAACCCTCTCTACACGCCGCGCGAGCTGGAACACCAGCTCAAGGATTCCGGGGCACAAGCGATCATCATCCTGGAGAACTTCGCCAGCACCTTGCAAGCGGTGATCGCCAGGACGTCGGTCAAGCACGTCGTCGTCGCGGCCATGGGCGACATGCTCGGCGGGCTCAAGGGAAGCATCGTCAATCTGGTGGTGCGCCGCGTCAAGAAGATGGTGCCGGCCTGGTCATTGCCCGGCCATGTCAAGTTCAACGCGGCGCTGAAGGTGGGCAGCGGCATGGGTTTCAAGCCGGCCAAGGTAGCGGCCGACGATATCGCGTTCCTGCAATATACCGGCGGCACCACGGGAATCTCGAAGGGTGCTATCCTGCTGCACAGCAACGTGCTGGCCAATGTCGCGCAGAATTCGCTGTGGCTGCAGGACGCCTACACGGTCAAGCCAAAACCCGCCCATCTCAACCTCATCTGCGCACTGCCGCTCTATCATATCTTCGCGCTGACCGTGAATGCGCTGATGGGCATGCAAATGGGTGGACAGAACATACTGATCCCCAATCCGCGCGACATCCCCGGCTTCGTCAAGGAAATGGGCAAGTATCCGATCCATATCTTTCCAGGCCTCAACACGCTGTTCAACGCGCTGCTCAACAATGAGGATTTCCGCAAGCTCGACTTCAAGCCGCTGCTCCTGACGCTGGGCGGCGGCATGGCGGTGCAAAAGGGCGTCGCCGAGCGCTGGAAGGCGCTGACGGGCTGCCCGGTCAGTGAAGGCTACGGCCTGTCGGAGACGTCGCCCGTGGCAACGGCCAACAAGTTCAGCTCCGGCGAATTCACCGGCACGATCGGCCTGCCGCTGCCGTCTACCGAGATCGCCATCCGCGACGAGGAGGACAACAATTTGCCGCTCGGCGAGGTCGGCGAAATCTGCATCAAGGGGCCGCAGGTGATGGCGGGCTACTGGAACCGGCCTGACGAGACCGCCAAGGTGATGACCAAGGACGGCTTCTTCAAGTCGGGCGACATGGGCTTCATGGACGAGCGCGGCTACACCAAGATCGTCGACCGCAAGAAGGACATGATCCTCGTTTCCGGCTTCAACGTCTATCCGACCGAGCTCGAGGAAGTCGTGGCGCTGCATCCCGGCGTGCTCGAAGTGGCGGCAATCGGCGTGCCGGACGAGCATTCGGGCGAAGTGCCGAAACTGTTCATCGTCAAGAAGGACCAGGCGCTGACCGCCGAGGCCATCACCGCCTATTGCCGTGAGAACCTGACCGGGTACAAGCGGCCCAGATACATCGAATTCAGGACAGAACTGCCGAAGACGCCGGTCGGAAAGATCCTGCGGCGCGCATTGCGCGAATAGGAGCCGGCTTGGACCACGATCTTGCCGGCGACGATGCGCCAGACCGGCGCCAGCGCCTCGACCCGGCCGAGTTCATCAAGGCCAACATGCGCCTTGTCCCTGCGCCTGCGCTTCCAGAAATCCGGTTTTACACGGCGCACCCCAGCAGCGGATTGAGACGGCTCGTCGAGCCCGAAGGCGATGCGGAAGACGCACCGGAGCCACAACCGCCCTACTGGGCCTACGCATGGGCCGGCGGCACCGTGCTCGCGCGCTATGTCCTCGACCATCCGACGACCGTGGGGGGACGCCGCGTGCTCGACCTTGGTGCCGGTTCCGGCATTGTCGGCATCGCTGCCGCGAAGGCCGGGGCCCGCGAAGTGATCGCCGCCGAGATCGACCGAAACGGCGTCGCCGCGCTCGGTCTCAATGCAAAAGACAACGGCGTCACGATCTCGGTGATCTGCAAAGACATTACCACCGGTCCGCCACCAGCGGTCGACCTTGTGCTGGCTGGCGACGTGTTCTACGGACCCGATGTCACCCAACGCATGATCCCCTTCCTCGACCGCTGCCTTGCCGCTGGCGTCGAGGTCCTGATCGGCGACCCGCGCCGCGCCGATCTACCATTGTCGCGGCTCAGGCTGCTCGCCGAATATCAGGTGCCGGATTTCGGCGACGCGAAGGGCGCCGCAAGCAGGCCGAGCGGCGTCTTTTCCTTCGAAGCCGAGACGCCGCTAGCGACGAGATCAGATCGTCTCCTTGACCCGCGCTGAAAGGAAATCCGGCAGGTCGACAACCGAATCCAGGATCACGTCGGCAATTCCGGCCAGAGATTCACGCGTGCCGGTGCCCGAGAGCACGCCGACCGCCAGGCCGCAGCCGCCGGCACGAGCCATTTCGAGATCGTGGCGGTTATCGCCGATCATGGCGACCTGCGTCGGCTCCAGGCCGGTGAGATCGCAGAAGGCCTGGATCGTATCCGGCGCCGGCTTGGGATTGGCCACCGCGTCATAGCCGTAAGCGGCGTCGAACAGCTGCGCGACGCCGAGCGTTACCAGCGTTTTTTCCGCGCCGCTGGTCGAATCGTTGGTGGCGACGCCGAGCCGATAGGACCTTGCGTGCAAGGTGCCGAGCGTTTCGACGATGCCCGGCAGAGCCACCGCCATCGCCGAGCCCTGCACCGAGGTGATCTGGTTGAAGCGGGCGACGGCCAGCATCTGGTCTTCGTCGGACAGGCGCGGAAACCACAATTCAACGACGTCGAGATTGGTGCCGGAGGCAAAGATGGAATCGGGCTTGAAGCGCCTGTTGGCGAAATCGAAGCCCGCGGCCGCAAGCAGCCTGTCGGCCTTCCAGCGGTCGCCTTCGGAGGCGTCCATGGCCATGAAGTCGGCAACCCCGAGCCAGGTCGCATTGAAGTCGACAAGCGTTCCGTCCTTGTCGAACAATATTCCCTTGATGTCTGCCAACTCAGTCACTCCGAACCACGCAAATGGTGGATGTGTTCCACCAGGCCGGCGGTCGAGGCATCCCGCTTTGCGGCACTTTCCTTGCCTTCCACGACTGGCAGAAGGCCGGTGGCCAGTTCCTTGCCGAGCTCGACGCCCCATTGGTCGAAGGAGTTGATGTCGAACAGCGTTCCCTCGACGAAGACGCGGTGTTCGTAGAGAGCGATCAGGCGGCCGAGCGTGCGCGGGTCAAGCTTGCGATAAAGAATGGTCACCGAGGGCCGGTTGCCGGAGAAGACGCGGTGCGGGGCAATACGATCGACATCGGCCGGCTTCATGCCCTTGGCCAGCATCTGCGCGCGCGCTTCCTCCAGCGTGCGGCCCCTCATGAAGGCTTCCGACTGCGCCAGGCAGTTGGCGAGCAGCAGGTCGTGATGGTGCTTCAGCTCCGGCTCGTGGCCGTTCGCCGCGGCGAGGAATTCGACCGGAATGAAATCGGTTCCCTGGTGCAGGAGCTGGAAGAAGGCGTGCTGGCCATTGGTGCCGGGCTCGCCCCAGACCAGCGGCCCGGTCGGCGTCGCCACGGGGCCGCCGTCCAGGGTGACGCTCTTGCCGTTCGATTCCATGTCGAGCTGCTGGAGATAGGCCGGCAGCCTGGACAGGCGCTGGTCATAGGGGATGACCGCGCGGGCCGGGTATTTGCAAACGACGCGATGCCACCAGCCGAAAAGGCCAAGCAGCACCGGCAGGTTTTTGGCCAGCGGCGCTGTGCGGAAGTGTTCGTCCATTTCGTGCGCGCCATCGAGGAAGGCGCGGAAATCGCGTGGACCAATGGCGATCATCACGGGAAGGCCGATGGCGCCCCACACAGAATAGCGGCCGCCGACCCAATCCCAGAAGCCGAAGACGCGGTCCGGCTCGATGCCGAACTTCGCCACCAGGTCGAGTGCCGTCGAGACAGCGGCGAAGTGCTTGCCGATCGCTTCCTTGCCGAGCGCCTTCTGGACCCAGTCGCGCGCCGTCTGCGCATTGGTCATCGTTTCGACCGTGGTGAAGGTCTTGGAGGCGACGATAAAAAGCGTGCTCTCGGCGGAAAGGCCCTTCAGCGTGTCGTGGATATGGGCGCCGTCGATGTTGGAGACATAGTGCGCGCGCGGACCGTCATGATAGGGCGCCAGCGCCAACGTCGCCATGGCCGGGCCGAGATCGGAGCCGCCGATGCCGATATTGACGATGTCGGTGATCTTCTTGCCGGTGGCGCCTGTCGCCTTGCCGGAACGCACCGCGTCGGCGAAGGCGCCCATCGCGTCCAATACGGCAATGACCTCCGCCTTCACATCCTGCCCGTCGAGCATGATGCCCTTGCCGGTCAGGTTGCGCAGGGCGGTGTGCAGAACAGCGCGGCCCTCTGTAACGTTGATCTTCTTGCCGGCGAACATGGCGGCGCGGCGGCCTTCGAGATCGGCGGCGTCAGCCAGATTCTCCAGCAGGTCCATCGTGCGCGCATCGACGGCGCATTTCGACCAGTCGAGCAACAGGTCGCCGTCGCTGGCGGAGAACGTCTTGAACCGCTGCGGATCGGCGGCGAAGGCCTGGCGCATATCGCCGGCTGCCGCGGCGCGATGGTCGCGCAAGGCGGCAAGCTGTTTTTGGAAGGCTGACTGATCCACCGGCGGGCTCCTGGGACTGTTAAATTATCTTAGCAGACCGGATGTTTCCGGCGCGTGTCGTCGCGCCAAACTATTGAGCCGAATTCCGTCCGGTCAATACGCGGCGATGACGCACTGCGTTACACGGGATGCGAAGGCCGAAAGATCACTGGCATAAATCCCAAAGATCAGAAAAATTGATTGGCGCAACCCCTTGTGCCACCGTTACATTCGACTGGTCCAGCCAAACGAAAAAAGCTGGCCATCGAGGAACATTTCCCATGCCACAGCGCAACGACACGGCCATATGGTCCGGCCTGTTCCGGATTTCGGCCGAATCCGGCCAGACTTTGCAGGCACAGATCCGCCAGGCGATCGTGGCCGCTATTCTCGACCGCCAGATCGCCGCTTCGATGCCGCTTCCGTCATGCCGGATATTGGCCGAAAAACTCGGCGTGGCGCGCGGAACCGTGGTGCTGGCCTTCCAGCAACTGGTCGACCAGGGCTTCCTGGTGGCGCGCGAGCGGCGCGGCCATTTCGTCAATCCCGACGTTTTGGCGACGCCGGCCAAGCCGCACCAGAAGGCGCCCGACCAGGCCAACGAGATCGACTGGAAGGCACGCCGGCAGATCGCGGCCAGCGACATGCCGTCGCCAGCCAAGCACGAGAACTGGATCAAGTCGTCCTACCCCTTCGTCTATGGCCAGTTCGATCCGGCGCTGTTCCCGACCGCCGAGTGGCGCGAGTGCAACCGCATGGCGCTTGCCGTGCTGGAGATCCGCAACTGGGCCTCCGACATGGTCGATCGCGACGATCCGCTGCTGATCGAGCAGATCCAGGCGCGGCTGCTGCCCAGGCGCGGCATCTTCGCCAACCCCGACGAGATCATCGTCACGCTGGGCGCCCAGAACGCGCTCTACATGCTGGCGACGCTTTTGATGACCAAGGGCTCGAAGGTGGCGATGGAGGATCCGGGCTACCCCGACGCACGCTCGATCTTCCGGCTCGCCGGCGCCGACATCCAGCCGGTGCCGGTCGACCAGTCCGGCATCGTAACCTCTTCGATTCCCAACGATTCCGGCTTTGTCTTCGTCACGCCCAGCCATCATTGCCCGACCATGGTGCCGCTGTCGGCGGAACGCCGGCAGGACCTTCTGGCGCGCGCCAACCGCTACAACCAGATCATCATCGAGGACGGCTATGACAGCCAGCTTCTCGACGAGGCGCCGCAGCAAGCCTTGAAGAGCCTCGACCGCTCCGGCCGCGTGATCTATGTCGGCTCGATGTCGAAGACGCTGGCTCCGGGCCTGCGGCTTGGCTACATCGTGGCCTCGGCTGGACTAATCGCCGAACTCAGGGCGCTGCGCCGCTTCATGCTGCGCCATCCGCCGGCCAACAACCAGCGCGCGGTCGCGCTGTTCCTGTCGCTCGGCCACCACGAAGCGCTGGTGCGGCGGCTGTCGAGCGCCTTCGACGAGCGGCGCAAGCGCCTGGTCCATGCGATTTCCGCTTTCCTGCCCGAGTGGCGTTCGACCGACTCGGCCGGCGGCACGTCGCTGTGGCTGGAGGGACCGCGCGGCACCGATTCCCGCGGACTGGCCGAGGCCGCCGCCTCGCGCAGCGTCATCATCGAACCAGGCGACCGCTTCTTCGACCGCACCGAAAAGCCTTCGCGTTTCATGCGCTTGGGCATCTCCTCGATCGCGCTGCAGCATATCGAGCCCGGTATCCGCGAACTTGCAACCGCCGCGGGCCGCAGGCCGGCCGCCGCCTGATCACCTGGGCCTGACCACCTCCCGGGAGCCGCGCAACAGCGGCTCCTGCTTCTTTAGCACTGGCATATGCAACCGGACCGGCTGGCTCATAGGCTGTGCCAATGCCGGCGGCATAGTCGAGGCCTAAAGGGGACGAAGCAGCCGATGGTGGACCAACCGCCGCCCTGCTTCCGAGAAAAGGTGGAGTGCTTCCATGTCAGTGGCTGTCGAAAAGCAGGAAGCGGCCGACCAGCGTTCGCGCCGCTCCGGCGGACGCGAAGCGCGTCGCGCCATGCGGGCGGCGCCGCTCGCCGACGACATCAGGCCGGTTCGCGCCGGCCTTGAGGGGGGGAGCTATGGCCCCCTGCGCGGCACTGATTGCGAGCGCATCCACGAAGCGGTGCTGACCCTGCTGGAGACGGTCGGCTTCGCCAACGCAATCCCGTCCTGCATCGAGGCGCTGACCAAGGCCGGCGCCAGCCATGGCGACGACGGCCGTATCCGTTTCCCGCGCGCACTGGTGCTCAACACGATCAAGCGGGCGGCGCGGCATTTCACGCTCCACGGCCAGGACCCGAAGCACGACATGGTGATCCAGGGCAAGCGCGTGCATTACGGCACGGCGGGTGCTGCCGTGCATCTTGTCGACGTCGAGAAGCGCGAGTATCGCGAATCCTTGCTGCAGGACATCTATGATGCCGCGCGCATCGTCGACGGGCTCGACAACATCCATTTCTTCCAGCGGCCCATGGTGCCGCGCGACATTCCCGATCCGCTCGAAATGGACTTCAACACGCTCTATGCCTGCGTGATGGGCACGTCCAAGCATGTCGGCACGTCCTTCACGGTGCGGGAGAACGTGCAACCGGCGCTCGAAATGCTCTACGCGATCGCCGGTGGCGAGGAGAATTTCCGGGCCCGGCCGTTCGTGTCGAACTCCAACTGTTTCGTCGTGCCGCCGATGAAATTCGCCGAGGACGCCTGCGGCGTGCTCGAGGCCTGCGTCGAAGGAGGCATCCCGATCCTGCTGCTTTCGGCCGGACAGGCCGGGGCCACCGCTCCGGCGGCGATCGCGGGTGCGGTGGTGCAAGCCGTGGCCGAAGTGCTGGCCGGCCTTGTCTATGTCAACACCATCAAGCCGGGCCATCCGGCGATCTTCGGTACCTGGCCGTTCGTGTCGGACCTGCGCACCGGCGCCATGTCCGGCGGCTCGGCCGAACAGGCGGTGCTGACCGCGGCTTGCGCGCAGATGGCGCAGTTCTACGACCTGCCAGGCGGTTCGGCCGCAGGCATGACGGATTCGAAACTGCCCGACATCCAGTCCGGCTATGAAAAAGGCATTACCAATGTGATGGCCGGCCTTTCCGGCCTCAACCTGGTCTACGAATCGGCCGGCATGCATGCGTCCCTGCTCGGCTTCTGCCTGGAAAGCCTGATCATCGACAACGACATGCTGGGCCATTGCCTGCGCTGCGTGCGCGGCATCGAGGTGACGGACGACGCGCTGTCGATCGACACCATTGCCGATGTCTGCCTGAAAGGCCCGGGCCACTATCTCGGCAACGAGCAGACGCTGAAGCTGATGCAGACCGAATATTTCTACCCCGCCGTCGGCGACCGGTTTTCGCCGAAGGAATGGAACGAGAAGGGCCGACCCGACATATTGCAGCGGGCGATCGTCGAGAAGAAGCGCATCCTCGCCGAACGCTTCCCGCGCCATGTGCCGAAGCCGCTCGACGACAGGCTGCGCGCCCGCTTCGGCGACATGATCAAGCTGCCGCGCAACGGCATGGGCGGCTGAGAAAGCCCCCCTTTGAAAATAGGTTAATCCGCGCTCAGCCCATAATGTTCGACGACCTCGGTATTGACCAGCTTGGCGTGTAGCGCCATCAGCACGATCTGGGCGTCGAAACTGTCTCCGGCATCGACCGCGGCCTCTATCCGACGCTCCACGTCCTGCCGCGGCTGCGCGCCATGAGAGCGCTCGAATGCCTCAGGCCCAGCAATACAATAGCTGAACAAACACGCCACTTGCGCATAAGCCTGCGGCGGCGGCTCGTCGGGCCAGTGATCCTTCATCAGGTTGACGATGGTGAGCTTTACGCCCTCCGGCACAAGGGCGGGATGCAAGTCGGCTCCGCGCAATGCGGCATCGAGCTGCCTGAGGTCGCTTGAACGGCCGAACATGCCGAGGAAACCGAGGGAAGAGCGTCGTTTGGCCATCATGGTCCAATCTGTTTCCCAGCAAATTGAGTGGCCTGGCAACGGAACGCAAATGCCGTGCAGGTGGTTTCTGCCCATGTCAGCTGGCTATTCGTGACAGGGACGCATTATCTGCGCCCCGGTTCGAACAGTTCCACCAGATTGCCGGATGGGTCCCGCAGCAATATCTGGCTGCCGCCCATGCCCTTGACGATTTCGTTCCTGAAAGCCTGGCCGGCAGTTTTCAGCTTGCGAACCACGCCTTCGAGATCCTCCACCTCGATCTGAATGCGGTTCCAGCCGCCGGGTTCGGGCACGCTGCCGTCGGGCATCGGCTGCGACGCCCCACCAGGACCGCCAGCGGCATTGAGCAGAAGCCGCAGGTTGCCCCTGGCAAGCATGGCGAACGATGGCGCCGGGTGCATGGCGACCGTGAAGCCGAGATGGTCGCGGTAGAAGGCGATCGCCTTGTCGACGTCATTGACGATATAGCGGACACTGACCGTTTCCATGGTCTCCTCCGTGTCGAAGCTACCCACTCGCCGCAAGCAATAAGACACCCGCCAGGGCCGATCCGGCAAGCGTCGGCAGCATGCCGATTTTCAGCTTGAGGATGGCGATCATGGTAGCGCAGGACAGCAGCGCGGCACGCCAGTCGATCGAGGACAGCACCGGCATCTCCATTCCGAGCCCCGTCGCGCGCACGTCGCGGAAGATGACGTGCAAGGCGAACCACAGGGCCAGATTCATGATGACGCCGACGACCGCCGCGGTGATCGCGCCCAATGCCGCCGACAATGCCTTGTTGCCGCGCAGCGCCTCGATGTAGGGCGCGCCGAGGAATATCCAGAAGAAGCACGGCGTGAAGGTAACCCACAGCGTAAGCAGCGCTCCAAGCGATCCGGCAAACAACGGATATGGCGATCCGGAATGGCGCAAGCCTGCAAGGAAGCCGACGAACTGCAGGACCAGGATGAGCGGTCCTGGCGTGGTTTCGGCAAGGCCCAGGCCATCGACCATTTCGCCTGGCGCAAGCCAGCCAAGAGAACCGACGGCCGCTTGCGCGACATAGGCCAGAACGGCATAGGCGCCGCCGAAAGTGACGACCGCCATGAGGCTGAAGAAGCCGCCGATCTGCGTCCAGACGCTGTTTGCCGACGTGAACGCCCAGATCAGCACAACCGGTCCAAGCCAGATCGGCAGCCAGATCGCGATGGTGCGCGGCGCGTGCCATCGCGTCGGCCTGGTGTGGGCCAGTTCGCCGCGCTCGAACATCAGATCGACCGCGCCCGTGGCGTCGGGAGCTTCGTCCTTGCCATGCGCGGCGCCAGAAAACAGGGCCGGCGCGATGCCGTTTCCGACCCATCCCACCAGTCCTGCAAACAGGACGAGGAGCGGAAAGGGGACGTTGAGCACGTAGATGCCGACAAAGGCGCAAAGCGCGATCGCCGCCATAACCCGGTTCTTCAAGGCGCGCCGGCCGATGCGGATCACGGCCTCGACCACGATCGCCAGCACCGCCGCCTTCACCCCGAAAAACAGCGAGTCGACCAGCGGCGCATCGCCATAGAGCGCATAGAGGATGCTCAAGGTCAGCATGACGACCGCCCCGGGCACGACGAAGAGGATGCCGGCGACAAGACCGCCGATCGTCTTGTGCAGCAGCCAGCCGATGTAGATGGCGAGTTGCTGGGCCTCGGGGCCAGGCAGCAGCATGCAGTAGTTCAGCGCATGCAGGAAACGCTGCTCGCCGATCCAGCGCTTTTCCTCGACCAATTCCCTGTGCATGAGCGCGATCTGCCCAGCCGGTCCGCCGAAACTGAGCAACCCGATCTTCGCCCAGAGTTTCGTGGCCTCGCGGAAGCTCGGGACCGCAGGCGCCTCGATGAGGTCAGCACTTTCCTCGGAAAGGAGGGAGCTCATGACGCCTTCGCCCCGGCCGGCCAATTGTGCGTTTCGTCGGTGGCATCGCGGCACCAGCGGAAGAACGCGTCGTAAAGCAGCATGCCGGCATCCAATTGTTGCAGGTCATCCCGAAACATGCGCGACAAGCCAAGCGAGGCGGCGAGAAATCCCGCCGCCTGCGGAACCAGGTCGAGGCTGGCCGTGTCGGCTGCGCGCACGATCACGGCGAGGCGGTCGAGCGCTTCGGATTCGAGCCCGAACTCCTCGAGCATCGTGTCGAAGGTGCAGCGCTCGCCGCGATGGCTCCAGAACGCATTGTCGATGTCGAAAGGCACGGCCTGAAAACGATCGGCGACATCGGGCACTTCCGCGGCGTCGACGAACAGGAAGACCGCTTGAGGATCGACGAAACGGCGGATCAGCCAGGGGCAGGCAATGCGATCGACTTTGGGCCGGGCCCGCGTCACCCAGACGGTGCGGCCCTTGTCGTCACGAGGCGGCATCCTGTCGGCACGGACCAGAAGGCCGTGGGCGTCCCGCCAGGCTTCGAAGCCGCCTTCGAGCGATTCGGCGGCAATCCCTTCATGACGCAACCATGCGGCGACGCCTTGCGAGAGCTTTTTTCCCTGCTGGCAGACGACCGCCACGCGGCCACCGGCGAAGTCGGCTGCCCAGGTCTGGACGGTTTTGAAATCGCGCCGGTACGACGCCGGCAGCAAACGTGGATCGGCGTTGTAGTCGTCCTCGGTACGGATATCGAGGATTGCAGGCGCGCCCGGCAAACCGACCATACGGATCAGTTGCGGCACGGTGACAGCGGTTGTTGACGGCATGGCGTCCACCTCCTGAAAGAGAAGCCTGGACGCGAACGTTGGGCTGACGCCTCACGGGGTCGTCGCGATGAACCCCTTGCAGCGATGGTGGATTTGTTGGGCAGGCTTGTCAAGGACGCAATGTCCCCGGCCTGTGGCAGGCCGCGAAACGGAAAGACGACCGGCGGCCGATCAGGCCGCCGATCGGCGATCGCTATCCGTCAATTATCGCTTGAAACGATCGATGATTGTCCGGGGAATAATCAGTGATTGTCCCGGGGCACGCCCTTCGTATGAGCGACGTCCTGGTATTTCACCGCCGGTTTCAGCACCATGCCGCCCGAGAACTGGTCGACCATACCGCGCTGGATTTCCTGCCATGGTGTCTGGTGCTCGGGATAATGGTAGCCGCCATTGTTCTGCAGCTCGGCGCGGCGGCGGGTGATCTCGTCATCGGTGACGAGAATGTTGGCCGTGCCCTTTTTCAGGTCGATGCGAACGCGGTCGCCTGTCTTGAGCAACGCAAGCCCCCCGCCGATGGCGGCTTCCGGCGAGGCGTTGAGGATGGAGGGCGAGCCTGACGTGCCGGACTGGCGGCCGTCGCCGATGCAGGCCAGCGCGTGGATGCCCTTCTTGATGAGATAGGCCGGCGGCTGCATGTTGACGACCTCGGCGCCGCCGGGATAGCCGACCGGACCGGCGCCGCGCATGAACAGGATGGTGTGCTCGTCGATCCCTTGCGCCGGGTCGTCGATGCGGGCGTGGTAATCCTCCGGACCGTCGAAGACCATGGCATTGCCCTCGAAGGCCTCGGGGTCCTTCGGGTTGGAGAGATAGCGCTCGCGGAATTCGGGCGAGATGCCGCTGGTCTTCATGATTGCCGAATCGAACAGATTGCCCTTGAGATTGATGAAGCCGGCATTGGCCTTCAGCGGCTCGGCGACAGTGCGGATGACCTCGCGGTTCTCGTTGACGGCATCGCGGCAATTGTCGCCCATTGTCTTGCCGTTGGCGGTCAGAGCATCCGGATGCGGCAGCAGCCCGGCTTTCATGAGCTCCGCCACCACGGCCGGCACGCCGCCCGCGTGATGGTAGTCCTCGCCCAGATATTCGCCCGTCGGCTGGAGATTGACGATGAGCGGCACGTCGAGGCCGATCTTCTGCCAGTCGTCATTGTCGAGCGGCACGCCGAGATGGCGGGCGATGGCGTTGAGATGGATCGGCGCGTTGGTGGAGCCGCCGATCGCCGAATTGACGACGATGGCGTTCTCGAACGCCTTGCGCGTCATGATGTCGGAGGGCTTCAAATCCTCGTGCACCATATCGACGATGCGTTTTCCCGTCTCGTAGGCGATCTGGCCGCGCTCGCGATAAGGAGCCGGAATCGCGGCCGAACCCGGCAGCTGCATGCCGAGCGCCTCGGCCAGCGAGTTCATGGTGGTGGCGGTGCCCATGGTGTTGCAGTAGCCGGTGGACGGCGCCGAGGAGGCGACGATGTCCATGAACTCGTCGTAGCCGATCTCGCCGGCCGACAGGCGCTGGCGCGATTCCCAGACGATGGTGCCCGAACCGGTGCGCTTGCCCTTGTGCCAGCCGTTAAGCATCGGACCGACCGACAGCGCTATGGCCGGAATGTTGACGGTCGCCGCCGCCATCAACAGCGCCGGCGTCGTCTTGTCGCAGCCGATGGTGAGCACGACGCCGTCAAGCGGATAGCCATAGAGCACTTCTACCAGGCTGAGATAGGCAAGGTTGCGGTCGAGAGCTGCGGTCGGGCGCTTGCCGGTCTCCTGGATCGGGTGGCACGGGAATTCGAAAGGAATGCCGCCCATCGAGACGATGCCTTCGCGCACGCGTTTGGCGAGCTCGATGTGGTGGCGATTGCAAGGCGACAGGTCGGAACCGGTCTGGGCGATGCCGATCAGCGGCTTGCCCGACATCAGTTCGGCGCGCGTCAGCCCGTAATTCAGGTAGCGCTCCAGATAAAGTGCCGTCATGCCCGGATTGTCGGGGTTGTCGAACCACTCCTGCGAGCGAAACTTTTTCTTTCCTGTGGGGGCGCCAGCCATCATGGTCTCCGTATTTGTATGACAAATCGATATGACAACGCGCGGGTGCAGGCAAGGGGCACGCGTGATCTGAATCCGGACTTTGGTGCGATAGACATCAATCGGGCCGCACGCTACCAACAATCCGACATTGGTCGTCCGGGAGGTTCTGATGGCTTTGGTGATCGAGGGCGAGGAGCGCATCGCCGCACCCCTCCAGAAAGTGTGGGAAGCGCTGAACGATCCGGCGGTGCTGAGAGAAAGCATCCCCGGCTGCCAGAGCCTGGAAATGAAGTCGCCGACCGAGATGGCGGCGACGGTGGTGCTGAAGATCGGCCCGATCAAGGCGACCTTCAACGGCGAGGTGACGCTGAGAAATCTCAATCCCCCGCATGCCTACACGATCCAGGGCGAAGGCAAGGGCGGCATCGCCGGCTTCGCCAAGGGCGGCGCCGACGTGACGCTGACCGAGGATGGGGCGGACGCGACGGTGCTCAAATACGCCGCCAAGGCCGAAGTCGGCGGCAAGATTGCCCAGCTCGGCAGCCGGCTGATCGAATCGACCTCGAAGAAACTGGCGGGACAGTTCTTTTCGAGCTTCGGCGAGAAGGTGGGTGCTGCTTAGGCTGGTCTATCCAGCGTTGGCGCCGCCTGGACGAAAATTACTCGAAGACGATGCTCGGCACGGCGTCCGCGGCCGCGCCGCGCTCTTCGTTGACCCTGTCCCAGACCTTCGAAGCGATATCGCGATAGATCTTCGCTTCGGCACTGTCAGGCTTCGATGCCACCACCGGCGCACCTTCATCCGAGCTTTCGCGGATGCCCATCTCCAGCGGCACCTCGCCAAGGAAGGTGACGCCGAGGCGCTCGGCCTCGCGGCGTGCGCCGCCATGGCCGAAGATGTCGTAGCGCTTGCCGGTGTCGGGGGCGAGGAAATAGCTCATGTTCTCGACGATGCCGAGCAGCGGCACGTCGACCTTCCTGAACATGTTGAGGCCCTTGCGAGCATCGATCAGGGCCAGATCCTGCGGCGTCGAGACGATGACCGCGCCGGCCAGCGGCACCTGCTGGGCCATGGTGAGCTGGGCGTCACCGGTGCCGGGGGGCATATCGACGACGAGCACGTCGAGCGGCCCCCATTCGACTTCGCGCAGCATCTGCGTCAGCGCCGACATCACCATCGGACCGCGCCAGATCATCGGCGTTTCCTCGTCGACGAGGAAGCCCATCGACATCACCTTGAGACCGTAATTCTGCATCGGTTTCAGGATCTTGCCGTCGACGGTCTGCGGCCGGCCGCGGATGTTGAGCAGCCTTGGCATGGACGGGCCATAGATGTCGGCATCGAGCACGCCCACCTTCAGCCCGTTGGCGGCGAGGCCGAGGGCCAGATTGACGGCCGTGGTTGACTTGCCGACACCGCCCTTGCCGGACGCAACCGCGATGATCGCCTCTATGCCGGGCACGCCGCGCTTGCCCTGGCTGTGCGAGGCAGGCGCATGGGGCGCCGGGCGCGGCGCGGCAACGGGCGGGGCGGGACGTGGCGCCGGGCGCGCCGCGACAGGCGCCTCCATGCCGCCGCCCTTCTTCTCCGCCGTCAAGGCGACGACGGCGCCAGCGACACCTGGAATAGCTTTCACGACACGCTCGGCCGCGGCGCGCAATGGCTCCATCTCCTGCGCCCTGGCGGCCGGAACGGTGATCGAGAAGAACACTTTCGAATCGGCGATGAAAATCTCGGAAACCATGCCGAGGTCGACGATGTTGCCGGTGAAATCGGGGCCATTGACCGTTTTCAGGCGCTCGATGACGGTTTCCTTGGTGACGGTTTCCTTGGTAACGGACATGGCTGTTGCTTCCCTGGCGTTCGGCTGCTGCTCACATAGTGCAGATCGCCGGCGGCTCCAAGCGCCAGGCCGCGACATCAGCCTGCCAGGCGAACCGCCAGATAGGTCAGTGCCGAAATCGCCGCCGTCGCCGGCAAGGTGACGACCCATGCGATGACGATGTTGCCGGCTATGCCCCAGCGCACCGCCGAGACACGGCGGGCGGCGCCGACGCCGATGATGGCGCCGGTGATGGTGTGCGTGGTCGAAACCGGAACACCGAGCCATGTCGCGGCGAAGAGGGTGATGGCGCCGCCGGTCTCGGCGCAGAATCCCTGCATCGGGTTGAGCCTGGTGATCTTCGAGCCCATCGTGTGGACGATGCGCCAACCGCCGAACAGCGTGCCCAGCGCCAATGCCGATTGGCAAGTCAGGACCACCCAGAGCGGCACGTAGAAATCCGTTCCGAGCATGCCTTGGGAATAGAGCAGCACGGCGATGATGCCCATGGTCTTTTGCGCATCGTTGCCGCCATGACCGAGCGAATAGAGGGAGGCGGAAAAGAACTGCATGACACGGAAGGTACTGTCGACGGCGAACGGCGTCTGGCGCACGAACAGCCAGGAAACCACCAGGATCAGGAGAAGCGCCAGGACAAAGCCCGTCGCCGGCGACAGGACGATGGCGGCGACCGTCTTGCCGAGCCCCGCCCAGACGATGGCACCCGTGCCGGCCTTTGCGACGCCTGCCCCCACCAATCCGCCGATCAGCGCATGCGAACTGCTCGACGGGATGCCGGCGATCCAGGTGACGATATTCCAGACGATGGCGCCGACCAGGGCGGCGAAGATCACCGCCGGGGTGACGATGCTTGCATCGATGATACCCTTGCCCACGGTTTCGGCGACATGAAGGCCAAAGAACATGAAGGCGATGAAATTGAAGAAGGCCGCCCAGAACACCGCGTAATGCGGTCTCAGCACCCGGGTCGAGACAATGGTGGCGATCGAGTTGGCGGCGTCGTGCAGGCCGTTGAGGAAATCGAAGAACAGCGCGACGGCGACGAGGCCGACCAGCAGGGGAAAGGCGATCGCGACTTCCATCGCCTAGACGTTCTCGATGACGATGCCGCTGATCTCGTTGGCGACGTCCTCGAAGCGGTCGACCACTTTCTCCAATTGGCCATAGATCTCCGAGCCGATCAGATAGGCCATCGCATCGCTGCGGCCGTGCCGCCTGAAGAGATCCTTCAGGCCCTGCTCATGCAGATCGTCGGCTCGGCCTTCGGCACGCATGACTTCCTCGGCGAGTTCGTTCAGGCGCGCACTGTTGGCGCCGACCTTGGCCAGCAGCGGGATCGCCTCCGCGACGAGCCTGGCGGCATCGACAATGACGGCGCCCATTTCCTGCATCAGCGGATCGAATTCCCTCTTCTCGAACAGCCGCACCGTCTTGACGGTCTTGTGCATCATGTCGATGGCGTCATCCATCGACTGGATCAGGTCCTTGATATCGCCGCGGTCGAAAGGCGTGATGAATGAGCGCCGCACGGCAAGCAGGACTTCGGCGGTGATATGGTCGGCTTCGTCCTCGAGATCGACGATCTTTTCGCACCAATGCTCGATGTCCTTGCCCAGGAGGAGCTGCTGCAGGGCCTCCGCGCCGCCGACCACCGTGCGGGAATG
Source organism: Mesorhizobium sp. B2-6-1 (assembly GCF_006440475.1). Taxonomy (NCBI): domain Bacteria; kingdom Pseudomonadati; phylum Pseudomonadota; class Alphaproteobacteria; order Hyphomicrobiales; family Phyllobacteriaceae; genus Mesorhizobium; species Mesorhizobium sp. B2-6-1. The sequence continues at coordinate 233,591 of NZ_VFUH01000004.1, forward strand.
CCGCTCGAACAGGTCGAAGAAGCGATCTTCGCGCGGCAACAGCTTGCGGAACCAGCCCAGCATGTTCGTCCCTCCCGGCGCACCAGTTCCATCCACATAGCGCCGCATGCGCCCATGGGGAACAGTAAGCCGGCTGAAAGATGTGGATGCAGCCAATTGCAAGCACCGCTCGCGAACGGCAATTACCGGCCATCGCCGGCAAAGCGGGGCTCGTCAAGCGACGGGGGCGACCTATTTCCAAGGAGACGCCGGGGACGACAAGCAGCGAAGGAGAAACGATCATGCTTGCAAACAGCAACGCGACGGCCAACCTCGCGGTGAAAGACCTGGCGAAGGCAAAGGCTTTCTATGAGGGGACGCTCGGCCTGAAACAGGTGCATGACGAGGGTGGCGAACTGATCGTGTACAAAAGCGGCGACACCACGATCAACGTCTATCGCTCTCAGTTCGCCGGAACCAACAAGGCGACGGCGGTGACGTGGACGGTCGGCGATGAGATCGACACCGTCGTCAGCGGGCTGAAATCGAAGGGCGTTGCCTTCGAACACTACGAGATGCCCGGCCTGACACTGGAAGGCGACATCCATGTCGGTCACGGCATGAAGGTCGCCTGGTTCAAGGATCCGGACGGTAACATCCTCAATCTCGTCGACCGATAGGTTTCTGCGATCAAGCATCGGCTTGGGGCGATCGACATCGCAGTGGCCGGCAGCCCTCTGGCGCGGTGCGGCGGCGGCGGTTAGCTTCAGATATGATCGACAAGCTGGAATTTTTCATCGCGCTGGCCAAGGAAGAGCATTTCGGGCGGGCTGCCGAAGTGTGCGGCGTCACCCAGCCCACCTTGTCGGCCGGCATCAAGCAACTTGAGGGTCAGCTGGGCGTGATGCTGGTCCTGCGCGGCTCGCGCTTCCGGGGCCTGACCCCGGAGGGCAAGCAGGTGCTGGTGTGGGCGCGCCGCATCGTCGGCGATACCAGAACCATGCGCGAGGAGATGCGGGCGGCGCGGCACGGCTTGTCGGGACGTATCCGCATCGCCGCCATTCCCACCGCGCTCGCCATGGTGGCGCGGCTGACGACGCCATTCCGCGAAAAACACCCCGGCGTCACCTTCTCGGTACTGTCCCGGACCTCGATCGAAGTGCTGTCGCTGCTCGGCAATTTCGATATAGACGCCGGCATCACCTATCTCGACAACGAACCGCTCGGACGAGTGACCAGCGTACCACTCTACGATGAGCGCTATCAGCTGATCACCGCCATCGGAAACCCCTATTCCGACCGCGACAAGGTGACATGGGCCGAGATCAGCCACCTGCCGCTCTGCCTGCTGACCCCGGACATGCAGAACCGCCGCATCATCGACCAGCACCTGGCCGAGGCCGGTGTCGAGGTCCGGCCGACGCTGGAATCCAATTCGATGATCGTGCTGTTCTCGCATATCCGCACCGGCAAATGGTCCTCGATCATGCCGCTCAACCTCACGGAAACGTTCGGCTTTTCCGAACCTATCAGGGCTATCCCGATCGTCGAGCCGGACGCCAGCCACACGGTCGGGCTGGTGGCCGCGTTGCGCGAACCGCATACGCCGCTGGTTTCGGCGCTGCTGGACGAGGCGATGGCGCTTGCAGACGATTTCCGCGCCCACCGGTAGGTTAGGGAATGCAGGCGCTGGAGCTCGATAGAAAATTTCTATCGAGCGACGGATCAGCTTTATTGATTTCAGGGGTTTCTCCTGATTTTGTAAAGACTTAGCGATAAAGCCACCGACCAGGGAGGGCGCTGCGTGACGATGCAGCCTGCAAGTACCGAGATCGCATCGCGCACGGCCGCGATCATCCAGGAGCTGAAAGATCTCGAAGGTCCGCTGCTGCCGATCCTCCATAACATTCAGGAAGAGTTCGGCCATGTGCCGCAGGCAGCACTCCCGGTCATTGCCGACGGACTGAACCTTTCCAGAGCAGAGGTGCACGGCGTCGTCACCTTCTATCACGATTTCCGCGCCCGCCCGGCAGGCCGGCATGTGCTCAAGCTCTGCCAGGCCGAAGCTTGCCAGTCGATGGGTTCCGACGTGGTCGCCGCCAGGATCAAGCAATTGCTCGGCATTGATTTCCACGAGACGGCGAAAGACGGTTCGGTGACCCTGGAGCCGGTTTATTGCCTCGGGCTGTGCGCCTGCTCGCCCTCGGCGATGCTCGATGGCGAGGTGATCGGGCGGCTCGACAACGAGAAGATCGAAGAGATCGTCGCGGAGGTGCGCTCATGATCCCGCGCATCTACATTCCCGGCGATTCCGGCGCGCTGGCGCTCGGTGCCGAAAGGGTCGCCAAGGCTGTTCGTGCTGAACTCGCCGAGCGCGGCGTTGAGGCCAAGATCGTCCGCAATGGATCGCGCGGCGCCTATTTCCTAGAGCCTATGGTCGAGGTCGCCACAGCAAACGGCCGCGTCGCCTACGGGCCGGTGAAGCCTTCCGACGTCAAGAGCTTGTTCGACAGCGGCTTTCTCACCGGCGGCCATCACAAGCGCTGGCTGGGCGCGCCGGACAAGATCCCGTTCCTGGCCAAGCAGACCCGTCTGACCTTCGCGCGCTGCGGCATCAACGACCCGCTGTCACTCGACGCCTATAAGTCGCTTGGCGGGCTGAAGGGCCTGCAGAACGCGGTGGCCATGGCGCCGGCCGAGATCGTCAGCCAAGTTACGGAGTCCGGCCTGCGCGGCCGCGGCGGCGCCGGCTTCCCGACCGGCATCAAATGGAAGACGGTGCTCGATACGACATCCGAGCGCAAATACATCGTCTGCAACGCCGACGAGGGCGACAGCGCCACCTTCGCCGACCGCATGATCATGGAGGGCGATCCCTTCGTGCTGATCGAAGGCATGGCGATCGCCGGCATCGCCACCGGCGCGACCAAGGGCTTCGTCTACATCCGCTCGGAATATCCGCATGCGGTGGCGGTGATGAACAAGGCCGTCGAGGTCGCCCGCAAGGCCGGGGTGCTCGGCGTCAACGTGCTCGGTTCGCCCAACGCCTTCGACATGGAGATCCGCGTCGGCGCCGGCGCCTATGTCTGCGGCGAGGAGACCTCGCTTCTGAACAGTCTGGAAGGCAAACGCGGCGTGGTGCGCGCCAAGCCGCCGCTGCCGGCAATCCAGGGCCTTTTTGGCAAGCCGACGGTGATCAACAACGTCATCTCGCTGGCTTCGGTGCCTGTCATCATGGACAAGGGCGCCGCCTACTACAAGAATTTCGGCATGGGCCGCTCGCGCGGCACGATCCCGATCCAGATCGCCGGCAACGTCAAGCGTGGCGGCCTGTTCGAGGCGGCTTTCGGCATGACACTGGGCGAAATCGTCGACGATATCGGCGGCGGCACGGCCACCGGCCGGCCGGTGAAAGCGGTGCAGGTCGGCGGTCCACTCGGCGCGTATTTTCCGCGCGCTTTGTTCGACACGCCGTTCGATTACGAGGAATTCGCCAAGCGCGATGGACTGATCGGCCATGCCGGCATCACCGTATTCGACGACACCGCCGACATGCTGAAGCAGGCGCGCTTCGCCATGGAGTTCTGCGCCATCGAAAGCTGCGGCAAGTGCACGCCCTGCCGCATCGGCTCGACGCGCGGGGTGGAGACCATCGACAGGCTCGCCGCCGGCATCGAGCCGGAGAAGAACCTCGCCCTGGTTACCGATCTCTGCAACACGATGAAGTTCGGATCGCTCTGCGCGCTGGGCGGCTTCACGCCCTACCCGGTGATGAGCTCGATCACGCATTTCCCCGAGGATTTCAAGCCCGCGCCGGCGCGCGTGGCTGCTGAATAGGAGCTGGCAGATGAACATCAAAGCCGACTTCCCGACGCTCATCGAAGAGATCGATTACGGAACTCCGCAATCGAAGGCTGAGAAGCGGATCACGCTGACCGTCGACGGCCGCAGCATCAGCGTGCCGGAAGGCACGTCGATCATGCGCGCCGCGATGGAAAGCGGGGTCGAGATCCCGAAGCTATGCGCCACGGACATGCTGGACTCGTTCGGTTCCTGCCGCGTTTGCCTGGTCGAGATCGAAGGGCGCGGCGGCACGCCGGCGTCCTGCACGACGCCTGTCGGCGAAGGCATGGTGGTGCGCACGCGGTCGGAACGGCTCGACGCCATTCGCCGCGGCGTCATGGAGCTCTATGTCTCCGACCATCCGGTGGGCTGGAACGAGAAGGCCGGCACCGGCGCCAGTGAGTTCGACGCGGTGGCGAAGTCGGTTGGCCTGACCGAGAACCGCTACGGCGTCGAAGGCCGCAATCACGTCAAGGAGGATGGCGTCGCGCCCGGCCACGGCTCGCTGGCCGTCGACTACGTCGCGCGTGACGAATCCAATCCGTATTTCACCTATGATCCGGCGCAATGCATCGTCTGTTCGCGTTGCGTGCGGGCCTGCGAAGAGGTGCAGGGCACCTTCGCGCTGACGATCGAGGGCCGCGGCTTCGAATCGCGCATGGTCGCCGGCATGCACGAGGATTTCATCGCTTCCGAATGCGTGTCCTGCGGCGCCTGCGTGCAGGCCTGCCCGACCGATGCGCTGCGCGAGAAGACAGTGCTCGCCAAGGGCCTGCCGGAACGCTCGGCCGTCACCACCTGCGCCTATTGCGGCGTCGGCTGCTCGTTCAAGGCCGAAGTGAAGGACGACGAGGTCATCCGCATGATGCCCTACAAGGAGGGCAAGGCCAATCACGGCCATTCCTGCGTGAAGGGCCGCTTCGCCTATGGCTATGCCACTCACAAGGACCGCATCCTGTCGCCGATGATCCGCGAGAAGGTCAGCGATCCCTGGCGCGAAGTGAGTTGGGAGGAGGCGATCGCCCACACGGCCAAGGAGTTCCGCCGCATCCAGTACCAGTACGGACGTACGGCGATCGGCGGCATCACCTCGTCGCGTTGCACCAATGAGGAGACCTATCTGGTCCAGAAGCTGGTGCGCCAGGGCTTCCGCAACAACAATGTCGATACCTGCGCGCGCGTCTGCCATTCGCCGACCGGCTACGGGCTCGGCCAGACCTACGGCACCTCGGCCGGCACGCAGGATTTCGATTCCGTCGAATTCACCGACGTCGCCGTCATCATCGGCGCCAATCCGGCTTCCGCACACCCGGTGTTCGCCTCGCGGCTGAAGAAGCGGCTGCGCCAGGGGGCCAAGCTGATCGTGCTCGACCCGCGCCGCACCGAGATGGTCAAGTCGGCGCATATCGAAGCCGACTACCACCTGCCGCTGAAGCCCGGCACCAATGTCGCCGTGCTGACGGCGCTCGCACATGTCATCGTCACCGAAGGCCTGTTCGACGAGGCCTTCGTCCGCGAGCGCTGCGACTGGACGGAATTCCAGGACTGGGCGTCCTTCGTCGCCCTGCCGGAGAACAGCCCCGAAACCGTCGGCAAGCTGTCCGGCGTCGATCCCGAACTGATCCGCGGTGCGGCACGTCTCTACGCCAAGGGCGGCAACGGGGCGATCTACTACGGCCTCGGCGTCACCGAGCACAGCCAGGGCTCGACCACGGTGATGGCGATTGCCAATCTCGCCATGGCCACCGGCAATATCGGTCGCCCGGGCGTCGGCGTGAACCCGCTGCGCGGCCAGAACAACGTGCAGGGCTCGTGCGACATGGGCTCCTTCCCGCACGAACTGCCAGGCTATCGCCATGTCTCGGGCGACGCGGTGCGCGACATCTATGAAAGCCTGTGGGGCGTGAAGCTGGACGACGAACCCGGCCTGCGTATCCCCAACATGCTGGATGCCGCCGTCGACGGCTCCTTCAAGGGCATCTACATCCAGGGCGAGGACATCCTGCAGTCCGATCCCGACACCAAGCATGTCGCCGCCGGACTGGCCGCGATGGAATGCGTGGTCGTGCACGACCTTTTCCTCAACGAGACGGCGAACTACGCGCATGTGTTCCTGCCGGGCTCGACCTTCCTCGAGAAGGACGGCACCTTCACCAATGCCGAGCGCCGCATCAACATGGTGCGCAAGGTGCTGGAACCGAAGGCGCGTTACGCCGATTGGGAAGCGACGCAGGAGCTTGCCCGTTCCGTCGGGCTGGACTGGAACTATGCGCATCCGTCCGAGATCATGGACGAAATCGCCAAGACGACGCCGAGCTTCGCCGGCGTCTCCTTCGAGTTGCTCGACCGCCTCGGATCGGTGCAGTGGCCCTGCAATGAGAAGGCCCCTCTCGGCACCCCGGTCATGCATGTCGACGGCTTTGTGCGCGGCAAGGGCAAGTTCATCCGCACCGAATATGTGGCGACGGACGAGCGAACCGGGCCACGCTTCCCGCTGCTTTTGACCACCGGCCGGATCCTGTCGCAGTACAATGTCGGCGCGCAAACGCGGCGCACCGACAATATCATGTGGCACTCCGAGGACCGGCTGGAGATCCATCCGCACGACGCCGAGAACCGCGGCCTGCGCGACGGCGACTGGGTGCGGCTGACCAGCCGCTCCGGCGAGACGACGCTGCGCGCGCAGATCACCGACAGGGTGTCACCGGGCGTGGTCTATACGACCTTCCACCATCCCGACACGCAGGCCAACGTCATCACCACGGACTTTTCGGACTGGGCGACCAACTGTCCGGAATATAAGGTGACGGCAGTGCAGGTCGGTGCCTCCAACGGACCATCGGAATGGCAACGCGACTATGACGAGCAAGCGCGCAACAGCCGCCGCATCGCCCCGCTGGAAGCGGCGGAGTAGAACTTGGACGAGACATTCGACAATAAGAGCTTCAATCTTGACGGTTGATCGCCCCCTACTTCGTCGAGCTTCGCTCGACACCTCTTCCCCGATCGACGGGGGAGAAGAAAGGCGCGAGGGGTGCGTCTCGTGACTCGCAAACGCCCCGCCATCACCGAAATGTCCCGTCTCGCTCGCCGCGCCAGCGGCACGGCAGCGGCCCGCCGCATGGTGCCGGAAGAAACGCCGGTGGCGTTCTCCTTTGCCGGCACGGCGCACGCGGTGATGATGGCGAGCCCGGCCGATTTGAAGGATTTCGCGCTCGGTTTCTCGCTGACCGAAGGCATCATCGCTTCACCCGAAGAGATCGAGGCGATCGAGGTCGAGGATCTAGGCGCCGGCATCGACATCCAGATTCGACTGAAGGACCAGGCCAACACGCGCTTCGAGGCGCGGCGGCGCAGGCTCGCCGGACCGGTTGGCTGCGGGCTCTGCGGCATCGAATCCATCGAGGAAGCGATGCGCGCGGTCGATTCGGTTGGTGCGTCTAAACTTACGCTTGATGCCGGCGACATCGTCCGTTCCGTCAAGCTTCTCTCCAGGATGCAGCCGCTGCACAGCGAGACGGGCGCGGTGCACGCCGCCGGCTTCTATATCCCCGGCAAGGGCACCGTCATTGCGCGCGAGGATGTCGGCCGTCACAACGCACTGGACAAGCTGGCCGGTGCATTGGCCAAGGCCGGCATCGACGGCGCGACCGGCGCGGTGGTGGTGACGTCGCGCGTCTCCGTCGAGATGGTGCAGAAGACGGCGACGATCGGCTCGCCCTTCATCATTGCCGTCTCTGCGCCGACCGCGCTCGCCGTCCGCACCGCCGAACAGGCCGGCATGACGCTGGTGGCCTTGGTTCGCGGCGACGATTTCGATATTTTCACCCATCCGGACCGGGTGGTTCGCGGAGTTGCCAAACATGTCGCATGACGAAGACCACATCATGAGCACCAGCGAGAAGCTGGTGCGGATGGCCAACCAGATCGCGGCCTTTTTCCACTCCAGGCCGCGCGAAGAAGGCGTGGCCGGAGTGGCCGAGCATATCAACAAATTCTGGGAGCCGAGGATGCGGCGTCAGTTCTTCGAGATGCTGGACAGCGGCGGCGACGGCTTCGATGAACTCGTCGTGGCTGCCTCGACCAGGATCAAGCGGCCGGTCTCGCCCGCCGAGGCCGATCTGAAGCTCGGGCTCAAGCTTCCCCCAGGCGACGTAGCCGTCTCGCAAAAATAGCCATTGGTTCGCGTCCGCTTATATTTCCTTCCGCTAAAGTTTAAGCTGCCGCACGCGACGCAGCTCTGCTATGGTCGGCGATCCGAAATCGTCAGGCCGGGCGGAACAACTCGTGAGGCCGATCGAGACCCGATACGCCCGTAGCGGCGACGTGCGGATCGCCTATCAGGTGGTCGGCCAAGGCGCGTTCGATCTCGTCTTCGTGCCGGGCTTCATCTCCAACCTCGACCTGCATTGGGAGGATGAAGGCTATAGCAGGCTGCTGAAACGGCTTTCCGCCTTCTCAAGGCTGATCCTATTCGACAAGCGCGGCACCGGCCTGTCCGACCGCGTCGATGCCAACCATCTCCCCAGCCTCGAAACGCGCATGGACGACGTGCGTGCGGTGATGGACGCGGCCGGCAGCGGCCGCGCGGCCCTGCTCGGCGCCTCGGAAGGCGCTCCGATGGCCATGCTGTTCGCCGCCACCTATCCGGAGCGGACACGCGCCCTGGCGCTCTATGGCGGCTATGCCCATTTCCACCGATGGGTGATGCCGCCGGACCGGCTGGAGGCATTCATCGCGACGACGGAAACCGCCTGGGGCACAGGCGCCACCTTGCCGCATTTTGCGCCCGGCCGCGTCGAAGACAGTCACTTTGCCGCCTGGTGGTCGCGATTCGAGCGGCTGTCGGCAAGTCCGACGGCGGCGGCGGCGCTGGCGCGCATGAATGCCGGCATAGACGTGCGCGGCATACTCTCGGCGATCAGCGCGCCGACGCTGCTGATCCACCGCCGCAACGACGCGCGCGTCGATCCCGATGCCAGCCGCTTTCTCGCCCGGAAGATTCCGAACGCCCGGCTTGTCGAAATCCCTGGGCGCGACCACCCGGTGTGGACCGGTGACGTCGACAGGGTCGCCGACCTGATCGAGGAATTCCTGACCGGCGAGCCGGCCGTGGCCGACAGCGAGCGCGTGCTCGCCGCATTGCTGGTGACGCGTATCTACGATACGGCGCGCCTCGGCGACCGCATGTGGAGCGAGCGCAGCCAGCGATTCCAGGAGACCTGGCGATTGCTGGTGGGGCGCCATGGCGGACGTGTCGCAGGCACGCATGGCGAGCTGATGATCTCGCGCTTTGACGGTCCGGCGCGCGCCATACGCTGCGCGGCGGCATTGCGCGAAGCGGCGCAGGAGATCGGTGTGGCCAGTGCACAGGGCGTGCATGTCGGCGAGATCGAGATGCGCGGACCGCCGGTCGGCTTGACTGCACGCGTGACCATACAACTTGCGGCCCATGCCAGCCGCGGCGAGATCCTGGCGTCGCGGCTGGTTTCCGACCTGGCGACCGGCTCCGGCCTACACTTCATCGATGGCGGACGCATTGCGCTCGACGAGTTGGACGAGCCGTTGGCGTTTGTTCTTGCGACGTCCGAGCAGCATCTGGAACCCGCCTGCCGATCCAAGCCCAGGCCTGCCGAACCGGCCGCGCTGACGGCGCGCGAAAGCGAGGTGGTGAGCCTGATCGCCGACGGCAAAAGCAATGCCGCGATCGCCGCCGAGCTCAACCTCAGCGAGCATACGGTCAAGCGTCACGTCGCCAACATATTGCTCAAGCTCGACCTGCCGTCGCGGGCGGCGGCGGCCGCGTTTTCGGCACGGAACCCTGGCCCGCACGGGCCATAAAGGCCATGGCGCTTTCGGGCGAAGCGGCCGATGGCGTCGGGGATTATCAATTCTTCCCATGCAGGCCAGGCGATATCGCCGTGACGGTACTGCGAAGGGAGGATGAAATGGTGAAATCAAGTCGCAAGACCAGATTGCTCGTCATCGCGGCCGGCGCCGGCGCCTTGCTGGCCCTGGCTCCGGCGCGGGCCGAGGATGCCTCGGCGACGGCAGCATACAAGGACATAGCGGCCACGCTCGGCTCCGTGCCGGACATGTTCAAGACTTTGCCTGACGTGGCGGTCGCCGGTGCCTGGGCCGAGATAAAGTCGATGCAGCTCAACCCCAAGACCGCACTCGACGGCAAGACCAAGGAACTCATGGGGCTTGCCGTCGCCTCGCAGATTCCTTGCCAGTACTGCGTCTACTTCCACACCGAGGCCGCCAAGCTCAACGGCGCGACCGACGAGGAGATCAAGGAAGCGGTGGCGATGGCGGCGATCGTTCGCCACTGGTCGACGATGCTCAACGGCAGCCAGGTCGACCTCACAGCCTTCAAGAAGCAGACCGACGACGTGTTCGCGGCCGTGAAGGCCAAGTCGCAGTGACACTATCGCTGCACGGCGATGACCGCCGGGCAGCACTTTGCTCATCAACCGCCCGATCGGGAAGACGGGCCCATGGAGGACGAAATGCTGACCAAGACACAGACCGTTGACGGCGCGGCAATCAAGAAAGCCATCGAAGGGCGCGACGGACAGATGCTGTCGAGCTTTTACGCCGACGATGCGGTGTTGCGGGTCGTCGACCGCAACAATCCGCCGAGCAAGCCGCGCGAGATCCGCGGCCGAGCGGCGATCAGCACATTCTGGGACGACATCTGCAGCCGGGCAATGACCCACAAGGTCGACACCACCATCGCCGATGGTGACAATCTCGCCTTCACCCAGGCCTGCGCCTACCCGGACGGGACCAAGGTGTTCTGCGCGGCGATGCTGGAACTCAAGGGCGGGCGGATTGCACGGCAGACGGTCGTGCAGGCCTGGGACGAGTAAGCGGCATCAGCCGCATCTTCGGAGGAGGAAAACATGTTCAGCGCCAGATGGCAGATCGACGCCAGGTTCGGACACAAGCAGACCGTGCTCGACCTCTTGCGGAAATGGGAATCCGAGATCGGTTCGCAGGTCGGCGTCGCCGACCTGAAGTTCCAGATCATGACGGGTTCGATCGGCGCGCGGGAGGCGACGGTCGAATCTCACCACCAGGTCGAAAGCCTGGCCCAGTTGGAAGAGTTCTTCGCCAGGATCGGCAAGATCGACGCGCATGCCAAATGGGGCAAGGAGATCGAGCCTTACGTCGTGTCGGGCACCAGCCTCTGGCAGATTTTCCGCATCGTCGAATAATGCATGTCGCCCAAAGGTGCCCATAGAACAACGATCTGAAGCGCGCCGCATCGGTCCCTTTCGACGCGACGCGCTTTCGCTACCATGACGGCTTCCGCCTGCCCGCTATGGCTCTCCCGGGCCATTTCCCCACTGGCCCTTTCGGGCGAAGCAGCGAGGAGCCGGATCGGTGCAATGTGCTCTCCTGCACCATCCTGCGCACCCGACGGATGGACGGCACAAGCAAAGCAACAAGATAAATCGTCGCGTCGAAACCATATGGCGCGGGCGCGATCAGGGAGGAAACCGATGACCGACGAAACCTATGCAAAACTGCGTGAAGGCTTGCGCGGAGAGCTGATCCTGCGCGGCGAAGCCGGCTATGAGGAGGCCCGCAAGGTCTACAACGGCATGATCGACAAGAGTCCGGCGCTGATTGCACGCTGCGTCGATGTCGCCGACGTGATCGCCGCTGTAAGGTTCGCGCGCATAAACGACCTCCTCATCGCCGTGCGCAGCGGCGGCCACAACGGCGCGGGATTGGGGATTTGCGACAACGGTCTCGTCATCGACCTGTCGATGATGAAAGGCGTCCATGTCGACCCGAAAACCCGCACCGTGAGGGTCGCGCCCGGCTGCACTTCGGGCGACGTGGACCACGCCACCCATCCTTTCGCGCTCGCCGTTCCGTTCGGCATCGTTTCGACCACGGGCGTCGCCGGCCTTACCCTCGGTGGAGGAACCGGCTATCTCACGCGCAAATACGGCCTCACCATCGATAATCTGATCGAGGCCGATCTGGTGCTGGCCGATGGCAGCATGGCGAAGGCCAGCAAAAGCGAGAATCCCGACCTGTTCTGGGCGCTCCGGGGCGGCGGCGGCAATTTTGGCGTGGTAACCAGCTTCCTGTTCCAGGCTCATCCGGTGAACATGATCTTCGGCGGTCCGGTGTTCTGGGACGCCAGGCACGCGTCGGCGGTCATGCGTACCTATCGCGACTACCTGCCGGAAGCGCCGGAAGACCTCGGCGCTTTCGTCGGCCTCAAATCCGTCCCTTCGAGCGATCCTTTCCCGCGCGAGCATTGGGGCAACCGCGCCTGTGCCATCATCTCGTGCTACAACGGCACGGAGGAGGACGGGCGCAAGGCCATGGCGCCGCTGCTGGACACCTTGCCGCCGCCAATGTTCAACTGGATGGGCGTAATGCCGTTCCCGGCGATGCAGTCGCTATTCGACCCGCTCCTTCCGAAAGGCCTGCAATGGTACTGGAAGGGCGATTTCGTCAAGTCGCTTCCCGACGAAGCGATCGCGACCCATATCGCACAGGCCGCCCAGGCGCCCAGCGAATTGTCGCTGATGCATCTATACCCGATTGACGGCGCCGTCCGCCGCGTCGGCAAGGACGAGACCGCCTGGAACGCGCGTGACGCAAGCTGGTCGATGGTCATCGCCGCCATCGACCCCGATCCGGGCAAAGCCGCCGACCTGACCGCGTGGGCACGGAATTACTGGGCGAGCGTCCATCCCCATAATGGCGAGGGCGGCTACGTGAACTTCATGATGGACGATGAAGGAGACGCGCGCTTGCAGGCGAGCTATGGCGGAAATTACGAGCGGCTGAGCCAGGTTAAGCGAACCTACGACCCATCCAATGTCTTCCGGGTCAACCTGAACATCAAGCCTGCGACATCGGCGATGCCGGGCCGGACGGCCGCGTAGTGCCGGGGTCTCGCCGCTGATGCCGTTCGGCGGCCGTGCCTGTCAAATGCAGCGCAATCGCGAAGTGGAATGGCGCTGACGACCCTCTCAAGCGGGGTCGCCGGCGCCGGCCACAGCCATATAAGATCTGCCTTTGCCGGAACGAGACAGATTACCCGTGCGCCACCATCACATGGCGCACGGCGGTATAATCCTCCAGTGCGTAGAGCGACATGTCCTTGCCGTAACCGGACTGCTTCAGCCCGCCATGCGGCATCTCGTTGGTCAGCATGAAGTGGGTGTTGATCCAGGTGCAGCCATATTGCAGGCGAGCGGCGGTCGCCATGGCGCGTGAGACGTCCCTGGTCCACACCGACGATGCCAGGCCATAATCGCTGTCATTGGCCCAGTTCACCGCCTCGTCGACATCCGTGAAGCGGGTCACCGAGACGACCGGACCAAACACTTCGCGGCGCACGATCTCGTCCTCCTGCAAGGCGCCGGCGACGACGGTCGGCTGGTAGTAGAAGCCGGTGCCCTCGTCCGGCTTGCCGCCGGTGGTGATCTCGATGTGCTTCAATTCCGAGGCGCGCTCGACGAAGCTCGAGACACGGTCGCGTTGGCGGCGCGAGATCAGCGGGCCGATCTCGTTCTCGGCATCGTCCGGCAGATTGTACTTGATGGTCGACACGGCCGAGGAGAGATCGGCGACGAGCTTGTCGTAGACCTTCTTGCCGGCATAGATGCGGCAGGCGGCGGTGCAGTCCTGGCCGGCATTGTAGTAGCCGAAAGCGCGCAGGCCGTTGACCACGGCGCCGAGGTCGGCATCATCGAAGACGATGACCGGGGCCTTGCCGCCGAGTTCCAGATGCGTGCGCTTGACCGACTTGGCGGCCGCCTGCAGCACCTTCTTGCCGGTGGCGACATCGCCGGTGATCGAGATCATGTTGACCTTGGGATGGTTGATCAGCGTATTGCCGACGCTGTCGCCGCGTCCGAGCACGACATTGACGACCCCTTCGGGCAGGATTTCGGCCAGGATCTTCGCCAGTTTCAGCGCCGTCAGCGGCGTCTGTTCCGACGGTTTGAAGACGACCGTATTGCCGCCGCCGATCGCCGGCGCCAGCTTCCAGGCCATCATCATCAACGGGTAATTCCACGGCGCGATGGAAGCGACGATGCCGATCGGATCGCGCCGGACCATCGAGGTGTGGCCCGGCAGGTATTCGCCGGCTACCTGGCCTGGCATGGAGCGGACGGCGCCGGCGAAGAAACGGTAGCAGTCGACGATCGCCGGGATTTCATCATTGAGCACGGCATTGATCGGCTTGCCGCAGTTCAGCGCCTCGAGCGCCGCGAATTCCCTGGCTTCGGCCTCTATGCGGTCGGCGATCTTAAGGAGATAGCCCGAGCGCTGCGCGGGCGTGGTACGCGACCAAGCCGTGAACGCCTTCCCGGCAGCCGTCACCGCCGCCTCGATCTGCGCCGGGCTCGCCTCGGGGAGATTGAGAATGGTCGCCCCGGTCTTCGGATTGAGGACCGACTCCTCGGTCTCGGTGCCTTTCTCGAACTTCGAGCCGATCAGCATCTGGGTGTCCATTGGTTTCTCCTTGAAGAGGAGCGAATGCGAATAGGGCTACCCGCTATTCCCTATTCGCTGTTTTCATTTCCCGCTGCCGGCGATCTGGTCGCCGTCGCGGGTCAGGTAGTAGGCGGCGAGGATCGGCAGCAGCGTCACCAGCACCACCACCATCGCCACGACATTGGTGACCGGGCGCTGGCGCGGGCGGATCAGTTCTTCAAGCATCCAGATCGGCAGCGTCTGCTGCTGGCCGGCGGTGAAGGTGGTGACGATGACCTCGTCGAACGACAGCGCGAAGGCCAGCATGCCGCCGGCAAGCAGCGCCGTGGCGATGTTGGGCAACACGATATGCCGGAAGGTCTGGAAACCATCCGCGCCGAGATCCATCGAGGCCTCGATCATCGAGCCCGAGGTGCGGCGGAAGCGGGCAACGGCATTGTTGTAGACGACAACCACGCAGAAGGTGGCGTGGCCGAGCACGATCGTCCAGAACGAGAACGGAATGTCGGCCAGCGCGAAAGCCGAACGCAGCGCAATGCCGGTGATGATGCCGGGCAGCGCGATCGGCAGGATGACCAGCAGCGAAATGGTTTCACGGCCGAAGAATTTCGTCCGTGACACCGCGGCGGCGCACAGCGTGCCGAGAACCAGCGCGATGGCCGTCGAGATGGCGGCGACGCGCACCGAGAGCGACAGCGCTTCCCACACGTCCGGCCGGTTCCAGGTGACAGCGAACCACTGCGTGGTGAGCCCCGGCGGCGGCCAGACGAAGCTCTTCTCCTCCGTCGTGAAGGCATAGACGAAGATCAGCAGGATCGGCAGATGCAGGAACAGCAACCCGCAAGCGGCGGCGATTTTGAGGCCAAGCGGAGCCGATTGGGCACGGTCAGAGCGCATCGAAGGCCCCCATGCGCTTGGCGCCCCAGAGATAGAAGCCCATGATGACGATGGGCACGACAGTGAAGGCGGCGGCGAGCGGGATGTTGCCGGCCGTGCCTTGCTGCGAATAAACGGCCTGGCCGATGAACAGGCGCGACGTGCCGATGATCTGCGGGATGATGTAGTCGCCCAATGTCAGCGAAAAGGTGAAGATCGAGCCGGCGACGATCCCCGGCAGCGCCAGCGGGAACAGCACATTGCGGAAGGTCTGGCCTGGCGAGGCACCGAGATCGGAAGAGGCCTCGACCAAATTGCCGGGCACGCGCTCGAGGGCTGCCTGCACCGGCAGGATCATGAAGGGCAGCCAGACATAGACGAAGACGATGAAGGTGCCGGTGAAGGACACCGACAGCGAGTTGCCGCCGACGACCGGCAGCGACAGCCACGCATCGAGCAACCACAACAGGTTCAGCTTGGCGAGCAGCCAGGTGAGAATGCCTTCCTTGGCCAGGATCAGTTTCCAGGCGTAGATCTTGACCAGGTAGCTCGACCACAGCGGCAGCATGACGCCGAGATAGAACAGCGCCTTCCAGCGGCCGCGCGCATAGCGCGCCGCGTAGTAGGCGATGGGGAAAGCGACGACGGCCGAGGCCAGGGTCACCAGGGCCGCCATCGTCACCGTGCGCAGGATGATGTCGAGATTGGCGGCCTGCAACAGGTCGCCATAGGTCTTCAACGTGAACTCACGATTGATGAGGCCGGAGAACTCGTCGATCGAGAAAAAGCTCTGCGCCAAAAGAGCGAACAACGAGCCGATGTAGACGATGCCGAGCCACAGGACCGGCGGCAGCAGCATAAGCAGAAGGAGCAGTTGCGGCCTGCGCCAGAAGAGGTCGGAGAGCGCGCCGCGTATGCCGCCGCTGCCGGGCAGGATGGCAGGGGCTGGGCTGGGGTTGAGCGCGGCAATGGTCATGGGGCCGCCGTGTGCTGAAGAGAATTATATGAGAGGCCGCGTTCTGCGTCGCCCCCCTCTGTCCTGCCGGACATCTCCCCCTCACGGGGGGAGATTGGCAATTTCTCGGCCTCGCCAATTCTGCGACGTTGGAAATTGGCGAAACCCGAAAGGGCAGCCAATCTCCCCCCTTGAGGGGGAGATGTCCGGCAGGACAGAGGGGGGTGCTTCGCGCAAGCCTTCATCACACCGGCTCGTCCATCAAATGCAGGCTCTCGCGGTTGAAGGTGAGCACCACCGCCTCGCCTTCCCTGGGCAAGGCCGTGCCGGCAGGCACGATGGCGTGCAATTTCAGACCGTCGGCATCGAGCGCCAGCCTGGTGGTCGCCCCGAGATAGTTAGTTGAGACGAGGCGCGCGGCGACGCCCTCGCCGCTCGCCGCGCGGCCGACGCGGATGGATTCGGGGCGCAGGCTGCCCCAGCCGCGCTGGCCGCAATAACGCTGGACGAAATCCGGCGGCAGCACGTTGGAGGAACCGACGAAATCGGCGACGAAGCGAGTGCTCGGCCGCTGGTAGATATCTTCCGGCGTGCCGATCTGCATGATCCTGCCGTCGTTGAAGACGGCGACGCGATCGGCCATCGACAGCGCCTCGCCCTGATCGTGGGTGACGAAGACGAACGTTATGCCGAGCGCCTTTTGCAGCGACTTCAGCTCTTCCTGCATGTTCTCGCGCAATTTGAGGTCGAGCGCGCCGAGCGGCTCGTCGAGCAGCAGCACCTTGGGCTGGTTGACCAGTGCGCGGGCCAGCGCGACGCGCTGGCGCTGACCGCCGGAAAGCTGGCCGGGGCGGCGGGCGCCGTAGCCGGGCAGCCTGACCAGCGACAGCGCCTCTTCCGCTGCCTTGTGCCGCCCGGCTTTGCCGACGCCCTTGACCATCAAACCATAGGCGACATTGTCGAGCACATCGAGATGCGGGAACAGCGCATAGTCCTGGAAGACGGTGTTGACGTTGCGGCGATAGGGCGGAACACCCTCGGCGCGCTCGCCGAAGATCGAAATCGAACCCGCCGTCGGCTGCTCGAAGCCGGCAATGAGGCGCAGGCAGGTCGTCTTGCCGGAGCCCGACGGCCCGAGCATGGCGAAGAACTCGCCAGGCACGATTTCGAGGTCGACCGTGTCGACGGCGCGCACGCTGCCGAAATGGCGCGAGACTTTTTGAAAGGAAACGGCTGAGGTCATGGAGTGTCCTGATCTGCCGGGCTCATCGATCTCAGGCGGCGCCGCCCCTCATCCGCCTGCCGGCACCTTCTCCCCGTGAAGGACAGGGGAAGGGACGCGCGCCAACGCTGGCGATACCCTCTCCCCGTTCTTCACGGGGAGAGGGTAAGGGTGAGGGGCGGCGCCGGCTTCGGCAAAGTAAGGCTAGGTCACCGCCCGCCGATGACGCCGATATAGTCCGACACCCAGCGGTAATAGGGCACGCACTGGTCGTTCTGGGTGGCGCATTTGGTCACCGGCGTCTTCCAGAACTTGATCTTGTCGAAATTTTCGTAGCCGTTGGTCTTGCAGCCTTCGTCGGTCAGCAGCTCGTTGCCCTTGCAGGCGGCGGGGACGACCGGCAGCGAGCCGAACCAGGCCGAGACGTCGCCCTGCACCTTGGGCGAAAGCGAGTGTTCGAGCCACATATAGGCGCAGTTCGGATGTGCCGCGTCGGCTTCCATCATGGTGGTGTCGGCCCAGCCGGTGACGCCTTCCTCCGGCACGGTCGAGGCTATGGGCTTCTTGGCCGCGATCAGCGTGTTGACCTGGTATGGCCACGAGCCGGAGGCAACCACGCCTTCGTTCTGGAAATCGTCGACCTGGATGGCGGCGTCGTGCCAGTAGCGGCCGACCAGCGTGCGCTGGACGCGCAGCAACTCAAGCGCGGCCTTGTACTGGTCCTCGTTCAACTCATAGGGGTCCTTGATGCCGAGCTCCGGCTTGTGGAACATCAGGTAGTTGGCGGCATCGGCAATGTGGATCGGGCCGTCATAGGCCTGGACGCGGCCCTTGTTGGACTTGCCGTCCGGCAGCTTCATCTCCTCGAAGACGATGTTCCAGCTCTTGGGCGCTTCCTTGAAGACATCGGTATTGTACATCAGCACGTTCGGCCCCCACTGGTAGGGAACGCCGTAATGCACCTTGTCGACGGTGAACCAGGGGGCGTCCTTGATGCGGTCGTCGACCGTCTTCCAACTCGGGATGAGATCGGTATTGATCGGCTGCACGCGCTTGCCGGCAACGAGGCGCAGCGATGCATCGCCCGAAGCGGTGACGAGGTCGAAGCCGCCCTCGTTCATCAGCGAGACCATCTCGTCCGACGTGTTGGCGGTCTTGACGTTGA
Source organism: Mesorhizobium sp. B2-6-1 (assembly GCF_006440475.1). NCBI lineage: Bacteria > Pseudomonadati > Pseudomonadota > Alphaproteobacteria > Hyphomicrobiales > Phyllobacteriaceae > Mesorhizobium > Mesorhizobium sp. B2-6-1. The sequence goes on from NZ_VFUH01000004.1 coordinate 252,113, forward strand.
CCTTGCAGCCGCTTTCCTTCTCGAAGGCGGTTACCCAGTCATAGCCCTTGTCGGTCTCGCCACGCTCGATATAGCCCGGCCAGGCGACGATGTTGACCTCGCCTTCACCCTTGCCGAGCTCAGTGACCTGGGCGACGGCCTGGCCGGAGAAGGTCAGCGCGACCGTCAATGCAGTGCATGACTTCAGGAATGAATTCATCATCGATCTCCCATTGATAGGCCCGCGCTTCGGCGGCGGCTTTGTTCCCTGAAGCGAAGTTGCTGTGAAAATCCCGGTTTCGCAAATTCATTTATCAGAAGGGGGATATCGGTTTTTCCGATAGATTAGCGGCCGTTCTTGTCGGGGCGCTGGCGAACCATGCGCTGCGACTGCGCCAGACCGATGAAATCGCGCGCAGCCTGCGGCAGGCCGGAGCCGCGGCGCCAGACCATCCCGACCTGGACGACGGGCAGGGCACCGGAGACGTCGCGCGACTCGATGCGGTCGCCTTCCAGCGACCACGGCCGGTAGACGAGGTCGGGCAGCAGCGCCACGCCCGCGCCGGTGGCGACGAGGCTGCGCACCGCTTCGACCGAACGGGTGCGGAAGGCGACATGCGGCTTGGCGCCGATTGCCGTCAGCAACTTGCCGGTGTTCTCCTCGATCTCGTCGACGGTCAGCATGATCAGCGGCTCCGAAGCGATGTCGCCGATGCCGATGATGTCGGCGCCGGCGAGCGGATGCCCGAGCGGCAGCCACAGGCGGTAAGCCGAGACTTCAAGGATTTCCGATTGCAGCGCGGTTCGGTCGCGCAGATTGGACGTGACCATCACGGCGATGTCCAGCTTGCCGCCGATCAGCAGATGCTCGAGATAGTCGCCATTGTCCTCGATTGCCGAGACCTCGACGCCGGGATAGGCACGACGGTAGCGGGAAAGCAGGTCCGACAGCACATAGCCGGCGACCAGCGAGGTGACGCCGAGCTGCAGCCGGCCGCCCGCTGTCGCCTGCTCGCCGAGGAAGGCGCGGCGCGCATCGGACACATCGGCCAGGATCTTGGTGGCATGACGCAGGAACTGGTGGCCCTTGTGGGTGATGTTGAGGCCGCGCGGATGGCGGTCGAATAATTCGACGCCGAGATCGCCTTCGAGCTCCTTGATCGCTTCGGTGACCGAGGATTGCGAAATGGAGAGGTTCTGCGCGGCACCCGACACCGTGCCCTGCTCGGCGACGGCGATGAAGAACTGCAACTGGCGGATGGTGAAAGCCATGGCCGGACTAAACACGGCGGGGACGACACTGGGAAGTGGAAACGGATCGGCAACTTGACGGCCCCCAGAATTGTAACTAAATAAGTTACATGAAACGCAACAGCCGGCTGTCTTCCACCTTGCACATTCTGGTCCACATGGCCGAGAAGCCCGAGCGGGCGCTGACCTCGGAGCAGCTTGCCACCTTCATCCATACCAATCCGGTCGTGGTGCGCCGCACCATCGCGGGGTTGCGGGATGCCGGCATCGTCACCTCTTCACGCGGACATGGCGGCGGCTGGCTGCTCGGGCGCCCGCCCGACGAGATCTCGCTGGCCGAAATCAGCGCCGCGCTTGGCGAGACGCTGCTGCAGTTCGGCACCGAGCCGGAGAGCCCCGGCTGCCTTGTCGAGCAGGCCGTCATCGCCGTCCTCGACGATTTTCGGATCGCGGCGGAGAAGCTGCTGGCGGAGAAGCTCAGCCGTATCACGCTGGCCGACCTGACCGCCGACTTCCGCCGCCGTTACGACCTCATCGGAGTCTCCAGCCATGCAGTATGATCTTGCCGTCGTCGGCGGCAGCTTTGCCGGCCTGTCCGCCGCCATCCAGGCGGCCCGGGCCCGGCGCAACGTCCTGGTGATCGACGCCGGCCAGCCCCGAAATCGGTTCGCCGCGCATTCGCACGGCTTCCTCGGCCAAGACGGGCGCACGCCAGGCGCCATCCTGGAGGAGGCAAGACGGCAGTTGCTAGCCTATCCGACGGCTCGCCTTGTCAAGGGACGTGCGGACAAGGCGGTCGCCAATAGCAGCAGCGACTTCGAAATCAGCACAGAGGGCGGCGAGACCTTTGGCGCCGCGCGGCTGGTTCTGGCCACCGGCGTGCGCGACATCCTGCCGGAAGTTCCCGGGCTGCCGAGCAGTGGGGCAAGACCGTGCTGCACTGCCCCTATTGCCACGGCTACGAGGTTTCCGGCGGGCCGCTTGGCGTGCTGGCGACCGGGCCCATGTCCCTGCATCAGGCGCAGTTGATCGCCGACTGGGGCGACGTCACGCTGTTCGGCAATCGCCTGATCGAGCCCGATGCCGAACAGATGTCTGTCCTGGAAGGCAAGAATGTGAGGTTCGAACCCGCTGCGGTCGCCGAACTGCGGGAGGATGGCGCGGGCGGCTTGACGGTGATCCTCGACGGCGGCCGAAAGGCGGGGGTTCGCGCGATATTCACCGCGCCGCGCAATACAATGGCGAGCCCGGTGGCCGAACAGCTCGGTTGCGGCTTCACGGACGGTCCCCTTGGCCCGGTGATATCAATCGATGACAGGCAGCAGACGACGGTCCCCGGCGTCTACGCCGCCGGGGACGCGTCACGCGCGATGCACAACATCGCCTTCGCCGTATCGGGCGGCGCCTTCGCCGGCATATGCGCCCACCAGTCGCTGGTATTCGGTTAGCTCAGGCTGCCTCGCCCGCGACGCTGAGCCGCGCGCCGGCCTGCGCCAGGCCAGCAGCGATGTCGCGCGGCGGCGGCCGGTCGGTGGCGAGCTCGGAAAAGCCATCGAAGCCGCAGACCTGGACCAGGCCCTGGCGCCCGAACTTGGAATGATCGGTGACGACGAGCGAACGCTGGCCGCGCGACAGCACCATGCGGGCGAACTCGGCCTCGTCGAGATCGTAATCCATGACACCCGTCACCGCATCGACGGCACCCGTCGAGATCACCGCATGGCTGACCGAGAAGCGGCTGACGAAGTCGATGGCCGAGGCGCCGAAGGCGGCGCCGGAATCGCTGCGCAGCTCACCGCCGGCCATGTAGACCTTGTTGCCGTTGACGGTGGCCAGCGTGCGGGCGATGTCGGATGAGTTGGTGACGACCGTCAGCCGCCGATGGCCGAGCAGTTCACGCGCCAGGAACGAGGTGGTCGTTCCCGTGTCGAGCATGATCGATTCGCCGTCGCGGATGGTGGCGGCGACCATGCGGGCGATGAGGCGCTTGGCCTCGGCGTTCTCGCGCATGCGCCGTTCGAACGGCGCTTCGCCGATCGTCGACGGCAGGCCGACGGCGCCATGCATCTTCAGGAGCGAGCCGTCGCTGGTGAGGGGCTTGACGTCGCGGCGAACGGTTTCCAGCGAGACGCCCAGCCGGTCGGCCAGGCTGGCGATGGTGACGGTGCCTTCCTCCTGCAGAAACCGCAGGATTTCGCCGTGCCGCTTGGAATGGCTCATCGGGTCATTTCCAGTCGCGCCATGATGCAGTGACCGCTTCTATGGCAAATCTGCCGCATATTACAAGGAATCTCGAAAGAATACGGGCAGGAAAGCAGAAAAAGCCACAGAATCTCGTTGACAACGTGGCTTACCCGGCGTGACACTGATGCCGTGTCAGGCTCGCACTGCCACGGAAAAGCGATAGCGGAGCCTGATCCGAATTTGTGTGCCCCAAGGTCTGGAAACTGCCTGACGCGAGGGCGACTGGAAGAATTTTCTCATCCGCGGGGGCGGATGCCGGCCTCGAAGAGCCCGGCACGTGGGGCTCGTCGGTGCGGCGCGGGATACCGATCCCGAATGCCGCGCCGGCGAGGTCTTTGCCAGAACGAGCGTCCGGACAAACGGCGGGTCGCCACGGCGGCGCCGCCCCGTCGGCGCCTTGCCGTACGAAGGGCGAATTCATGACGGCCGAGGACCGCATCCGCGCCCTGCCTTGCTGGACAGGCAGCGTCGAGATCGAGCCGCTGCCCGGCGGGCTGAGCAATGCCAATTATCGGGTTAAGGACGCGGCCGGGAGGCATGTCGTGCGTTTCGGCAGGGACTATCCCTTCCACCACGTCTTTCGCGAGCGTGAGGTGATGACCGCACGCGCCGCGCATGCCGCCGGTTTCGCGCCGGCGGTCCGCCATGCCGAACCCGGCATTCTCGTGACGGAGTATCTCGGCGCCAAGACCTGTCTGGCTGAGGACGTGCGCGCCAATCTCGGCCGTGTCGCCGCCCTGATGCGCGGCTTCCACCGTGAGATGCCCAACCACGTCTCCGGTGCCGGCTTCATGTTCTGGGTGTTCCACGTCATCCGCGACTATGCGCGCACGCTGGAGGACGCCGGCAGCCGCAAGGCGAGCGACCTGCCGCGTCTGCTGATGCTGGCCGACGAGCTCGAACGCGCCCAGAAACTGCTGCCGATCGTGTTCGGCCACAATGATCTTTTGCCGGCGAATATTCTCGACGACGGCAGCAGGCTATGGCTGATCGACTTCGAATATGCCGGCTTCAATACCGCGATGTTCGACCTTGCCGGCGTCGCCTCGAACGCCGGCATGAGCGACGAGGAATCCTTCGCCTTCCTGACCGCTTATTTCATGAAGGAGCCGGACGAGGCGATCCGCCGCTCGCATGCAGCCATGCAATGCGCCTCGCTGCTGCGCGAGGCGATGTGGAGCATGGTTTCGGAACTCTACCTCGACGTGCCCGGCATCGACTACGTCGCCTACACGGAAGAGAACCTGACGCGGCTCGATGCCGCGCTGGAAAACTACCGGACAAAATACGGGACCTGAATTCATGACCTTGCCAACCCAGGCAGCGATCGTCGTCATCGGCGGCGGCATTATCGGCTGCTCGACGGCCTACCATCTGGCCCGCGACCACAAGGCAGATGTGGTGCTGCTCGAACAGGGCAAGCTGACCTCGGGCTCGACCTGGCACGCCGCCGGCCTGGTCGGGCAGCTGCGCTCGTCGGCCTCGATCACCCGCGTGCTCAAATATTCGGTCAACCTCTACAAGGGGCTGGAGGCCGAGACCGGCCTTGCCACCGGCTGGAAGATGAGCGGGTGCCTGCGCCTTGCCACCAATGCCGACCGCTGGACCGAGTACGAGAGGCTGGCGACGACAGCCAAGAGCTTTGGCATGGACATGCAGTTGCTGTCGCCGGCGGAGGTCAAGAACATGTGGCCGCTGATGGAAACCGGCGATCTCGTCGGCGCTTCCTGGCTGCCGACCGACGGTCAGGCGAGCCCATCCGACGTCACCCAGTCGCTGGCCAAGGGCGCGCGCATGCATGGCGCAAGGCTTTACGAGGAAGTCCGCGTCACCGGCTTCGAGATCAAAGGCGGCCGCATCATTGCGGTGAAGACCAGCATGGGCGACATCGCCTGCGATAAAGTGGTGAACTGCGCAGGACAATGGGCACGGCAGGTTGGCGCCATGGCCGGCATCAACGTGCCGCTGCAGCCGGTGAAGCACCAGTTTATCGTCACCGAGAAGATCGACGGGCTAGCGACCGATGTCCCGACCATCCGCGACCCGGACCGGCGCACCTATTTCAAGGAAGAGGTCGGCGGGCTGGTGATGGGCGGCTATGAGCCAAACCCGCAGGCCTGGACGACTGATCTCCCCGGAGGCGACGTGCCCAATGACTGGGAGTTCCGGCTGTTCGACGACGACTATGATCATTTCGAACAGCACATGAGCCAGGCGATCGCGCGCGTGCCGGCGCTGGAAACCGTCGGCGTCAAGCAGATGATCAACGGGGCCGAGAGTTTCACGCCGGACGGCAATTTCATCCTCGGCGTGGCGCCCGAATGCGCCAACATGTTCGTCGGCGCCGGCTTCAACGCCTTCGGCATCGCTTCGGGCGGCGGCGCCGGCTGGGTGCTGGCGCAATGGGTGGTCGATGGCGAGGCGCCGTTCGATCTGTGGGTCGTCGACATCAGGCGCTTTTCCAGCCTGCACCGCGACCGGCACTGGGTCCGCGAGCGCACGCTGGAAGCCTATGGCAAGCACTACACGATCGGCTTTCCGCATGAGGAGTATCTTTCCGGCAGGCCGCGCATCGTTTCGCCGCTGTACAACAGGCTGAAACAGCATCGCGCCGTGTTCGGTTCGAAGCTCGGCTGGGAGCGGCCGAACTGGTTCGCCCCCGAAGGCGTCGACCCGCGTGACGTCTATTCCATGGGCCGGCAGAATTGGTTTTCAGCCGTCGGCGACGAACATCGCCATGTGCGCGAGAAGGTCGGCATCTTCGACCAGTCGTCCTTCGCCAAATACGAGCTGACCGGGCCCGACGCGCCGAAGGCGCTGGACTGGATCTGCGCCAACGACGTCAACAAGCCGGCCGGCGGGCTGACCTATACGCAGCTTCTCAACACGCGCGGCGGCATAGAGGCCGATCTCACCGTGTCGCGGTTCGGCGAGGACAGGTTCTATATCGTTACCGGCACGGGCTTCCGCACCCATGACCTGTCCTGGATCAGCGACCATGTCGAAAAGGAGCTCGACATCACGCTCACCGACGTCACCGAGGATTTCGGCACGCTGTCGCTGATGGGACCGCGCGCCCGCGAAGTGCTGGCCGGCGTGACCGATGCCGACGTTTCCAACAGCGGTTTCCCATTCGGCCATGCCCGCGAGATTGTCGTTGCCGGCCACACCGTGCGGGCGTTGCGCGTCACCTATGTCGGGGAACTCGGCTGGGAGCTGCACGTGCCGATCTCCGCAACCGGCGAGATCTTCGACGCGTTGATGTCGGCAGGCAAGCAACATGATATCCGCCCGGTCGGCTACCGGGCCCTGGAATCGCTGCGACTGGAAAAGGGCTATCGCGCCTGGGGCTCCGATATCACCCCCAACGACACGCCGCTGGAAGCCGGCCTCGGCTGGGCGGTGAAGCTTCGCAAGAACACGGATTTCGTAGGGCGGCGCGCCTTGGAGAAAATCACTGGCGGGCCATTGAAGAAGCGTTTCGCCGGCTTCACGGTCGACGATCAGGACATCGTGCTCGTCGGGCGCGAGACGATCCTGCGCAATGGCGAGCCGGTCGGCTATCTCAGCAGCGGCGGCTACGGCTACACCGTGGAGAAGAACATCGGCTACGGCTATGTGCGCAATGCCGACGGCGTGAGCGACGATTTTCTCGCCTCGGGCCGCTATGAGCTGGTCGTGGCGATGCAGCGCACGCCGGCAAAGATCCATCTCGAGCCGATGTATGATCCGGCCGGGAACAGGATCAAAGCCTGATCAGTTCACACGCAAGGCGAGGCAGCGGCTGGGCACCGTGTCGGCCTCGCCCGGCATCGAGACGTACGGGCGCGTTTCCTCGATGCGGGTGACCAGCCCCTGCGCCTCCAGCTCCGCGACCCGCGCGTTAAAGCCCAGATCCCAGATCGTGTTCTTGACCGTCAGCACGATCACGCCGCCCGGCCGGCAGATGCGGATCAGTTCGTCCAGCCCTTCGGCACCGACATGGCCCGAGGTAAAGACGCCGGCCGAGATCACCCCGGCATAGGCATTGTCGGCAAAGGGCAGCGGCCCGCCAAGCGCCAGGCAATGCAGGGCCGAATAGACGCCCTTGCGCTCTGCCTGATCCAGCATGCCTTGCGAGATGTCGAGCGCCTCGACCTCGGGATAGCCGGCAATGTCGAGCCATTCGCCGATGAGCCCGGTGCCGGCCCCGGCATCGAGCAGCGGGGCCGAGCCACGCGGCAGATGCCTTGCCAGCAAGGCCAGGCAGATGGTGGGATGACGATAGCCGGCGGCCGACATGTCGCTGTCGTAGGTCTGCGACCAACGGTCATAGAGCGCCGCCACGTCTTCCGGGCGCTTGGCCGCGTAGGCAGCGCCAAGCGCGCCCTTATGCTTGCTGTCGGTCACTTTCGTCCTGTCCGCCATGCCCTAAATTGGTCTCGCACGGATGATAGCCAAAGCACGAATTTTGTGGAACCGTCTCTGCGACAAATAACAGCGGGGGAGCGGGCATGACAATGGACGAGGCCCGGACAAAACTTGCCGCCATTCCCATGCTGGCCGGCTATAACGGGACGCTGGAGCGGCTTGGCGGCCTCACCAACCTGGTTTTCAAGGCCGGGGACTTCTGCCTGCGCATTCCAGGCAAAGGCACCGAGGAATATATCAACCGCGCCAATGAGGCGGTGGCGGCGCGCGAGGCGGCTAAGGCAGGCGTCAGCCCCGAGGTGCTGCATGTCGATCCGGGCACCGGCGTGATGGTGACGCGCTTCATCGCCGGCGCCGTAACCATGTCGCCGGAAAAATTCAGGGTTCGGCCGGGCAGCCCGGCGCGTGCGGGAGAGGCCTTCCGCAAGCTGCATTCGTCCGGTGCGGTGTTTCCGTTCCGTTTCGAACTGTTCGCGATGATCGATGACTATCTGAAGGTGCTGTCGACCAAGGAGGTCGCCCTGCCCGCCGGCTATCACGACGTGGTGCGCGAGGCCGGTGGCGTGCGCGCGGCGCTGTCGGCCCACCCGCTGCCCGTCGTCGCCTGTCATTGCGACCCGCTGTGCGAGAATTTTATCGATGCGGGTGACAGGATGTGGATCGTCGACTGGGAATATTCAGGAATGAACGATCCGCTCTGGGATCTTGGCGACCTCTCCGTCGAAGGCAAGTTCGATGCCGCGCAGGACGAGGAGATGATGCGCGCCTATTTCGGCGGCGAGGCGAAACCGGCGGAGCGCGGCCGCATCGTCATCTACAAGGGGATGTGCGACCTGTTGTGGACACTGTGGGGACTGATCCAGCTCGCCAACGACAATCCCGTCGACGATTTTCGGGCCTATGCCGACGGCCGCTTCGCGCGCTGCAAGGCGCTGATGGAGACGCCGGAATTTTCACGGCACCTGGCGGCGATCCGCGAGGGCTAATTCACGCCCTTCGGCACGTTTTCAGGCGGCACCGTCGTGTCGACCACCTTCTGGCGATGGAAGATGAACAAGCCGGCCAGCACGACGATGACCGAGCCGATGAGGATGCGCGGGCCGGGAACGTCGCCGAAGAACGCCAGCCCGAAGACCACCGCCCATAGAAGCAGCGTGTAGTGCAGCGGCGCCAGCGTCGAGGCCGGGGCCAGCTTGAGCGCCCGCGTGATCATCAGATGGGCACCGCAGGAGACGATGCCGAGCAGCAGCATGGCGCCGAAATCGAGCGCCGACGGCGTGTGCCAGGCGCCGATGGTCAGGGCGCCGCCGACCAGCAGCGTGCCGATGGTCTGCCATGTCACCAGATTGGTGTCGCTGGTGCCGCGCAAGCGCCGGTTGAGGATGATGGCGAAAGCGAAGGCAATGCTGCCCGCCAGCGCGAAGCCCGACGACAGCGAGAAAGCCGCCGAGGAGGGCTTGAGCATGATCAGCACGCCGCAGAAGCCGAGCAGGATCGCCATCCAGCGGCGCCAGCCGACCTTCTCGCCAAGCAGGAGATGCGAGAGTGCCGCCACATAGATCGGCCCGGCCATATAGAAGCTCATCACATCCGCAAGCGGCAGATAGACGACGGCGGCATAGAAGAGCCCGGTATCGAGCGTGGTCATGATGACGCGCAGGACCTGCAATTCGGGCCTTTCCATGCGGAACAGCTTGGCGGCGCCCTGGTGGGCGATCATCGGACCGAGCACGAAAAACGCGCCGATCGACCTGATCAGCACCACCTGGCCGACGGAAAAGCTGGCGACCAGCCATTTGCCCATGGCGTCGTTGAGCGCAAACAGGAAGTCGCCGGCCAGCATCAAAAGAATGCCGGCCAGAAGCACGTTCCTGATTGTGGAATTCTGCGCCACGGGTTGCGTCATGCCGATCCATTGCCTGTCTAGAGCGGTTCACCGTTTTACGAAAACGGCGAACCGCTCTATCTCTTTATCTCGCCCAATTCCGGACGGAAAACCGTACACACTTTTCCTGGAATTGCTCCAGGCCGCGTCGTAGACGGAAGCGGCCGTTTTGACGAGGAGAAATCCGGGAATCGGCAAGGCCAGCGCCGGGAATCGGCTGGGTCTAGGACGATGTGTGCCGCCGGTTCACCAGTGCCGGCCTGCCGGGGACGGCAAGCCGGGTGTCCTGCCTGGTTCGTTCCGCCACCACCTTGCCCCTGGCGATGACGCAAATGCGTTCGGGGCGCAGGCGAATGGCCTCGACCGGATTGCCGGCGTCGAGAACGACCAGGCTGGCGCGCTTGCCGACGGCGAGGCCCAGATGATCGAGCCCCATGATGGCGGCATTGACGTTGGTGACCATGTCGAAACAGCGCGCCATGTCGGCCGGGCTCGACATCTGGGCGACGTGAAGCCCCATGAAGGCGACGTCGAGCATGTCGGCGGTGCCCAGCGAATACCAGGGATCGAGCACGCAATCCTGGCCCCAGCCGACGCGGATGCCCAGCGCCAGCATCTCCTTGACCCGGGTCATGCCGCGGCGCTTGGGAAACGTGTCGTGGCGCCCCTGCAGCATGATGTTGATCAAAGGATTGGGGATGACGGAGACGCCCGCCTCGGCGATCAGCGGCAGGAGTTTCGAGACGTAGTAATTGTCCATGGAATGCATCGAGGTAAGATGCGAGCCGGCCACCTTGCCCTGAAGGCCGAGACGCTGCGTCTCATAGGCCAGTTGCTCGATGTGACGCGACAGCGGGTCGTCGGTCTCGTCGCAATGCAGGTCGACCATCAGGCCGCGTTTTGCCGCGATCTCGCAAAGCTCGGTCACCGAGCGGGTGCCGTCGGCCATGGTGCGCTCGAAATGCGGAATGCCGCCGACGATATCGACACCCAGATCCAGCGCGCGGATGGTGTTTTCCCGTGCACCGGGCGAGCGGTAGAGCCCATCCTGCGGAAAGGCGACCAATTGCAGGTCGATATAGGGCGCCACCGTCTTCTTGACATCGAGCAGCGCCTCGACCGCCAGCAGCCTGTCGTCGCAAACGTCGACATGGGTGCGGATGGCGAGCAATCCCATCGACACCGCCCAGTCGCAATAGGCGAGCGCGCGATGGCGCACCGCTTCATGCGTCAGAAGCGGCTTCAGTTCGCTCCACAGAGCAATGCCTTCAAGCAGCGTGCCCGAGGCGTTTATCCGCGGAATGCCGTAGGAAAGCGTCGCATCCATATGGAAGTGCGGGTCGACGAACGGCGCAGAGACCAGATTGCCCCGCGCGTCGATCGTCGTGCCGGCGTTGCCATCGAGCTTCGGCTCGATCGTCGCGATCGTCTCGCCGACGATGCCGATGTCGGCAACCCTGCCGTCAGGCAGTGTGCCGCCGCGAACGATAAGGTCGAAATCCATCTGTGTCGTCCCCGAAGAATCAGCACCTGTCGGCTGCCGCCGTGATCGCGGTGGGCGAAAAATCTTGCCACGTGGCGCCGCCCCTCATCCGCCTGCCGGCACCTTCTCCCCGTATAGAGACGGGGAGAAGGGAGATGCTGCGACCTCGCCGCCATTTTTGCAACGTCTACAATTGGCGAAATCTTTGGTTATAGCCCTTTCTCCCCGTCACTTACGGGGAGAAATGTCCGGCAGGACAATGAGGGGCAGCACGAACCTGGCCGATTCGAGCGCTACTCCGGAACGTGCCTCACCGCACCCTTGTCGGCGCTGGTGGCGAAGGCGGCGTAGGCGCGCAACGCGGTCGTCACCTTGCGCTTGCGTTTTTCTTCGGGCTTCCAGGCCAGGGCGCCCTTGGCCGCCATCGCCGCCCGGCGGCTGGCGAGCTCCTCATCGCTCACGGCGAGGCGGATCGAGCGGTTGGGGATGTCGATCTCAATCGTGTCGCCTTCCCGCACCAGCCCGATCGTGCCGCCTTCGGCGGCTTCCGGCGAGACATGGCCGATCGAGAGCCCCGACGTGCCGCCGGAGAAGCGCCCGTCGGTGATCAGCGCGCAAGCTTTGCCCAAGCTTTTCGATTTCAAATAGCTGGTCGGATAGAGCATTTCCTGCATGCCGGGGCCGCCGCGCGGTCCTTCATAGCGGATGACGACGACGTCGCCGGCCTTGATCTCATTCGAGAGAATCGCCTTGACCGAGGCATCCTGGCTTTCGAACACCCGCGCCGGGCCGGTGAATTTCAGGATCGACTCGTCGACGCCGGCCGTCTTCACGATGCAGCCGTCGAGCGCCAGGTTGCCCTTGAGCACGGCAAGGCCGCCGTCTTTGGAAAAAGGCGTCTTCGCCGAGCGGATAACGCCCGTCTCGCGGTCCAGATCGAGCTCGTCCCAGCGACGATCCTGGCTGAAGGCGACCTGCGTCGGCACGCCGCCGGGCGCGGCGAGGAAGAAATCTCGCACGTTCTGGCTTGAGGTGCGCGAAATATCCCAATGATCGAGCGCCTCGCCGAGGCTTGATGTGTGCACGGTCGACAGGTCGCGGTTGATCAGTCCGGCTTGGTCGAGCTGGCCGAGGATCGCCATGATGCCGCCGGCGCGGTGGACGTCCTCCATGTGCACGTCGGACTTGGCCGGCGCCACCTTGCACAGCACGGGCACCCGCCGCGACAGCCGGTCGATATCCTCCATGGTGAAGTCGACCTCACCCTCATGCGCCGCGGCCAGGATGTGCAGCACGGTGTTGGTCGAGCCACCCATCGCGATGTCGAGCGTCATGGCGTTCTCGAACGCGCCCTTTGAAGCGATGCTGCGCGGCAGCGCCGTCTCGTCGTCCTGCTCGTAATAGCGTTGGGCGAGATCGACGATCAAGTGTCCGGCCTCGACGAACAGCCGCTTGCGGTCGGCGTGCGTCGCCAGTGTCGAACCGTTGCCCGGCAGCGACAGGCCGAGCGCTTCGGTCAGGCAGTTCATCGAATTGGCGGTGAACATGCCCGAGCAGGAACCGCAGGTCGGGCAGGCGGAGCGCTCGATGACCTTGACGTCCTCGTCGGAGATCTTGTCGTCGGCGGCGGCGACCATGGCGTCGACCAAGTCGAGCGCCTGCGCCTTTCCGGCGAGCACCACCTTGCCCGCTTCCATCGGCCCGCCGGAGACGAAGACGGTCGGGATGTTGAGGCGCAGCGAGGCCATCAGCATGCCGGGCGTGATCTTGTCGCAATTGGAGATACAGACCATGGCGTCGGCGCAGTGGGCGTTGACCATGTACTCGACGGAATCGGCGATCAGTTCGCGCGACGGCAGCGAATAGAGCATGCCGTCATGGCCCATGGCGATGCCGTCATCGACGGCGATGGTGTTGAATTCCTTGGCGACGCCGCCGGCCTTCTCGATCTCGCGCGCGACCAGCTGGCCGAGATCCTTCAGGTGGACGTGGCCCGGCACGAACTGGGTAAAGGAGTTGACCACGGCGATGATCGGCTTGCCGAAATCGCTGTCCTTCATGCCGGTGGCGCGCCAGAGGCCGCGGGCGCCGGCCATGTTGCGGCCATGGGTGGTGGTGCGGGAGCGATAGGCAGGCATGAACTTTCCTTAGCTGGCTGGCTGCGCCCGATGCGGAGCGTCGCGGCCCTGAATATGGATCGCAGGCGTTATAGACCGGCAATTATTGTCTGGCCACATTTTTGCAATGCGCCAGATTCTCCAGAAAAATTCAGAGTTTGCGAAAAAGATCGCCTCCCGTGTCGGATCGCCTGCCGGACGCCCGTCCTTGGATCAACGGCAAGGGAGTGGGACCATTTTCTCAGACAGCCGTTCCATTGTAGCAGCAAGAAGCAACCGAGGAGCACGACATGCAAAAGATCACCACCTGCCTGTGGTTCGATGGACAGGCCGAAGAGGCGATGAACCACTATGTCTCCATCTTCAAGAATTCGAAGGTGCTGAGCGTCATGCGTTGGCCCAAGGGCCACGCCGATGAAGGCAAAGTGCTGCTGACCACGTTCGAGCTCGACGGCGTACCGTTCCAGGCGCTCAACGGCGGACCGCAATTCAAATTCAATGAGGCGATGTCACAGTCGATCGACTGCAAGACGCAGGAAGAGGTCGACTATTTCTGGGAGAGGCTCACCGAGGGCGGCGAGCCCGGCCCCTGCAGCTGGCTGAAGGACAAGTTCGGCGTCTCCTGGCAGGTGGTGCCGGAACAGCTGCCGCGCCTGCTCCAGGATCCGGACCGGGAAAAGGCCGGCCGGGTGATGAGTGCGATGATGAAGATGGGCAAGATCGACATCGCCAAGATCGAAGAGGCAGCGAAGGGGTGAGAAGTGGTCCGCGTAAGCGGACGGAAAGCCAATTGATTGGCTTTTCCGAGCTTCGAACGCCCTGAGCCTGCGAAGGGCAGGGCTGTCCATTGATTTTTGAGGCCGGCGCTGCCCCTCATCCGCCCTTCGGGCACCTTCTCCCGTGAACGGGGAGAAGGGAAGACCGCCCCTCAAGCCGCCTTGTCGCGGACCTGATAGTCCTTGATCGTGGCGAAGCGGATCGCTTTCCAGCGCTCGGCTTCGTAGTTCAGCGAGAAGGCGTGCTGGGCGAGGAACACCGGGTCGTTGTCGAGGTCGCGGGCGATGTCGCCGCGATGGGCTTCGATGAAGCGCTGCACTTCCGTCTTGTCGTCGGCCGATATCCAGCGGCAGACCGAAAAACGCGACATCTCGAATTCGACCGGCAGTGTGTATTCGAAGTTCAGCCGCTCCTTCAGCACGTCGAGCTGCAGCGCACCGACGACGCCGACGATGGCCGGCGAGCCGTCTTCCGGCGAAAACAGCTGCACGACGCCCTCCTCCGCCATCTGGTGCAGCGCCTCCTTCAGCTTCTTGGCCTTCATCGCATCACCGAGCCGCACACGACGCAGGATTTCCGGGGCGAAGTTCGGCACGCCGCGGAACAGGATTTCCTCGCCCTCGGTCAGCGTGTCGCCGATGCGCAGCGTGCCGTGGTTGGGGATGCCGACGACGTCGCCGGCAAAGGCCTCGTCGGCGGTGACGCGGGTGCGGGCGAAGAAGAATTGCGGCGCAGACAGGCTCATCGGCTTGCCGGTGCGCACCAGCTTGGCCTTCATGCCGCGCTCGAGCTTGCCCGAGCAGACGCGCACGAAGGCGATGCGGTCGCGGTGGTTGGGATCCATGTTGGCCTGGATCTTGAAAACGAAGGAGGTCATCTTGTCCTCGGTCGCCTCCACCATCCGGGTGTCGGCATCCTGCGCGCGCGGCGGCGGCCCGAAAGCGCCGAGCGCCTCGATCAGGTCGCGCACGCCGTAATTGCGCAGCGCCGAGCCGAAATAGACCGGCGTCAGATGGCCCTCGCGAAAGGCGTCGATGTCGAGCGGACGGCAGGCTTCGCGCGCGAGTTCCAGCTCCTCGATGAAGGCCTCGCGCTCGTTTTCCGGCAACAGGCCGGCGACGCGGTTGGAATCGGGACCGTTGACCGGAGTGCGTTCCTTCTCGTCATCGCCCTTGCGCACGGCGTTCAGCGCCAGGTGGTAAGTGCCCGAAAACGTCCTGCCGCGGCCGATCGGCCAGGTGATGGGCGCGGTATCGAGCGCCAGCTTCTGCTCGATTTCGTCCAGTATCTCGAAGGGATCGCGGCTCTCGCGGTCCATCTTGTTGACGAAGGTGATGATCGGGATGTCGCGCAGCCGGCAGACCTCGAACAGCTTCAGCGTGCGCGGCTCGATGCCCTTGGCGGCGTCGATGACCATGACCGCTGAGTCGACCGCCGACAGCGTGCGGTAGGTGTCGTCGGCGAAATCCTCGTGGCCGGGCGTGTCGAGCAGATTGAAGACATTGTCCTCATACTCGAACGTCATCACCGAGGTGACGACCGAAATGCCGCGTTCGCGCTCGATCTTCATCCAGTCCGATCGGGTCTGGATGCGGTCCTTCTTGGCCTTGACCTCGCCGGCAAGCTGGATGGCGCCACCGAACAGCAGCAGCTTTTCGGTGAGCGTCGTCTTGCCGGCGTCCGGGTGGGCGATGATCGCGAAAGTACGGCGGCGCGATACCGCCTGTTCGATGTCTTCAGCCAATTTATGGAATCCTGTCTGTGGCGCGGGCTTCTAGCAGCGCTTTCCCGGCCTGTCGAACAGATTTGCCCGGATTGGTCCGCCGGCTCTTGAGATAGGGACGACGCGATGGCATCAGAAGACCTGTTCGATGGAGATCCTGCATGAGCAAGAAAGTGATCGTCATCGGCGCCGGCATCATCGGCGCCTCGATCGCCTGGCACCTGGCCAAGGCGGGCGCGCAGGTGACGGTCATTGCCGACAGCGCTGCCGGCGGCGTGGCGACGCCGAACTCGTTTGCCTGGATAAATGCCAGCTGGGGCAATCCGGAACCGTATTTCCGGCTGCGCATCCGCTCCACGGCGGAATGGTCGCGGCTGGCGCAGGACCTGCCCGGCCTTCCGCTCGCCTGGTGCGGCGGGCTGTGCTGGGACTTGCCGGCGGACAAATTGGAGGCCTATGCGGCGGAGCATTCGTCCTGGGGTTATGGCATCAGGCGGGTCGACCGCGCCGGCGCGGTCGGCATCGAGCCCAATCTCGCCGGGCTTCCCGACTTTGCCTTACATGTCGCCGAGGAGGGTGTCGCCGAGCCGGTCGCAGCGACGAACGCGCTGCTGGCCGACGCCGAACGGCGCGGTGCGCGCTTCGTCTCCAGCACGGTTACAGCGCTTGTTCAGACCGGGGGCAGGACGACGGGCGTGGACACCGCCCATGGCCTGCTCGCCGCCGACGAGGTGGTGATCGCGGCTGGCGTCGGCTCGCCAGAGATTGCCGCGACGGCCGGCATAAGGCTACCGATCGAAATGCCGCCCGGCCTGATCGTCCATTCGCGGCCTTACAAAAAATTGCTCAACGGGCTGGTGCTGACCGAGCGGCTGCACATGCGCCAGACGGCGCAAGGCCGCATCATCGCCGGATCAGATTTCGGCGGTGCCGATCCGGGGATGGATGCGGCGGCGACGGCGCGCGAGCTGTTTGCGGCGCTGCAGGCCATGCTGCGCGGCGGTGACGGCCTGGAGCTCGATTTCCATACGCTCGGTTACCGGCCGACGCCGATCGACGGCTTCCCGATCATCGGCCGCGCCGAGGGCATGGACGGCCTCTATATCGCGGTCACGCATTCCGGCATCACGCTGGCGCCGGCGGTCGGCTTGTTCGCCGCGCGCGAAATCCTCGACGGCGAGCGCGATCCGCTGCTGGCGCCCTATGGGTTGGATCGATTCGCTCAATAGCTTGGTGGACGGCTCTCTACGGCAATTCGCGCCGCGAGGAGGCTACCCGGCCAACGCCAGCTTCGCGGGGGGCCGGCGCAAACGGCTGAATATTCATGCCATCCCTGGTCATGGTGATGAAGCTCGATGGCGGGATCGCCTGCCAGTCGCCGCCTTCACGGTCGAAGGGTTCGGAGACGATGCAGCGGCCGCCGCCCTTGGAGGCGGTATAGAGGGTGGGCGCGTGGTCGTCCGTGGCGTAGCGGACCGCGTGGAGCGCCTGCCCGTCGGAAAGGGCGGCCGTCAGCTTCAGCGCCGGCTCGATGCCGGCACGCCGCGAAGCCTCCAGCACGCGGCTGGTGGCACGGGCGACGGCGCCTTGCGGATCGGCGGCCAACCCTTCGTCGATCATCAGGAGAAAAAACAGCTCGGAATCGGTGGTGCCCTCGCGCTGGTCGAAGACGGCGTCGGACAGCGAATTTTCCAGCGCGCGGCGGATCTTCTCGAAGCCGCCGATCTGGCCGTTGTGCATGAACGACCAAGGGCCCGAGATGAAGGGATGGCAATTCATGCGGCTGGTGGCGCCGCCGGTCGAGGCGCGCACATGGGCGAGAAACAATCCGGATTTGATCTGTCGGCACAAGCTCTTCAGATTGGGATCGGACCAGGCCGGCAGGATGTCGCGGTAGAGGCCGGGCTCGGGCCGGTCGCCATACCAGGCAAGGCCGAAACCATCGCCATTGGTCGGCGACTTGGCTTCCTCGGCGCAATGGCTCTGGGCGATCAGCGAGTGGCAGGGCGCCGTGAGGATGTTTTCGAGGAAGACCGCTTCACCGAGATAGGCCGCCCACCGGCACATCGCTTCGTCCGTTCCTAGGCGCGGTCCGGAAGGGCCTTGGGCTCCTTGACCGCGTGCGAACCTCTGTTGTGCGTCCGCTCGTAAAGTTCGCGGACGATTCGGCTGGCGGTAGTCTCGAACAGAAATGGCAAGAAAGCGTGAACGAGGGCGGCCCCGGCGGCCGTCAGCAGGCGCGAGGAAAACCAGGCGGCAAAGGCCATGTGACCGAAATAGGTTTCGCCGACCTTGGCCGGATGGGAGGTGAAAATCCGTGCGACCGACATGTTGCTTCCCCTTCAGCGCTTCAAGTTCTCGATAGGGGTATCCTGGCACGGTTCGTCGGTTCATCGGTCTCAAAATGTCCTTGTATTTTGCTTGTTCGTGGGACAAACATCCCACATGGCCATCGAAATCGACGAAATCGATCGGAAATTGCTCGCCGAATTGCAACGCGACGGCACGTTGTCGGTCGATCAGCTGTCCGAACGGGTAGCCTTGTCGCGCAACGCCTGCTGGCGGCGCGTCAAGCGGCTGGAGGAGGATGGCGTCATCACTGGCCGGGTGGCGTTGGTCGATGCCGAGAAGCTCGGGCTCGGCCTCTCCGTGTTCATCCTGGTCCGGACTTCAAATCATGATCCCGAGTGGTTGCAGAAATTCCGGGCGGCGGTGACAGGCTTTTCCGAGATCACCGGAGTCTACCGCATGTCCGGCGACCTCGACTATGTCTTGCGCGCCCGCGTCGCCGACGTGAAGGCCTATGACCGGCTCTACCAGCGGCTGATCGCCAAGGTGGCGCTGTCGGACGTTTCGGCGTCCTTCGTGATGGAGGAGATCAAGGAGACCACAGTGGTGCCGATGGAAGTGCGCTAAGGATTGGCTCCGGCCATAGTGATGCCCGAAAGAAAGCCGTTGATAGGGTCGAGGGCGAATTGACCGAATCGGCAATCGCGCCGATAGGATCGATTTTATGCGCGCAGCCATCCAAAATTCCTCCGTCATCGGTCCGACCGTCGGCTTCGTAAGGTTGCCGCATGGGGAAGGACTCCCCCTCCCTGCCTATGAAAGCCCCGGCGCCGCCGGCATGGACCTGCGCGCGGCGGTGCCCGACGATCGGCCGCTGCTGATCCTGCCGGGAAAACGTGCGCTGGTGCCGACCGGACTGATCCTGGAAATCCCCGAAGGCATGGAAGGCCAGGTGCGGCCGCGCTCCGGCCTTGCCTTCAAACACGGGCTGACCGTCCTCAACACGCCGGGCACGATCGACAGCGACTATCGCGGCGAGGTGAAGGTGCTGCTGGTCAATCTCGGCGACGAGGATTTTGCGGTGACGCGCGGCATGCGCATCGCCCAGATCGTGTTCGCCGCGGTGACGCAGGCGGGCGTCGAAGAGCGCGCCCTGGCCGGCGGCACGGCGCGCGGTTCGGGCGGGTTCGGCTCGACCGGCACGGCCTGATGAACATACCGAAACTTGTCATCTTCGACTGCGACGGGATTCTGGTCGATACCGAGAACCTGGCCAACCGGCGTCTCGCCGAATGGCTGAGCGAAGCCGGGTATCCCACCAGCTTTGAACATTGCCGCAAGAACTTCTCCGGCCGCAGCATGGTCTCAGTGCAGAAGCAGATCGAAGAAAAGACCAGCGTCAGGCTCGGCGCCGACTTCGTCGAGCGCTGGAATGCAGGGCTGCCGGACCTGTTCGCCCATGGGGTCGAGGCGATTCCCTATGTCCGGGAGTTCGTCGAGGCTGTCCGCGCGGCCAGCATCGCCTATTGCGTCGCCACCTCGGCGAGGGTGTCGAAAATGCACATCACGCTTGGCCAGACCGGCCTGCTGCCGCTGTTCGAACATGCGATGTTTTCCTCGACCATGGTCGCGCGCGGCAAGCCGTTTCCGGACCTGTTCCTGCATGCGGCCAAGACGATGGGCTTTGCGCCTGCCGACTGCATCGTCATCGAGGACAGCGTCGCCGGCACGCAGGCCGGCATCGCCGCCGGCATGCGGGTATTTTCCTATCATGGCGATCCCTACAGCGACCGTGACGGCTTGATGCGAGCCGGCGGCATCCTGTTCGACGACATGCGCACACTGGCCGGACTGGTGCCAATCCACTGATCTGGACCGTTTTTCTGGGGTTGCGAGGACGCGCCGGACGAATTGTCAGCAGAGAACGCGAAACGCTTCTGAGCCAACCGCATTCGTTTGCCCGGGCAAGGCGGGCAAGCTAAAATCCGCGCCATCGCACTCAACACGATGGGGGAACTTCCATGGACAAGGGCAAGATCTTTCGCGACCTGCATGCCTCGACCTTCGTCATGCCCAACCCTTGGGACGTCGGCACGACGAAGCTGCTTGGATCCTTCGGTTTCAAGGCGCTGGCGACGACCAGCGCCGGTTTCGCCTTCTCGCGCGGCCTGCCGGACGGCGCGGTGACCTTCGACCAGATGATCCATCATTGCCGCGAGGTGACGGCGGCAACCGAGCTGCCGGTTTCGGCCGACCTCGAACGCGGCAAGGGCGACAGCGCCGAGCAGGCCGCCGAAACCATCTTCGCGGCTGAAGCCGCCGGCCTTGCCGGCTGCTCGATCGAGGACCACACCGGCGACCCGAACAAGCCGATCTATGATTTTTCGCACGCGGTGGAGCGCGTCGCGGCGGCGGCGGAAGCGGCCCGCGCGCTGAAACGCGATTTCGTCTTCACCGCGCGGGCGGAGAACTTCCTCTGGGGCAAGTCCGACCTCGACGACACGATCAAGCGGCTGCAGGCATTCGAGAAGGCGGGCGCCGACGTGCTCTACGCGCCGGGCATCGGCGACGTCGAGATGGTGCGCACGGTCTGCTCGGCGGTGAGCAAGCCGGTCAACGTCATGGCAAGGCCCGACTTCACCATTGCCGATCTGACCGCGGCCGGGGCAAAGCGCGTTTCGCTTGGGCCGTGGCTCACCAACTTCGCCTATGGCATGCTGGAAACGGCGGCGCGCGAGATCCAGCAGGACGGCACGTTCGGCTTCGCCCGCGCCGCCATGCCCTTCGGCAAGTTGCAGGCGCTGTTTGGCAAATCGGGATAAGCGGGCCGGACACATGACGCTGACCGTCGTCGACATGCACACCGGCGGCGAGCCGCTGAGGATCGTCACCGGGGGTTATCCCGATATCCCGAAGGGCACGATCCTGGAAAAGCGCGCCTATGTGCGCGACCATCTCGATCATCTCCGGAAAATCCTGATGTTCGAGCCACGCGGACATTACGACATGTACGGCGCGCTGCTGGTCGAGCCCGATTTGCCGGGCGCCGACCTTGCCGTGCTGTTCATGCACAATGAGGGCTATTCGACCATGTGCGGCCACGCCATCGTCGCGCTCGGCCGCTATGCCGTCGACGAAGGGCTGGTGGCCAAGCAGGAACCGGTGACGATGGTCAACATCGAGGCGCCCTGCGGCATGGTCGTCGCCTCGGTCGAGGTGCGCGACGGCAAGGCGGGTGCTGTGTCGTTCGACAGCGTGCCGGCTTTCTTGTTCGCACGCGACCGCAGGATCGAGCTGCCCGGCTACGGCGCGATCGGCTTCGGCATCGCCTATGGCGGCGCCTTCTACGCGCTGGCCGACTGCCACCAGTTCGGATTGGAATTCGGCCGCGATCGGGTGCGCGATTTCGTCGATGCGGCGACGGCGCTGACCGAAAGGCTGAAGCAGGAATTCCCCCTGTCACACCCCGACCATGTCGACGTCGCCTTTCTCTACGGCACCATTTTGACGGACGGGCGGGATACGTTTTCGGGTGAGCCGACGAAAAACGTCTGCGTCTTCGCCGAGGCGCAGGTCGACCGGTCGCCGACCGGCTCCGGCGTCACCGCCCGGCTGGCGGCGATGCATGCCAAGGGCGAGATCGCAACAGGCCAGACACGCACTTTCGAGAGCATCGCCGGCTCGCGCTTTTCCGGCGCGGTGGCGCGGACGGCGAAAGCCGGACCGCATGAAGCGATCATCGCCCGCGTCGGCGGCCGCGCCTACTATTGCGGCCGGGCGGAATTCATCGTCGAGCCCGACGACGAACTGGGGCGCGGCTTTCTGCTGCGGTAGGGACTGGCGCATCAACGGGACGGCTTGCTCCCCCGATCGGGCCGGGCCGAGATCGCCTTGTGCAGATGCACCATCATGGCTGCGGCGAAGAGCGGCGTCACCAGATTGAGCACCGGCACGGCAAGGAAGGCCGCTATCACCAGGCCGGCGAGAAAGACCGTCCCGGCATGGTGCCGGCGCAAGGCCCTGGCCTCTTCTTCCGGACGGAAGCGCATAGCGGCGAATTCGAAGAACTCGCGCCCAAGCAGGTAGCCGTTGACGATGAAAAAGGCGGCGATGTTGATGCCCGGCACCAGCAGGAGCAGCAGGGCGACGATGTTGCCCAAAACGACGACGCCGAAGAACTTTATCGCCAGCACCAGCGAGCGCAGCGCCGGCATGGCGCGGCCGGGCGGATCGCCGGGATAATCGGTACGCTCCACCACTTCGGCGACATCGTCGAGGAACAGACCGGCGATGACGGCCGTGACCGGCGCGACGAGCAGCGCCATGCCGAAAGCAAGCGCGATGGCCGCGATGATGCCGCCCAGCCAACCGGCCCAGGACGGCAGGCCGGGAAAGAGCGTCTGCAGCCATGGCAGCGCCAGCCACTCGACGAGGCTGGTCAGCCCGAACCACAAGGCAACCAGAGCAAGCACAGTCAAGCCCAGCGTCTTGAGGAAGACGGCGCGGAATTCGGGCGACAACAACTGGCCGGCGGCGGCACGGGCGGCGCTGGAGATCACGGTGCTTCCTCGCTTCGGCGGATTGCCCCTGGGAGGATAGGCAGCAGGTTCGCCGGTCACAAGCTCTATTGCCTGCCGTGGGTCAAGGCGGTCGTTTCAGGTTTCGAACTCTCCGCATCACCCCTCTTGCGAGCGCCGGCGCCGCCCCTCACTGTCCTGCCGGACATCTCTCCCCGTAGAACGGGGAGAGAGGAGCTGGCGGCAACCCCGGTGCCTCCATCGCAACGTGGTGATTGGCGAAACCAGTGATGACAGCGCCCTTCTCCCCGTCACTTACGGGGAGTTGAGGAGCGTCCGCGAAGCGGACGAAAAGCCAACTGCTTGGCTTTTCGAGTGACGAACGCCGGCAGGCGGATGAGGGGCGGCGCTACCTCGACAATCGGAGCCATGTGGTCTGAGGCGATTGCCCTGTCTGCCTATTGTGCGAGCGCCGGCTTGCGGGTGGGAATGGTCATGGCCGCGACGCCGGCGACGACGAAGGCCATGCCGAGCCAGGCCGTGGAACCCAGGCTTTCGCCAAGGAAAACGGCGCCGATGCCGACGCCGATCGGCACGCGCAGATAGGCCTGCGAGGTCGTGCCGACCGAGCCCAGCGTGTGGATCAGGCGGAAATAGATGACGAAGGCCAGCGCGGTCGAAAACACCGACAGGCCGAGCAAGGCCAGGATCGACGCCGTCGACGGCGCGAGCGTCCAGGGCTGGTCGACGGCGAGGCTGAGCGGCACCAGGATAACGGCGCCGCAAAGCATTGAGCCGGCGGCGGGCAGCATCGGGTCGAGGCCCTTGAAGCCTCGGCCGAAGATCGCCGCCCCCGCATAGCAGACCGTTGCAAGGACGATGGCAAGCTGCGCCCAAAGTTCATGGCCGAGACCGCCCAGCGCCTGTGTGCCCACGATGAGGCAGATGCCGGCAATGCCGGCGCCGACGCCGATCAGTTTGCGCAGCGTCACCCGTTCGTGGCGGGTGATGAGCGCGGTCAACAGGAAGGTGAAGATAGGCGACGTCGCGTTGAGGATGGTGGCGAGGCCGGCATCCACCGAGCGCTCGGCGGCGGCGATCAGGGTGAACGGGATGACGCTGTTGAGGCACGCCTGGAAGGCGAAACGACGCCAGCTCGCTGCATCGCCTGGCATAGCGAGCCCGCGCCAGCGGATGATGGCCAGCAGGATCGCGCCCGCGATCAACGTGCGGGCGGCGATGAACGTCACCGGCGGGATCGTCTCGACGCCGATCTTGATGAACGTATAGGAGGCGCCCCAAAGCACCGCCAGGAGGGCGAGCAGCGCCAGATCGGTGTTCATGTCGTTTCTTGCAGGCATGGGCTTGCCGCCTTCGGACCGGGATCGAACGGCCCTTTTTAGGCAAAGCCGCGGTAAAATGCTTCGGCCACGACCGAATTGTCGTAGCGCCTAGGCGTCAGGCGATATGAACATGGCCTAGGCAAACCGGTTGCAAATCGCTAGACCCGCGCCCGGCCGGCATGGCAAGAAGCCGGCGCGGATTTTGGCGGAGACATTGATGCCGGACTATGACGTGCTTTGCATCGGCAACGCGATTGTCGACATCATCGCCCAGTGCGAAGAGGAATTCCTGGAGACCAACGGCATCATCAAGGGCGCGATGAATCTCATCGACACGCACCGCGCCGAACTGCTCTACAGCCGCATGGGCCCGGCGATCGAGGCGTCCGGCGGCAGCGCGGGCAACACGGCGGCCGGCGTTGCCTCCTTCGGCGGCCGCGCCGCCTTCTTCGGCAAGGTCTCCAACGACGCGCTCGGTGAGATCTATGCGCATGACATCCATGCCCAAGGCGTCGCCTTCGACACCAAGCCGCTTCAGGGCGAGCCGCCGACGGCGCGCTCGATGATCTTCGTCACCCCCGACGGCGAGCGCTCGATGAACACCTATCTCGGCGCCTGCGTCGAGCTCGGGCCGGAGGATGTCGAGGCCGACAAGGCGTCGGGCGCCAAGGTTACCTATTTCGAGGGCTATCTGTGGGATCCGCCGCGCGCCAAGGAGGCGATCCGGCAGACGGCCAAGCTGGCGCACGCGGCGGGCCGCGAAGTGTCGATGACCTTGTCGGATTCGTTCTGCGTCGACCGCTACCGCGACGAGTTCCTCGAGCTGATGCGCTCGGGCACCGTGGACATCGTCTTCGCCAACAGCCACGAGATCAAGTCGCTCTACCAGACCTCGTCCTTCGACGAGGCGCTGGCCCGGATCCGCAAGGACTGCAAGGTCGCCGCCGTGACGCGCTCGGAAAAAGGATCGGTCATCGCGCGCGGCGACGAGACCGTCGTCATCCAGGCGACCGCCATCAAGGAGCTGGTCGACACGACAGGCGCCGGCGATCTCTACGCTGCCGGTTTCCTGCATGGCTACACGCAAGGCCGCGACCTCAAGACCTGCGGCGATCTCGGCTCACTGGCGGCCGGCCTGGTGATCCAGCAGATCGGGCCGAGGCCAAGGCAGAATCTGCGTCGCGAGGCCGAACTGGCGGGGCTGCTGTAGGG
Source organism: Mesorhizobium sp. B2-6-1 (assembly GCF_006440475.1). Lineage (NCBI taxonomy): Bacteria > Pseudomonadati > Pseudomonadota > Alphaproteobacteria > Hyphomicrobiales > Phyllobacteriaceae > Mesorhizobium > Mesorhizobium sp. B2-6-1. Next base: position 277,343 of record NZ_VFUH01000004.1, read on the forward strand.
GGGCGGTGAAGCTGCCGATCTCCCCCCTCGTGGGGGAGATCGCCGGCAGGCCAGAGGGGGCGCTGTCCCGCTGGCATCTCCAGGGTTCTACACTGCCGCCAAGCCCGAAATGAACGGCATGAGCGTACTGTCATGTCGGGGCGCCAGTTCGAAGAGTATGGGCACGCGGAAGGGAACCACCGCAACCTAGCGATCCTTCGCGCCCCCCTCTGCCCTGCCGGGCATCTCCCCCACGAGGGGGAGATCGGCAGCTTCACCGTCGCGCGGCTGTCACACATCGCACCTACACGCAATCGGGGCGTCCTTGACTGACATTTGGGCGCCCTCAGCCAGTTGGGGTGCCAAGATGCAAGACAGCAAGCTGTCGGGCGGCCGGATTTGTTGCCGCCGCGATTTCCGCTTTCCACATTAGAAATTCAGCAACGGGCCGCGATCGGGGAGGAGCGCTCGCGGCCAGAAGACAGACGCATGAACAGATTTCATACAACCAAACAAGACGACTTCGCGGACATGGTCGCGGAGAAGGTCGAGCGGGCGCTTGCCCACTATGACGAGGCCATCAACAAACCCACCATGGTCTCGGTCGGCAAGATCGCTGGCAGCATAGCGTCCGCCCTCACCTTGTTGTCGCCGAAGCATCAGCGCGCCATCGATGCCATCCATGCCGACCTTCCGGGGCTGGCGTCGAAATTCGTGCGTGCGCTGGCCGTGGAAGCCGCGCGCCGCAGCGAAGCCGGCACCGCGGGCGCCACAAATCCGTCGGCGGGTTTCGACGGCCCCGCCTCCCCCCTTCCGCGCACCCAGTCCGACGATCTCGAATCGATGCTGATCGAAGACTGGGCCGGGCGGGTCGCCGGTTCGACCTATCTGGAGGAACACCTGCGCATTGCCCGCTCGACCCTGCACCGCTGGCAAAGGCGGGGCGAGGTGGTCGCCTTGCGCAAGGGCGGCCGCAAGCACGTCTTCCCGCTGGCGCAGTTCGTGGACGGCAGGCCGGTGGCGGGCATTCGAGACGTGCTGTCGTTGATCGGCAATCCGAGGCTGGCATGGCTGTGGCTGACCCGCCCCTCGGCGCTGCTCGACGGGCGCATTCCCATCGACCTGCTGCGGCAAGATCAGGTCAAGGAGGTCGTCGAGGCGGCGCGGGTGTTTTCCGCGGGTTAAGCGCGACCAGATCCGCCGCAGCTCTCGCATCCGACGCGCGGACCTTCCTCAGGTCCCCGCCGTGTAGGCCGCGATCGCCGCCATGTTGACGATATCGCTGTCCTTGGCGTTCAGCGAGACGATCTGCACCGGCTTGTTCAGCCCGACCAGCAGCGGGCCGATGACCGTCGAGCCGCCGAGCTCCTGCAGCATCTTGGTGGAGATCGAGGCGGAGTGGAAGGCCGGCATGATCAGCACATTGGCCGGGCCGGTCAGCCTCATGAACGGGTATTGCGCCATGGCACGGGCGTTGAGCGCGACGTCGGCGGCCATCTCGCCGTCATACTCGAAATCGACGCGGCGCTTGTCGAGGATGCGCACGGCTTCCTGGATGCGCTCGGAGCGCTCGCCGTGGGGATGGCCGAAGGTGGAATAGGCGAGCATGGCGAGCCTCGGCTCATAGCCCATGCGGCGGGCAAAGCCTGCCGCTTCCTCCGCGATATCGGCGATCTGCTCGGCGTTCGGCATGTCGTGCACGGCGGTGTCGGCGACGATCACGGTGCGGCCGCGCGCCAAAACGATCGACACGCCGATGACGCGATGGCCCGGCTTGGCGTCGATGACGCGCCTGACATCGTCGAGCGCGGTGGAATAGTTGCGGGTGACGCCGGTGACGATGCCGTCGGCATCCCCCAGCGCCACCATGCAGGCGGCGAAATGGTTGCGGTCGTTGTTGATCAGGCGCTGGCAGTCGCGGAACAGGAAGCCTTTGCGCTGCATGCGCTCGTAGAGATAATCGGTATAGACCGAATTGCGGCGCGACAGGCGAGCATTGATGATCTCCAGCCCCTGCTTGTCGAGGTCGATGCCGGCGTGCCTGGCGTTCTCCTTGATGACGTCGTCGCGGCCGAGCAGGATGGCGGTGCCGAGCCGCTGGTTCACATAGGAGACGGCGGCGCGCATCACTTGCTCCTCCTCGCCCTCGGCGAAGACGATGCGCTTGGGCTGGCGGCGCACACGGTCGTAAATGCGCTGCAAGGTCGAGGCGATCGGATCACGGCGGGCCGACAGCTCCTGCGCGTAGCGGTCGAGATCGAGGATCGGCTTGCGGGCGACGCCAGAATCCATCGCCGCCCTGGCGACGGCCAGCGGAATGGCCGAGATCAGGCGCGGATCGAACGGCACCGGGATGATGTAGTTGGGGCCGAATTTCGGCCGGTTGCCCTGGTAGGCTGCGGCGACGTCGTCGGGCACGTCCTTGCGTGCCAGGTCGGCAAGCGCACGCGCGGCGGCGATCTTCATGTCGTCATTGATGGTGGTGGCCCGCACATCCAGCGCGCCGCGGAAAATATAGGGGAAGCCGAGCACGTTGTTGACCTGATTGGGATAATCCGAACGCCCGGTCGCCATGATGGCGTCGGTGCGGATCTCCGCCACTTCCTCGGGCGTGATCTCGGGATCGGGGTTGGCCATGGCGAAGATGATCGGGTTCTTGGCCATGGAACGCACCATGGCGGTGGTCAGCGCGCCCTTGGCGGAAAGGCCGAGGAACACGTCGGCGCCGTCCAGCGCCTCGGCCAGCGACCGCGCGTCGGTCTTGACCGCATGCGCCGACTTCCACTGGTTCATGCCTTCGGTGCGGCCCTGGAAGACCACGCCCTTGGTGTCGCACAGGATGATGTTTTCGGGCGCAAAGCCCATCGCCTTCATCAGCTCGATACAGGCGATGCCGGCCGCACCGGCGCCGTTGCAGACCATCCTGGTGGTCTTCATGTCGCGGCCGGTGATCTCCAGCGCGTTGATCAGGCCGGCGGCCGAGATGATGGCGGTGCCGTGCTGGTCGTCGTGGAAGACCGGGATGTCCATCAGCTCGCGCAACCGCTGCTCGATGATGAAGCATTCCGGCGCCTTGATGTCCTCCAGGTTGATGCCGCCGAAGGAGGGCCCAAGGAAGCGCACGCAGTTGATGAACTCGTCGGCGTCCTCGGTGTCGACCTCGAGGTCGATGGAATCGACGTCGGCGAAGCGCTTGAACAGCACCGCCTTTCCCTCCATGACCGGCTTGGAGGCCAGCGCGCCGAGATTGCCCAAGCCCAGGATCGCGGTGCCGTTGGAGATGACGGCGACCATGTTGCCGCGCGACGTGTAGTCGAAGGCGCGGCTGGGATCCTCCGCGATGGCCAGTACCGGCACGGCGACGCCAGGCGAATAGGCGAGGCTCAAATCGCGCTGCGTGGCCATCGGCTTGGTGGCGACGATCTCGAGCTTGCCGGGCCGCCCCATGGCGTGGAATTCGAGCGCTTCCTGCGCGCTGACGGACGGACCGCTGTTTTCGGTTTTCCTTGCCATGATGCTTTTGATTTCCTCGCCATGCGGCACCTCCTTGAGGCGGGTGCCTTGTGTGATTCCGAATTAAGACTACGCGCCGCCGCGTGTAAACCGCCAAGCGTTACCGAACTGGCGTCGGAAGGACGCATGGCGTTCAATGGTGGTTGATCTCCGTTCTTCCCCTGCTTTTCCAATGGCCGGCATTAAACCCCGCCGCCACATCTGCTAGCGTGAGCGCATGAACATGCACATTCAAAACGAACCGGACGCTCCCGAGGCGATCACGCCGGCAGCCGCTGGCGGCGTCACGCCGATGATGGAGCAGTTCATCGAGATCAAGGCGGCGAACCCGGATTCGCTGCTGTTCTACCGGATGGGCGATTTCTACGAGCTGTTCTTCGAGGATGCGGAGAAGGCGAGCCGGGCGCTCGGCATCGTGCTGACCAAGCGCGGCAAGCATCAGGGCCACGACATCCCGATGTGCGGCGTGCCGGTGCATGCGGCGGATGACTATCTGCAGAAACTGATCGCGCAGGGTTTCCGCGTCGCCGTCTGCGAGCAGATCGAGGATCCGGCCGAAGCCAAGAAGCGCGGCTCCAAATCGGTGGTGCGCCGCGATGTGGTGCGGCTGGTGACGCCTGGCACCATCACCGAGGACAAATTGCTGGCGCCGTCGGAATCGAGCTTCCTGATGGCGCTGGGACGGGTGAAGGGCAGCAGCGATGCAAGAGGCGGGGAGCGCGGCGGCGCGACCGGGAACCAGGGGAGCTTTGCCCTGGCCTGGATCGACATTTCGACCGGCGCTTTCCGGGTCACAGACACCACCGCAGACCGGCTGCTCGCCGACATCTTCCGCGTCGATCCGCGCGAGCTGATCGTCGCCGATCCGGTGTTCCACGATCCCGAATTGCGACCGGTATTCGACATGCTCGGCCGCGTCGCCAACCCGCAGCCGCCGAGCCTGTTCGATTCGGCCTCGGCGGCCGCGCGCATCGCCCGCTTCTTCGAGGTGGCGACACCGGACAGCTTTGGTGCGTTTTCCCGTGCCGAGCTGTCGGCGATCTCGGGCGCAATCGCCTATGTCGAAAAGACGCAGAAGGCCGAGCGGCCGCCGCTGTCGCGGCCCGAGCGCGAGGAGGCCGGCTCGACTTTGTTCATCGACCCGGCGACGCGCGGCAACCTGGAACTCCTGCGCACGCTGTCGGGCAGCCGTGAAGGCTCATTGTTCAAGGCGATCGACCGCACGGTGACCGGCGGCGGCGCCAGGCTGCTCGCCGACCGGCTGATGGCGCCGCTGACCGATCCGGCGGCAATTGCCGCGCGGCTGGATTCGGTGTCGTTCTTCCGTTCCGAGACGCGGCTTTGCCAGACCGTGCGGGCGAGCCTGAAGAGCGTCGCCGACATGCCGCGCGCGTTGTCGCGGCTGGCGCTCAACCGCGGCGGCCCGCGCGACCTCGGCGCGCTGCGCGCCGGCTTCGAGGCGGCCGGCGCGATCGCGGAGGTCTTTGCCGCGACCGCCCTGCCCCAGGAATTGGCGGCGGCGCTCGCCGCCATCCGGGCGCTGCCGCACGCGCTTGCCGGGCATCTGACGCAGGCACTTGGCGAGGAACTGCCGCTGCTGAAGCGCGACGGCGGCTTCATCCGAGGCGGCTACAACGCCGAGCTCGACGAGATGCGGGCGCTGCGCGACGAGTCGCGAAAAGTGATCGCCGGGCTGGAGCGTTCGCTGATCGAGGAGACCGGCATTCGGTCCCTGAAGATCCGGCACAACAATGTGCTCGGCTACTACATCGAGGTGACCGCCAACCATCACGCGGTGATGACCGGCAGCGATGGCGCCAAGGCGCGCTTCATCCACCGCCAGACCATGGCCAACGCCATGCGCTTCACCACGACGGAGCTGGCGGAGCTGGAAACAAAGATCGCCAATGCCGCCGACCGGGCGCTGAGCATCGAGCTTGCCGCCTTCGACGCGCTGACGGCGGAAGCGGTCGGCGAAGCGGAGAAGATCCGCGCCGGGGCCGATGCGCTCGCCGTGCTGGACGTGTCGGCGGCGCTCGCGCTTTTGTCGGAAAGCGAGGCCTGGTGCCGGCCGCTGGTCGATGCCAGCCTTGCCTTCGAGATTTCGGGTGGGCGCCATCCCGTGGTCGAACAGGCGCTGCGGCGCTCGGGCGAAGGGCCGTTCGTGGCCAATGACTGCGACCTGTCGCCGGAGGGCCGCGCCAAGAACGGCGCGATCTGGCTGCTGACCGGCCCCAATATGGGCGGTAAATCGACATTCCTGCGGCAGAACGCGCTGATCGCCATCCTGGCCCAGACCGGCTCTTTCGTGCCGGCGACATCGGCTCATATCGGCGTCGTCGACCGCCTCTTTTCCCGCGTCGGCGCCTCGGACGATCTGGCGCGCGGCCGATCGACCTTCATGGTCGAGATGGTCGAGACGGCGGCGATCCTTAACCAGGCCGGCGAACGGGCGCTGGTAATCCTCGACGAGATCGGCCGCGGCACCGCCACGTTCGACGGCCTGTCGATCGCCTGGGCCGCGGTGGAATATCTGCACGAGAAGAACCGCTGCCGGGCGATCTTCGCCACGCATTTCCACGAAATGACCTCGCTTGCCGGCAAGCTGGCGCGGCTCCACAACGTCACCATGCGGGTCAAGGAATGGGAGAACGACGTCGTCTTCCTGCACGAGGTCGGCAAGGGCGCGGCCGACCGCTCCTACGGCGTCCAGGTGGCGCGGCTGGCCGGCCTGCCGGAGGCGGTGGTGGACCGTGCCAAGGAAGTGCTGCACCAGCTCGAGGAAGGCGAGGTTTCGGGCAAGACCAACCGGCTGGTCGACGACCTGCCGCTGTTTTCAGTGGCGGTGAAGCGGGAAGCGCAGAAGCCGGTCAAGAGCGACGCGCTGGGCTTCGCACTCAGTGACATCAATCCCGATGAGATGACGCCGAGGGAAGCGCTGGAAGCGCTTTATCGGTTGAAGGGGTTGGCGGGGACGTAAATTGAACCTGCTGGCACGGCGGTATCGCCGAAACCGCCAATCTCCCCCCTTGAGGGGGAGATGTCCGGCAGGACAGAGGGGGGCCTCGTAGAGTGCCGGCCTTGATTAACTTGCCCTCTGGCGATGCTCGCCGGAGTATGCCAGCGCGGAAGCCGTCGTTGTAAAAATTGATGTGTTGGCGGGACAGCGCCCCCCTCTGCCCTGCCGGGCATCTCCCCCTCGAGGGGGGAGATTGGCAGCTTCACCGACAACGCTCAGATCATCTCCAGCCCGCGTTTGCGGCTCGGCGGCGGGAAGGCGCGGTCGAGGTCGGCGAGGTCTTCGCGCGTAAGCTCGATGTCGAGTGTCGCGACATTCTGGCGGACATGGTCCTGGCTGCTGGCCTTGGGAATGGCGATGACGCCATCCTGGTGCATCACCCAGGCCAGTGCGATTTGCGCCGGTGTCACGCCATGGCGGGCTGCGACCGCGTCTAAACTGGCGTTGCGCGCCAAGGCGCCCTGCTCGACCGGCGAATAGGCCATCAGAGGAATTCCGCGTTTCCGGCTCCAGGGCGCCAGATCGAACTCAAGGCCGCGCCGGACCAGATTGTAGAGCACCTGGTTGGTCTGGACGTTGCCGCCGTCGGGCAGGCCGACCAGCTCTTCCATCTCCCCGGTGTCGAAATTGCTGACGCCCCAGTGGCGGATCTTGCCGGCTTTCTTCAGCGCCTCGAAGGCTTCGACCGTTTCCGCCAGTGGCACGCTGCCCGGCCAATGCAGCAGATAAAGATCGATGCGGTCGGTCGCGAGGCGCTTCAGGCTGTTCTCGCAGGCGCGCTGCACGCCGGCGCGCGAGGCGTTGGACGGCAGCACCTTCGAGACCAGGAAGACCTCGGCACGCTGCCCGGCAATGGCTTCGGCCACCACCTCCTCGGCGCCGCCGCTGGCGTACATTTCGGCGGTGTCGATCAGCTTGACGCCGAGATCGAGACCAAGCTTGAGGGCATTCACCTCCTCCGCGCGGCGGCGCGAATCCTCGCCCATTTTCCAGGTGCCCTGGCCGAGAACGGGGATGGCTTCGCCGCAAGGCAGCGTGGTGGTTCTGACGCTCGATGGCATGGCAGGCTCCAGTTGAGACGGGATCGCATCACAGGCCGGACGAGAAATTCAGAGGCGTTCTCGCCGAGCCGCGAAAGCTTACTTCACCGGATGGGCGGCGAGCCAGTCCTGCATCTGCTTGATCTCGGCTTCCTGCGCCGCGATGACCGCCTCGGCCAGCTTGCGGATCTCGGGGTCCTTGCCGTTGGCGAGTTCGACCCTGGCCATGTCGATGGCGCCCTGGTGGTGAGGGATCATGCCGCGGACGAAATCGACGTCGGCATCGCCGGTGTATTTGGAGGCCATCATGTCGGCGTGCATCTTGTCCATCGCCGCCTTGTAGCCTGCGGTCGACGGGCCTTCCGCCCCCGTCGCCATGCCGGCCATGTCGTGCTTCATCTCCTCGCTTTGTGCGGGAACGCTTTCGAGAAAGACGGCAACCAGCATTCCAGCCGCCATCAGCAGCAGCACGATTTTCTTGGCCAAGGTCATTGATGGTCTCCTGTTGATCGGGTTTCGTATTTGGGGGATCGGCTCAAAGTTTCAATGTCCTCAGCCGCAACGCATTGGCGATGACCGAGACCGACGACAAGCTCATCGCCGCCGCCGCCAGCATCGGCGACAACAGCGTGCCGGTCAGCGGATAGAGCACGCCGGCCGCGACCGGCACGCCAAGCACATTGTAGAGGAAGGCGAAGAACAGGTTCTGCCTGATATTGCGGATGGTCGCCTGCGCCAGTGTGCGGGCACGCACGATGCCGTTGAGGTCGCCCTTGACCAAAGTGATGCCGGCGCTTTCGACGGCGACATCGGCGCCGGTGCCCATGGCGATACCGACATCGGCGGCGGCCAAGGCCGGTGCGTCGTTGACGCCGTCGCCGGCCATGGCGACGCCGGCGCCCTTGCCGCGCAATTCCTCGACCAGCGCGCCCTTCTGTTCCGGCAACAGGCCGGCGCGGACTTCGTCGATGCCGAGACTCCTGGCGATCGCGTTTGCCGTGCGCTCATTGTCGCCGGTCGCCATGATGATCCTCAAGCCGCTGTCGTGCAGGGCCTTGATCGCCTCGGCGGTGGTCGCCTTGACCGGATCGGCGACGGCCACGATGCCGGCCAATTTCCTGTCCACGACGACGAACATCGCCGTCTTGCCATCGCCTTGTAGCGCTTCGGCCGCGGCCGAAACGGTGGACACGTCGGCACCGAGATCACGCATCATCGCGGCGTTGCCGAGCGCTACATTCCTGCCCGAAACGGCACCGGAAACACCCTTGCCGGTGACCGCCTCGAAGCCATTGGCTTCGGCGACCCTTACACCGCGGGTCGCGGCGCCTTCGACAATAGCCTCGGCCAGGGGATGCTCCGAGCCCTTCTCCAGGCTCGCGGCGAGGCCCAGCAATTCCTCCTCCGAAAACCCATCGGCCGCCACGACATCCGTCAGTTTCGGCCGGCCTTCGGTCAGTGTCCCCGTCTTGTCGACGATCAGCGTATCGACGGAAGCGAAGCGTTCGAGCGCGGCGGCCTCCTTGATCAGCACGCCGGCGTGGGCGCCACGTCCGGTGGCGGTCATGATCGACATCGGCGTGGCGAGGCCGAGTGCGCAGGGACAGGCAATGATCAACACCGAGACCGCCGAGACGATGGCGAAGATCAGGCTGGGCGTGGGCCCAAAGATCGCCCAGGCGACAAAGGCAGCGATGGCGACCAGAACGACAGCCGGGACGAAGTAGAAGGAAACGCGATCGGCCAACCCTTGTATCGGCGCGCGCGAGCGTTGCGCCTTGGCGACCAGCTCGACGATGCGCGAGAGCGTGGTCTCGGCGCCGATCCGCTCGGCGCGCATGATCAGCGAGCCATTCTTGTTGAGCGTGCCGCCGGTGAGGGCATCCCCTTCGGCCTTCTCGACCGGCAACGGTTCGCCGGTGATCATCGATTCATCGATGGAAGAGCGGCCTTCGAGCACGGTACCGTCGACCGGCACGGCATCGCCGGGCCGGATGCGCAGGCGCTCGCCGGCCTTGACGCTGTCCAGCGGCACATCGCTCTCGGAACCGTCCTCTCCTATGCGGCGGGCGGTCTTGGGCGCAAGGTCGAGCAGGGCGCGGATCGCCGAGCCGGTCTTTTCGCGGGCGCGCAGTTCCAGCACCTGGCCGAGAAAGACCAGCGCGACGATGACGGCTGCGGCCTCGAAATAGACCGGCACCGCCCCGCCATGGCCGCGGAACTGATGCGGAAAAATGTCCGGGAACAGCGTCGCGACGACGCTGTAGAGATAGGCCGCACCGACGCCGAGCGAAATCAGCGTCCACATGTTCGGGCTGCGGTTGCGGATCGAGTCCCAGCCGCGATGAAAGAACGGAAATGCGGCCCAAAGCACGACCGGGCTTGCGAGCGCCAGCTCGATCCAGACCTTTGTCCGGTCCTCGATCAGGTTCTCGAACGACAGACCGATCATCGGCGCCATGGCGACGATGAGAAGGGGCACCGAGAGCACCGCACTGACCCAGAACCGCCTGGTGAAATCGACCAGTTCGGGATTTGGCCCCTCATCGCCTGTCGGCACGCCCATCGGCTCGAGCGCCATGCCGCAGACCGGGCAGGAGCCGGGCTTGTCGCGGACGATCTCGGGATGCATCGGGCAAGTGTATTGGGTGCCTTTCGGCATCGCTTCCGGCGCCGGTCTGTCGCCGAGATAGGTTTGCGGCGCCGCCTCGAATTTCGACTTGCAGCCGGCGGAGCAGAAATAGAAGCCCTGGCCGTCATGGCGCAGAAAATGCTTTGCCGTGGCGCGGTCCACGCTCATGCCGCAGACGGGGTCGGTGGCGGTCAGGTATTGTTTCGGCTCGGCTTGGAACTTTGTCCGACAGCCTTCGCTGCAGAAATGATAGAGGCGGCCAGCATGCTCCGATACCGGCTTGCCGGCGGCTGGATCGACGATCATGCCGCAAACCGGATCGCGCGTGACGGCGCCGGCATCCACGGCCGCGCCTTTTGCCGCGCAGCAACCACCATGCGCGTGATGATCGTGATCTGAATGCGTCATTTCGAATGCCTCTATCAAACTGCTTCGAGCCGGAGGTAGTCCTTCCAGTAACTGGAAGGTCAAGGACTGGCTTGAATTTTATTGTCGCGGGTGTCCCGCACCATGGAAACGCGTCAACCCGCCCCCATACCCAGCGCCGCGGAAACGCGCTATAGACGCCGCCCAAAAGGCAAGGCCAACCGGTACCATGGCGAAAATCTCCCTGAAGCTCGATGAACTGATCGACGGCGACGCCTTGCGCCGCGAGATGACCGCGCTGACGGCGGCCACGACCGGGGACGGCTCCGGATCGGCCGCCCGCGCCGGGGTTCTCCAGCTTCTCAAGGGCCGGCTCGCCGCGGGCCGCAAAACAGCCGAGGCCATGCTGAAGCAGGATGGCGGCGGCAATGCCTGCGCCGAGCGGCTGTCGCATCTGATGGATGAGCTGATCCGGGCGCTCTACGATTTTGTCGCGACCCATGTCTACCGGGTAAAGAACCGGTCGGTGGCCGAACGCATGGCCGTCGTCGCGGTCGGCGGCTATGGGCGCGGCACGCTGGCGCCGGGATCCGACATCGACCTCCTGTTCCTGTTGCCCTACAAGCAGACGCCGTGGGGCGAACAGACAGTCGAATACATGCTCTACATGCTGTGGGACCTGGGGCTGAAGGTCGGCCACGCGACCCGCAACATCGAGGAATGCCTGCGGCTGTCGCGCACCGACATCACCATCCGCACCTCGATCCTGGAAGCGCGCTTCCTGTGGGGTGAGCAGAAGCTCTACGACGAACTGATGCTGCGCTTCGACCATGAGGTGGTGCGCACCACCGGACCGGAATATGTGCAGGCCAAGCTCGCCGAACGCGACGAGCGCCATGCCAAGGCCGGCGAAAGCCGCTATCTGGTCGAGCCCAACGTCAAGGACGGCAAGGGCGGCCTGCGCGACCTGCAGACGCTGTTCTGGATCGGCAAATATTTCTACCGGGTGCGCACCGGCGAGGAGCTGGTCGAGAAGGGCGTCTTCACGCAGGCCGAATACCGCGAATTCCAGAAGGCCGAGGATTTCCTGTGGGCCGTGCGCTGCCACATGCATTTCCTCACCGGCAAGGCCGAGGAGCGGCTGCATTTCGACATCCAGCGCGAGATCGCGGAGCGGCTGGGCTACACCACGCATCCCGGCCTGTCGGCGGTCGAGCGCTTCATGAAGCACTATTTCCTCGTCGCCAAGGATGTCGGCGACCTGACCCGCATCTTCTGCGCCGCGCTCGAAGAGGAGCAGGCCAAGCATGTGCCGGGCTTCAACCGCATCTTCCTCACCTTCCAGCGCCGCAAGCGCAAGCTTGCCGGCACGTCGGATTTCATCGTCGACAACCACCGTATCAACATCGCCGACGACCAGGTGTTCGAGCGCGATCCGGTCAATCTGCTCAGGCTGTTCTGGTTCGCCGACAAGCACGGGCTGGAGTTTCACCCCGACGCGCTGAAGCTGCTCACCCGCTCGCTCGGCCTGGTCAACAAATCGCTCCGGCGCGACGAGGAGGCCAACCGGCTGTTCCTCGACATCCTGACCTCGGACCGCAACGCCGAGCTCAATCTGCGCCGCATGAACGAGGCGGGGCTGCTCGGCCGGCTGATCCCCGATTTCGGCAAGATCGTCGCCATGATGCAGTTCTCGATGTACCACCACTACACGGTCGACGAGCATCTGATCCGCTGCATCGGCGTGCTGGCCGAGATCGAGCGCGGCGACGGCGAGAAGGTGCATCCGCTGTCGCATTCGCTGATGCCGGGACTGAGAAAGAGCCGCGAGGCGCTCTACGTCGCCGTGCTGCTGCACGACATCGCCAAGGGCAGGCCGGAGGACCATTCGGAAGCCGGCGCCCGGATCGCCCGGCGCATCTGCCCGCATATGGGACTTTCGACCACCGACACCGAAACGGTGGCCTGGCTGGTCGAGAACCATCTGGTCATGTCGATGACGGCGCAGACGCGCGATCTCAACGATCGCAAGACGATCGAGGACTTCGCCTCGATCGTGCAGTCCGTCGAGCGGCTGAAGCTGCTTCTCATCCTCACCGTCTGCGACATCAGGGGCGTCGGACCGGGCGTCTGGAACGGTTGGAAGGGCCAGTTGCTGCGCACGCTGTACTACGAGACCGAACTGCTGCTCACCGGCGGCTTCTCGGAAGTGTCGCGCGCCCAGCGCACGGCGGCGGCGCGCGAGTGCCTGGCCGAAGCGCTCGCCGGCTGGCCCGACAAGATCCGCAAACGCTATGTCGGCCTGCACTATGAGAATTACCTGCTGACCGTCGACCTGCCGGACCAGCTTCGCCACGCCGAATTCATCCGCGAGGCGGATGCGTCCGGCAACAAGCTTGCCACCATGGTCAAGACGCACCAGTTCGAGGCGGTGACCGAGATCACCGTTTTGGCGCAGGACCATCCGCGCCTGCTGTCGGTGATCGCCGGCGCCTGTGCGGCGGCCGGCGGTAACATCGTCGACGCGCAGATCTTCACCACCTCGGATGGCCGCGCACTGGACACGATCCTGATCTCGAGGGAGTTCGACCGCGACGAGGACGAGCGCCGGCGCGCCGAGCGCGTCGGGCGGCTGATCGAGGACGTGCTGTCGGGCAAGAGCTGGCTGCCGGAGATGATCGAGAAGCGCACCAAGCCCAAGCGCGGCGCCAAGGTCTTCCGGATCGCGCCGCGCGCCGAAATCCGCAACACGCTGTCGAACCGATTTTCGGTGATCGAGGTCGAGGGGCTGGACCGGCCGGGTCTGTTGTCGGAGATCACCGGAACGCTGTCCGACCTGTCGCTCGACATCGCGTCGGCCCACATCACCACCTTCGGCGAAAAGGTGATCGATACGTTCTATGTCACCGACCTCACCGGCCAGAAGATCGACAGCCCGTCACGCACCACCACCATCCGCAACCGGCTGACGGCGACGCTCGAGGGCACGGCCTCCGAACGCGGCAGCAGGACCAAGGCGGCCGCCGAGTGAGCGCCACCATCACTTTGTCCCAATCGCGCAGGCAGTCTCCAAACGCATGAGCCTCGTCAAGAAATTCGCAACGGTCGCTTCCGGCACGCTGATGAGCCGCGCGCTCGGTTTCGGCCGCGAGATGCTGATGGCGGCAGCACTGGGCACCGGACCGGTGGCCGACGCCTTCAACGCCGCCTTCCAGTTTCCCAACACCTTTCGCCGGCTGTTCGCCGAAGGCGCCTTCAACGCCGCCTTCGTGCCGCTGTTCGCCAAGGAGATCGAGACGCACGGCACCGACGGCGCCAAGCGCTTTTCAGAGGAAGTGTTCGGGGTGCTGTTCACGGCGCTGCTGGCGCTGACCATCGCCATGGAACTGGCGATGCCGCTGATCGTGCGCTACCTGGTGGCGCCGGGTTTCGCCGACACGCCGGGGAAGTTCGAGACGACCGTCACGCTGGCGACGATCATGTTCCCCTATCTCATCTGCATGTCGCTGGCCGCCATGATGGCGGGCATGCTGAATTCGCTGCGCCGCTATTTCGCCGCGGCGATCGCGCCTGCCTTTCTCAACATCATCCTGATCAGCGTGCTTGGCTATGCCTGGTATCATGGGCTGGATGCGCATGCCGTCGGCTTCAGCCTGTCCTGGGGCGTTCTGGCGGCGGGCCTCGTGCAGCTCGCCATCGTCTGGGTGGCGGTTCGCAACGCCGGCATCTCGATCGGTTTCCGCCGGCCGAAGATGACGCCGAACGTGAAGCGGCTCCTGATCCTGGCGCTGCCGGCGGCGATCACCGGCGGCATCACCCAGATCAACCAGCTGATCGGCACCGCCATCGCCTCGGCGCAGGACAGCGCCGTCTCCTCGCTCGCCTATGCCGACCGCGTCTACCAGCTGCCACTTGGCGTGGTCGGCGTCGCCGTTGCGATCGTGCTGTTGCCGGAACTGTCGCGGGCGCTGAAGTCGGGCAATCTGATCGAGGCGGCCAATCTGCAGAACCGCTCGGTCGAATTCACCTTGTTCATGACCTTGCCGGCTGCGGTGGCGCTCTGGGTCATGTCTGAGCCGATCGTGCGGCTGGTCTATGAGCGCGGCGCGTTCGCCGCCAACCATTCGACGCCTGTCGTGGCGGCGATCCTGGCGATCTTCGGGCTCGGCCTGCCGGCCTTCGTGCTGATCAAGGCGTTCACCCCGGGCTATTTCGCCCGCGAGGACACACGCACGCCGATGATCTTCGCCGCCATCTCGGTGGCGGTGAACGTCGCCACCGCGCTGACGCTGTTTCCGAGGATGGGCGCGCCCGGCATCGCCGTGGCCTCGGCGGTGGCCGGCTGGGTCAACGCGCTGATGCTGCTCGGGGTGCTGATCCGGCGCGGCCATTGGGGCCGCGACGTGCCTCTTTTGAAGCGCATTCCGCGTCTGGTGCTCTCGGCGGCGGTGATGGGCGTCGCCCTCTATTTCGCCGAACACTGGCTGAGCGCCAGGCTCGGCTCCGGCTCGCCGCTGGTCGTCAAGGCGACGACGCTGCTGGGGCTGGTGGCCGGCGGGGCGCTGCTCTACTTCGTCACGGCCTTTGCCAGCGGCGGCGCCGATTTCGGCATGATCCGCCGCAATGTGAAGCGCGGCTCAGGCAAAGCGACACCACCAGCCGTAAACGCCGAGCTGGACGAGTAGGCCGGGCAGCCCGACTGCAATAGCAGTCTTGATCGCAGCGTCATGTTCGTCCATAAGCGCGCCGTCGCAAGACTTTCGCCGCACGCGGTTTCCAGCCGCGTGATTGGCTCCGAAAAGTCTGCAACTTTTCGGAATCACGCTTATACGGCCCTCCACAAGCCACGAGGAAACCATGTCCGCCTTCAAGCCACTCGTCTTCTCCGGCGTCCAGCCGACCGGCAATCTGCATCTTGGCAACTATCTCGGTGCCATCAAGAAATTCGTCGCCCTGCAGGAGACGTCCGACTGCATCTACTGCGTCGTCGACCTGCATTCGCTGACGGCCCAGCTGGTTTATGACGACCTCAAGGACCAGACGCGCTCCATCACCGCGGCATTCCTGGCCTCCGGCATCGATCCGAAGAAGCACATCGTGTTCAACCAGTCGCGGGTGATGCAGCACGCCGAGCTCGCCTGGATTTTCAACTGCGTGGCGCGCATCGGCTGGATGAACAAGATGACGCAGTTCAAGGACAAGGCCGGCAAGGACCGCGAGAACGCCTCGCTCGGCCTGCTTGCCTATCCCTCGCTGATGGCAGCCGACATCCTGCTCTACCGCGCCACCCATGTGCCGGTCGGCGAGGACCAGAAGCAGCATCTGGAACTGACGCGCGACATCGCCCAGAAATTCAACAACGACTTTTCGGACCGCATCGCCGGTCTTGGCGTCGGCGTCGAGATGCAGGTCGGAGAGGAAATTGTGAACGGCTACTTTCCGATCACCGAGCCGGTCATCGGCGGGCCGGCGGCGCGCATCATGAGCCTGCGCGACGGCTCCAAGAAGATGTCGAAGTCGGACCCGTCGGATCTGTCGCGCATCAATCTGACCGACGATGCCGACGCCATCTCCAAGAAGATCCGCAAGGCCAAGACCGATCCGGAAGCCTTGCCGAGCGAAGTGGACGGCCTCGCCACCCGGCCGGAAGCGGAAAACCTGGTCGGCATTTATGCCGGCCTTGCGGACATATCGAAAGAGGCGGTGCTGAAGGAGTTCGGCGGCCAGCAGTTTTCGGTGTTCAAGCCGGCACTGGCCGACCTGGCAGTCGAAAAACTGGCTCCCGTCGCCGCCGAAATGCGCCGCATTTCCGATGACCGCGCCTATGTCGACGCGGTACTGCGGGACGGCGGCGAGCGCGCCGGCGTGCTGGCCGAAGCGACGATGAAGACGGTGCGCGACATCATCGGGCTGCTGCAGGACTGATCCGCATCCTTATGCCCCGCACCATACCGGCCAAAGACCGGCGGCTTGCCGCCGGTCAGCCGCAGTGGCAGATTGCGGCCGAAATGACATCGAGTAAATAGACATGGTCTCCAAACGCCTCAGCCGCGAAGCCGGACATCGCCGGAAGTTCCTGGCGATCATCGACGATACGCCCGAATGCGAGCGCGCCGTCGCCTACGCCTCGAAGCGGGCGCTGAGCACCAGCGGCGTGCTGGTGCTGCTCTATGTCATCGAACCGGACGATTTCCAGCACTGGCTGGGCGTCGAGAAGATCATGCGCGAGGAGGCGACCGCCACCGCACGCACCGCGCTCGACAGCTACGCCAACAAGGTGCGCCAGAAGCTCGGCATCGAACCCGAGATGGTGGTGCGCGAGGGCAAGCCCACCGAAGAGATCCACAAGCTGATCGAGGAAGACCAGGATATTGCCATCCTGGTGCTGGCGGCCGGCGCCGGCAAGGAAGGGCCCGGGCCGCTGGTCGGCGCGGTGGCCGGCAAGGGCGCCGCCTTCCCTATCCCGGTGACCGTGGTGCCGCAAAACCTTTCGGACGAGGAGATCGACAGCCTCGCCTGAAGTGTATCGATATTCGGGTGATGCCGGCCTACAAATGGCGGGTTCCTGCGCTTCCGGTGCTCACGTACTTCAAGTACGCTCCGCTCCGGTTCTCGGAAACCACCATTTTCGACTCGGCCTGACCCGAATCTCGACACACTTCATAGTGGCAGGAGTCGCAAAAACATTCCGCCAGCCAGCCATTCGGGCGACGCGTTTCGCTTGAATGTCCAGCCGATAGGGCTTATTTAGAATTATTCCAAACTATCTGCCCGAGACGGGCACGGAGACGGCCATGTTCATCCAGACCGAATCGACGCCAAACCCGGCGACGCTGAAATTCCTGCCCGGCAAGGAAGTGCTTTTGGAAGGCACCGCCGATTTCCGTGATGCCGATAGCGCGGCGACGGCCTCGCCGCTGGCCGGCCGGCTGTTCGAAATACCGGGCGTCACCGGCGTCTTCTTCGGCTACGACTTCATCACCGTGACCAAGGACGGCCCCGACTGGCAGCATCTGAAGCCAGCGATCCTGGGCGCCATCATGGAGCATTTCATGTCCGGCGCGCCTGTCATGGCCAACGCCGGCCCGGCCGCGGAGACCAGCCAGACCGGCGAGTTCTATGACAAGGCCGACGAGGAACTCGTCATCACCATCAAGGAGTTGCTCGACACGCGGGTGCGCCCGGCAGTGGCCCAGGATGGCGGCGACATCACCTTCCGCGGCTTCGAGAACGGCACCGTGTTCCTGCACATGAAGGGCGCCTGCGCCGGCTGCCCGTCATCGACGGCAACGCTGAAGCACGGCATCCAGAACCTGCTCCGCCACTTCGTTCCCGAGGTCCAGCAGGTCGAACAGGTCGCCTGACCATTCGTCTTCGCCGAGCGCGGCGACGATTCTCAAAAAGCAAGCAACAAAAAACCGGGCCGAATTGCCCGGTTTTTTGTTGGGGACGTCCGTTGTTGCCTAGACGGTCCGCGTACGAACGGTTTTGACCATGAACCTCGCGGTCACGGTCAGAGAACGATGACCTTGGCGCCGACCTCGGCGCGATCGTAAAGGTCGATGATGTCCTGGTTCATCAGCCGGATGCAGCCCGACGACATCGCCTTGCCGATCGAGTTCCATTCCGGGCTGCCATGCAGGCGATAGCCCATGTCACCGCCCTTGTTGAACAGGTACAGAGCGCGCGCGCCGAGCGGGTTCTTCAGGCCCGGCTCCATGCCGCCGGCGAACTTGGCGAGTTCCGGCTGGCGCTTGATCATCTGCGACGGCGGCGTCCAGGTCGGCCATTCGCGCTTGATGGCGACATGGGCGGTGCCATGCCACTCGAAGCCCTCGCGGCCGACGCCGATGCCGTAGCGAATTGCCCGGCCGTCACCCTCGACGAAGTAGAGGAACTTGTTCTGTGTATCGACGATGATGGTGCCCGGCTTTTCCTTGGTGTCGTAGTTCACCTCCTGCCGGTGATACTTCGCGGGCACCTTTTCGATCGGGATGCGCGGCAGCTGGTAGCCGGCGTCGGTCACCGCGCCATAGCCGTTGGAGAATATCTGCCCGCCAATGGTGCTGCAACCGGCGAGTGCGGTCGACAGCGCCAGTGCGGCAATTACTGCAAGCGACTTCATGCGCATGAGGTGATCCGTGCCCCGCCAAACATCCGCGGCACGAGTCGGCCGCTTTCTTGCCATCATTCATGCTGGCATTTGCTTTGCTTGCCAAGTACGCGATGCCTATATGCAAGACCTCACCTGCCGGTAAGCCAGCAACTGCGGCATTTCGGCAACAGCCTTCACCGGATTGTGAAGGAAATTCAATGGCCATGACTCTCGGGCCAGCAGGAATCGAGGAACAACCATGAATGTCGGCGACGCCGCCCAGCGTTCCGGTCTGCCAGCCAAGACCATCCGCTACTATGAGGAAATCGGCCTGATCGCGCCTGCGCGTGCCGGCAACGGCTATCGCGACTATTCGGGCGACGACATCCATCGGCTGACCTTCCTGCGCCGTGCCCGCAACCTGGGCTTTTCCATCGACGATTGCCGCCAGTTGATGGCGCTTTACCAGGACCGCAGCCGCGCCAGCCACGACGTGCGCGAGATCGCCACCGCCCATGTCAGGGCGATCGAGGAGAAGGTGCGCGAGCTGCAGTCGATGCGATCGACCCTGCAGAAGCTCGTCCAGGCCTGCCATGGCGACGACCGGCCGGACTGCCCGATCATCGATGACATTGCGGGAACCGCGCCGCTCGGCGATAAAGCCGTCACGGTCGCATAGATCCGTGCCGGCCAGGCCCGACGCCTCTCGGCTACGGAGGGAGGATGCCGATGGCCTCGATGACTGTCGAACTGCACAATGTCGAAGGCACCGAAGCCGCCATGGGCTGGGCCGGCGGCCACACGATCGTCGTCGACCGGCCCGAGGGCAAGGCCGGCGGCATGGGCCTGGGCTTCAATGGCGGCCAGCTGCTGGCGCTGGCGATTGGCGGCTGCTTCTGCAACGACCTTCGCTATGTCGCCGACGAGATCGGCGTGAAACTCGGCAGGATCGCCGTCTCGGTGAGGCTTGATCTCGACGGCAAGCCCCTGCTGGCGACCGCAGCAAGGATGACGGTTTCCTGCGAGACCTTGGACGGGTCCGATCCCCAAAGGATCATTGACCGTGCCAGCGCGGTTTCGACGGTCAGCAACTCGTTGCGCCAGGGCGTGCCGGTTACGATCGAAACGACGGGGCCTGGTCGCTCATAAACGCCAGGACTTCTCCCGCGCCGTAGGTCGTCCCGCCACGTTCACCCATCACGGAAAGTGAAGGTGGCCATACGGTTCTCCGTGCCTGCTCATGCCATCGAGCACCCATTGATTTGGGTGGCCACCAAATGAGCGGTACGGGTTCAAATCGTGAACAAAATCTGGCATGGTCCCGTCATGCCAATCATCTCACCGATTCCCCTGAACCCGCTCATCGATGGCCGCCAGTCTGAACGCGCCATGCTGGTGCGGCGCGGGGTGCAGCGCCTGCTCCGCGAAATGGGCGCGCATGTGCTGCCCGAACTGTCCCTGGCGACCGGCCGCCGCGCCGACCTCGTGGCGCTGACCCGCCAGGGCGACATCTGGATCATCGAGATCAAGTCCTCGGTCGAGGATTTTCGCGTCGACCGCAAATGGCCCGACTACCGGCTGCACTCGGATCGCTTCTTCTTCGCCACCCATCCCGGCGTGCCGGCGGAGATTTTTCCCGAAGAATGCGGCTTCATCCTCTCCGACGGCTATGGCGCCGAGATTTTGCGCGAGGCGCCCGAGCACCGCATGGCGGCGGCTACGCGCAAGGCGCTGATGCTGCGCATCGCGCGGGCCGGTGCCGCGCGGCTTTTGGCGGCGGAACTCGCCGGAGTGGCCGTGCCGGCGCTGGAGGGGGAGAGCGAGTAGGCTGCCTCGCAGAACCTGCGCTTGTGGACCTCTACTCCTCGCCTTCATCCGCCCCGCTCGCCGCCGGCGCCATCAGCAGGACGGCCGCGCCGAGCAGCGCTGCGACCAGGGAGCCGGAGAGAATGCCGACCTTGACCGCGTCCTGCAGCGCCGTGTCGCTGGCGAAGGCGAGCAGGCCGATGAACAGGCTCATGGTGAAGCCGATGCCGCACAGCAGCGAGATGCCGATCATGTGCAGCCAGCCGGCATGGGCCGGCAGGTCGGCGAGACCGAAGCGGATGGCAAGCGCGGAGGAGCCGAACACGCCGACCAGCTTGCCGACGACGAGGCCGGCGGCAACGCCGAGTGTCAGCGGCTCGAACAGCGCGCCGACGCTGAGGCCCGCCAGCGAAACGCCGGCATTGGCAAAGCCGAAGATGGGGATGACGACGAAGGGCACTATTGCGTGCAGGCCGTGCTCGAGCCGGTGCAGCGGCGAATGGTCGAGATCGTGTTCGATGCCGGCTGTGCGTTCGAGCGGAATGGTTAGCGCCAGCGCCACGCCGGCAAGCGTGGCATGCACACCCGACTTCAGCACCAGCACCCACAGGATCGCACCGAGCACGAGGTAAGGCACGAGGCTCATCACCCGCATGCGGTTGAGCACGACAAGCGCGGCGATCACCGCGAAGGCGGCGCCCAGATAGGCAAGCGACAGACCGCTCGTGTAGAAGATCGCGATGATGATCACCGCGCCGAGATCGTCGATGATGGCAAGGGCGGTGAGAAAGATTTTCAGCGAGGCCGGCACGCGGCTGCCAAGCAGCGATAGCACGCCGAGCGCGAAGGCGATGTCGGTAGCGGTCGGGATCGCCCAACCGGACAGCGCGCCCGCATTGTCACGGTTGATGGCGACATAGGCCAGCGCCGGCACCACCATGCCGCCGGCCGCCGCGATGCCGGGCAGCACCCTGCGCGGCCAGGTCGAGAGCTGGCCGTCCAGCATCTCGCGCTTGATCTCCAGGCCGACGAGCAGGAAGAATACCGCCATCAGCCCGTCATTGACCCAATGCGACACGCTGAGCGGGCCGAGATAGGCGTGGAGGACGGCAAAATAGGTTCCGGAGAGCGGTGAGTTGGCGACGATCAAGGCCAATGCCGCCGCTACCATCAGCATGATGCCGCCGGCCGCCTCGCTGTCGAGAAATTCGCGCAAGACGGAAACCGGCCGCTGTTTCAAGTCCCGCATGTCACCCTCCGTTGCCTTTCCAAACGCTGGCGCCGCCCCTCACCTGCCTGCCGGCATCCTCTCCCCGTATAGTGACGGGGAGAGGGACGCTGTCATCGCCGGTTTCGCCAATCGCCAGCGTTGCGGAATGGGCGCCAGCGTTGCGGCCAGCCTCTTTCTCCCCGTCACTATACGGGGAGAAATGCCCGGCAGGGCAATGAGGGGCGGGGCCGAGTTCGACAATTGGATGCTTCCCCGTAAGCAGAAACCGGTCCGAAGGAATGCTCAGCGCATCGCGCTCCTAGCGCGGCGCGCGCTTGGCCAGGATGCGCTGCAGGGTGCGGCGATGCATGTTGAGGCGGCGCGCGGTCTCGGAGACGTTGCGCTCGCACATTTCGTAGACACGCTGGATGTGCTCCCAGCGCACGCGGTCGGCCGACATCGGATTTTCCGGGGGTGCGGCGCGCTCGCCGGCCGTGCGGGTGAGCGCGGCAAAGACGTCGTCGGCGTCGGCCGGCTTCGATAGATAGTCGACGGCGCCGAGCTTCACCGCCGTCACCGCGGTGGCGATGTTGCCATAGCCGGTCAGGATAATCGCGCGGGAATCCTCGCGCTTCTCACGGATGGCGGCCACGACGTCGAGGCCGTTGCCGTCGCCAAGCCGCATATCGACCACCGCGTAGGCGGGCGGATTGGCGCGTGCCTTGCCGACCGCCTCCTCGACGCTCTCGGCCGTTTCGACCACGAACCCCCTGGTTTCCATGGCGCGGGCCAGACGGGTCAGGAACGGTTTGTCGTCGTCGACGATCAGAAGCGAGGTGTCCTCGCCCTCAACCATTGCGCCACTGTTTTCATCGCCTGTCATCGTCTTGAAATTCCTGCTGCCTTAATTTTACGCAGATATAGTTTTGCGTCGCGATTGTCCAATTTACGCGGTGTCAAACATCGTCGCGGGCGCCGATTCCGGGTTCAGGAAAACATTTCTGGGCCATGAAATCCGCACCATGGCGCCCTCGCCCAGTCCGCTCGAATTGCGAAAGTCGAGCGTGGCGCCCGATCGCTCGAGCAATGTCTTGGCGATGAACAGGCCCAGCCCCAGCCCGCCGCCGGCCTCCGTGCCCTGGCGTGTCGACATATAGGGCTCGCCGATGCGGTCGATGATCTCGGGCGGAAAGCCGGGACCGTCATCGATGATCGAGAAGGAGACGGTGGCCTCGTCCCAGTTCCAGCGCACGGTGACGCTCTCGCGGGCGAAATCGACGGCGTTCTCCACCAAATTGCCAAGGCCGTAGATGACGCCGGGATTGCGGCGCCCGACCGGCTCGGGGCCGCTGCGCTCGCCGGGCCTGAGCTTGATCGAAATGCCGAAGTCGCGGTGCGGCGCGGTGACCTCCTCGACCAGCGAGGTCAGCGGCAGGCGGGACAAATGCGCCTCTCCCTCGGACGACAGGCTGGTCAGGCGCTTGAGGATCTCGCGGCACCGCTCGCTCTGGGAGCGCAGCAGCGTCACATCCTCCCCGTATTTCGCGTCCTTGCCGAGCGCCTTTTCCATCTCCTTGGCGACAAGCGCGATGGTGGCGAGCGGTGTGCCCAGCTCATGCGCGGCGGCGGCGGCCAGCCCGTCGAGTGCCGACAGATGCTGCTCGCGCTGGAGCACCAGTTCGGTGGCGGCGAGCGCATTGGCCAGGAGGCGGGCTTCCGCGGCCACGCGGAAGGCGTAAATGGCGGTGAAGGCGATCGAAGACAGCACCGCCATCCACATGCCGGCAACATAGATGAAGGGCATCGCCAGCGGCGCGCCTTCATGCCAGGGCAATGGCAAGTGGAAAAAGACCAGCAAGGTCGCCGTCGTCATCACCAGCCCCCCAAGCACCGCGGTCAGGCGCAAGGGCAGCGACGTCGCCGAAATGACCACGGGCACCGTCATCAGCAGCGAGAACGGATTGGTAAGGCCGCCGGTCATGTAGAGCAGGCCGGCAAGCTGGAGGCTATCAAAGATCAGGATGCCGAAGGCGGCGAACGGCGTGAGCCGGTGCGCGGCCGGGAACCGAAAGGCAAGGAGCAGGTTCATCCAGGCCGAACAGGCGATCAGGGCAAAGCACAGGCTGACCGGCAGTGGGAATTTCAGGCCGTAGGCGACGAAAAGCACCGTCACGCTCTGGCCGACAATGGCAAGCCAGCGCAGCCGGATCAGCGTGTTGAGGCGCAGTCGCTGGCTCTGCTGGAAGTCGGGAGAACGCAATACGTTGATCATGGCCATGAAATACAGCCGCGAAGCGGCCAGCGCTAGGTGGATGACGAAGCGATGGCGTTTGCGCCAATCGCCAAGCAACTACGTCCCGCGCGGCTTGGCGCGGCTGGTGGCGGCGGCGAGCAGCGGATTTTCCGGCCATACGTGTTTGGGGTAGCGGCCGCGCATGTCGGCGCGCACATCGGCCCAGGAGCCGCGCCAGAAACCGGGCAGGTCGCGCGTCGTCTGGATCGGCCGGTGCGCGGGCGACAGCAGTTCGAGCGTCAGCGGCACGGTGCCGCCTGCGATTGCAGGGTGCCGGTCGAGGCCGAACAGTTCCTGGACACGAACCGCCAAAACGGGCCATTCGCCGTCATAGCGGATCGGCACGCGACTGCCGGACGGCACGTCGAAATGGGTCGGCGCAAGCGCGTCGATCCGGCGCTGCAAATCGTGCGGCACAAGCGCCGTCAGCCCGGCCGGGACGACACCCGGATCGATGGCCGAGAAGGATGCGGCACCCGACAGGAACGGCAGCAGCCAGTCGTCGAGGCGATCGATAAGTGCCGTGTCGGACATATCGGGCCACGGCGCCCCAAGGCCGCGATGCAGCCAGGACAGGCGCTGGCGCAGCGTCTCGGCCTCCTTGCTCCAGCTCAGCAGCGAAAGTCCATGTTCGCGCAAGGCGTCAAGCATGGCGCGGTCGGCCTCATTGCCGGTTGGCGGAGGCAGCATGCGCTCGGCCAGCGTGATAGCGCCGAGGCGTACGGTTTCGCGCACGCGCACGGCGCGGCGCTCGCGATCGAAGCTCGTTTGCCTGCGGGTTTCGATCCTTTCCGCCAGTGCTGAACGAATATCGTCCTCGCTGATCGCCGCCGCCGCCGTGATGCGCGCATTCTGCGCCTTGCCCTGCAGGTCGGCGACAACCAGAAACGCCTCGCCGGCAAGCGGATCGGCAGCATCGAGCATGGCACCGGAGCCGTTGGCCAGCACGAAACGCCCGCGCTCGCCGCGCGCCTTGGCGACGCGGTCGGGCCAGGCATGGATGAGGAGAGGACCAGCGCTGCCACCCTCCCCCTTGTGGGGAGGGTCGGCGCGTAGCGCCGGGGTGGGGGTGCGGCGCCAAAGCCCCCCGCCCCGCTCCGCTTCGCGGATCGACGTTCCGGGGCGAGCCACGGGTCTCGCCCGTCCTTCGGACCCCCATAAGGGGGAGGGTGAAGAGGCCTGCCTCGCCAGGCGTTCGGCGAGTTGCCGCGCGGCGGTGGCGCGCGGCGATCTTTCCTGGCGAAAGCGCATCAGCCGGCGTTCGAGATCGGCGCCGTCACCGCCCAACCCGCGCTCGGTCAGCAGCACCGCGAGCATGGCCGCCTCGCCGGCATGGCCGCCGCGGGCCGCCTCGGCGACCATATGCGCCAGCCGCACCGGCAGAGCGAGCTTGCGCATCGCGGCGCCCGCTTCCGTCAGCCGCCCCGCCTCGTCGATGGCATCAAGCGCGCGCAGCAGCGCCCTTGCCTCGTTGAGCGCCGGGGCCGGCGGCGGATCGAGGAAGGCGAGGCTCGTCGGATCGGCGACGCCGAAGGCGGCGCAGTCAAGCAGCAGGCCGGAAAGGTCGGCCTCGAGGATTTCCGGCGGGGTGAAGGCTGGAAGCGACGCCGTCTGTTCGGCGCGCCACAGTCGGATGGCGACGCCGGCCTGCGTGCGTCCGGCACGGCCGGCGCGCTGGTCGGCGGAGGCCTTGCTGGCGCGCACCGTCTCCAGCCGCGTCAGGCCGCTGGCCGGCTCGTAGCGCGGCAGCCGCGACAGGCCGGAATCGATGACGACCCGCACGCCGTCGATGGTGATGGAGGTCTCGGCGATCGACGTAGCCAGCACCACCTTGCGGCGGCCCGCCGGCGCCGGCCTGATCGCCGCGTCCTGCGCCTTGCCATCGAGCATGCCGTAGAGCGGCACGATATCGGTGTCGGCGCCGACCTTGCCGGCAAGCCGCTCGGCGGTGCGCTCGATCTCGCGCTGGCCGGGCAGGAAGGCAAGCACGCTGCCGCTCTCGTCGGCAAGAGCGGAGCGGATCGCCTTGGCCATGGCATCTTCGATTGCGATGCCGGCCGGCCGTTCGTCGTAGCGGATGTCGACGGGAAAGGCACGGCCTTCGCTTTCGATCACCGGCGCGCCCGACAACAGCTTCGCGACACGGGCGCCGTCCAGCGTCGCCGACATCACCAAGACGCGCAGGTCCGGCCGCAGCGCGCCTTGCACGTCGAGCGCCAAAGCGAGGCCGAAATCGCCGTCGAGCGAGCGCTCGTGGAATTCGT
This sequence comes from Mesorhizobium sp. B2-6-1, assembly GCF_006440475.1. Classification (NCBI taxonomy): domain Bacteria; kingdom Pseudomonadati; phylum Pseudomonadota; class Alphaproteobacteria; order Hyphomicrobiales; family Phyllobacteriaceae; genus Mesorhizobium; species Mesorhizobium sp. B2-6-1. The sequence goes on from NZ_VFUH01000004.1 coordinate 303,560, forward strand.
CGAAGATCACGGCCGAGATTCCGGGCAGTTCGGGATCGTCAAGGATCATCCGCGCCAGCACACCTTCTGTGACGACCAGTATTTTTGTCCGGGCCGAAGTGCGGTTCTCCATGCGCATGGCATAGCCGACGGTGGCGCCGGGCTCCTCATCAAGCAATTCGGCCATGCGGCGGGCGGCGGCGCGGGCGGCGAGCCGGCGCGGCTCCAGCAGCACGATCTTGCCCGTGCCCAGCCATGGCGCATCGAGCAGCGCCAGCGGCACCAGCGTCGTCTTGCCGGCGCCGGGCGGCGCCACAAGCACGGCGCCGTTGCCGGAGCCGAGTGCATGGCCCAGCGCCGGCAGCACGGCGGATACCGGAAGCTCCGGCAAGACTTTTGTCGTCATCGCGCCCGCATATCAGCGCTCGTGGTCGCCATGCAACCGGCGCCAGATCAAAGCCGGGTGCGCGAAAATGGGTTCCAGCGCACCGTGCCCAACCGTACTTCCTCGCGCACCATGGTGAGCAGGCCGGACCCACCGACGACCGCGAGGCCGACCAGCGACAGCCAGTCGGGATATTCCCGGAAGAACAGCGCACCGAGGATGACCGCCCAGACCATCTGCGAGTAATGCGTCGGCGCGATCCGGTTGGCGGGCGCGTATTTGACGGCCAGCAGCTGCAGCAATTGTCCGCATGCGGTGAAGGCGCCGGCCATTATCAGCCATGCAAGCTGCCTTGCGTCGGGAAGCGTGAACGAGGTAGCGGCGATGCCGATGCCGTTGAACAACAGGCCGTAGCCGATCAGCACGCCGAGCATGGTCGTGCGCTTTTCCTGCTTTGCCAGCGAGCGCATCAGGATGACGCTGGCGGCTGCCAGAAAGGCCACGCCAAAGGCGGCGAGGTGTCCAAGATTGAGTTCGCGAAAACCCGGTCTCACCACCAGCATGACGCCAGCAAAACCGGCGACCACCGCCAGCCAGCGCCAGGGCCCGACCTTTTCCTTGAGGACGACCGTGGAGAGGATGGTGACGCAGAGCGGCGCCAGGAAGACGAGCGCGTAGACTTCGGCCAGCGGAATGGTGGTGAAGGCATAGACGCTGAGCACGCCCGAGGCGATACCCGCCCAGGCGCGCGCCTGCACCGCCCAGGGTCGTTTGGTGCGCCAGAAATCACGCCAACGCTCGTCCGCCGGCCGGGTGAAGAAGAGCAAACAGCCGGCGAACAATATCGAGAAGAAACCGATCTCGAACACCGTGAACTGCCCGCCCAGGCTTTTGACAACGGCATCGCTGCCCGAATAGCTTGCATAGGCGATCAGGGCGAGCAGGATTCCGTTCGTCACGTTTTTCCATTTCCGGGGAGAGAAGCGTTGAAAATACTGGCGCTCGGCGCGCATCCTGACGACATCGAGATATTCATGTTCGGTACGATGGCGGCCTATGCGGCGCAAGGCGCAGAACTGACTTTTGCCATAGCCACGGATGGTGCCAGGGGCGGCAAGAGCGATCCCACGGTTCTCGCCCGTGTCCGTCGCGAGGAGGCAACGGCCGCGGCCGCGCTGCTCGGGGCGGCGCCGCGCTTCCTCGACTTTCCCGACGGCAGGCTGGTGGCGGATAACGCGCTGATCGGCGCGCTGAAGACGCTGATTGGCGAAACCGGACCGGATCTGGTGATTACCCATGCGTCCAACGACTATCACGCCGACCACCGCGCGCTGTCGGACGCCGTGCGCATCGCGGCGTCGTTCGCCGTACCGGTGCTGCATGCCGACACGATGGGCGGCACCGGATTCTCCCCGACCCATTATGTCGAGATATCAGCCCAGGCCGAGATCAAGGCCAAGGCGATCCGCCTGCACCAGTCGCAGGATCCGGAGCGCTTCGTCGACATCGCCCGCACGCAGAATTTTTTTCGCGCCGGCCAGTGCAACGGCGCGCCGGGATCACAGGCCGAAGCCTTCCGCTTCGAGCCGATGTTTCCCTTTGCAGACATTCGCGACCTGCTGCCGCCGGCGCCGCCGATCCGACCGGTCATCGTGAGCACCAAAAGGGTCGACTGAGCCGGGAGACGGCTGCTCCATCGCGGTGACAGTGCCCGACGACGAGACCACCGGCTGACGCACCGGTGCACACGGCCACATGGGCGGGCCGGACCGTTGCTTTTCTTCCCGGAGGCCACGATGTCGCACCTTTGCGGCCAGGACCGGGCCGGATCAGACGAATTGAGGGAAGACATCGCCGGAAAAAACAGCATAGGCTATCGCCGGAGCGGCAAATCTTCCCGGGGAGGAAACGGATGGCTTCACGCTATCACGAGGTCTATGACGGCTGGAAACGCGACCCGGAAAAGTTCTGGGCGGATGCGGCGAACGCCATCGATTGGTACACGCCTTACGACAGGGTGTTCGATGCGGAAGCCGGCGTTTATGGCCGCTGGTTTACCGGCGCCACCTGCAACACCTGCTACAATGCCCTCGACCGGCATGTCGCCGGCGGGCGTGCCGACCAGATCGCGCTGATCCATGACAGCGCCATCACCGGCACCGTGAAGACATTCACCTATGCCGAGCTCAAACGCGAAGTGGTGGCGCTGACCTCGGTGCTGAAGAACCGCGGCGTCGGCAAGGGCGACCGCGTCATCATCTACATGCCGATGGTGGCGGAAGCGGCCATCGCCATGCTTGCCTGCGCCCGCATCGGCGCCGTGCATTCGGTCGTCTTCGGCGGTTTTGCCTCGCATGAGCTCGCCACCCGCATCGACGACGCCAGGCCGAAGGTGATCATTTCGGCCTCCTGCGGCCTGGAGCCCGGCCGCGTCGTCGCCTACAAGCCGCTGCTCGACAAGGCGATCGAGATATCCCGCCACAAGCCGGACGCCTGCCTGATCCTGCAGCGCGACCAATTGCGCTGCGAGCTCAGGGACAATTACGACATCGACTATGCGGACGCGGTCGCGCGCGAGCGGGCGGCCGGCGCCAATGTCGACTGCGTTCCGGTGCTTGCCACCGACCCGCTCTACATCATCTACACGTCAGGCACGACCGGCCAGCCCAAGGGCATCGTTCGCGACAATGGCGGCCACATGGTGGCGCTCGAATGGACGATGGAAAACGAGTTCGGCGTCAAGCCCGGCGAAGTGTTCTGGGCGGCGTCCGACGTCGGCTGGGTGGTCGGCCATTCCTACATCGTCTACGGGCCGCTGCTGCATGGCTGCACCAGCATCCTGTTCGAAGGCAAGCCGGTCGGCACGCCCGATGCCGGCACCTACTGGCGGGTGATCGCGCAGCATGGCGTGGTCGCCCTGTTCACCGCGCCGACGGCGTTCCGCGCCATCAAGGGGCAGGATCCCAGGGGCGAATTCGTCGCCAGATACGACCTGTCGAAATTCCGAACGCTGTTCCTCGCCGGCGAGCGCGCCGATCCCGAAACCATCAAATGGGCGGAGCAAAAACTGAACGTGCCGGTCATCGACCATTGGTGGCAGACCGAGACCGGCTCGCCAATGACCATCAACCCCGCGGGCCTTGGCCTGCTGCCGGTAAAATACGGCTCACCCGGCGTGCCGATGCCCGGCTACGACATCCGCGTGCTCGACGATGCCGGCCACGAGGTGCCGCGCGGCACGCTCGGCAATGTCGTGGTCAAGCTGCCGCTGCCGGCGGGCTGCCTGCCGACGCTGTGGAACGCCGACGCCCGTTTCCGCCAGGCCTATCTCGACGAGTTCCCCGGCTTCTACAAGACGGCCGATGCCGGCATGATCGACGAGGACGGCTACCTCTACGTGATGGCCCGCACCGACGACATCATCAATGTCGCCGGCCACCGGCTGTCGACCGGCGCCATGGAAGAGGTGCTGGCAACGCATCCCGATGTCGCGGAATGCGCCGTCGTCGGCATCGCCGATTCGATGAAGGGCCAGGTTCCGCTCGGCTTCGTCGTGCTCAACGCTGGTGTCTCGCGCGAGATCGGCCTCATCGAGAGCGAAGTGGTGGGGCTGGTGCGCGAGCGCATCGGCCCGGTCGCCGCCTTCAGGACGGTGGTGACGATCAAGCGGCTGCCGAAAACGCGGTCGGGAAAGATCCTGCGCGGGACCATGCAGAAGATCGCCGACAAGGAAGACTGGACCATGCCGGCGACGATCGACGACCCGGTCATCCTCGACGAGATCACGGCCGTGCTGAAGGAGCGCGGCATCGGGGTCTAGATGATCGGGCGCAGCAGACCCGATCCTTCCGTTTGTTGAGCGGTCGGCGCCAACTGTCACATCTGGCCAATCTTTTGTTGTGCAATGCAACAACAGACTCTAGGGTTTGGCTTGGGGGGCCATTCCAAAGGCACGGCATGGCTCAGCACAAGGCGACATTCGGCGGCGTCGACATATTGCGTTTCCTGGCCGCCGTCATGGTGATGTTCTATCACTATGGCTTCTGGGTATGGGCATTCCCTGACGGGGTTTCGGCGCGCGCGACCGGCGGCATCCCGCCCCATCCCGAAATGGCCTTGGTCGGCTCCGGCTGGGTCGGCGTGCAGATATTCTTCGTCATCAGCGGTTTCGTCATCGCCTTCAGCGCCGAGAATTCGACGCCGCTGCGGTTTTTCGAGGCAAGGGTGAAAAGGCTGGCGCCGGCGGTCTGGATCTGCGCGCCGGTGACCGCGGCGGTGCTGCTGCTCACCCGTCTGAGCTGGCCAACCGATGCCGTGATCAGGCTCGTTCGCACCGGCCTTTTCGCGCCCTACGGCCCTTGGGTGGACAGCGTCTACTGGACGCTCGGCATCGAGATCGCCTTCTACGCTGTCGTCTGGATCCTGTTGCGGCTTGGCCGCTTCCACCTGATGGAGACGGTGGCAGTCGTGATCGGCCTCGTCAGCACGCTGTTCTGGTGCCTCTATTATCCGCTCGGCTGGTCCGACCTCGCCGAGACACGCTGGCTGCAGCTCGTCCTGGTGCACCATGGCTCTTTTTTCGCCGTCGGCGTGCTCATCTGGCTGATGCGGTTCAAGGCGGTGACGGCCTCGCGCCTGGCCTTCTGCCTGCTGTTCCTGGGCGGGGGCGTGCTGCAAATCGCCAGTTCGGTCGATGTCCACAGCGCCAAGGTCGGCGCCGCGATGCCCTATGCGCCGCCGATCCTTGTCTTCCTGGTCGCCATCGCCCTGATGGCGTGGTCACTGCGGCTCGACCTCAGCTGGAGCGGCTGGCGCCGGATCGGCTTGATGACCTACCCGCTCTATCTGATCCACGACGTCATCGGCGCGGCGATGCTCGGCGCGATGATCCGCGCCGGGCTGCCTTATCTGTTGTCCATGGCAACGGTCGGCGCGACCATGATCGCGGCAAGCTGGCTGGTGGCGACCGAAGCTGAACCGCGCATCCGGCTGCTGCTCGACCACACGGTGTTCCGCTACCGGCTCAGGGCCGCGTAGTCGCGATCTTGTTGACCAATAAAGATTGACCAACGGGCACCTCGGTGCCTTCCTCACAGGAGCGCACTGTCCAGCCGCAGGGTTCCGAGGCCTGGATGGGGAGTCGCGGCCCTGTACAAAGCTAGGGACCAATCGATGCGGATCGTCAGGATAGCCGAACTGGAAATCGATCCTGACCAGATCGACAGCTACAAGGCCCTGATTGCCGAAGAGATCGAGGCCTCCGTGCGAATCGAGCCGGGCGTGCTTTTCCTTCATGCCGTGTCGGAAAAAGGTGCGCCTGAAAAGGTGCGCGTGATCGAATGCTACGCCGATCAGACGGCGTACGAAGCCCATCTGACCACACCGCATTTTCTCAAGTACAAGACGCAAACGGCGAACATGGTGCGGTCGCTTCGGCTTATCGAAACCGACCCGATCGCGCTGTCTGCGAAACCCGGTCAGAACTCAAACTGACCAGGGCTTGGACCGACACCGCCGTCCATCCAGAGCGGACGATCGACCTGCCGTCGAAATCGCTCGCAAGCGAAATAGACTGATCTGCTCTGGGGCCGACCTGCTTCCAATCCATGTCGCCAACCTCAAAGCGCGTCGATTCTGCGCAATACAATATTGCTCCGGATGTCATTTCATAGACATCGCCAATCAGCCAAAGAAACCGGGCGTCACGGGCTAGCATGGGTCTTTGGATCAGGCGCGGCTGCTTGAATCCGCCAAGCAGTACGGAAGCTACCTCGTTATAAATTCGACCCTTGAAGATGCCCGTACTTGTTTCGCCGGCTTGTTCGCTTTACGAACGGCAATGACCCTCATCTCTCGCATTGCCGCCCTTGCTTTGCTCGCCGTCATTGTCTTCGCGACGCTGTCGCCAATCCAGATGCGGCCCCACCTGGGTGACCCAGATTTCGAACGCGCCCTCGCCTACGTTCTGTTCGGCGTGGCAATGGGGCTCGGCTTTCCAAACCGCTTGGCTGGCACTGTCACTATAGTTGTCGTCGTAGCCACTGTGCTGGAGCTGATGCAGCTCCTCGAACCCGGTCGGCATGCGCGCCTTTCGGACGGCTCACTGAAGGCTTTGGCAGGCATCCTCGGAATAGTTGTCGTCCATCTCAGTCTTTTGGTGGCGAGCCGCTATTGGCCGCGTAAGCTGACATTGCCTGCCGGATGATGCCCGGGTTTAGACTCCCATTGTAGCCCGCCGCAGCCACATAGGCGATGACCTGCCTCGTCACTCAGGCACGGAAATCGCCACGGTTGAACTCAGACCGTTGTCTTGCTGCGCACTTCGGTCTTGTCGAGATAATAGCTCGAGTACTGGCCGAAGAATTTTTCGGACGCTCCGAACGAGCCGTATTTGGCGAGCTTCTTGAGATCGACCTTGTTCAGCACCGCGCCGACGATCTTGTTGGCGACATAGGGTTCGGATTCGAGCATCGATCTCACCATCGCGCGCGGCGTGCGGCCCCATTCGGTGACCAGCACGAAGCCGTCGACAAGCGGCGCGAAGGCCTTGGCGTCGACCACCGGCCCCAGCGGCGGCAGATCGACGACGATGTATTCGAAGGTCTCCTTGGCGTTGTCGATGAAGCGCCGCATGCCGGCCGAGGAGAGAAGCTCGCTGGTATGCGAGAAATTGCCGCGCAGCACGGCCGGAATGATCGCCAGCTTGGTCTGCCGGTCGATCTTGCCGACCGACTGCCAGGTCTGGCCGCTCACCACCGCTTCCATCAGTCCCTGCTCGGCCTCCATGCCGAGGCTGCGGCTCAAGCCCGGATTGCGCAGGTCGCCGTCGATCAGCAGCGTCCTGGCGCCGTTGGCGGCGAGCAGTCCGGCCAGATTGGCCGCGACCGTCGACTTGCCTTCGCCGGGAAGGACCGAGATGACGCCGATGACGCGGCTGCCCTGCCCTTCCATGACGACGTCGAAGGCGATCTTTGCGCTGCGCAGCGTCTCGGAGAACATCGACGCCGGAGCATCGACGCTGACGCGCATGCGCGCGCGCTTTTCGGCCGCGGCCGGCGATTTGGCGGTTTTGAGATCCGGGTCGGCCGGCTTTTCCTCCCTGGCGGTCTTGCCGCCGATGACAGGCAGATAACCGAGGAATTTGAGGCCGACGCGGTCGCGGACATCCTCGCCGGTCCTGAAGAAACGCTCGTTGAATTCGTTCAGGCCGCCAAGCCCGGCACCCATCAACGTGCCCAGCACAAGCGAGAGCGCCAGCACAACCACCGTGCGCGGGCTGGAGGCGCTGAGCGGCGTCGATGCATCCGAGATGATGCGGATCTTGCCGACCGGGAAGGATTGCTGCTGGGCGGCTTCCTCGTAGCGGCCGAGGAATGTCTGGTAGAGCGTGGAGAGCGCCGTCGCCTTCTGGTCGAGTTCACGCAGCTTGACCTGCGACTGGTTGTCGATGGCGCTCTTGCCTTGCGCCGCGGCGACATTGGCCCTGAGCGCGGTCTCGCGCGCCAGCGCCACTTCATATTCGTTGCGATAGCTTTCGGTCAGCTGCTTCAGCTCGCCGAATATCTGCGCCGATATGTCGGCCTTCTCCTTGGCGAGCGCCACCGCCTGCGGATGCTGCGGCCCAAAATTGGCCTCGACATCCTGCTGCCGCTTGGCGACGGCGAGATAGCGCGTCTTGAGCGCCGCGATGACCGAGCTGCTCGGCTGGTCGCTCGATATGGCGGCATCCTTGAAGGCGTTCTCCGAACCGCTTTCAACGATGGACTTGTATTGCTGGTAGCGGGCGCTGGCCCGGGCCGTATCGGCCTGCGCCACGATAAGCTGGGCGTTGAGGTCGGCAAGCTGCTTGGCGCTCATCAGCTGGCCGTCGCTGTTGGCGGACAGGCCGTGCTCGGCCCTGAATTTCTCGACCGCGAGCGATGCCGCCTGCGAGCTTTCGCGCAGTTCCGTCAGCCGGCCCTGCAGCCAGACCGCTGCGCGCTCGGTGGCATCGAAGGAGGCGTCGAGCTGGTCGGCGAGATAGGCATCGGCATAGGCCTTGGTGATCGCGGTCGCCAGTGCCGGGTCCGTCGCCTGGTAGCCGAGCGCGATGACATAGCTTCGCCCGACGCGCTCCGCCTGCACCTCGTTCTGCAATTTGAGGATCGCGTAGTCGCGACGTGAGGTCGCGATCAGCGCATCGCGGGTGGCGGGGTCGAGCTTGGTGACGTCGCCGACGCCCGGCATGGGAGGACTAGGGCGAACATACTGGATCAGGCCGCGGATCAGGCCGATGCCCTGGGCGAGCGCCGACTGGGGCGGGTTCATGAATGCGTCGTTGCGGTCGAGCTTCAGCTTGTCGACGACCACGGCGGCAAGCCTCGTCGAGGTCAGGATTTCGATCTGGCTCAGGATGGCCGAATCGGTCTGCATGGTCGTCGACGCCGCCGAAATGTCGTCGACGATCTTGTTCAGCCCCTCATCGATCAGCACGCTCGAGACCGATTGGTATTTGGGCGGCGTGGTCTGCAGATAGAGCAGGCCCAGGACAAGACCAATGACCGCGCCCAGGACAACCACCTTGGCCTGCCGCGCTGCCATGCCAAGCAGCCGCTCGACATCGATGAAGTCTTCGCCGTCTCCTGCTTCCGAATTCGGCAATGGCATCCTCTTGTCGAGAGGAAAGTTGGCATAGTTCATCTTCGGTCCAATTCCAGAGCCCGTCCATCCCAATCATCGGGATGGGCTCTATCTCACTGTTTGAACATGATCTTTTCCGAAAACCGCCTTGCGCTTTCCGGGATCATGCCTTGGCTCCCAGGCACTTCGAAGATCGGGAGCATTGCCAAAAAGCAACGCAAGTTCCATGCCGGACGCCACAGGGCGTTGCGCGCATCGCACCGTCAGCCGTCCGACAATGCTCCCGAAACATGGGCATTATGCGGCTTCTTCCTGTCGTTCATGCGACCGGACGAACTCCTGGAGCATCTCGAAAACCGGACCCTTCATGTCGTCGCGCGCCAAGGCGAAGGCGATGTTGGCCTGGATAAAGCCCTCCTTCGAGCCGCAGTCGAACATGCGGCCCTTGAAAGGCTGGGCAAAGAAGGACTGCTCCTGCGCCAGGCGGACCATGGCGTCGGTCAGCTGGATCTCATTGCCCGCGCCGCGCTGCTGGTTGCCGAGCAGGGCGAAGATCTCGGGCTGCAGGATATAGCGGCCGTTGATGTAGAAGTTCGACGGCGCATTGGCCGGCGCCGGCTTTTCGACCATCGCCGTCACCTCGAAACCGCCGCCAATGTCGGCGCCGCGGCCGACAATGCCATATTTGTTGGTCTCGGTCGGGTCACAGCGCTCGACCGCAATGACGTTGCCGCCGGTCTCGGCATAGAGGTCGGCGACCTCGGCCAGGCAGCCGCGGCCGCCGAACGAAACCATATCAGGCAAAAGCAGGGCGAAGGGCTCGTTGCCGATGACCTCGCGCGCGCACCAGACGGCGTGGCCAAGGCCTTGCGGGGATTGCTGGCGGATGAAGCTGGTGGCACCGGCCACCGGCAGCAGGCTTTCCAACGACTGCAATTGCGCCTTCTTGCCGCTCTGCTCCAGTGTTCCGATCAATTCCGGATGCAGGTCGAAATAATCCTCGATGACCGCCTTGTTGCGGCCGGTCACGAACACGATGTGCTCGATGCCGGCCTCGAAGGCCTCATCGACGGCGTATTGCACGACCGGCCTGTCGACGACGGGAAGCATTTCCTTGGGCATCGACTTGGTCGCCGGCAGGAACCGCGTTCCAAGCCCCGCCACCGGTATCACGGCCTTCCTGATTTTCTTCATCGCAAATTCCTTCTGAGGAGATCGACTTCAGTCCATTCGCAGGCCAGGAAAAATCCCTCCATGTGCCTGCATCTTCACCTCCCCGCCCCCACGGCAAATTGTGCCGCTACTCGTCGCAACCGCACGGCGATCGGCATGCCCATATGCCTGACCGCCGCCGGGTCGCTGAGCGCCGTCCGGATCGCCTTGAGCGGGGACCGCGCCTTGATGTGCTGGACCATCGACAGGAACGAAGCCGCCTTGCGCAGGCTGCGGCTGCGCCGGGCGAAGGCCGCTTGCGTGGCCGCGTCCATCTGATGGCTTTGAGCGAAAATCGCATCGGCCTTGCGCATCGCCTCGACGTGATGAGGCTCGAGCACGCGCGAAATGGAGCCGCTGCGGATGTGATAGACATAGCCGATGTCAGGCTCGACCACACACCTGCCGCCCTTGGCCAGGGCGTTGGCCAGGAAAATGTAATCCTCGCCGATGATCAGGTCCTCGTCGTAGCGAAGTCCGTTTTCTTCCAGGAAGCGGCGCTCGAAGATCGGCTTGAGATAGCCGAGATTGAACTTCGATTCGAAGACGATGTTGCCGGCGATATAGCTGGCCAGCGAGATCTCGCCCAATTCCTCCAGATAGCGCGTCGGGAACATCGCATCCTCGATCACGCCGTCCTCGCGGACGACCTGGAGGTTGTCGACGGCGATTTGCGCGCCCGCCCTTTCAGCCCGCGCGATCATGGCGGCGATGCGGCCGGGATAGACCGCGTCGTCGGAATCGAGGACCGCGACCCAGCGGCCGCGGGCAGCCTCGAGGCCGGCGTTCCTGGCGCCGCCGGGGCCCCTGTTCTGCGCGAGCGCCACGACGCGCACGATGTCTTGCGGATAGGCCCTTGCCACGTCGAGCGTTGCGTCGCGCGACTTGTCGTCGACGACGACGACCTCGACGCTGACACCCTTCTGCGCGATGGCGCTGGCGATCGCCCGGTCGAGGGTCGCCTCGGCGTTGTAGGCTGCAATGACGAAGGAAACGTCCGGGACGAAGCTGACGTCAGGCTGCACGCTTGCCTCCTTCCTGTGGCGAGGGCTGGCCGTAGAGACGAATCTCGCGGATGCCGACAAGGCCGCTGACGACGCCGACATGCATAATGCCGCGCAGCACGCTGCGGTTCCGCCGCACGGGGCTGGCAAGGAAGGGAAACGCCGCGGCGAAGCAATAGGCTGCCTTTGCCGAGGCAATGGCGACCTGTTTGAGCAGGCCAATGCCGCTCGCATTGCGCCCCAGGAGATGGCCATGCGTCTGCCCGACGCGGAAGCGGCGGCGGCCAAGCCAGTCGAACGCGGCCCTGGTCCGTGGCACGACCTCGTCCACCCAAGCCTCCGGAGAAAACGCGATCGTGCCGCCTGTCTTGTGCATCTGGTCGAAGAATTCGGTGTCCTCGCCGCCGGTCTGGCCACGCGCCAGGCTGAAGCGGCGCCCGCGCAGGCTGTCCGACCTCATGTCGAGCAGCACGTTGCAGGTGTAGCCGGTGCGGATCTCGCCGCGCACCCAGACCGGCAAGGTCGAATGGAAGTCGCCACGCCGCATCCAGTCCGGCGCATCGGCCCCATAGCGCGCCTTGACCGGGCCCAGCACGGCGGCGGCGCGACTTGCCTGGGCTGTTGCGACGAGCTCGGCAAGCCAGCGCGGCGAAGCCGTCTCGTCGTCGTCGATGAAGGCGACGAAATCCGACGTGCTGGCGTCAAGACAGGCATTTCGGGCGATCGAGATGTTGCGCGCCGGGCAGTGGTGATAGCTGATCGGCAGCGTCAGTTCCCGCGCCAGCGTCGTCACCAGATCCCTGGCGCTCGGCGTGTCGTCATTATCGGCGACGATGACCCGGACGTCGAAACCGGCCGGCCTATCTATGGCATCGAGCGAGCGCAGCGTGTCGGCCAGTTCCGGCCGGCGGAACGTGCACACGCCGATATCGATGCTGCGGTTCTTGCCTGGAACCGCCATCACGCGACCCCGCGCTGTTTGCCAAGGCCGAGAAGCTGCAGCCAGAAACCGACGGACCAGCCGAAATGCATGACCATCGCCGAGACGCCAGCAAGCGCGATGTCGGCATTGCGCTGGCTTACCGCCGTCCACAGGCCATAGCCGAGGCATACGGATGCCCAGATCAAAAGCGGCACCGCCGCCAGCCAGTGCACGAAGGAAAAGGCCGCGAGCACCACCACCGGGAACACCAGCAGCGGCACCATCTGCCGGACCTTCGGGATGACGCGGTGCTTCAGGACATTCTTGGCGCGTCCGCGGCCGTAGCCGAGATACTGGAAATAGAGGCCGCTGAGCGACGCGCGCGGATAGTAGACCATCTGCGTCCTGCCGCTCATCCAGATCCTGTAGCCGGCCTGTCTCAGCCGGTAGTCGAGCTCGGCGTCCTCATTATGGCTGAACGTCTCGTCATAGCCGCCGACGGCCTGGAAGGCAGAAATCCGCATCAGCGCGTGATGGCCGTGATCGACCCATTCTCCGGCGGACAGATGCCTGTGCTTGGAACCGCCGGTGCCGAGCTTTGAATTCTGTGCCGCCGCGGCCGCCTTCTGCACGGTGCCGCTGCCGCTGGTCAGCATCGAGACCACGACCGAATCGGCGCCCGTGGCCAGCGCTTCCTCGACCAGCCGGTCGCAATAGTCGGCGGGGTAGCCGCCATGGGCATCGATGCGGATCAGATATTCGGCACCATCTCCGAATCTGGCGACGGCAAGATTGATCGCCGCGCTCTGGATGCGCTTTTCATTGTGGAGCAGGATGATGCGGGAATCCTCTTTCGCGCGTTCGCCGACAATGGCCGGGGTACCATCGGTGCTGCCGCCATCGGCAACGACGATCCTGGCACCGAGCCTCGCCGCCGCGGGGCTGAGCTGGTCGAGCAGCACACCGATATGGGCTGCCTCGTTGAGGCAGGGAATCACGATCAGGCTGGAGGGGAACGCTTGCATCATCGGGCGATCTCCATCCTAGGCCAAGGCCTCGGCCGCGAAGGGTTGGCGTATGGCGGCCAGGCTGCGAAGCTTCTCGACCAGCGCCCGGCAATCGCTGCGATCATAGCTCCATATCCTGGGGTTGCGCGACAGAACGCGCTCCTTCAACGTGCTGAAGCGGCGTTCCTCCATCTTGCCGATGGCGGCCTGGAGTGCGTCGGGTGAGGCTTCGGGCAACAGAATGCCGATGCCCTGCCGGCCGAGGAACCGCCCGGTTTCCGTGTTGGCCATCGAGATCGGCACCGCGCCGAATCGGCAGCCTTCATAGAGGCGATTGGGCAGCAGCCATTCGGAATTCTGGCCCGCCTCGAAGAAATCGATCGCCCAGGAGAAATGCACGTCCCGGTAGATCGCCGCCATGTCCTCCGGGTTGCGGTAGGGTCCGCGAAACGAAAGCCAGGGCTCGGCCTCGACGAAGGCGTGGAAATCCGGGAATTCGGTCAACGCCGGGCGGCCGCGCAGCACGATCTCGAACCGGCCGTCGGCGCGGCGCGAGAAATCGGCCAGGAGTTCGAGCGAGCGGCGGCAGCGCAATGCCCCGAACCAGCCGATGCGCCAGGGTGGCGCGACAGGCGCCTCGGCCATCTCATGCTCGGCCGGCAGGATCGCCGCTGCCTCGAAATATTTGTTTTCGACCAGTTCGACCGGCGCCGTCACCTGGCCGAACGGTTCGAAATAATTGGCGGTGAACGCGGGCGAGCTGGTCACCAGCAGCTTTACGTCCCTGGCAAGGTAACGTTCCGTGGCACGCAGCGCCTTGCCGACCGCATCGCTGCGAAGCATCAGGCGATGGATATCGAGGCATTCATAGACGATCGGCACCGCGGCGCCGAATATCGTGTTGGCGCGCCGGGCGAGCGCCAGCATTTCCAGGTTGCGCGCGATGATGAGATCGGGCCTCGGCATGCCGCGGAGCCTGGTGCCGATCGAAACCGCCGCCTTGGCGACTGCCGTCAGGCGCTGGGCGAATCGCCCGTCACGCGTCGCGCCGAGATCCAGCGGCCGCAAACCCTCGACGTCGGCAATGGGATTTGCCGTGCGGCGGAAGCCTGCGAGCGTGACCTGGGCGCCACCTGCCCTGAGCATTGTAATCCGCCGGCGCACTGCCGGGTCGGAAACGTCATGCACAAGGTACAAGACATTCAGCATGAAAACTCGACCGCTGTTGGCCCACCCACGGCGAACCTAGTACAGGTCTTGCTGCATCGCAACATTTTTGGTGCAGCGTAGCAAAATCCACGTTTTTTGTTGCACTGCAAAATAAATGCCGTAATTTGGCCGCGGCGGCGGTTGCAGGGTTCCTGGTCGGAACCTGCACAAGAATCAGGAATCCTGAATTTGGAAGCCAATCCATTCGATCCGCCAGAAGGCTCGCTGCGCAAATCGGTCGGGCGTGGCGCGGTCGTGACGGCCTTGTCGCAGTCCGTGCGGGTCGCCACGCAGATCATTTCCGTCATCGTGCTGTCGCGTCTCCTGTTGCCGCAGGATTTCGGCGTCGTGGCGATGTGCGCGCCGGTGCTGGCCTTCATCGCGCTGTTCCAGGATTTCGGCCTCACCCAGGCGACCATCCAGAAATCGGGCATACGGCACGACGAGGTGAACTACCTGTTCTGGATCAATGTCGCCGTCAGCGCCATCCTGGCCTGCGTGCTTGCCGGCGCGGCACCGCTGGTCGCCGCCTTCTACGGCGAACCGCGTGTGGCTGGCCTGGTGGCGGCGCTGGGCCTGCAGATCATGGCCTACGGCCTCGGTGCGCAGCATCTGGCGCTCCTGACCCGCCGCATGCAGTTCGGCCGCCTGGCCATCATCGATGTCGCAGGCGCCGTGGCTGGTCTTGCCGTGTCGATCGCCTGGACATTCGTCGACCGCTCCTACTGGGCACTTTTCGCCGGCACCTTGACCGGAGCCGTGCTGCCGACGCTGTGCTACTGGGCCAGTTCGCGCTGGCGGCCCAGCCTGCCCCGCAAGGTCGCCGGGATCAGCGAGCTGATCAATTTCGGCGCCGGCATAACCGGCTTCAACTTCGCCAATTTCTTTGCCCGTAATCTCGACAACGTGCTGATCGGAAAATACTGGGGCGAGGCGCAGCTCGGCCTCTATGACCGTGCCTACAAGCTGCTCCTGTTCCCGCTGAGCCAGATCACGAACCCGCTGTCGAAGGTGATGGTGCCGGCCCTTTCCAGGCTGAAGGACGAGCCCGACCGCTACCGCAGCGCCTATCTTCGCGTCATGCCGCTGATCCTGCTGGTGGCGCTTCCCGGCGTCGCTTTCGCCACCGCCATGTCCGACATACTCATCCCCTTCGTGCTCGGTGAGCAATGGCGCGCGAGCGCCGGCATTTTCCTGGCGCTGGGCTTCGCCGGGCTGCTGCAGCCGCTCAACAATCCGGCCGGATGGCTGTTCGTCAGCCAGGGCCGCTCCGGCGACTTCATGCGCTGGGGCATCATCACGGCGGTGACGTCGGTGCTCGCTTTCGTGCTGGGCCTGCCTTATGGCGCGCTCGGCGTGGCGATCGCCTATGCCGTCAGCGAATATCTGCGCACGCCTTTCCTGTGGCTCTATGTCGGCAGGAGCGGGCCGCTGCGGGCAAGCCACGTGCTTCGCGCGGCGACGCCGTTCGTGCTCGGCGCGCATGTGGCGCTGGCGGTGGTCTGGTTGGTCAAGCCGCTGCTGCCGCAGCAGCATGTCATTGCCTTGGCCAGCGGCGCGATCCTTGCCTATCTCATCACCATCGTCATCGCGCTGGCCTTCGCAGCCGGCCGTGAAGCCTTGCGCGAGGCCTTGAAAATGCTGCCGGCAAGGCCGCCGGCGGCAGCACCGCGCGAGGCGCAATAATTTTGGCGCTTTCGACCCTTACCGTTCACCCGAGCATCAGGCCTGATCCATGCATTACCGATCGATCTCAGACATGAACGACGCGATCGTGAGCAACCTTCACCGGTTGCCGCGCGACATCGACCTGGTGGTCGGCGTCCCCAGAAGCGGGGTGCTGGCAGCGACGCTGGTCAGTCTCGCGGCGAACATACCGATGACCGACCTGGACTCCTTCCTCGAGGGTCGCGTCTACACATCGGGCATCACCAAGCGCCGTGCGGTGCTCGACCGCAAGGTCGCGGAAATGCGCAAGGTGCTGGTGATCGACGACAGCGTCTCCGGCGGCAACGCCATGCGCGACGCCCGCGCCCGCATAGAGGGTGCCGGCATCGAGGCAGCCTACACCTTTGCCGCCGTGTTCGGGCTTGAGCCGGAGCATGCCGAGACCGATGTCGTCTTCGAGGTCGTGCCGCACCCGCGCATGTTCCAGTGGAACTTCATGCATCATAAATTCCTGGCGCAATGCTGCGTCGACATAGACGGGGTGCTGTGCCTCGATCCGACCGAGGCGGAAAACGACGACGGTCCGGCCTACGAGAAATTCCTCAGCGAAGCGCGGCCGCTCCATACCGCGACCCGCAAGATCGGCTGGCTGGTGACCAGCCGGCTGGAGAAATACCGCGCCTTGACCGAGGCATGGCTGGCCAAGCACGAGATCAAGTACGATCATCTGATCATGCTCGACCTGCCGAGCAAGGCGGAGCGCCAGCGGCTTGGCGCGCATGGCAGTTTCAAGGCCGAATTCTACCGCAAATCCGATGCCATCCTGTTCATCGAGAGCGAGCACGAGCAGGCGCTGAGGATCACCGAGCTGTCGGGCAAACCGGTGCTGTGCGTCGAAACGCACATGGTCAGCTTTCCCAACGCGCTGTCGCTCCCGGCGCTCGGCCAGGCGGCGCGCAACCTGCCGGCCAGGTTGCGACAGGCCAAATCACAGGAAGGCCGCAAGGGCGCCGCCAAGGCCCTTGCCCGCGCGCTGCTTGGCGCCCGCGGCTACGAGACGCTGAAAAGCCGGGTCAAGCGCCTGGCCTGATCCGCCAAGGCTGCAAGTTCAGATTAACGGGTTCCTTGGAGTGTTCGCCGGCGCGTCTGTCGAGAAGCATCAAACGAAAAACCCGCCTGTGCGGCGGGCCTCCGGCGCAACTCAGCACCATAACCCAAAATCTATCATAGCTGCCTTCACCCTGTCAAGAAAAAATTCCTATCACAAGGCTGCCGGGCTGGCCGTCATCAGGCCGCCTGCCGCGAGCGCTGCTGTGTGGCCTTGTCCAGTATGGAAAAGAAGGTGAGGAACTGGCGGTCAGGATCGAGCTCCGGACGCTCGGAGAAGCTGCGCGCCGTGGCCGAGAGCCGGTCATATTCCTGGCGGTCGTTCCACAGCAGCCTGACGGCCGCGACCCAGTCGGCGAGCGGGGCATCGTAATCCAGCACCACGCCGCCCGGGCCGATCGCTTCGGGCAGCCCGCCGCGCCGCGAGCCGATGACGGGAATGCCGCTGCAATGGGCTTCCGAGGCCACACGGCCCCAGGCCTCTTCCCATTTGCTGGGCGCCAGCAGGATCCTGGTGCGGCCATAGACGGTCTTCATGTCGCCGGTGCGGTTCTCCAGCCTGATGTTGGAGAACGGGGCGATGGTCTGCTCGATGCGGGCGCGATGATCGTCGGCGAGCTTCCAGCTCTCCACGAACAGGAACGGAATCTCGGGGCAGGCGCTGGCGATGCGCACGGCGAGCTCGAAGCCTTTCTCCTCGTACGGGTTGATCAAGGTGACGAACTGGCCCGTGGTCGGCGTGCTGTAGAGCGCGGCATTGATGGTCGGCGGCAGCACCGCCGCATCGATGCCGAACTTCTGTTTGTAGGCGCGCGCGGTGAATTGCGAATTGGCGATGTAGAGCGCCGAATGCAGCTCGCGCAGATCGCCGCCCAGCTCATGGAACTCGACGTTCCTGAGATAGACGACCAGCGGCACGCCTTCGGCCTGCAGCGCCTTGCCCACCGGAACCGACTTATGGCACTGGACGACGGCCACGTCCGGCTTCAATCTGCGGACGGCAAAGTCGGCCGCCTTCCAGGGAAACCAGGCCCGCACCACCGGATAGCCGGGAAAACTGTCGATGACCGCCGGCTGACGCAGCAGCTTCATCTTGGCGCGCGCCTTGAAGCCGAAGACACCGTCGCCGAACAGGGCAGCCAGTACGGCCGCCTCATGGCCGTGCTCGATCAACTGTTCCGCCAGATGATGGGTGCTCGACTGGACGCCGCCGCTGAATTCGGGCGTATATCCGTTGCCGCCTGCAAAAAGAACTTTCATGGTTCCTGGCTCCTGGTTCTTTCGCGTTTCGTTCAATGTGGCCCGAGAGCTTGCTCCGACACCGCCTCAGGCACTCTGTTGCTCGAGATTGGCGAACGGATTGGTGCATGGCTGCCATCCGGTGAACCGGATCGGATCGCCCGGCGAACTGCGCCAGGCGTAGTCGGTCAGCATGTGGAATTCGGCGATCAGCCAGCGGTCGAAATGCAGCAGGTCCTGCTTCTTCTGCTCTGGCAGCAAGGCGCGGGCTTTGCCCAGCCTTGTCTCCTCGAGCAAGGTGACGGCGTCGCTGAGTTTCTTGCTCGGAAATATCCATGGGTTCCTGTCGCGGAACGCCAGGACGAACTGCTGCAAATGCTCGATGCGCATGTTGAGCTTGCCGAAATATTTCTCGAGCGTGACGCGCACCAGATCCTCATCCGAAAACGAGGATACTGCCGCGTAGGCAATGCCGGTCGACACCACCCCGCCCGCCATGACGGCCAGTGCGGAGCGTCGCGAGATCTCTGTCATCTGGTTTGCTCCTCTCACGCCATCCGGCTCGCCGCCCGCAGGGACAGCGCTGCCGCGGTCAGGCTCGGATTGGCGCATGAACAGCTCGGATATGTGCTGGTTCCGACCACGACCAGGTTCCTGAGCTGGTGATGAATCATGCAGCTGTCGACCACCGAATCGGCCGGGCCCGTTCCCATCCGGAGCGTACCCTGGACATGCGATTCGGTTGGCCGGATGCCGCGATCGAAAAGCTGTTCGACCGGTAGCGGGGCGAGCAGCCCGGGCAGTTTCTCCAGCGCCCGCGCCATGCCCTTGACCGCGTAGTCCGACGGCGCCTTGAAGCTGACGAAGGCGTTGTCGTTCTCGTCGAGCGTGACGAAATTTTCATGGTCGAGCAGGTTCTCGGTCACCACGACAAGGGGCAGCGCCTGGCGCAGCCGCCCTTTCTCGGCGCGCATGCCGTGTTGCCAGCGGTTCTCGAAATAGACCAGCGCCGCGGCGTGCTCGGACCGGTGCGGACCGTCATAGAGGCCGAAATTCAAGCCGGTGGTGATGGTGCTGCCGTCGAAATTGTCGACACCGTCGAGATAGACCTCGAAATTCCAGCCATAGGATTCATGCAAGCCGCGGCCGACGAATTCGCCTCCCAGGCCGGAACGCAGCATGATCGCGGCGCTCTGGATAGCATTGGCGCCGAGAACGAAGAGGTCGCCGCTGACCTGATATTCCTTGCCGCCATGGACGAAAGTGACCGAGCGGACGGTCCCGCCGACATGGTCGAGCCGGCGCACTTCCGAACCGAGGCAGACCGACACGTCGGGATGTTCGAAGACATGCATCAGGCCGTTATTGGCGGTGAATTTGGCGTCGACCGGGCACAGCCAGCATCTGAGGTTGGCACAGCACGAGGTGCGCTGCGCGGTCGGCACGCGGGCGCGCGCGGTCGGCATGACGAAATGCTGGCCGGGCTGCGCCGCCTTCATGATCCGGTCGGGCGTCGACATGCGGTGCGGCGGCTGCGGAAAAGGCTTCGAACGCGGCAGCATCGCCGCCATGTCGGGATCGCCCGAGATCGACATGATGTCTTCGGCGTCGCAATAGAACGGTTCGACGTCGTCATAGCTGATCGGCCAGTCATTGCCGATGCCGTAGGTGCTTTTCAGCCTGAAATCGTTGGGATGGAACCTCGGCGTCTGCGCGAACCAGCAATTGGTGCCGCCGCCCAGCCCGATCGTGTAGTTCCAGGGCTTGTCGGAATTGGTCTTGTAGGTCGACTCGTCCTCGATGTCGGTGTTGACGTTCTGCTTGAGCTGCCATTCATGCGTGTTGTGGCGGCCCCATTCCAGGAGCAGGATGCGCGCCTTACGCCGCTTCGTGAATTCGTGCAGGAAGAAGGCCGAACCGAAACCGGAACCGATCGCGACAACGTCGAAGTGGTCCTTGGTGATCTGCTCCGGCTTTACGTCCAGCACCATCAGCCGCAACTCCTTTCCGGGTCTTGTGCGTTCGTCATGGCAAGCGCACCGGCCGGCCGCCGCGATCCCACATTGGATTGCCCAAACCCGGTCTCATGCCGCCATCCTGCCGATCGAGTGATATTCGATGCCGTGGCGGGCGATGACCTTGGGATCATAGAGGTTGCGGCCGTCGAAGATGATCGGCGTGGTCAGCGCGTCCTTCAGCGCGTCGAAGGAAGGCGCACGAAAACTCTTCCACTCGGTGGCGATCAGCAGCGCATCGGCGCCGCGCAGCGCCGCTTCCTTGGTGCCGCACAGAAGCAGGTCGTCGCGCAGCCCATAGATGGCTTGGCATTCCTGCATCGCCTCGGGATCATAGGCCTGCACGGTGGCCCCGACGTTCCAGAGTGCCTCCATCAGCGTGCGGGCGGGCGCCTCGCGCATGTCGTCGGTGTTGGGTTTGAAAGCGAGGCCCCAGAGCGCGAAGGTCTTGCCCTTGAGGTTGCCCTTGAAATAGCGGTTCACCTTGTCGAACAGCACGGATTTCTGCTCGTTGTTGCGCTCCTCGACGGCGCGCAGCAGCTTGGCGTCGAACTTGACGCCTTCGGCGGTCTTGATCAGGGCGCGCACGTCCTTGGGAAAGCAGGAGCCGCCATAGCCGAGGCCCGGATAAATGAAGTGGTAGCCGATGCGCGGATCGCTGCCGATGCCCTTGCGCACCTCCTCGATGTCGGCGCCGAGCTGTTCGGCCAGATTCGCCATTTCGTTCATGAAGCTGATCTTGGTGGCGAGCATGCAATTGGCCGCGTATTTGGTGAATTCGGCGCTGCGCACATCCATCACGATCATCTTCTCGTGGTTGCGGTTGAAGGGGGCGTAGAGCTCGCGCATCACCGCCTCGGTGGCCTCGCTCGACGTGCCAACGATGATGCGGTCCGGCCTCATGCAATCGGCGACGGCGGACCCTTCCTTGAGGAATTCCGGATTGGAAGCGACGTCGAAGGTCAGGTCCTCGCGGCCTCTTTTCTTCAGCGTTTCGGCGATCCTGGCCTTGATCTTCTCGCAGGTGCCGACCGGCACGGTCGACTTGCCGACGACGATCTTGGGCGCATCCATTTCCCGGCCGATCGCCTCGGCGACCGCCAGCACATATTTGAGATCGGCCGAGCCATCCTCGCCGGGAGGCGTGCCGACCGCGATCATCTGGATTTCACCATGCCTGACGGCGGCGGCCGCGTCGGTGGTGAACTTGATGCGGCCGGCGGCATGGTTCTCCCTCACGATGCTTTCCAGGCCCGGCTCGAAAATCGGGACGAGACCTTGATTGAGCCGCTCGACCTTGTTCGCGTCGATGTCGACGCAGACGACCTGGTGGCCCACTTCGGCAAGCACAGCAGCCTGCACGAGACCGACATAGCCGATACCAAACACCGTCAAATTCATTCTGTTTTGTTCCTGTCCAGGGCAGCGGACCGTGTTCGGCCCGGCCGGTTCAAATCGACTTTTCCAATAGGTTCTATTTTACGCTGCATGCCAGCGATTCCGGAAACTGGCAGGGTTCGCCCTGCGCGGTGAAGGCGACGCGCTCGATCTGCAGCGAAAGCTTGCGTCCGGGATCGGCGAATGCGCCCAACCATCCGGTCATCGTATCGCTGCCCCAGAGGCTGAAGAAGATCTTCTGAGCATGGCTGGGCAGCTTTGCCGGATCGGTGATGGTGTTCACCAGTTGGCCGTTGACGTACCAGCGCAAACTGTCCTTCTGCCAGACGAAGGCGTAGTCGTTGAAGGCCTTTTCCGTGCCGCCCGGCACGTCGACCAGCTTCTCGTTCTTGCCCTTGCCGGCGATGTAGGCATTGACCTGCACCTTGGACGTGTCCTTGGTCAGGATCTCGAAGTCGATCTCGTCCCAGGGCTGCTTGTCCGACGGGCCGATATAGGAGAAGAAAGCCGCGTTGAGGCCGGGACCGGTGTCGGTTTTCATGCGCGCCTCGTAGGTGCCGTAGCCGAATCGCTGCTTGGTCTGGATTTCGCCGCAAGCGTAGTCGCGATCCTTCGTCTTCTGCTTCTCGAAACCCAATGACAGCACGCCGTCCGCCAGGCTGACCTGCCCCTTCGCCCAGGTGCAATTCTGATGGCCGCCATTCGTCCAGCCATCGGAGACATACCAGCGCTGGCGGTTGAAGCTGGTGAAATCATCGACGAATGAGGGCGCCGACTTCAGATCCTGCGACCAGGATGGCGCCGGCCCGGCGAACAGGCCAGCGAGAGCGGCCAGCGCGACCAGGGCAGCCCTGCGTCCGGTGGAACCGCCCGGGCGGGCTTGCCTGGCCTGGCGCGTTGACGATATGCCGCGAACTGCGACGGTGAACGTGGTTCTCGGATCCGCATTCATACGAAACTCAACCTTTGCGCTGTGCATCCCCAACCCAAAGTAGCCATTCGAGCCGTTGCCAAACGGCGCTTTCTTTCTCTCGTCAGCCCCTCCCCAAGCTGCCTTCTCGCCTCGCGCCAAATCCACCCTTCAGCCTTCACCCTCTGCCGGCGCCTGCCGGTTTGGCGAGCCCCTCGCTGGCCGTCATATCGGACGACCCGTCCTCATCGAAAACCATATCCAGCGAATGACGAAGCTCCCGGACCATGCCGTTCTGGCGCGACAGCGCCGCGATGCGGCGCTCGCAATTCAGGATCGACGTCGTCAATTCATCGACCTCGGCGGAACGGCGCGCAGACGCCGAGCCGTTCTCCATGGCCTCGACCAGAAAGGCGGCGTTGGTGGCCGTCGCCTTGTAGCGATTCTCCAGCCCGTTTCGCTCGGCCTCGATCTCGGCCGCGATCTGCTCGAACAGCTTCGCCAGGCGGTCGAGGCGCGAGATGTCGGTCTGGCGGTCGCGGGCCGGATTCCTTGATCTGAAGCCGAATATCGAGGCCATGCGTTCAAAGTCCTGTGGTAGTCCGGCCGTCGGCCGGGCCCCTTACCGGTTCAATATCGGGCAGTCCGATCGGAGGCCGGTTCATTGGCCATCCTAATTGCTGCACCGCAACATAGACTGCCATCCTCCGGCCGGCTAGGCAACCACCCAATTCGTAAACTCATAAATCCGCCGGAAATGCTTTGCGCGACGGGCTGGCAAGAGCGCGGCCGGACGCCCGCATTCAAGGCTGCTTGCCCGTGCTGGTGCCGGCCATGAGAAAACGCATTGGCGGCACATGTTGACGACGGGAGGCGAACCCGACGCGGCGAAACAGCGCCTCGAGCTTGTCGGACGCCACGCCCTGGACGATGGGAACCAGGTTGGATTGGCTTGCGAAGGCATAGGCCGCGGCCGACGCCAGGCCCCGCTCGGCCTTGACGTCGAGGAAATTGCGCAGCCGGTATTTGTCGCGCACGTGGCGCTCGTGGCGGCGCAGCACCGCTTTGGAACCCTCAGGCAGGCTGTCGATCGCCAGCAGCGCCAGGTCGGCGTCGGCAAGACGCTTCAGGTCCTGGGTCTTGTGGCGGCCGCTCAGCGAATCGGCCCGCACGATGGCGCCGTAACCGCAGGAGCGGATGACCTTGAAGCGCGCGCCGCTGGCGACCGCGCGCGCGTAGAGTTCGTAATCCTCGCCCAGACGCAAGCTCTCGTCATAGCGCAAGCCGTGCCTGTCGAGAAAAGCGCGGCTGATCACCGGCTTGAGGAAACCGAGTTCGCCTCTGCGCACGTTGCGCCTGGAGATGTTGCCTTCGACGAAGCGCTCCAGGTCGAGGAATTCCGGCTCGGCCGCGAACTGCGGTGCGACGATCTGGGTGACATCGCTCAAGGCGTCGTCCCTGATGAGCATGATGTTGTCGGCCGCGAAATCCCAGTCCGCGCCGGCAAACAGATTGTGAAATCTGCCCGCGAGAAAGAAGTCGTCGGCGTCCAGAATGGCGATGAATGGCGATTGCGAGGCGGCGATGGCGGCGTTGCGGGCGAAGGAGGGGCCGCGATTGACGTCGAGACGGATCACCGCGAGCCGGTCGCTGCCGTCATCGGCGGCGCGGGCGACTTGGGCCGTGTCATCGGTGGAGGCGTCATCGACGACGACGACTTCGGCCACTTCCGGTTCGCGCAGCGCGGACGCGATGGCGACCGCGATTGTTCGCGCCGCGTTTCGGGCCGCGATGATCACGCAGACCTTTGATTTTGTCATCGACATGAATTTGCCTCTTGCACAGGTTCCATTCTGCCCTCGCCCTGTACGTGTTCGATGCCCGACAGGCTTCCCGTCACGGGCTGCCCTGCCGTTCGAAGATGCGGCGGCTGATGTCGGCCGATGCCGCCCAGCCGGCTTCCGCCAGATAGCGGACCGGCGCACGACCGCACAACTCCCACAGCACGGTGCGCCGCTGCGGCCATCGCAGGGATGACAGCCATGGCGCGATGACCATGTTGAGCAGATCCTCATTGCCGATGCGCGACAGCATCCGCGCGGCGCGCTGCGACAAGAGCGTGTCGGCGCCGCCGAGGAGCACGTCGGCGGCGCGCAGGCCAAGCAGCAGCGTGTCGTCCAGCCCCTGCGCCGCGGCGGCGTCGAGCAGGCGCTGCTGCTCGGCTTCGTCCAAGCGGTCGGCGCTGGCGCGCACGTCGCAGACGTAACCGGCGCAGGGTTCCCGGTTGAAAAGCGCCTTGGCGACGCTGATGCAGGACAACAGCAGAGTGTCGGCCGCCGATGTGAACGGCACCTCGACGCCGGTGATCTCGACCTGCCGTTTGCGCCGCAGGAAGCCATCCGCGTCGCGCGGGCTGGGCGAGCCGGGTTGCTGGAGCCGATAATGCAGATCGACAGTGGATTGCGTCGGCCCGTCGCCGCGGATCATGTGCTGTTCGCCGAGGAAACGGACCCACCAGACGGAGCGCGACTTGCCGGCGATCTCGTATCCGATCGAGCGGAGCGCCTCGCGCGCCCTGAAAAACCCGGCCGGCGCCACCAATATGTCGACATCGCCCGAAGGCTTCATGAAATGATCGTCGTAAAGCAGATGCTGCTGGAAGGGACCTTTCAGGAAAACGAAATCGATCTGCCTGTCGCGCAGCGCCGCCTGGATCGCCATCGAATCCATGATGCAGGACGCGTTCATCGAAACGGTCTTCCGGCGGTAGGCGTCGAGCCATTGGGAGAACTGAGCCGGCGGCCCGTTCGCGGGTGCGCTCGACAGCACCTTGAGGATAAAGGTCGCGACCTTGTTCAACCTGGCTATGTCGGTGACATTGGCCACGGAGAGGCCGGAGGCATCGCCGGGCGCGGCGCCGGATCGCGCCGCGAAGAACAGCCGCAGACAGGCCTGCACATAGGCGATCTCGCTGGCGCAATCGGCGGCGCGCAGTCGCTCATATGAACGTTCGGTCAGGGCCATCGGGCGCACGGTTCTCCAGAAGCGATCGGCGCGACGCCTATGCTGCAGGTGCGAAGCAAAGCATCGCCAAAAACTTTTGCGCCGTCCAGTTTTTCCTTTTGCAGCGCAAAAATCCGGCCCCGACGTTTATCGAAACCGGCTCGGGCGAACGATGAGGAGAACTGCTGGACCACAAGGGACGAGTGGCCTTTTCGGCGTTCCGTAGCAAACCTACCGGGAGACCCGGTGCTACGGCATTATTGTCGCCATGCCTTGAAGTGACAGGGCTTAAAAAGTTTATATATGCAAATCAATTTCTTATGCTGACCTAGTGCATTAGGCCCATATGCAGGGATCTCGAGGCGATCAAGGCCAAAGCTTGAGATCGTTACTCACGACTGTGTCTGCGCGCGCAGTCCATAATTGATTAATGCGCGGTAAATCAGGCTTGACTCATAAATGCTGCCATGCAGCTATTGCATCGCAGCATGAAAGTGCCGCCGGCAATCGACAGGCCGTTTCCAGTCCTTGATGGAGTGTAAAATGGAACAGAATGTTGAAAAACAGGAGTACGAAACGCCCAGCCTGACGGTTCATTGTTCGATTGAAACCATCACTCAGGGCGGTGGCGGCAACACGGCGCTCGACGCAGCATTTCCTGCGCACACGCCGATTGGCGACCTGACGTTCTCCTGAACCTGTCCTGATTCTGGAGGGACACGTTGGGCCTCTGGAATCCAAGAACCATACAGGGAGTCGGGGTGAAAATCCCGGCTTCTCTTCATTGCCTGACCCGGCTTTTCTTCATCGCCAGAATGGTCGGCACGCATTGCGGACAGTGTGTAGCAAACGAGGTTTTCGGATGAACTGGAACCCATCTGACCACGATCGCGTAAGTGCGACCAAGGAAGCGGTTGCCTGCGAATTCGGCAATGGCCTGGCGCTTCTTAACCTGAAATCCAACATCTACTACAGCCTCAACGGGGTGGGCACGTTCATCTGGGAGTTGATCCAGGAGCCGAAACCAATTGCCGAAATCCACCGGGCCGTGCTCGCGCGCTATGATGTCGACGCCGAGCGCTGCAGGGCCGATGTCGACGCACTGTTGAAAGGTCTGGCCGATAGCGGACTTGCGAGGCTGCATCATGAGGAACCTGTGTAAGCAGGTTCCGCAAAAGCGGGTCACGGTTTTGCGGCAAGAACCTGCGACGGAGAAAAGTCCCGGCCAGACGAAGCACCGGCGGCGCCTGCTTCGAGCTCTCTCCCTGAGCGGCCCGGAAATGCTGTTCCTCTGCCGCTGCCTGCTGGTGGTCGCGGCCGTTCGCCTGGGGCTGACCCTGTTCTCCTACAACCGCCTTCGCGGCATCGTCACCCGGCTGGAGGCGCGTGAATGCGCCAGCACGGGAGAACTGCGCCGTGTCGCCTGGGGCGTTGCCGCCGCGGCCCGCCTGGTGCCGCGCGCAAGCTGCCTCACCCAGGCGCTCGCCGGCCAGTACATTCTCGCCCGCCAGGGCAACGCCTCGAAGATCCGCATCGGCATCGAGCGCGACACCGGCCGGCAGCTGAAGGCGCATGCCTGGCTGATCAGCGGCAACCATGTCGTCCTTGGCGGCTCGATAGACAGGTTTGTCCCTCTCGTCGACTATGGTCAATGACCGATGAGCGGCGTGGCCGGTATCCTGCACGGGCACGAGGCGCCGGAGTCCGCAGCCGATATCCAGCGCATGCTGGCCCGCATGCGTCATCGCGCCCGCGACGGCAGTTCGTGGTGGACCGACAAGGCTGTCGCGCTCGGCCACGCCTGGCTCAACACGACCGATGAAGCCGGCCCCGGCCCGCTGACGATGGCGGGCGGCAAACTGGCCGTCACCGCGGATTGCCGCCTGGACAATCGCGACGAGCTGACGGCACGGCTCGGCGTCCGCGACGCATCGGTTGCCGACGCCGTGCTCCTGATGCGGGCCTATTTACGCTGGGGCGAAGCCTGTCCCGTGCACCTGCAAGGCGATTTCGCCTTCGCCATCTGGGATGCCGAGCGGCAGGTGCTGTTTTGCGCGCGCGATCATTTCGGCGTCAAACCGTTCTACTATCACGCGGACGGGCAGCGCTTTGTCTTTGCCTCCGAGATCGGCCCGATCCTTGGCGTCACCGGGGCCGGCGCCCGCCTCAGCGAACATCAGATCTCGGGTTTCCTGGCAGGGCTGCCAGACGATCCGCAAGCGACGCCTTATACCGATATTTTCCGCCTGCCGGCGCGCCACAGCCTCACTGTGACGGGGCAGCGCGTGACGCTGCAGCGATACTGGCAGATCGAGCCGTCGTCGCGGCCTATGCGGCCGGACGCCGCCGAGGAATTCGCCCACCTCTTCTCGCAGTCCGTGCGCAACCGCATGCGCGGAAGCGCGGCGGTCGGGGCCATGCTGAGCGGCGGCCTGGACTCCTCTTCGATCGCCTGCGTGGCGGGCCGGCAAAACCTGTCCGAGGAAAAGCCGAGGCTGCCCACCTTTTCGCTGGTTTTCGAACGCGGTTCGGCGATGGACGAAACCCCCTTCATAGACGCGGTGCTGGAACAAGGGCGCGTCGACGGCACGCTGATCCCGGTCGGCAACTACGCGCCGTTCGCGGAATTCGAACGGGTGCTGGAAGAGCAGGAAGGAACGTTCCTGGCGCCGGGCCTTACGCTCACCCGGGAGGTATACAGGACGGCGGGCGCCAAAGGCGTCAAGGTGCTTCTCGACGGCCATGGCGGGGACGAAGTCGTATCGCAGGGGCACGGCCATCTGCACGAGCTTGCCAATGCAGGCAAGTGGCTGGAGCTGTGGCGCGAGATCCGCAGCGCTTCCAACACCTATGGCGACGGCATGCTCGGCATGTATTTCCAGTTCCTGACCATCTACGGGCCTGCCTGGCGCGTGGCCAGGCTCAGGCACGCCGCGAACCGGCTCCTGCACAGGCTGCGAAAGCCGGCCCAGGGCGGAAGCTGGCGCGACCTGATCAATGCCGATCTTGCCGGCCGCACCGAGCTCATCGAGCGGGTTCACCGAGCCGGCTACAAGCCGCCCGACGTCAGCGCCAGCGAGGCGCTGACCCACCGCTGGATTCTTTCCAACGGCTATGTGCCGCATGCTTTCGAAGTCCTCGACAAGGCGGCCGCCAATTTCGGCGTCGAACCTCGTTATCCCTTCTGGGACAAGCCGCTGGTCGAGTTCTGCCTGGCATTGCCGGGCGAGGAGAAGCTCAGCCGCGGTTTTGGCCGCTACGTGCTGCGCCGCGCCATGCAAGACGTGCTGCCGGCGGCGGTCCAGTGGCGGCGCGACAAGATCGATTTCACCGGCAATCTCGTCAACGGCATGCTGCGCAACCACCGCGACCTCCTGGAACAGGTGCTCGGCCCGGACGCCGGCCGCATCGAGCCCTATATCAACCTGCCGGCCGTGAAGGCTGCCTATGCCCGGCTGCTCAGTCGGCCCGACCGGCCGGCGCCGCTCGACGTCCAGTATGTCTGGCGCTCGGCGTCGCTGTCGCTGTGGCTGCGGCAGGTGCAGCGTGCCGGGAGTGCCGCATGACGCCGTTGAACGAGCCGCTGGCCCTCCGCCCGCGCGCGCAAGGCTGGCCGCGCGGACAGCGCCGTTTTTATCGAGCCTACGGCCTGACCATCGCTTCCGAGGTGACATTGCCAGAACTGGAGCCGGCCGAACCCGCAGCGGCGGATATCGTGATCAGCGTCGGCGCGATCGATATGCCGAAGCCTTCGCCCGAGGCCGCGACCATTTTCCGCTTCGAACCGGATCGGCAATATCTGGCATGGCACGCTGTCGCCGCGTTCCTGATCAGCGACGCCTGCCGCATCGAGGTCGAGCCGGCGCCCGGCATCGACGACGCGCTGATCGCGTTCCCGCTGCTGGGACCGGTGATGGCGCTCATCCTGCACCAGCGCGGCCTGCTCGTGCTGCATGCCAGCGCCGTCGCGATTGCCGGCAAAAGCGCCATCTTCATGGGCGACAAGGGCGCCGGCAAATCGACGACGGCAAGCGCCATGATCCGTGCCGGACACGAACTGCTTACCGATGACGTCGTGGCGCTCGATCTCAGCCATCCGGACGAGCCGATGATCGTGCCGGGTTTTCCCCAGATCAAGCTGGCGGCCGACGCGGCTGCCGCGATTTCGCTCGAAGGGGCACAAGTGCGGCCGCAGGTGCATCCGGCTATCAACAAGGCCCAGCACCGATTGCACGGGGCGTTTTCGCGCGACAGGGTTCCGGCGACCTGCATCTATATTCTCGAGCGCGGCCAAAAGGCTGAGATCTCGCCCATGCCCGGCATCGCCGCTTTGCCGGCCGTGATCAGATTTTCATATGTCACGCGTTTCGGCCGCGCCGCCCTGGTCGGCGATTTCGCGGCGGCGCATCTCGGGCATTGCGCACGGCTCGCCGATCGCGTCGGCGTGTGCAGGCTCGAAGTGCCGACGGGGCTCGACAGGATCGGCGAGGTCGTGAGCCTCGTCGAGCATGACCTGATGGCCGGACAGGGATAGCAGGAACAGGGATAGCAGGAGATGTCGAAATCATCGCTCCTTCGCCCGTCATTGTTTCGGGAAATCGCCGGGTTCGGCGCCGTTATCGCCCAGATAGGCGGGCGGCGGGCCTGGACGGCGCTGCTCTTCCTGATCCTGGGCAGCCTGACCGAAGGCATCTCCATCCTGTTGCTGGTTCCGCTGTTGCAGCTGGTCGGACGCTCCGGCCAGGACTTCGCGATCAAGCTGCCCGACAATGATTTCATGCGTTGGCTGGTGCCGGACGGCACGCTGAAGCTGACCACGATGCTGTGCATGCTGGTGGCGCTGGTCGCGCTGCAGGCCGCCTTCAACCGCTTCAAGTCGGTCTACATGGCCAGGCTTCTCTTCGATTTCATCAACCGCCTGCGCATGAACCTGTTCGAAAGCATCGGCAAGGCACGGTGGGGCGTCTTCACGCGCATGCGCGGCTCCGACCTCGACCATGCGCTGACCGGGGACATAGACCGCGTCCAGGGCGCGGCCTTCTCGCTGCTGATGCTGGTGCAGATCGCCGTGCTTCTGGCCGGCTATCTCGTGATCTCCATGTTCATTTCGCCGGTCATGACGCTGTTCGCCGTGGTCATTGGCATCCTGATGTTCCTCGCGCTGCGGCCATTCCGGTCGCGGGCGACCGCCTTTGGCCAGGTCCTGACCACCAACCGGCAGGATCAATACCGGACGGTCTCGGAATTCCTCGGCGGCATCAAGGTGGCCAAGAGCCTGAACATCGAGGCGACCTATTTCGCGCAGTTGCAGGCGACACTCGAAAGGATGAAGGCCGACAACATCGCCTATGTGCGCAACAGCTCGACCGGCACCGCCCTGTTCCAGGTGGCGAGCGTGATCGGCTTGAGCCTGTTCATCTATGTGGCGCTGGTTCGCTTCGACCTCTCACTGGCCGAGATCGTGGTGCTGCTGCTGGTCTTCATGCGCATCGCGCCGCGCTTCATGGACATGCAGACGCAAGCGCAGCAGGTCCTGATCAACCTGCCCGCCTATGCCGCGATGCGCAGCCTGCAGATGCGTTTCGACGCCGAGCGGGAACCTGGCCATGCCGGGATCGAGGACGCTCGAAAGCTGTCGCTCGATTTCGGACTGAATGTTCGCGGCGTCTCCTTCGCCTACGAGGACGGCGCCGCCAAGACGGTGGTGAGCGACATCACCTTCGGCCTTCCGGCCGGCAAGGTCACCGCCCTTATCGGCCCTTCGGGATCAGGCAAGAGCACGATCGCCGACATGCTGCTCGGCCTGCTCGAGCCGACAGCCGGCACGATCCTCGTCGATGGCGTCGAGATCGACGCCGCCAATCGCCGGGGCTGGCGCGACCAGGTCGCCTACGTGCCGCAGGACGTGTTTCTCCTGCACGACACGATCGCGGCGAACCTGCGCCTGGCCGCACAGCAAGCAAGCGACGATGAACTGTGGGCCGCATTGCGATCGGCCCATGCGGCCGAATTCGTCGAACGGCTCGACCTCAAGCTCGAAACGGTGGTCGGCGACCGCGGCGTGCGGTTGTCGGGCGGCGAGCGCCAGCGGATCGCGCTGGCGCGCGCCTTGCTGCGCAAGCCGTCGCTGCTCATCCTCGATGAGGCGACCAGCGCGCTCGACTGGCAAAACCAGGCGCTGATCGCGCAATCGATCGACGGGCTGCGCGGCTCGATGACGATCCTGACCATCGCGCACCGGCCATCGATGATCGCCTTTGCCGACTGGGTGGTGGCGATGGAAAACGGCCGTGTCGTCGAGGCCGGGCAATATCGGCGGCTGAAGGCGAAAGCAGGAAGCCGGTTGTCCCGGATGCTTTCGGGCGAACAATCTCAGTCCGAACCCGCCGACGTGGCCTGAGGCCAGCCCGGTCTGGGTCAGTGAAGGCTTCGCCCGGCGCCGCCGAGCTTTTCACCCTCGGCCACCTCGGCCGAACTCAGCTTTCTTTCGGCCTCGCGTGTCCTGTCGGCCGGCGTCGGCGCGCTTTTGACGATCATGGCATAGACGAGCACGAAGTAGCCCGCCTGGATGACCACGGCACAGATGATGACGCGCAGCAGCGTCGTGCCTATTGAAGCGCCGCCCAGCCATGACCAGCCAACGACGATCGCAAGAGCGAAAATCATCCCAACGATGAATTTTGGAAGCGACATACCCAACAGCCCACAAACCGGCCCGGGTATATTCCAATCATTGCCCCACCCGAGCGTCGTCCCTTGTCATGCGGGCTTGTTAAGTCGCCCGCTCCCGGCCGGTTGCTTCCGGCCTTTCAACCTGTCGCCACTTTGACAGGTATAATTTGCAATTCTATTAAGGCGAGCAAAAGGCCGCAAGGGCAACTGCATTTATTTTTAGGTGAGCTTTTGCGCTCGACTCGCTCATGCTGCAACGCACACGACGGGATTACGCGCAACTTCGGCTCTTTGGTGTTTTTCAGTAGAATCTACAATATTGAATAGTATTTTATATGAATACCACCGAATATCGTGCCGCGCTAAAGCACCAACGAGCTCCATTCAAGGGCATAAAGAACGCCCCGCCTAGAAGTTGCCCCAAAAGCGCCTCTATTTTTCCGGCTATGCCCATTTATTGTCATAAATGTGCTAAATATTCCGAAATTTGTGCAGGGCACGCTTATTATTTAGTCAATTCATGACGTGACTATTTCAAAGGTGCGGGAAATTGTGTGTTGCGCTGCAACATTTTTTTGATATCGTGCCGTAAACCATCCGGTCAACGCATGGAGTTTTGGCATGAGGGATGTTGCCAAGTCGGCCACAGCGGAGTTTTCGCAGGCTGGCGTCGATTTTCCACCGCCGATCGGCGGCCTTATCAAGCGCAGTTTCGATATTGCCGGTTCACTGGCCGCCCTGATCGCTCTCAGCCCGCTGTTCGTGATGATAGCGCTGCTCGTCAAATTCTCCGATGGCGGATCGATTTTTTACGGTCACCGGCGAATCGGGCGTGGCGGACGGGTTTTCCCTTGTCTCAAGTTCCGCACCATGGTGCCGGACGGCGAAAGGGTGCTGGCTGCCTATCTGGCGGCCAATCCGGAAGCCAAGGCGGAATGGATAGCCACCCGCAAGCTGAAGAACGATCCGCGAGTCACCCGGGTCGGCGCGGTCCTGAGGAAACTCAGTCTCGATGAGTTGCCGCAGGTCATCAACATTCTTCAGGGCGACATGAGCCTTGTCGGACCTCGCCCGGTCGTGCGCGACGAACTGGAGATCTATGGCAGCGCCGCCGTGTATTACCTGAAGTCCCGCCCCGGCCTGACCGGCCTGTGGCAGGTCAGCGGCCGCAACGACGTCTCCTATGACAGCCGCGTCGCGTTCGATCGCCACTATGTCGAGAATTGGTCACTTTTTGAGGATATTCGCATCATCATCAAGACAGTTCCGGCTGTCTGGATGTCGCGCGGCTGCTACTGAGCGGTCGCGAACCGGATCGCACGCGGGAGATTTCTCCCGGCAGGCATCGGGCGCAGGCTCATCGGGCTGGTGGGGCCAAAGCGGATCGGAACATTCAGTTGAAGATAGACATGTTCGAAGTTTTTTGCAGCGGCCCGCATTCGGGCCGCTCGCGGCGTTTGCGGCTCGTGGCCAGCTGCCTGGCCCTGTCGCTCGCCCTGCCTCGGATCGCCCTTGCCGACGAGTACCATCTCGGATCGCAAGACAAGCTCACCATCCGTATCGCGGAGTGGCAGACCGTCGAAGGCACGTTCCGCGACTGGTCGGCGGTGAATGGCGTATACACGGTCGGGCCGGCCGGAATGCTGTCGGTGCCTTTCGTCGGCGAGCTGCCGGCATCCGGCAAGACAACGGCCGAAGTCGCGGCGGCGATCGGCGAGGCGCTGCAGCACAAGCTCGCCTTGTCGGACCGGCCCGAGGCATCGGTCGAAATGGCGCAGTTCCGGCCGTTCTATATTTCGGGCGAGGTGCAGAACCCCGGCCAATTCCCCTATGTGCCCGATCTTACGGTGCTGAAGGCGGTCAGCATCGCGGGCGGCATCCGGCGAAGCGCCGACTACGGCCCGCAGCTCGGCAAGGACCTGGTCACCGCCAAAGGCAATTTCGACATATATGACGATCAGCGCGTTCGACTGATCGTCAAGCGCGCGCGCATCGATGCCGACCTTGCGGGCAAGTCCAGCTTCGACGTGCCGAAGGAGGTCGAGGGCGATCCGAGACTGCAAGCCATCGTCGCGGACGAGATGACGATCCTCACGGCTGACCAGAAGGCGCTGAAGCTGAAGCTCGAGGCGCTCAGCGACCTGAAAGGGGTCCTGCAGGCCGAGATCGAATCGCTGCAGAAGAAGATCGTCAACCAGCAGAAGCAGGTCGACCTGGCGCAGCAGCAACTCACCAGCATCGGTCCGCTGGCCCAGAAAGGCCTGGTCGCCAACGCAAGACTGTTGGATTCGCAGCAGTCCGTCACCGACCTTCAGGGCAAGATCCTGGACTACGAAACGGCCATCCTCACCGCCAAGCAAGCGATCAGCAAGGCAACGCAGGATGCCATCGATGCCCAGAACACGCTGAGCTCGAGCCTCGCCGCCGACCGGCAGCAGACCGAAGCCGACCTGAACGAGGCCGCGCTGAGGGTCAACATGCAGAAAGGATTGATGGCCCAGGCCACCGATCCCGCCACCGTGGCCGCCAGCGCAACCAACGAAGAGCCCACCCTGATCTATTCACTGCTGCGCGCTGCCGACGGCAAGACGAGCGAGATTGCGGTCAAGGAAGACACCCCCGTGTTGCCGGGCGATGTGATCAAGGTCAAGCTGGCGCCAATGCCCAGCCAGTAAGTGGTCGAACGGCCGGAGATAAGAGCAGCTCACCGTTCACGAAAACGGTGAGCTGCTCTATCCCTTTGTTTTTGCGCAATTCCGGACGGAAAGCGCTGCGCGCTCTTCCCGGTACACACTTTTCCTGAAATCACCCTGGAGCGGGGCGGCGTTTGAGCGAATCGCCAGCGCTCTATCGCCTTGTCTTGACGCAAGCCCAACAGGAAACCGATCCGCACTCATCGAGCCGCGTCGATGCCAGGCTCGGGGCCGCTCCAGCCTCTGGCGGCATTTGCCTCTTCGATCCTTGCCGCAGACAGGCGAGGACGGGCAACGGGCAGTCGCGCCAGCTTGAAGAAGCTGAAATACATCAGGAAGGAACCCATGATGTAGGGGTTGAGGATCTCGACCTCGACGAAGGAGCGGATCAGGAGCAGCACCATGACGCCGGCTAGAACGACCGAATCCGCCCGCCATGTTCCGAACGCGACCGCCGAGACATGGCCGTAAAGCGTGCGCAGGATGACCAGCGAAACCAGCGTCGCCCCGACGAAGCCGAGTTCGACAAGGGCTTCGATGTAGGTGTTGTGGAAGTGGAAGCCGGTGCGGGTGGTGATGTAGAACTCGTTCCACAGGCGCTCGGCCTCGGCAAAACCCTGGACCCAGTATGCGGCATAGCCGACGCCGAGCATGGGCGCCCTCTGCGCGGCGTTCCAGCCCTGCTCCCACAGATAGGTGCGCCCGGTGAGCGTCGAATCCTTGCCGAACAGGCCGAGGACGAAGTCCATGAGGCCAAGATTCAGCGCCACAAGGATAGCGACGACCAGCATGCCTGTGCCGACCAGGAAGATCACCCGGCGGTAGCGTCGCGACAGCACCTTGCTCATGGCAAGCAGCATCACCAGCGCCAGCACCGCCGGTGTCGAGGCCATCGAGGTGGCCGAATGCGAGATGACCAGCAGATAGGCCGACAAAAGCACCACCGGCACGGTCAGGAACAGGCTTAGCCGGCCGTGCCTGAGGAAGGCGATGAAGACGACGCTGAAATAGATACCGAGCGAGGCGACGAAGCCGATCTGGTTCTTGGAGGCGAAGGCGCCGACGAAATTATAAGTGCCGTCGAGGACGTCCTCGGAATAGGCCCCGACCTTGAGAGAGTAGAGCAGGACGACGAATATGCCGACCAGGGCGCCTATCGTCAGGGTCCGCACGCTAACGGCGCGCGCCGCGACATAGGCGCAGGCGATGTGGGAGAAGTACTGGACGGCCGTTCTCGCGGTGATGCCGGGAGCGTCCGACCAGAAGACGGAGAAGCATACATAGGCCGCGAACGACAATGGCAGCCAGGCGCTGGACAGATGCCGCAGGAACCGCCTGTAATCGACCATGATGAGGGGCAGCCACACCGCATAATAGGCCAGGATCAGCACCTGGCCGAATATGACGGAGTAGGAGAATGCCCAGACCGAGACGGCAACGGCAAAACTGCCGTAGACCGAGTTCCTCTCGGGATCGACCAGCAAGGACTTTGGAATCTTCATCTCAGGTTCTCGCCGAGCCTACCCCGGACCGCCGCGTAGCCGGCAGGCATCTCCGTAAGAAGGGTGCAATCGACGGCATCTCCATTGTGCAGTGCAATATAACCTATCGCGCCCTGCGCTCAATGGCAAATCCGGTCACCTTGTCTTACAGACAGGCGAGCGCCGAGAGATCAAGTCCGGGACACGCCCGGACGGGATCGGACTTCTCTTTCCATTACCGGCCTCTCCATCGAGGCCGCAGCCAGCCGTGTGCGCTACCAAAGTGCTCCGCCGGTGACCTGTATGTTTTCCATGGTGATGCCCTTGGCCATATCCGAGCAGAGGAACACGGCCAGCGCCGCGATCTCCTGCGGCTGGAGAATGCGCTGCTGCGGGTTGCCCCTGGCGATCTCGGCCATCGCGTCCTCGGCCGTGCGGCCCTTGCCCTCGCGCTCGACGACCTGCGCCACGTTGCGGCGCATCAGTTCGGTCTCGACCCAGGTCGGGCTGATCATGACGCAGGTGACGCCATGCGCCGCCCCTTCGAGCGCCACGCAACGGGTGAGGCCGAGGAGACCGGCCTTGGAGGCGCAGTAAGCGGGATTGTCCTTCCAGCCGACCGAGGCGGCGGTCGAGCCGATGTTGACGATGCGGCCCCAGCCGCGCTCGATCATGCCGGGCAGCACAGCGCGGGTGGCGCGGAAGGCGCCGGTGAGATTGGTGTCGACGATCTTGTCCCACAGCGCGTCGGAATGGCCGCAGACCGGCTGCTCGGCCGTGGTGCCGGCGGCGTTGACCAGGATGTCGACAGGACCCACCGCCGCCTCGGCGTCGGCCGCGAAACGGTTCGTCACGCCGCTGTCGCGCACATCGAGATGGGCGGCGTAAATCCTCGTTCCATGCGCGCCGAGAGCCGAACGCACGCGCTCTATCTCGTCGGCGCCGGGATAGTAGGCGGCGTCGGATCTCTCCACGCCGCCAGGTGCGACATAGGAGCCGACGGCGACATTGGCGCCGGCCTGCGCCAATGTCGTGGCAATCGCCAGGCCCATTCCGGAGAAGCCACCGGTGACGATTGCGCCGCGGCCGGAAAGGTTTGTCATCGGGCATGGCCTCCGCGCGGCACGGGACGGTCCATCAGTCCCGAGAGTATCTGAACTTCATAGGCCAACATAACCTTCGGAGCCGGTGACGAAACTTGTGTCCTTGCCATCAGCTTTCCTTGTCCATCGGCTCCAGCGGCTCCAGCGGCTTGCCCAGCCAATCGCGGTAGAAACCTTCCAGGTCGGGTTCGAAATCATGGACGATGGGATAACCCGGCGCCGCGGCCTCGACCTCGTGCAGCGTGCCGCATTGCGGACAGATGAACTCGCGGATTTCCATCCATTCGGGATCCGGCAGGTCGCTGTTGGGATAGATCTCGCGCAGCGCCTCCTCGCTGTCGCGCACGATGATCGAAGCCTTCAGCTTCCAGTTCTTGCGGTAGTCGCCGAAGGAATGGCCGCATTCGCAACGGGTTACCCGCTCATCGCCGCTCTGGCAGATGAAGAGGTGGTCGCCAACAGGGAGCAGTATCGGATCGCTCCAGCCGACACGGTCCTGCAAAACCGCGACATATTTGAAGAACCGGTCGTCGTCCTTGTAGGCGCTCATGACGCGGCGCGTCTGCGGCCAAGGCAGGGTGCCCGCGACCAGATCGGCGATGACTTCCTTGCTGTATGAGGTCATGGTCCCTACTCCACGCCGAAGGTCGATTTGGCATCGACATCCCAGAAGCTTGAAAAATCCCTGGTGAAGCGCGGCGAAAGCTTGATGGCGCTGGCATACATCTTCTTCACCTCGGGCGCGAAATCGGCCGCCTTCACCCGCTCGCGCTCCTTGGCCATCCACTCCGAGACCGGCCTGGCCCGAGCGAGCCGGCGCGACCGCATCTCGGCGCGGTGGCGCTTGGTGGCTTCGAGATTGCCGACGGGATAGCCGTCCTCGTCCTCGTCAAGCACGATCCCGAAGACATTCTCGGCAGCTTCCCTGGTGAGATAGCCGTTCTCGACGTCCGATGCCGTCTTGAGCGGGTCGCGCTCCAGCACGTCGCCATAGCCGCCACCGCCATTGTAGGAATGGGTGAACACGTCGCCGGTTTTGTGGGGCGCGGTGATATAGGGCCCTTCCATCGTCACGTGCTGGCCTTCGAGCCGGACCTCGAGTTCGGAACGATAAGGATTGGTGCCGGTATGGTGCGCCAGCGGCGCGCCCTTTTGTGCGAGCTCGAAGATGTTGCTGTCGCGCACCGCACGGTGTTTCTGGCAGGTCGGCGCCGGATAGCCGCCGCAGAGCCCGCCATTGTCGAAGACGCGCGAGGAGTGTTCCGAGGTGACCAGCCGGAGATGGTCGGTCTTGCTGACCAGCCAGGTCGACAGGAAGGCGCAGCCGCCGCGATATTTGCCGGCGCCGCCGGAATTGGCAACGATCGAGCGGCCGATATAGACCATCGGCATGTTCTGTTCCCAGATCTCGATGTTGCCCATGTCGGATTCAGGGTTCCAGCCGACATAGGCGGTGTCCAGCCCGTCCTTGATGGCAAGCGCGCCGGAACCGGCGGCCGCGCATTCGAAATGCGCCATGCCGAACAGCGTGCCGTACTGGCTGGTTCCCCCCATCTCGATCATCGGGCTGTTGACCTGGCCGACGAAGGCCTCCTCGACGAAGCCGCGGGCGATGAATGATCTCGACAGGAGCCGCTGGAAGACGCCATAAGCCGGCAAGAGCAGCGCCCAGGACGTGGCGGTGGCCACCATCTCATTGTCGGGATTGGTCCAGGTGCCATGCGGCAGCTTGAGCTCCGTTGCCATCCAGGCGCCGTCATTGACCAGGCCTTCGAAATTCATGTGCTGGGTCAGCGTCACGAACATGCCGCCATCCATGCCGGCCGGCGTGCAGTTCATGGAATGGTAGCCCCAGGGCTGCGTGCCCTCGAAATCCATGATGATCTTGCCGCCCGTGGTGATCTCCATTTCGATCGGAATGTTGTAGAGCCAGTCGGGGTCGCCGAGCGGCTGGTAGCCCGGCTTGCCCTTGGTGACGTGACCGTAAAAAGTATGCCCCCGATAGATGCCGGGAACGGTCAGTTGCCGCGTGCGGGCGAGTTGCGCGCGGCGGCCCTCCTCGATGAATTCCTTGGACACCTTCATCCAGTAGTCGAGGCCGATCTCGTCGATCAGCGCCTTGACGCTTTCGCGCATGTCGATGCAGGAGGCGACCTTGGCCTTCTCGTCCAGCACCCAGTAGATGGGCATGCGCAGATTGCGCTCGCAGCGGATCACGTAGTCGCGCCGCAGTTCGTCGTTCTGGCCGACTTTTTCGGCACAGACGAACAGGCCTTCGGTGAAGCGCTCCTGGGCCAGCGCCACGTCGCCGCCCGGCGTGATGCCGCCGGCCTCCAGCTCATGGCAGACGGCGCCGGCCCAGCCGACGAGCTTGCCCGAGTGGAAGATCGGCACCACGTCCATCACGTCGGGCACCTGCACCGTGCCGATGAAGGCGTCGTTGTTGGCGAAGATGTCGCCGTCGACGATGCGGGGATTTTCCTCGTAGCCCTGTCTGATCATCCATTTGATGAAGCGGCTCATCGTGTGCACATGCACCATGATGCCGTTGGAGAGCGCGATCGCGTCGCCCTCGGGCGTGTAGATGGCGACGACCATCTCGCCGACCTCGCGCACGCCGGGCGAAGCCGAGATGCGACGCGCCATCTCGCGCGCCGAGACGCAGTAGGCGCGCAGCTTGGTGTGCAGCGTCTCGAATTTCAGCGGATCCTGGTTGCGCAGTTCGAGATCGGTAATGCCGTCATAGCAGCCGGTCTCGTCCATGAGCCGTTCGGATTCGATCAGCCGCTCGCGGAGGCGCAGGGCGGAGGCGGGTTTGTCCAGCATGGCGTTCGCCCTCTCAAGCGTGGGAGTAGTGGAGCAGCGTCCATTCGTCGACGAAGACACGGTCCCGCGGATGGACGACGAGGGTGGTGGCGGGGTGTTCGATGATGGCCGGGCCGGTCACCTCATGCCCCGGCAGCAGAAGATCCATCTCGTAGAGATCGGCCTTGTGCCAGCGGCCGCCAATATAGGCCTCGCGCACGCCCTTGTGCGCGGATGCGGGGTTTGAGGGGCCGAGCGGCCGCTTGAGCAGCACGGGCTTGACCTTGTCGGCGGTGGCGATCAGGCCGAGCTCGGTGATCGAGAAGCCGGCTTCGCCATAACGCGAGACGCGATGGTTGACCTTGGCGTAGACCGCCTCGAACTCGTCGATGACCTTGCACATGTCGCCGGCCGAATTGATCGCCGAGAGCGGCGCCATCACCTCGACGTCCTCGAGCTGGCCGGTATAGCGCATCATCAGGAACGGCACCGTCCTGATCTTGTCCAGCGCATGACCGTCGGCCACCATCTCGTCGACCGCGGCCCTGGTGAGATCGTCCCAGACCGCAGTCACTCTGGCACCGAAGGCCAGCAGCTCGGCCTCACTCGCCCGCGCGCCGATGTCGATCTGGGTCGATACCGAATGCCGGCGCATGAAATCCGCCGTGGTGCAGCCGAACGCGGAGAAGGCGGCGGCGAACTGGAAGGTGATGATATCCTTGAAGCCGATGCCCCTGGAGCAGCCGGCCAGATGCAGCGGCCCCGAGCCGCCATAGGAAAGCAATGTGAACTCCGAAGGGTGGATCCCCTGGCCGGAGATGACGCGGCGCAGCGCGTTGTTGGCGTCGGCCTCCAGCATATCGATCATGCCTTCGGCGGCTTCCTCCACGCCGACGCCGAGCTGGCTGGAGCACTTTTCCTCGAAGGCCTTGCGCGCCTTCTCGACCTGCAGCACGACCTTGCCGCCGAGGAAATAATGCGGGTTCAGCCGGCCAAGGATGGCGTCGCAATCGGCGATGGTCGGCTCGGTGCCGCCCCTGGCGAAGCAGATCGGGCCGGGATCGGCACCGGCGCTTTCCGGCCCGAGCGAAACTTTCTTCGTCAGCGGATCGACTTTGAGGATCATGCCGGCGCCGGCGCCGATCGTGTCGAGATGCAGCGTCGGCACATTGAGCTTGAACCGGTCCATCAGCGGCTCGTTCTCGATCCGGGTCTGGCCGCGCGTGATGACGCCCATGTCGAAGGAGGTGCCGCCCATGTCCGAGCAGATCAAGGAATCATTGCCGATCAGCTTGCCGACATAGGCCGCGCCCAAAATGCCGCCGATCGGGCCGGAGATCATGGTTTCGTGCAGGCGCGGATGGTTGATCGAGGTGAGGCCGCCGAAGGAGAGCAGCGTCTGGACGCCATATCTGAAGCCGTATTTCTTCGAGACGTCCTCGATCCCCTTGAGCTGCTTGCGGCCGCGCGAGGTGGCGTAGGCCTCGATCAGCACCGAGTTCAGCCGCGACTGCTCGCGGATGACCGGGCGCACCTCATGGCTGCTGTAGACGAGGATGTCGGCTCCGGCGGCGGCGATCTCCTCGCGGCAGATCTCGGCGATGCGCTTCTCATGCACCGGATTGACATGCGAGAAGATCGTCATGATGCAGACCGCCTCGACCTTGTCGGCGATCAGCTTTTTCGCCGCGGCACGGACCTCATATTCGTAGAGCGGCAGGATGATGTCGCCGAACTGATCGATGCGCTCGGTGACGCCGTGAGTGCGGCGGCGCGGCACCAGCGGATCGGGATGATGATGTGTCACAGCGTGCAGCCGGTCGGCATAGGAATAGTCGGCCCAGGCCTGCAGGCCGCGACCCATCAGGATCATGTCCTCAAGGCCCTTGGTGGTGATCAGGCCGAGTTTCCTGCCGGTGCGCGACAGCAGCGTGTTGAGCATGCCGGTGCCGGAATAGAGCACCACATTGACGCCCGAAAACAGGGCCTCGAGCGAGATGCCCCAGGCGTCCGCCGCGTCCTCGGCCGAGGCGAGGAACCCCTCGGCCTCGTTCTTCGGCGTCGTTGCCGACTTGCCGATCTTGAAGCGGCCGTCCTGATCGACAAGGATGGTGTCGGTCATGGTGCCGCCGGCGTCGATGCCGATGACGATGGGATTGGTAGAGATATGGTCCACGGGTCGCCTTCCCTTGCCGAGCATGACCACAGGCTAGATTCGCGGGACCGGATCGCGCCATATGCCTAAAGGCACAATGACGGGCGGGAGCTCGTCGCCGAAAAAGAGGCATGCGCATGGGCAACATCTGGGCGCCGCTCGCCATGGCGATCGCCGCCACCGGCACCGACAGGCATGTCGACTGCCTGATCGACCTGATCGGCGCCGACATCGCGCATGACCTGGTGACGGTGACGCGCTACTCGGCGACGCAGACGCCGCAATTCGTCAAGCACCGGCGCTTCTCCGACGAGATGGTGCGGCGCTATCTTGATAATTACTACGTGTTCGACCCCTTCTACGCTTCCTGGCGGCGCGAGCGCCGGCTGGGCATCATGCCGCTCAAGCGACTGGCCGACGACGAGGCGAAACGCGGCCAGTACATAGCCGGCTTCCTCGCGCAATCGGAGATCTGCGATGAAGTCGGCATCATGCTGGCCGATGGCGGCGACTGGTGCCTCGGCATTTTCCTCGATCGCTCGACGACGGCGTTCAAGGACAGCGAGATCGCCCTGCTGACCGAGCGGCTGCCGGTGTTCGAGGCGCTGCACGCGCTCGACATCAAGGCGCGTGGAAGCGATTTCTCGCGCAGTTCGGCGCCCTCCAGCCCCGGCGCCTCGCCGCGCCAGCAGCCCACAATTCCAGCGAGCCTGTGGCCGGAACTGTCGCTCAGGGAAAGGGAGCTCGTGCAACTGATCCTGGCCGGCCATCCGACCGCCAACATTGCCGAGCGGCTCGGCATCACCGTCGGCACGGTCAAGAACCATCGCCGGCGCATCTATGAGAAACTCGACATCACCACCGAGCGGGAATTGTTCCTGCAGTTCTTCCTGTACCGCTCGGACAAATAGGCCTGGCGCTGGTGCAAGCGCTGGACAGGCAGATCGAGGGGAGCCCGGCATAACGCGCCTCAGGGATTGGCCCAGACGATCGAGGTGCATGCCGGCTTGAACTTGGCCGGCGGCGACCTCACAGTCACCCCCGAACATGGTTTCGCCGAGCGGAGCCGATTTGCGCCAGGACAGGGGAAAATGAGATGCCGACGATTTTCGCGGAACGGTTTGCCGGACGCTCGGCGGTGATTACGGGCGGCGCATCCGGCATCGGCCTCGCCGTCGCACAGAGGCTGATCCAAGAAGGCGGGCGCGTTTCGGTTTGGGACCGCGATCCCGCCCAGATCGAAGCGGCCAGGGCTTCGATCCCAGCGCTGCATGGCCAGACCGTCGATGTCGCCGACCCGGCGGCGGTGGATCGGGCGGCGCGGTCGACGATCGAGGCGCATGGCGGGGTCGACATCCTGATCACCAGCGCCGCCATCACCGGTCCCAACATGACC
Source organism: Mesorhizobium sp. B2-6-1 (assembly GCF_006440475.1). NCBI lineage: Bacteria > Pseudomonadati > Pseudomonadota > Alphaproteobacteria > Hyphomicrobiales > Phyllobacteriaceae > Mesorhizobium > Mesorhizobium sp. B2-6-1. Next base: position 347,542 of record NZ_VFUH01000004.1, read on the forward strand.
GCCTGGGACTATCCGGTGGAGGACTGGCGTCTGGTCATCGACATCAACATCAACGGTGTCTTCTACTGCAACAAGGCGCTCGTCCCGCACATGCTGGAGCGCAATTACGGCCGCATCGTCAACATCGCCTCGATCGCCGGCAAGGAAGGCAATCCCAACGCTTCCGCCTACAGCACATCCAAGGCCGCGGTGATCGGCCTGACCAAATCGCTCGGCAAGGAACTGGCCAAGACCGGCATAACCGTGAACTGCGTCACGCCGGCGGCGGTGCGCACGGCGATCTTCAAGCAGATGAGCCAGGAGCATATCGATTTCATGCTCTCCAAGATACCGATGGCGCGCTTTGGCGAGCTCGACGAGGTGGCGGCGCTGATTTGCTGGATCGCCTCGGAGGAATGTTCGTTCACGACGGCTGCCGTCTTCGACGTCTCCGGCGGCCGCGCCACCTACTGATGTGGTGCGGCGCTTTCCGGCTGGCGGCAAGCCACTACAATTGCGCGTGAGGAAGCAACCAACGGAGCTGGACAAGCGTACAGTGGCCGAAGCCGGAACCCGGCAACGGCAACAATGAGGGCGAAGACATGACCAGGCGTGACAGTTCGGCCCGCGCGCAATTCCTGCACCTTTCCCCGGCAATCGCGACGACCGGACCGGAGCTTGCCGCATTTGCTTAAGGTCGAGCCTGCCATCCTGTCGGACGACGACCTTCTGGATCGTTTCCAGCGCGCGGCCTTCGGCTATTTTCTGGAAAACGTGAACCCCGCAAACGGGCTGGTCGCCGACACGTCGCGGTCGAATTCACCGGCCAGCATCGCGGTCGTAGGCTTTGCGCTCTCTTGCTATCCGATCGGGGTCGAGCGCGGCTGGATGGAGCGGGAAGCAGCGGTGGACCTGACGCTCGCCGCGCTGCGTTTCTTCTGGACCAGCACGCAAGGCAGTGGCGCTGATGTCACCGGCCACAAGGGTTTTTACTATCATTTCCTCGACATTCGCACCGGACTTCGGGTGTGGCGCTGCGAACTGTCGATGGTGGATACGGCATTGCTGATGGCCGGCATTCTCGTGGCGGGCGCCTATTTCCGGGGCGACAATGACGAGGAAGCCGAAATCCGCCGGCTGGCCGAGGCGCTCTACCGGCGCGTCGACTGGCGATGGGCGCAAGGCAGCAGTCCGACGTTGCGACAGGGCTGGAAACCGAAGAGCGGCTTTCTCCACTATGGCTGGGAAGGCTACAATGAGGCGACGATCCTCTATGTCCTGTCGATGGCCTCGCCCGACAGCCCGACGTCCGACGACAGCTACGCGGGCTGGACGGCGACCTATCAGTGGGAAAACATCTACGGCTACGACGTGCTTTATGGCGGTCCGTTGTTCATGCACCAGTTCTCTCATGCCTGGATCGATTTCGCCGGCATCCGCGATGCTTTCATGCGCGAGAAGAATTCGGACTATTTCGAAAACAGCCGCCGCTCGACCTACCTCCACCGCGACTATGCTCGGCACAACCCCCATGGCTATGACGGCTACGGAGAGAACCTCTGGGGGCTTTCGGCCGGGGACGGACCGGGCGGCTTTCGCAGCAGCATACAACGGCGGCGGCGCCGGTTTTCCGGCTACGTCGCGCGCGGTGCGCCTTTCGGGCCGGACGACGGCACGATCGCGCCGTGGTCCTATCCGGCGTCGCTGCCTTTTGCGCCTGATATCTGCATGGCGGCGCTGCGCCATCTCGCGGATCGCTACCCCCAGGTGATCGACAATTTCCGGCTGCCGAGCGGCTTCAACCCGACGCTGGCCAACCGGCGAAAATTTGGCCGCGACGGCTGGGTGTCGGAAGGCCATTTCGGCCTCGACCAGGGCATCGTGGTGATGATGATCGAGAACCACCGCTCGCGCCTGTTGTGGGAGCTGATGCGTTCCAACCAGTACATCCGCCGCGGCCTTAACAAGGCGGGGTTCACAGGCGGATGGCTGTCGCAGCCGGCAAGCCCGGATGGCCGCGATGTCGCTTGAAGGGACGAAAGCTGCCGGTTTTCCGGCCGACCACAATGATGTCGAGCTGGTCAGGGGCGCCCATCCGCCGCATTGGCGAAACCCGCCGCCCACCGGACCATACAATCTCGTCGTCGTCGGCGCCGGGCCTGCCGGCTTGACTGCCGCGACCGAAGCGGCAAGCCTCGGCGCGAAAGTGGCGCTGATCGAACGCGGGTTGATCGGCGGCACGTGCATCAACACCGGCTGCATCCCGTCCAAGTCGATCATCCGTACATCCAGGCTCTATGCCGACATGCGCGATGCCGAGAATTTCGGAGCCGATGCGCCGGACCATCTTCGCGTCGATTTCCAGCGCGCGATGACCAGAATGCGGCGCATCCGGCAACGGATCAGCCATGCCGACAGCGCAGAGGCGCTTGCTGCGCTGGGCATCGACGTTCATTTCGGCGAAGCCCGGTTCGAGGGAAGCGATTGCGTGACCGTCGCGGGAACCACGCTGCGCTTCCGCAAGGCGCTGATCGCGACAGGCGCGAGGCCGGAGTTTCCATCCATTCCCGGCCTGGTCGAGGCCGGCTATCTCAGCAACGAGACGATGTTCGACCTTGTCGACTGCCCGAAGCGGCTGCTGGTCATCGGCGGCGGGCCGCTTGGCTGCGAGACAGCGCAGGCCTTCTGCCTGCTCGGTGCGAAGGTCATCCTGGCGCAGAGCGATCCGATGTTCCTGCCCGGCGAGGAACGCGACGCCGCGCAGATCCTTTCGGAAGCGCTGGCGCGCGAGGGGGTCGAGGTCCGACTGAACACCGAAGTGGTGGCGGTGCGCAGGGACGGCGACAAGAAGCTCGCCGACCTGGTGCGGGACGGCGACACGACGACCATTTCCGTCGACGAGATCATCACCGGCATAGGCCGCTCGCCCAATGTCGACGGTCTTGGCCTCGACGAGGCGGGGGTTGCCCACGATGCCAAAGGCATCAAGGTGGACGACTATCTCAGGACCTCAAACCCGCGCATCTATGCGGCGGGCGATGTCTGCCTCGACTACAAATTCACGCATACCGCTGAAGCAACAGCCCGCATGGTCGTGCAGAACGCCCTGTTTCTCGGGCGCAAGAGGCTGAGCGAATTGGTGGTTCCGTGGTGCACCTACACCGATCCGGAAATCGCCCATGTCGGCCTCTATCCGGTGGAGGCGCGCCGCGACGGCATTCCGGTCAAGACCTATACGGTGCTGATGCACGATGTCGCCCGCGCGGTGATGGACGGCGAGGAAGAGGGTTTCGTCAAAATCCATGTCAGGGAAGGATCAGACCGCATCCTCGGTGCGACCGTGGTCGCCGCCCATGCTGGCGAGATGATCAACGGGGTGTCGCTCGCCATCAGGTCGGGCATGGGATTGCACGCGCTGGCCGACGTCATCCATCCCTTCCCGACACAGGCGCAAGGCATCAAAATGGCCGGCGACGCTTACCGGCGAACGCGGTTCACCCCTTTGTGGAGGCATCTGGCGGCACGCTGGCTGGCGTGGTCCAGGCGATGACACTTGTGTCCCGTCGGCGTTGGCGCGGGCTTCAGCCGTGCAGGTCCCGCGAAATCGGCGGGCCGACCGAAAAGCCGGTGAAGGTGACCTCGAAGCCTTCGCGCTGCGGCGAACAGCACATCATGCCGACATCGACCGCCTTCGAGACCGGGAAGTAGGCGAGCCGCACCGGCTTCCAATGACCGTCGGAGACATCCAGGTACTGGACGCGGATGGTCTCGGCATGGCGGGTCAACCGGATCGCAACGCCATCCGGACCGGCCGGAATGGTGGCCAACGACCAGTCCGAGGCATCGTTGGTGACGACGACCGAAAAATACATGACGCCGTCGGTGTATTCGATGCCGGCCTTGATCCAATGCGTTTCGCTGAGGCGGAGCATCAGCCCCGCCTGGTCGTAGAGCACCTCATAGCGTCCGTTGACGGTGACTTCCGCGGTGAAATCGCCCTCTACGCGCTTGTAGAGGAAATGGCCGTTGTCGCGCCAGAAACCGTAAAAGGTCTCGCGCCAGAAGTCCGTCTCCTTGCCGGTGCGCACATGAACCGCATCGCCGTCGATGGAATGATGCGGCGGCGGATTGAGCCAGGTCAGATCCTTGTCTTGAACTGTCATCGCCTTGTCTCTTGGTGCACGCGAAGGCTTCGCCGGCCCGGTCAGCCGGCGCCCCGATCAGCCTGCGCCCCGATCAGCCTGCGAATGTGTAGGCGGTCTTCACGGTGGTGTAGAATTCCATGGCGTATCGGCCCTGTTCGCGCGGACCGTAGCTCGAGCCCTTGCGGCCACCGAAGGGAACATGGAAATCGACACCCGCCGTCGGCAGGTTGACCATCACCATGCCGGCCTCCGAATTGCGCTTGAAATGCGTGGCGTGCTTGAGGCTGGACGTGCAGATGCCGGACGTCAGTCCGAATGGCGTATCGTTGGCGACGGCGAGCGCCTCGTCATAGCCCTTGACGCGGATGACGCTGGCGACAGGTCCGAAAATCTCCTCTCGCGAGCTGCGCATGGCGTTGGTGGCATCGGTCAGCAGCGCCGGCCGCAGGAAGAAGCCCGGCGTCTTGCGGTCAAGCCGCTCGCCGCCGAAGGCGAGCGTGGCGCCTTCCCTGACGCCGATGGCGATGTAGTCTTCGTCCTGCTTGAGCTGCGTCGCATCGACGACGGGACCGATCTGGGTCTGCGCGTCGAGCGCATCGCCGACGACCAGTTTGTCCATCCGTTCCTTGAGCGCTTCGACGAAACGGTCATGAATGCCGTTCGTCACGATCAGCCGGGACGAAGCCGTGCAGCGCTGACCGGTCGAGAAGAAAGCGCCGTTGATCGCGCAATCCACAGCCGTAGCGAGGTCGGCATCATCGAGCACCACCAGCGGGTTCTTGCCGCCCATTTCGAGCTGGAACTTGCGCATGTGCTCGACGCTCGCCGCGGCGACGCGCTTGCCGGTGCCAACCGAGCCGGTGAAGGTGATGGCGTTGATGTCCGGGCTGTCAAGCATCGCCTGGCCGACCACCGAGCCCTTGCCCATGACGAGGTTGAGCACGCCCTTGGGCAGGCCGGCACGGTGCAGTATGTCGACGATGGTCCAGGCGCTCTCGGGAACGAGATCCGCCGGCTTGAAGACGATGGTGTTGCCGTGGGCAAGCGCCGGAGCGATCTTCCAGGCGGGAATGGCGATCGGGAAGTTCCAAGGGGTGATGATGCCAACCACGCCGACCGCTTCGCGCGTGATCTCGACACCGACGCCCGGCCGCACGCTAGGCACGACTTCGCCCGAGAGGCGCAGTGTCTCACCGGCGAAGAAATCGAAGATCTGGGCGGCTCGAATGGTCTCGCCAATGCCTTCGGCCAGCGTCTTGCCTTCCTCGCGCGCAAGGTTGCGGCCGATCTCGTCCTTGCGCGCCAGGATCTCGTCCGACGTCTTCTTCAGCACCGCGTGACGGACCAGCAGACCCGAGCGCGACCAGGCGGGAAAGGCCGCCTTGGCCGCGGCGATCGCCTGTGCCGCATGTTCGACACCTGCGGAAGCGTATTCGCCGACGATGTCGCCGGTATCGGACGGGTTGATGTTGCGGGAGCCGGCATCGCCGACCCACTCGCCGTCGATGAGGTTCTGTCGAAGCGGTGCCATGTCGTGTCTTTCCTGCTGGTTCGCCGCGCGGCGGCATCTGTGTGATTGTATTTGCCAGACAATTGCGCTGCGGGAAAGCACGCTTTGCGCGGACGGCCGCGACAAAGTCTCTCGGTTCGCGGCCCCGCGCGACCTGCTGCCCGCGTCGCATCGTCCTTGGCCCAACAGGTTCGGCGACACATCGTTCCAATCACCACGAAACGGGTCTGTACATGTATGTCCATAGTCTTGATTTGCCCGGGGCGGCGTGTCATGCGTCGTGCCGATGGAAGCCACCGACACGACAACCCAGCGCGCCGGCGCCACCGGCAACATCAAGGTCACCCGGGAAGACTGGCTCAAGCTCGCGCTTGAAACGTTGATTTCGGACGGCGTCGAAAGCGTCCGTGTGCAGACGCTCGGCCAGAAGCTCGATGTGTCGCGTTCCAGTTTCTATTGGTACTTCAAGAGCCGCCAGGACCTGCTCGACCAACTGCTGGATTATTGGCGGCAGACCAATACAAGGTTCATCGTCGAACGCGCCGCGCGGCCTTCCGCGACCGTCATCCGCGGGGTGATGAGCATCTTCGAGTGCTGGGTGGACGAGAAGCTGTTCGATCCGCAGCTGGATTTCGCGATCAGGGCGTGGGCCCGGCGATCGCCCGTCATCAGGCGGGCTCTCGACGACGCCGACGAGGAGCGCGTCGACGCCATTCGCGACATGTTCAGGCGCCACGGCTATGACGAGGAAGACGCCTTCGTGCGCGCCCGCGTGCTCTATTTCATGCAGATCGGCTACTACTCGCTCGAGCTCGATGAACCGATGAGCAGCCGTCTGCCGCACGTCGCGTCCTATCTGCGCAGCTTCACCGGCCAGGAGCCCACGGCACAGGACGTCGAGGATTTTTCGCGCTATGTCGAGGAAACGCTTTCGCGCAGCCGTTAGCGACAGCCGCGCTTTTACATCACGGCACGAACTAGACATATATGTACAATAGCGTTACGCCTCAGCCCATTGAACCAACCTCCTCCAGCACGCCATGACCAGACGCTATTCCGCTTTGTCGCTCTTCAGGGAAGGCCTCGCCGGCCAGACCGGCTGGGAGCCGGCCTGGCGCTCGCCCGAGCCGGAGCCGTCCTACGACGCGATCGTCATCGGCGGCGGCGGCCACGGGCTGGCGACGGCCTATTACCTGGCGAAGAATCACGGCATCGCCAGAGTAGCGGTTTTGGAAAAGGGCTGGATCGGCGGCGGCAATACCGGCCGCAACACGACCGTGGTGCGCTCCAACTATTACTATCCGCAGAGCGTCGAGCTCTATGGGCTGGCGCACCGGCTCTATGAGGGACTGTCGAAGGACCTCAACTACAACGTCATGCTGTCGCAGCGCGGCATGGTCAGCCTGTGCCACTCGACCGCCGAAATGGAGACCGGGGCACGCACAGTCAATGCCATGCAGATCAACGGCATCGATGCGGAGCTGTTTTCGCCCCAGGATGTGCGCCGGGTGGCGCCGATCTACAATTTCACGGCCAATGCGCGCTTTCCCGTGTTCGGCGGCATCTGGCAAAGCCGGGCCGGCACCGCGCGCCACGACGCGGTCGCCTGGGGTTATGCACGGGCCGCGAGCCGACTCGGCGTCGACATCATCCAGAACTGCGAAATCACCGACTTCATCGTCGAGGGCGGCCGCTGCCGCGGCGTCCAGACGACGCGTGGCGCCATCCGCGCGGACCGCATCGGCATGGCCGTGGCAGGACATTCCTCGGTGCTGGCGGCCAAGGCCGGCTTCCGCCTGCCGATCAATTCCTATGCGCTGCAGGCCTGCGTAACCGAACCGGTCAAGCCGATCCTCGACACGGTGGTGCTGTCGCCCGGCACGGGCGTCTATGTCAGCCAATCCGACAAGGGCGAGATCGTCATCGGCGGCGGGCTCGACCGCACTCCCTCCTATGCCCAGCGCGGTAACCTGCCGACGCTGGAGGGGGTGATCGCGGGGCTGTTGGAAATGTTCCCGATCTTCGGCCAGCTGAAGCTGATGCGGCAATGGGCCGGGATCGTCGACGTCGTGCCGGACTCCTCGCCGATCATCGGTGAATCGCCACTGCCCAATCTGTTCCTCAATTGCGGCTGGGGCACGGGCGGCTTCAAGGCGATCCCCGCCGGCGGCACGCTTCTGGCGAACCTTTTGGCAACGGGCAGGCACAACGACATCAGCCGCCCCTTCGATCTCGACCGCTTCGCCAGCGGGCGGCTGATCGACGAAGCGGCCGGTTCCGGCATCGCGCATTGATGCATGTCGCGCAAAAGCGCCGAGCGGCCTTAGGGCAACGACATGCATAAGACGACGACTGAGGTTTGCCATGCAGCTTTTCCCTTGCCCGTTCTGCGGCCCGCGCGACGAGACCGAATTCCACTATGGCGGCGATGCCGGCAATGTCAGGCCTGATGGCGCCGAGGTGCCGATCGAGCACTGGGCCAACTACCTCTATCTGCGCTCCAACCCAAAAGGCGCGGCGCGCGAGATCTGGGTGCATATGAACTGCGGCGAATTCTTCGTCATGGAGCGTGACACCGTTACGCACAAGGTGCTGTCTTCGGCTGCCCTGGGCGGGGAGCACGCGGCGTGACCGCCTCGCGCCTTAGCACGGGTGGCAGCGCCATCGACCGCTCGCGCCCGATCCGCTTCAGCTTCGACGGCGCCACCGTACAGGGATTCGCCGGCGACACCATCGCCTCCGCGCTGCTGGCCGCCGATGTCGCGGTCGTCGGCCGCAGCTTCAAATACCACCGGCCGCGCGGCATCTGGGGCGCGGGCGTCGAAGAGCCGAACGCGCTGGTGGATATCAGCGGCCCGCAGACGACGCCGAACACGCGTGCGACGACCGAGCCGGCGCGCGACGGGCTGGTGGCCAAAAGCGTCAACGCGACACCCAATGCGCTGGCCGACCGCAACGCCTTCCTCGACCGCTTTTCCCGCTTCATTCCGGCCGCCTTCTACTACAAGACCTTCATGTGGCCGGACTGGCACATGTTCGAGCCACGCATTCGCGCCATGGCGGGACTGGGTCAGGTCGACAAGGACTGGACGTCGCCCGGCCCGGCCGACCAGATCAACCACCATTGCGACGTGCTGGTGATCGGCGCCGGACCGGCCGGGCTGGCAGCGGCAAGGCTGGCGGCCGGCGCAGGCCGGTCCGTCATGCTGGTCGACGACCAGCAAAAGCCCGGCGGATCGCTCGGTCACCGCGCTGGCGAGATCGACGGCAAACCGGCCGCCGTCTGGGTCGAGGAGACGGTTGCGGGGCTTTCCGCCGGCGGTCACCTGGTCCTGCCTTCGACCACCGCATTCGGTATCTATGACCATAATCTGGTCGGGCTCAACCAACGCCATTTCGACGGCCGGCCGGACACGCTGTGGCGGGTCAGGCCGCGCCGGATCGTGCTGGCGACGGGCGCCATCGAGCGGCCCCTGCCATTCGCCAACAATGACCTGCCGGGCATTCTCTCGGCGGACGCAGCGCTCAGCTATCTCAGGCGCCATGCGGTGCTGGCCGGCCGCCATATCGTCGTCGCCGCAAACAATGACAGCGCCTATGAAGTGGCGGAGGCGGCCGCCGAGGCTGGCGCCGACGTCACGCTTGTCGACATCAGGCGCGACGGTATGCCCGCCGCGCCCGCCAAGGTGCGGATGCTCAAGGGCTGCGCGCTCACCGCCGCGGCCGGCAAGCTGCGCGTCGAGGGTGTGATGCTGGACGACGGCACCAGGCTCGACGCCGATTGCGTGCTGGTGTCGGGCGGCTGGACACCGACCATCCATCTCTTCGGCCAGGCCAAGGGCAATCTCGCCTGGAGCGAGGCGCGCGCGGCCTTCCTGCCGGGCGACCCGGTCGAGGCCATAGCGGTGGCCGGAGCTGCCGCCGGCGCGGTTTCGTTGTCGGAGGTATTCGCCGGTTCGCAGAAAGCCGTCGCGTCGCTCGGCCCGACGAAGGCAGCAGTGCCGCGCAGCAGCGGAACGGAGGCGACCAGCGGGATAGTAGCGGCATGGCCAACGCCGGGTTCGAAGGGACGCATCTGGATCGATTACCAGAACGACGTGACGGTGAAGGACATAGAGCTGGCGGCGCGCGAAAATTTCGTCTCGGTCGAACATCTGAAGCGCTACACGACGCTCGGCATGGCGACCGACCAGGGCAAGACCTCCAACCTGCCGGGCCTGGCGCTGATGGCCGGGATCACCGGCCGCACGGTGCCGGAAGTCGGCACCACGACCTATCGTCCGCCGTTCACGCCGGTTCCGCTGGCGAGCTTCGCCGGCGCGCGCAGCGGCGAACTGATGGCGCCGGTTCGGCGGCTGCCGCTGGAGAGCGTGCATCGTGCCAGCGGCGCCGTGTTCCAGGAGTATGGCGGCTGGCTGCGCCCGGCCCACTACGGCGGCGGCGGCGATACGGATCGCTCGATCCAGGACGAGGCGCGCCGCGCCCGCCAGTCCGTCGCATTGTTCGATGGCTCGACGCTGGGCAAGATCGAGGTGATCGGACCCAAGGCGGCCGCGTTCGTCGATTTCGTCTATTACAACACGATGTCGACGCTGAAGCCGGGCCGCTGCCGCTACGGCTTCATGTTGTCCGAGAATGGCGTGGTCTTCGATGACGGCGTGCTGGTGCGGCTGGACGAGCATCGCTTCGTCGTGTCGTGCTCGTCCTCGCACGTGGCCGCCGTGCATGCGCGACTGGAGGAGTGGCGCCAGGACCGGTTCGGGCGCGGCGCGGTCTACATCCACAACGCCACCGCGGAAATGGCGACCCTGACCGTTTCGGGACCGAACGCCCGGAAACTGCTCGAGACGGTTGATCTCGGCCTTTCGCTCGAGGATGGCGAGCTGCCGCACATGGCGGTCGGCCAGGGCAGCTATGACGGCGACGAGGTGCGCATCACCCGCGTCAGCTTCACCGGCGACAGAAGCTACGAGATCTCCATCCGGGCCGATCGCGCGGAGTCCTTGTGGGCGCGCCTGCGCGACGCCGGGCAGGCGTTCGATGCGGTTGTCATCGGCCTCGAGGCGCTGATGATCCTGCGCGCCGAGAAAGGCTTCATCGTGATCGGCAAGGACACCGACGGCACCAACCTGCCGCACGACCTCGGCGTCGAGGGCCCGCGGGCAAAGCGCCAGACCGAATTCATCGGCCGCCGCTCGCTGTTCACCGAAGAGGCTTCGCGCGGCGACCGCATGCAGCTGGTCGGGCTGACGGTGCCGTCCGGCGAAGCGCCGCTGCCAACCGGTGCGCATGGCATCAAGCGCAGCGGCGGCAAGCTGCGCAGCCAGGGCTTTGTCACATCGAGCTACCGGAGCCCCACGCTTGGCCGGCCGGTTGCGCTCGGCCTGATCGAGCGCGGCGCGGCCCGCCACGGCGAAACGATCGAAATCCAGCATCTCGGCAAGGCGATGACGGCGACGATCACCTCGCCATGCGCCTTCGACCCGGCAGGAGACCGGCTCAATGCGTGATCTCGCCCAAAAATGGCCGGTAGCGCCGGACTGGCAGTCGGCAACCATCAGTGCACCGGGTCTCGAGGCGCGCACGATCCCGGGCCTTCACCAATTGCTGGTCAGCGGCAACCTCGACGCCTGGGCGCGGAGATCCGGCATGGATGGCAACGGCGTGGGCGCCTTTGGCAGCGCGCAAGGTGACCGCTATGCGGCGCGTCTGGCGCGCGACCGCCTGCTCGTCGTGTCGAGCACACCGCTCGCCATCGCCGCGGGTTGGCACGCGGAAGGTTTCGCGGTGACGGCGATCAGCGCTGGACTTCATGTGTTCGAGGTCAAAGGCTCGGCCATCGACGCTTTCATCGCGCGCGGATCAACGCTCGACCCAAACAAGGAAAGCGCCAGTGCCGCACTTTCCTTCGCCGGCGTCAGTGCCATCGTCTACCGCCACCGGGACAGGCTGCGCATCCATGTCGATCGCGGCCTGGCATCCTACCTGTGGACGTGGATGGAAACGGCTCTCAGAGCGTGAACGACCAGAACAGGCAGGCCAGCGTGGCCGCCGCGAAGACGACGAAAAACAGACTGCGCAAGAGCACGTTGCGGCGAAGCTCGTTCATGACGAAGTGGCAACCGACGATAGCCGCCGCAAACAGGAACCGCCAGTTCAGCAGCGCCCATAGGGCGTCGCGCTGGCTGAATGCCCATCTGGCGACGAGACAGCCTACGATGGAGGCAAGGAGCACGATCACGGTCCAGAAGATGGCATCGGCTGCATGGGTGAGCACGATGCTGGCGGCTCTGATCGGCAGGATCATCATCAGCAGCGCGCTGAAGAAATAGACGGCGGCGAGTGGTATGAACATCCCGGCATCGGCAATGCCGTCGAGGCGCCTGACGCCGATCGCACCGTAGGGGTAGCCGTGCCTGGCCACCACCAGGCTCAAGGCCATGAGCAGCGCTGTCAGCACCGCGACCAGGGCGAAGGACGTGAGGGCTTTGCTCATGACGGTCCCGTTCAAAGCGAATCAAACAGGAACCGTTTTAGTCAATGGCCGCATATTGCGTAAGCACCGGCGCGCCCGACGGCAGCGAAATCGGCAGGCAGCCCAGCATCAGTGGAGCGGGCGGCCAGAACGAAACCGCCGCGTCGACCGCCTGAGCGGCGCGCTTCAGGCTGCGGCGGGCAGCGATGTCCAACAATTCCGAAGCTGAATCCGGTTTCTACAACCCCGAAATTTGGAAAAGTGACTGTTTGGTGGAGCCAATCGGAATCGAACCGACGACCTCTTGAATGCCATTCAAGCGCTCTCCCAACTGAGCTATGGCCCCACTTCCGGCAGTCAACCGGCGCCGTTTCCGGCGAAGAGATCCGGCGCGGGTTGGAGACCGCGCCGTTAGTGCAGGCGGCTTCTAACCCCGCCCTTCGTCAATATCAAGCCTTCATCAGCGGCTTTTTCTTCACAAGCTGCGAAAGCCGGCAAACGCTTGCGTTCCCGGCCTTGTCAGACCTCGTCGTCGTCGTCGCCGACGCCGATCATGTCGGCGACATCGTCGTCCTCTTCCTCTTCGTCGGCGAGGAACGTATCGTCCTCGTCGTCGCCCAGGTCGACATCATCCTCGTCGTCGCCGAGATCGGGCAGATCGTCGCCCTTGACGTCTTCGTCAGCCTCTTCGAGCGAGACGACTTCTACGCCCTCCTCGTCCTCGGCGTCCACTTCCTTCTCGGCCACTTCCTCTTCCTCCTCGAGGGCGGCGATCTTGCCTTCCTCGAAATAGGAACGCGGATAGGTCTTGCCGGTATAGGGCGAGACGATCGGGTCCTTGTTCAGGTCGTAGAATTTTCGACCCGTTTCAGGGTCGATACGCTTTGTGCCAAGTTCGGTTTTTGCCACGGCAAGCCTCGTCGATAAAAGAGTGGTCCCCTTAACCACTGTTTGCAGCGCTGTCAAAGCCAAAAGCCGGCGTCACAAAACCATGCGTTGGAAGGCCTAGCGTCAAGCGTCGACCATGGGGGATGACCATTTCGGCCCACCGTGATACGAGACCGCCGCAACAAATGAAAAGCGCCGGCCCGCCGGCATTCCGTCCAGGGAAATTCCATGTCTCACGCCGCCGCCTCCAAGCCGGCCACCGCCCGCAAATGTCAAGCGCTTTCCGGTACGGCGCGCGTGCCGGGCGACAAGTCGATCTCGCACCGCTCCTTCATGTTCGGCGGGCTCGCCTCCGGCGAGACCCGCATCACCGGCCTGCTCGAAGGCGAGGACGTCATGCGCACCGGCGCCGCCATGAAGGCGATGGGCGCGCATATCGAGAAGCGCGGCGACGAATGGGTGATCCGCGGCACCGGCAACGGCGCGCTGCTGCAGCCGGAAGGGCCGCTCGACTTCGGCAATGCCGGTACCGGCTCGCGGCTGACCATGGGGCTGGTCGGCACCTATGACATGGAAACGACCTTCATCGGCGATGCTTCCTTGTCAGGCCGGCCGATGGGCCGCGTGCTGGAGCCGCTGCGCCAGATGGGCGTGCAGGTGCTGAAGGCAACGCCCGGCGACCGCATGCCGATCACGCTGCATGGGCCAAAGCATGCCGCCCCGATCACCTATCGCGTGCCGATGGCCTCCGCGCAGGTGAAATCGGCGGTGCTTCTCGCCGGCCTCAACACGCCCGGCATCACCACCGTCATCGAGCCTGTCATGACGCGCGACCACACCGAAAAGATGCTGAAAGGCTTTGGCGCCAATTTGTCGGTCGAGACCGACGAGCGCGGCGTGCGCCATATCTTCATCGAGGGCCAGGGCAAGCTCACCGGCCAGACGATCGCCGTGCCGGGCGACCCATCCTCGGCCGGCTTCCCGCTGGTGGCCGCGCTGATCGTGCCGGGTTCCGAGATCGTGATCGAAAACGTGCTGATGAACCCGACCCGCACCGGGTTGCTTTTGACTTTGCAGGAGATGGGCGGGCAGATCGAGATCTTGAACCCGCGTAACGCCGGCGGTGAGGATGTCGCGGACCTGCGCGTGCGTTACTCCGAACTCAAGGGCGTCACCGTGCCGGCCGAACGGGCGCCGTCGATGATCGACGAATATCCGGTGCTGGCGGTTGCCGCCAGCTTCGCCGAGGGCGAGACGCTGATGCAGGGGCTGGAGGAACTCAGGGTAAAGGAATCCGACCGGCTGTCGGCGGTAGCCAATGGGCTCAAGCTCAACGGCGTCGACTGCACAGAGGGTGAGGCATCGCTCGCGGTGCGCGGAAAGCCCGGCGGCAAGGGGCTCGGCGGCCACCCCAATGGCCCGGACACGACCGTGCAGACGCATCTCGACCACCGCATCGCCATGAGCTTCCTGATCATGGGGCTGGCGACCGAGAAGCCGGTGACCATCGACGACGCCAACATGATCGCGACAAGTTTCCCGGAGTTCATGAGCCTGATGACGGGGCTTGGGGCGGAGATCGGGTGAGAGTTGATGGGTTGGGGCCAAACTGAAATGCCGGCAGGACAGCGCCCCCCTCTGTCCTGCCGGACATCTCCCCCACGAGGGGGGAGATCAGCCGTCACAGCGGCCTTCGCAAATCGCCCGCGTTGCAGAAGTGAGCGAGGCGTCGGAACTGCCAATCTCCCCCCTTGTGGGGGAGATGTCCGGCAGGACAGAGGGGGGCGCGACGGATCGCAAGCTCTCTCCGGACCGCTACGCTGTTCGGTTTCAGGTATGCTGGCCTGCCAATGACACACGTCTTCACCATCGCCATCGACGGTCCGGCCGGAGCCGGCAAGGGCACCCTCGCCCGGCGTCTGGCCGATCACTACCGACTGAACCTGCTCGACACCGGCCTCACCTACCGTGCCGTCGCCCATGCCTTGCTGCGGCTTGGCTTGCCGCTCGACAATGTCTCGGCGGCCGAGACGGCCGCGCGCCAAGTCGACCTGGCGAAGCTCGACCGGGCCGTCTTGTCGGCGCATGCGGTTGGCGAAGCGGCCTCGAAGGTCGCGGTGTTTCCAACGGTGCGGCGCATCCTGGTGGAGAAACAGCGCGAGTTTGCCAAATCCCCTCCGGGTGCCGTGCTCGACGGTCGCGACATCGGCACCGTGGTGTGCCCCGATGCCGACATCAAACTCTATGTGACCGCGAGCGCCGAGGTGCGGGCAAGGCGCCGGCTGGCGGAGATCGAGAGCATCGGCGGCACGGCTGATTTCACCGAAATCCTCGCCGATATCCGGCGCCGCGACGAGCGTGACATGGGCCGCGCCGACTCGCCCTTGAAGCCTGCCCCCGACGCGCACTTGCTTGATACCAGCGAAATGGCTATAGAAGCCGCGTTTCTCGCGGCCAGAACTGTCATCGACGACGTGCTGTCCAAGGGAAACAAGGCCTGATCCGGGTTTTCCCTCGAGTTTCCGTTGCTGGAGGCAAAGGAAATACCCATATCGGGCACGAACCAGCCTGCCAGCATTCTTCATGCGCCGGACTTGCCGCCTTAAGCGGCCAAGGGCTCTTTGCCCGGAACGCCGGCAGGCCAACGCAACGCTAACCCACGGCGCACGCCCCGCTAAAGATGCGGGGTATTCCAGGAGAAACAATGTCTGTAGCAAATCCCTCTCGCGACGATTTCGCGAGCATGCTCGAAGAATCATTCACCGCCGGCCATTCCGGCGAGGGCCAGGTTGTCCGGGGCACGATCACCGCGATCGAAAAGGACATGGCCATCATCGACGTCGGCCTCAAGGTCGAAGGCCGCGTGCCGCTGAAGGAATTCGGCGCCAAGGGCAAGGAATCCACCCTCAAGGTCGGCGACACGGTCGAAGTCTATGTCGAGCGCATCGAGAACGCGCTTGGCGAAGCCATGCTGTCGCGCGAGAAGGCTCGCCGCGAAGAGAGCTGGGTGCGTCTCGAAGAGAAGTTCACCAAGGGTGAGCGCGTCGAAGGCGTCATCTTCAACCAGGTCAAGGGCGGCTTCACCGTCGACCTCGACGGCGCCGTGGCGTTCCTGCCGCGCAGCCAGGTCGACATCCGCCCGATCCGCGACGTGTCGCCGCTGATGCACAACCCGCAGCCTTTCGAGATCCTCAAGATGGATCGCCGCCGCGGCAACATCGTGGTGTCGCGCCGCACCGTGCTCGAGGAGAGCCGCGCCGAACAGCGTTCGGAAATCGTGCAGAACCTCGAAGAAGGCCAGGTGGTCGAAGGCGTGGTCAAGAACATCACCGATTACGGTGCGTTCGTCGACCTCGGCGGCATCGACGGCCTGCTGCATGTCACCGACATGGCATGGCGCCGCGTCAACCATCCGACCGAGATCCTCAACATCGGCCAGACGGTCAAGGTGCAGATCATCCGCATCAACCAGGAAACGCACCGTATCTCGCTCGGCATGAAGCAGCTCGAGAGCGATCCGTGGTCGGAGATCGGCACCAAGTTCCCGATCGGCAAGAAGATCAAAGGCACCGTCACCAACATCACCGACTACGGCGCGTTCGTCGAGCTGGAGCCGGGCATCGAAGGCCTTATCCACGTTTCGGAAATGTCGTGGACCAAGAAGAACGTGCATCCCGGCAAGATCCTGTCGACGACGCAGGAAGTCGATGTCGTGGTGCTCGAAGTCGATCCGGCCAAGCGCCGCATCTCGCTCGGTCTCAAGCAGACGCTGGAGAACCCGTGGGAGGCTTTCGCTCGCAGCCATCCGGTCGGCAGCCAGGTCGAGGGCGAGGTCAAGAACAAGACCGAGTTCGGCCTGTTCATCGGCCTGGAAGGCGACGTGGACGGCATGGTGCACCTTTCCGACCTCGACTGGACCCGTCCGGGCGAGCAGGTGATCGAGGAGTACAATCGCGGCGACATGGTCAAGGCGCAGGTGCTCGACGTCGACATCGAGAAGGAGCGCATCTCGCTCGGCATCAAGCAGCTGGCCCGCGACACGGTTGGCGAAGCGGCGACTTCAGGCGAGCTGCGCAAGAACGCCGTCGTCACCTGTGAGGTCATCGGCGTCAAGGATGGCGGTCTGGAAGTGCGGCTGGTGGAAAGCGGCATCGAGACCTTCATCAAGCGCTCCGACCTTTCCCGTGACCGCGACGAGCAGCGCCCCGAGCGCTTCACCGTCGGCCAGAAGGTCGACGCCCGCGTCATCGCCTTCGACAAGAAGACCCGCAAGCTGCAGGTCTCGATCAAGGCGCTGGAAATCGCCGAGGAGAAGGAAGCGGTCGCCCAGTACGGCTCGACCGACTCCGGCGCCTCGCTGGGCGACATCCTGGGCGCCGCGCTGAAGAAGCAGGGCAGCTAATCGCCCTTTCGCACAGGCCCGAAACAAAACCCCGCCGGAGCGATCCGGCGGGGTTTTTCTTTGTCGGAAACTCGGACGCAGCCCGAGGATCGTCGGAATCAACTATGCGCCTTATGCGCGACCGTAGAGCGGCACCAGCGTGCCGCTCATCGCCTGGTTGGCGGGCGAGGCAAGGTAGGCGATGGCCTCGGCCGCCGCTTCAAGGCTGACCCATTTGCTGAAATCGGCATCCGGCATGTCGGCACGGTTGGCCGGCGTGTCGAGCGTCGAGGGGGCCACCGCATTGACCAGGATGCCCTGGTGCTTCAGCTCTTCCGCCATCGCCACCGTCATCGCCGCGACCGCTGCTTTGGAGGCGGCATAGGCGACCATGCCCGAGCCGCGGCGCGGATCGAGCCCGGCGCGTGCCGTGACATTGACGACGCGGCCGGCGGTGCCCGCCGCCAGCATCGAGCGCACCGCCGCACGGCTGCACAGGAACGCGGTGCGGGCATTGGTATCCATCATCTCGGCAAAGGAGGCGGATTCGATCTTCTCCACAGGCGCCTTGGCAAAGCCGCCGGCCAGATGGATCGATCCCCACAGGGCGGGAACCTGGGCATAGAAGGCTTCGACCTTGGCGGAGTCCGACAGGTCGACATTGTGTGCCAGCCTGACGTTCTCGTGGGTGGTGAAAGGGAAATGCGAAGGTGCCGCGGCATGGGCGTTCGGCACATGGCAGACCGCGCCCTCGCCCAGCAGCTTGCCGACGACCGCGCCGCCGAGCGCACCGGTCCCACCGGTCACAACGATGTGCCTGCCCCGAAGTGTTTCCGTCATCCTGGACCGCTCCTGTCTTTTTTTGATTATGTCGCTTGTTTCGCCGCGCCGACGCGAAGCGTCGCGCCTTTCGTGCGATCACTCAATTGATATCTCGACATGGCAGCCGTCGCGTCTTTGCATGTGTCGGGCAGCGGCGATTGTTGCCGCGCAAAAGCCAAGCCGGCGAATGACCACGATGCAAGTAGGAAAATCGACGCCGGCGTGAAGCTTCACTCGACCGTGATTTCGATGACGCGCGGCAACCCCGTTGCCCGGGCGCGCTTCAGCGCGAGTGGTAAGGCGCCGGTATCGGCGATCCGTTCGGCGCCGATGCCATAGGCCTCGGCCAGTTTGCAGAAATCCGGCGGTGCCGGGGACACGCCGACGGGTTCCACGCCGACGTCGAGCATCGAAGTCTCGATCTCGCGATAGCCCCTGTTATTCCAGACGACGAAGATAACGGGTGCCGCGGCATCAAGCGCCGCGCCAAGCTCGGGTAAGGTGAACTGGAAGCCACCGTCGCCGGTGAGGCAGACGATCGGCGCGTCTGGCATGGCGAGCGCCGCGCCCACCGCCGCCGGCGGGCCGTAGCCCAGCGCGCCGAAGCCGGTGACGGCGTTGAACCAGCCGCCCGGCCGGTCGTGATCGTAATAGAGGTTGGCGGCGTAGACGGGCTGGGTGGAGTCGCCGACGATGATCGCGCCCGGCAGGGCGTCGCGGATGGCTTCCACCGCGTGGACCTGCGCCGCATGGACGGGGGTCAGTTCGGCGCGAGCCGCCTTTCGCGCCGCCGCGGCGCGGTTCTTCCCGTCCTGCCTGCCCGCGTCGACCGAGCCGAGCGCGGCAAGCAAGGCTTCGATCGCCTCGGCGCAGTCGGCCTGGATGGCCACCGTCGCCGGACGGCGCGCCAGCTGATCGGCGCCGATGTCGATGCGGATCAGATTGGCCGGCAGGACAAATCCGCCATCGCCATAGCCGTCATAATCGGTCGGGCCGAACTCGGTGCCGGCGGCAATGACCAGATCGGCCTCGCCCATCAGCGCGCGGATGGCTTTCAGGCTGGGACTGGCCGGTACGCAGAGCGGATGGCGGTGGAGCAGGCCGCGCGCATTGGTCGTCTCGACGACCGGCGCGCCCAGCCTTTCGGCCAGGCGCCGCAGCGCATCCTCGGCGCGCTTGGCGCCGCCGCCGGCCAGGATGAGCGGGTGCCGAGCCGCCGCACAAAGGCTGGCCGCCGCGGCGATGGCCGTCGCCCCGGCAGCCGGTGGCGCGGCATTGCTCAGCACCGCCGCGATCCCATCGGCAGGCTTGACCATGACGTCGGTCGGAATCTCGATATGCACCGGGCCCGGCCGCGACGAGGAAAACAGCGCGAAGGCACGGGCGAGCGCGCCGGGCAGTTCGCCGGCCTCGGTGATGCGTTGCGAAAACAGCGCCACCTTTTCCATCATGCCGCGCTGGTCCGGCAGCTCGTGCAGGAAGCCCAGGCCCTTGCCAAGCGTCGGCGTGGCGTTGACGCCCGAGATTACCAGCATCGGCACCGAATCGGCGCGCGCCTGTGCCATGGCGGTGATGGTGTTGGTCAGACCCGGGCCGGTGATGACGAAGGCGACGCCCGGCCGGCCGCCGGCGCGCGCATAGCCGTCGGCCATGAAGCCCGCGCCCTGCTCGTGGCGCGGCGTGACATGGCGGATCCTCGAACGCGCCAACCCGCGATAAAGCTCGACCGTGTGGACGCCGGGAATACCGAACACGGTGTCGACGCCATGCGCCTCGAGCAGTGAAATCAACGCTTCGCCAATGGTGGTCATTAGTGTTCTCCCCTTTCCGGCTCGAGGCCGAGCTCGGCTTCGACAGCCTTGATCCCAATCGCCGCCAATTCGCCGGGCGAGAACATCTCGCCGGCCAGGCAGCCTTCGATCCAGAGTCCGTCGATGATCGCGTTGATCGCGATGGCATGGTGGCGCAACTGGCTTGCGTCCGGCTTGCACTGTTCGGCGGCGAGCACTTCGGCCACAACCGCCTCCACCTCGTTGCGAAAGCCGAGATAGCCTTCGCGGTGGGCACGGGCCAGGGTCGGATCCGCACCGGCGCGGCCGATGAAGGTTGCCCAGAGCGAAAAAACCCGCGCGTCGATGATCGGCGCGTTGAGGTTGGCGGTGACGAAAGCCGCAAGGCGTTGCCGCGGCGAGGCATCTTCCATGACCAATGCTGCTTTCGCCTGCTCGGTCATGCGGCCGACCAGTGCCGTATAGGCCTCCTGCAGCAATTCTTCCTTGCCGGGGAAATAGTGCCGGATCAGCCCGGCGGTAACGCCGGCCCGCAATGCGATGGTGCGCAAGGTGGCGCCCTGCAGCCCATGTTCGGCCACGCTGTCCAGAGTCGCCTCGATCAGATCCTGCCGCCGCCGCTCCTCGCCCTCGCGACGGAACTTGCGGCGGGATGGCGCATTCATTGGCGCAGGATCGGCCGCGTCAGGCATGTCGGCCCACCTTCGCAGGCGATGCAGAGCGCATCCGCCTCGAAGACTTCAACCATGCAGCCGACGGCCTCCATCGCGGCCTTGGTCTTGGGAAAGCCTGCAACGGCAATGACATTGAGCGGGCTGGTCGGCAGTACGTTAAGGCTGAGGCCGTTGGAAGCAGCGAACTCCTCGGCATCGCCTTCGACCAGCCGGATGCCGCGTGCCTTCAGCATTTGATAGAACGGGGCCGGCAAAAGCGGCGAATAAACCAGCGCGAGGTCGTCCGCCAACGGGCTGATCACCGACATCAGATGCAGGCACGCCTCTTCGCCCTGCCACAGCGGCAGATCAAAGCCGTAGACGGAAACGCCCAGCGGCGTCAGCAGGTTGGAAACCTGCTGGATGCCTTCCTGGTTGGAGCGGACACCGCGCCCGATCGCCAGCGTGCGGGCGTCTACCCAGACACAATCACCGCCTTCGACCTGACCGGGAGCCTCGACGCGGCCGAGGATCGGAATGCCCAGCCTTGTGTAGGTTTCCTCATGCAGCGAGGGCTCCCTGGCGCGTAGTGGCTTACCCATGGACAGGATCAGCGCGCCGCGACCGGTCATCAGCGATGGGTCGTGCGTGAACACCGAATCCGAAAGTCCGTCGGCCTTGTCTTCGATCCATTCGATTTCAGCGCCGGAAGCCGCTACCAACTCAGCAAGGGCCGCGTGCTGCGAGGCAGCTTTCGCCGGATTGAACCCCGGGCCATAGTGCCAGGCAGATCTGTCGGCGTCGCGCATGGCGTTGGCCGCCGACCGCATCAGCACGCGCCGCAGCGTCGCCGCCATGGACTGTGATCCGAAAGCGCTCATCGGTGCCCTTTTTAGCTGAAAAAAATCGAGAAAATTTCATGAAAGGCTATTTATACACTTGCACAACAAGGCCGCAAGTGCCGTAATGAGCGGGATTGACGGGCTCGCGCAGTTGGGTCCATGCTGAAGTCTGGAGCGGGGCAGTACAGCGTATGTTGATTAGCCGGGTAGACGTTCGACGAGCTGCCATCGACTACACGGAGGTCACCTGTTGAGCACGGCGGGAGTTGCCGCAGCCCCATCCGGTGAGGCGCAAAATGGCGCCGCCGAAGCCATCCACGTCGAGAACCTGCACAAGAAATTCGGTGAGCTGCACGTGCTGAAGGGCGTCTCGCTGTCGGCGCGCGACGGCGAGGTCATCGCCATCATCGGCGGTTCGGGCTCAGGCAAATCGACGCTGTTGCGCTGCATCAACTGCCTGGAGAATCCGACCAGCGGCATCATTCGCGTCAATGGCGAGGAGATCAAGCTGAAGGCGGACAGCCACGGCCATACCGTGCCGGCCGACCGCAGGCAGATCGAACGCATCCGCTCCAAGCTCGGCATGGTGTTCCAGAATTTCAATCTGTGGAGCCACATGACGCTGATCGAGAACGTCATCGAGGTTCCCGTGCATGTGCTGGGCGTCAAGCGCGACGCGGCGATCGCCCAGGCCGAAAAACTGCTCGTCCGCGTCGGCCTCGCCGAAAAGCGGGATGTCTATCCGGCCTACCTGTCGGGCGGCCAGCAGCAGCGCGCCGCGATCGCTCGCGCATTGGCGATCAATCCGCGCGTCATGCTGTTCGACGAACCGACCTCGGCGCTCGACCCCGAACTGGTCGGCGAGGTGCTTAGAGTGATCGGCGATCTGGCGCGCGAAGGCCGCACCATGGTGCTGGTCACCCACGAGATGAAGTTCGCGCGCGAGGTCGCGACGCATGTCGTCTATCTCTACAATGGACTGGTCGAGGAGGAAGGCCCGCCGGAGCAGATCTTCGGCGCGCCCAGATCCGAAAGGCTCAAGCAATTCATTCGCAACATCGGCTAGCAAACCGAGGGCGGAAGAAAACCGGGAACCAACAACAAACTGGGAGTCGTGAAATGAAGACTGTTCTGAAGACGTTCGCCGCAGCGCTGCTGCTCGGCGTCGCCGCCATGGGCGTAGCCAAGGCCGATCCGGTCAAGATCGGCATCGCCGCCGAGCCGTATCCGCCGTTCACCTCGCCGGATGCTTCGGGCAAATGGGTCGGCTGGGAGATCGAGTTCATCGACGCCGTCTGCGCCGAGGAGAAGCTCGACTGCGTCATCACGCCCGTCGCCTGGGACGGCATCATCCCGGCGCTGACCACCAAGAAGATCGACCTTATCGTCTCTTCGATGTCGATCACCGACGAACGCAAGAAGACGATCGACTTCTCGGATAAGTACTACAACACGCCGACGGCGATCATCGGACCGAAGGACCAGAAATTCGGCTCCGCGCCGGACGATCTCAAGGGCAAGATCCTGGGCGTCCAGGTATCGACCGTGCATGCCGTCTACGCCAAGAAGCATTTCGGCGCCACGGCATCCGAGATCAAGGAGTACCAGACGCAGGACGAGGCCAACAACGACCTTGCCGCCGGGCGCCTCGATGCGGTCCAGGCCGATTCCATCGCGCTTGGCGAGTTCCTCAAGACCGACCAGGGCAAAGCCTGCTGCGACCTGAAGGGCATGGTGGCTCCGGACGACGAAGTGCTCGGACCGGGCGTTGGCGCCGGCGTGCGCAAGGAAGACACCGAGCTGAAGGAAAAGATCAACGCCGGCATCAAGGCGATCCGCGCCAATGGCAAGTATGACGAGATCTCGAAGAAATACTTCGATTTCGACATATATGGTGGCAGCGGCGCGCAGTCGAACTGACGTGGCGATGCCATGCAGCCGGACTGACGCGGCGGTGCCACGCAGTCGGACTGACGACCATCGCATGGGCTGGAAGACAAGGCACTGACGCCAAGTCCTCCAACCCGACCTTTCCCACGCACCCTTGCCGCCGGCGGCTTGCGCCGGCGGATTGAGCCAGCAATCCGGGGGCGAAGCTGATCGATTCATTTCTTCCGGCCTCTGCGGCCGGCATCATCGAACTCCTGTCGCCCGCGCCCGTCGGCTGGGGCGGGACGCTCATGCTTGGGCTGCTGCATTCGCTTGAGATCGCCGTCGGCGCCACGATCGTCGGACTGTTGATCGGAACCGGCGGTGCCTATGGCAAGCTTTATGGCGGCCCCGTGG
Source organism: Mesorhizobium sp. B2-6-1 (assembly GCF_006440475.1). Lineage (NCBI taxonomy): Bacteria > Pseudomonadati > Pseudomonadota > Alphaproteobacteria > Hyphomicrobiales > Phyllobacteriaceae > Mesorhizobium > Mesorhizobium sp. B2-6-1. The sequence continues at coordinate 371,313 of NZ_VFUH01000004.1, forward strand.
TGCGCGACCTGCTGGCGGTCTACACGACCATCGTGCGCGCGGTACCGGAACTGGTGCTGATCCTGCTCCTCTACTACGCCGGTACCGACCTGATAAACCAGATGCTGACCGCCATGGGCTATCAGCGCGTCGACATCAGCGGGCTGGTGGCCGGCATCGCGGTGCTCGGTTTCGTCCAGGGTGCCTACTCGACCGAGGTCATACGCGGCGCCATTCTTGCCGTCCCGCAAGGCCAGATCGAAGCTGCCCGCGCTTACGGCATGTCTCCCGGCCTTCTCTTGCGGCGCATCACGTTGCCGGCAATGCTGCCCTTCGCCATTCCAGGTCTCGCCAATCTGTGGCTGATCGCCACCAAGGATACGGCGCTGCTGGCCGTGGTCGGCTTCTTCGAATTGACGTTGGCGACGCGGCAGGCGGCGGGCGTCACCAAGGCCTATCTGATATTCTATCTCGCGGCCGGCATGCTCTATCTGGCCGTGACGCTGTTTTCGAACCTCATTCTTGGTCGCGTCGAGAAATGGGCGCGGCGCGGCATGCCTTCGATCAAGGAAGCACACTGATGGCGAGGGAAGCGGCCATCATCAACAGCGCGGCTCGCGCCTCGCTCTGGCTGCAACCGCATCGCATCGTCCTGATCCTGATTGCGCTCGGGCTGGTGCTGTCCGCGGCGTTCTTCATGCGCTGGGACTGGCTGCCGCAATATTACGGCCTGGCCCTGCTCGGCATCTGGCGCGCGTTGTGGATCCTGGCCGTCACCTGTCTGTTGGGCTTCCTGATCGCCGTGCCGGTCGGATTGGCACAGGCTGGCGGCCCGATCTGGTTCGCGGCGCCGGCGAAGGTCTTCTGCACCGTCATCAGGGGAACGCCGCTGCTGTTGCAGCTGTGGCTGCTCTATTACGGGCTGGGTTCGTTGTTTCCGCAATATCCGTGGATCCGCGAATCCTGGATGTGGCCCTATCTCAGGCAGGCATGGCCTTACGCCGTCCTGGCGCTGACGCTCTCGTTCGCGGGTTACGAGGGCGAAGTGATGCGCGGCGCCTTTGCCGGCGTGCCGAAGGGGCAGCTCGAAGCCGCACGTGCGTTCGGCATGAGCCGCTGGAAGATCTTCCGGCGTATCTGGCTGCCGCAGGCCTTCTACCGGGCGCTGCCGACGCTGACGGGGGAAACCGTGCTGCAGCTGAAATCGACGCCGCTGGTGGCTACCATCAGCGTCATCGACATCTTCGCCGTTTCGTCGAAGGTCAGACAGGACACTTACCTCACCTATGAGCCCTTGCTGCTGCTTGCCTTGATCTATATGGCGATCACCGGCATTCTGGTCTTCGCCTTCGGCAGGATCGAGGCGCGGATTCCGAACAAGATCGGCTAGGGACCTAGTGAGTAGGGATTGGTGAGTAGGAAGTGGCTAGCCGCCACCACCCATTGCTGACTACTCACTACTCACCACTCACTAAAGGCAGTCGCCATGCAACTCAGTCTCGAACAGGCAACCGGGCTGTGCCGCATGGCGGCGCTGGGTGCGGGCGCCAACGAGGAAGCGGCGCAATCGCTCACCGCCTCGATCATATCGGCCGAGGCAGAAGGACTCTCGACCGTCGGATTGTCGCATTTCATCGACTATCTCGAAGCGCTGGAGGCCGGCCGCATCGACGGCAATGCCGAGCCGGTGATCACCCGGCCGGCGCTCGCAGTCTATCTTTCCGATGCGCAAGGCGGGCTGGCGCATACCGGCTTCGACCGCACGCTCGACGATCTCGCCAAGGCGGCAAGACTGTTCGGCGTCGCCATCTTTTCGCAGAAGAATGCCTATACATGCGGCGCCCTCGGCTACTTTACCGGAAGGCTGGCAGCGCAGGGGCTGGTCTCCTTCGCTGCCACCAACGGTCCCGCCGTGCTTGCCGGTTCGGGCTCGGTCAAGCCGGTCTATTGCACCAACCCGATGTCCTTCGCCGCACCCGCCGCCGACGGTCCGCCGCTGGTCATCGACCAGTCGTCGAGCGCCACCGCCTTCGTCAATATCCGCAAGGCGGCCGAGGACGGCAAGAAGATCCCCGAAGGCTGGGCGCTCGATGCCAGCGGCAATCCCACTACAGATCCGGCCGCAGCCATGAAGGGGGCCATGCTCGCCTTCGGTGGCCAGCGCGGCGCCAACATCGCGCTGATGGTCGAGGTGCTGGCGGCGGGTCTGTCGGGGGCAAACTGGTCGCTCGATGCGCCCTGGTTCACCGGCGGCCCGGACAATCCCGGCACCGGCCTGTTCGTGCTGGCCGTCGAGCCCAAGCTGCTCGATCCGGATTTCGAGCAGCGGATGAAGGATCAGCTCGACCGGCTGCGCCGGCGCTACGGCGTGCACATACCGGGCCGCTCCCGGGCCGAGGCGGCGGAGAAGGCCGCGGCACGGGGCATCAAGGTCTCCAAGGCCGTGGTGCAGCGCATTTCCGAATTCGCCGAGCGCTATTCGGCCTGAAATAAATTCTTCTTTTCAGCTCATCAGCTGCCGGCGCCTGCCCGCGGCATGGCCATGCGTGTTTTTTTCGCGCGCGGTCTGAACCTTTTCGAGCGTCGGGGCGACCAATGCCTGTCCAGGGCAGGATGAGCTTGCCCGATTCAGACCGGGGGAACAGCAAGTCACATCGAAACCTGCTCCACGCCAAGGCATGCCCTTCGCGTCCCGGAAAGCCCAACCTCAATGAAAGGATACCACCATGACCAGCACCAAGACAACCATTCTGACCGCAGTCCTTCTCCTCGGCTCGTTCATGGGCGCGACCCAAGCGGCCAACCTGAAGGCCGCGCCGGTCAAGCCGTCCAGTCCAGGCGTCATTGCCGCGCCGGGCGGCGGCGCTACCGAGGACCACTATTGCAAGAACGGTCACGCGAAATTCGCCAGTTGCAGCGCCGATTTCATCGCGGCCTGCAAGAAGGTCGGTGGCACCATGTCGGATGTCCAGGGCTGGGGTGGGCGTACTTGCTTCACGCCCTCCTGATACCGTCTCAGGTCAGGCCGCTCCGTCGGCCCCTGGCTTCGCATGGATGTCATCCGGAAAACCCCGCCTCGGCGGGGTTTTCTGCGTCAGGCAAGGCGTTCTGAAGCGCATTTGTCCTGATGCAATTCCCAAGCTGTTTTTCCTGGGAAAGCCGCTTCACAGCGACGACGCGTCACCCTTTGCGTTTGACGCGAAACGGATTATGAAACGGCTTCAGCCAAGCTTTCGAGCGCCGGAGCCAGCCATGACCGAAATCCTGCAGACCCCCAAGCTCGTCGTCATTTTCGGCGGGTCGGGCTTTGTCGGCCGCCACGTGGTGCGGGCCTTGGCCAAGCGCGGCTATCGCATCAGGGTCGCCTGCCGCCGGCCCGATCTCGCCGGCCATTTGCAGCCGCTCGGCAATGTCGGCCAGATCCAGCCCGTGCAGGCCAATGTGCGCGTGCGCTGGTCGGTCGATCGCGCCGTGCAGGGCGCCGATCATGTCGTCAACCTGGTTGCCGTGCTGCATGAGAGCGGGCGGCAGAAATTCACGGCCGTGCACGAATTCGGCGCTCGCGCCGTGGCCGAAGCGGCACGCGCAGCGGGCGCCGGCCTGACCCATATTTCGGCCCTGGGCGCCGACCTGGAAGCCGCATCCAACTATGCACGCACCAAGGCGCTTGGTGAAAAGGCCGTTCTGGAGACGATCAAGGACGCCGTGATCCTGCGGCCGTCGATCAATTTCGGACCGGAAGATAGTTTCTTCAACCGCTTCGCCAACATGGCGCGTTATTCGCCGGCACTGCCGCTGATCGGCGGCGGCCACACCAAGTTCCAGCTGGTCTATGTCGGCGACGTCGCCGAAGCGGTGGCGCGCTCGGTCGATGGCAAGGTCAAGGGCGGTCAGATCTACGAGCTTGGCGGCCCGCAGGTGCTTACTTTCAAGGAAAGCATGCAGGAAATGCTCGCGGTGATCGAGCGCAAGCGCCTACTGGTTCCGGTGCCGTGGTGGGTGGCGAACCTGCAGGCGTCGATCCTGGGCCTCTTGCCCAACCCGCTGCTGACCAAGGACCAGGTGCTGCAATTGCGCGAGCATAATGTCGTGTCGGAGGAGGCCGCCAAAGCCAACCGCACGCTCGCCGGCCTCGGCATCCAGCCGCATGCGCTCGGGACGATCCTGCCAAGCTATCTCTGGCGTTTTCGCGCGGCCGGCCAGTTCCAGCGCAAAACCGGCGGTCTGAACATAGGCCGACGGCGGGCGATTACAGGCGCGAAGTGATCCGCATGGGCAGCCCGCCTTGCGGCTGGGTGGTCAGCTTCTGGACTGGCCACGGCCTGGTTTGCGCGATGGAATCGAAGCGGAAACGCGACAGCAGGACGGCGAGCGCGATGATCGCTTCCTGCATGGCGAAGCTGGCGCCGATGCAGACGCGCGGCCCGGCGCCGAACGGCAGATACTGAAAGCGGTCGATCTTTTCGCGGTTGCCCGGATGGAACCGCTCCGGCATGAACGCGTCCGGCCTGTCCCACAGCTTCCTGTGACGGTGGACGACCCAAGGCATGACCAGCACGGCCGCGCGCCCCGGGATGTGGAGATCCCTCCAGTTCTCCGGCTCGATCGGCTCGCGGTTGATCGACGGCGCCGGCGGATAGAGCCTGAGCGCCTCGTCGAAGGCGGCGCGGGTGAGCGGCATGGCGTCCAGCCATCTGGTCGGATCGGGCTCGCGCGCCAGCACGGCATCGATCTCGCGCTCGATCTTTTCCCGCTCCCATGGCGCCTCGGCCAGGCAATAGAGCGTCCAGCCCAAGGCTCGCGCCGTGGTCTCATGGCCGGCACCGATGAAGGTGATGATGTTGTCCTCGACTTCCGAGCGTGTCAGCCCGTCCGGCCCCTCGGCCTTGAGCAGGAGGGTCAGGAAATCCTGCGGCACGGCATCGGCATCGCGCCTGAGTCTCTGTTCGCGTATCTTGACCGTATTGCTGACGATCTTGCGGAAATAGGCCATGGTCTTGCGGCCGCGGATGCGGGTAAGCCGCGGCAGCCATTCGGGCGCGCGCAGCAGGTCTAGCGGATCGACGCGGCCCATGGTCTCGAACAGCCGGTCGATCTCCTTGGCGAAACTGCCCGGCTCCCCCGCGATTTCCCCGGAGAACAGCGTCTCGGCCAGGATGTCGTAGGTCAGCAGCGTCATGTCGTGGGCAATGTCGGAGATGCCGCCATCCTCGTAGCGGGAGGCGAATTCAAGCGTGCGCTTGAGCATCGGTCCCGCGAAACCAAAGATGTGACGCGGCGTGAACACCGGCGCCATCGCCTTGCGCGAACGCTTCCAGACCTCGCCTTCGGCCGTCAGCAAGCCGTCGCGCAGGATCGGCCGCAGGATGAGCTGGCGCACCGTCGCCATCTTGTAGTTCCTGGCATTGTCGACCAGGACATGGCGAATGAGCCCCGGGTCATTGGCGATGACCAGCGGTCCACCGACGCCGTTCACCGAGATCCAGGGCTCGTTGTAGGTCGGCTCTCCCCACAGCTCGAGCGGGTTGCGGTAGACGATGCGCATCATCTCCAGCGTCGAGGGCGGCGATGTGCGCGGCCTCGGCGCCGGCGGAACGAAGGGGGCGGGCTGAGTGTCCATGGCTGCTCCGCTGGCAAGCGCGTCGCGCTAGTCCTTGCCTCCGTTCGATGTAGTGACTGACGCACGGCGCGTCCATGTGGCCTGACGATAAAAGCCCGTGCCCCGACGGGACGGAGCGATGCTCCCATCATCCGATTGTGACCGCTCGCCAAACGGCGCGGTCTTGTCCATGACGGCGCTCTGCCGTAGGTCACGGTCACCAACAGATACCGTCAATCGAAGGAGCCCGCCTTGAAGCACCAGTTGAACATCATCATCGGCAGCACCCGGCCGGGCCGGGCCGGGCCGGTTTTCGCTCACTGGCTGGAGCGGTTCGCGCGCGAGCACGGCAAGTTCGAACCGGTGCTGACCGACATCGCCGCCTTCGATCTGCCGGTGCTGGACGAGCCGCACCATCCCAGGCTCGGCAACTCCCTGAACGATCATACCAAGGCCTGGTCGAAGGCCGTCGATGCCGCCGACGCTTTCGTCTTCGTGGCACCGGAATATAATTACTTCGTCGCACCGGCCATCGTGAACGCGATCGACTATCTCTCGCGCGAATGGAAATACAAGCCCGCCGCCATCTTCAGCTATGGCGGCGTTTCCGGTGGCCTGCGCGCGGCACAGGCGCTCAAGCCGCTGCTGACCTCCGTCGGCGTCATGCCGGTTCCGGAAGGCATCGCGCTGCCGCTGTATCAGAAGCTGCTGGGAACCGATGGCTCCTTCGAAGCCAGCGAGCAGGTGCAGGGCGGGGCAAGAACCATGCTGGAGGAACTGCTGCGCTGGAGCGAGGCGCTGAAGCCGATGCGCGCCGGCTGATGCAAGCCGGCTCGCACGCGCCGTAAACAGCCGGAATGTCGGCAAACGACCGAACCGTGGGCGGTTCGGCCTGCGTTTGCCATGCGCTTTGCTGCCGGTGCTTTTTGATCGCGCTCATCGCGGCGGCGGAAGGCACTTGCGCAAGCTCTGGCGGCTGGCGACCCTGCCAATGCCGAGCGGGCAGAAGGGGCAGCCGGCGCCAAGATAGAAGTTCACGATCAAAATTCCTGCGCGACCGGCTGGCTAAGGACAAAGCCTCTCGCCAATAGCTGGCCAACGGTGCGCTTTTCCGCCCGGAAATGCCTGCAAACCTTGGAAAAACCACCTTTAACGCCTATATCTAGGCCATATTGAAAGCGCGATTCGGGGGCGATTTTTCGCGCTCCACCAGCCGCCTCTAGACAACAGGTTTTCATGAGCGACCAGACTGAGAACGCCAACGGCGCCGAAGCCGAATACGGCGCAGATTCCATCAAGGTTTTGAAGGGCTTGGATGCCGTCCGCAAACGGCCCGGCATGTATATCGGCGACACCGATGACGGTTCGGGCCTGCATCACATGGTCTATGAGGTCGTCGACAACGCCATCGACGAGGCACTGGCCGGTCATGCCGATCTCGTCACGGTGACGCTCAATCCCGACGGTTCGGTCACCGTCATCGACAATGGGCGCGGCATTCCCACCGATATCCATCCCAGCGAAGGCATTTCGGCAGCCGAAGTGATCATGACGCAGCTGCATGCCGGCGGCAAGTTCGACCAGAACTCCTACAAAGTGTCCGGCGGCCTGCACGGCGTCGGCGTCTCTGTGGTCAACGCCCTGTCGGCCTGGCTGAGGCTCAAGATCCGCCGCAATGGCAAGATCTTCGAGATGAGCTTCACACACGGCAATGCCGACGCGCCGCTGAGCGTCACCGGCAGCTACGAACAGGACAAGCAGCCCGGCACCTATGAAGGCCGCAGCGGCAGCGAGATCACCTTCTTTCCGTCGTCCGAGACCTTCACGATGGTCGAATTCGATTTCGGCACGCTGGAGCATAGGCTGCGCGAGCTTGCGTTCCTGAATTCGGGCGTGCGCATCGTGCTGACCGACGCCCGCCACGCCGACGTCGTGCGGCATGAGCTGCACTATGATGGCGGCCTGGAGGAATTCGTCAAATATCTCGACCGGGTCAAGAAACCGCTGATCGACAAACCAATCGCCATCAGGGCCGAGCGCGACGGCATCACCGTCGAAGTGGCCATGTGGTGGAACGACAGCTACCACGAGAATGTGCTGGCCTTCACCAACAACATCCCGCAGCGCGACGGCGGCACCCATCTCGCCGGTTTTCGCGGCGCCCTGACGCGTCAGATCACCGGATATGGCGATTCCTCGGGCCTGACCAAGAAGGAAAAGGTCTCGCTGATCGGCGACGATTGCCGCGAGGGGCTGACGGCAGTGCTGTCGGTCAAGGTTCCCGACCCGAAATTCTCCTCGCAGACCAAGGACAAGCTGGTCTCCTCGGAAGTCCGGCCCGTGGTCGAAGGGCTGGTCAACGAGGCGCTCGGCACCTGGCTCGAAGAACATCCGAGCGAAGGCAAGGTCGTGGTCGAGAAGGTGATCCAGGCCGCGGCGGCGCGCGAGGCCGCGCGCAAGGCGCGCGACATCACCCGCAAGACCTCGCTGGGCGTCACCTCGCTGCCCGGCAAGCTTGCCGACTGTCAGGAACGCGATCCGGCGAAGTCCGAGATCTTCATCGTCGAGGGCGACTCGGCCGGCGGCTCCGCCAAGGGCGGCCGCTCGCGCCAGAACCAGGCCATCCTGCCGCTGCGCGGCAAGATCCTCAATGTCGAGCGCGCCCGCTTCGACCGCATGCTCAGTTCCGACATGATCGGCACGCTGATCACCGCGCTCGGCACGTCGATCGGCAAGGACGAATTCAACGCCGACAAGCTGCGCTACCACAAGATCATCCTGATGACCGACGCCGATGTCGACGGCGCGCATATCAGGACGTTGCTGCTCACCTTCTTCTTCCGGCAAATGCCGGAATTGATCGAACGCGGCCATCTCTATATCGCCCAGCCGCCGCTTTATAAGGTGACGCGCGGCAAGAGCTCGCAATACATCAAGAACGAAAGCGCGTTCGAGGAATTCCTGATCGGCTCGGGACTGGAAGAAGCCTCGCTCACGCTCGGCTCCGGCGAGGTTCGCGCCGGACAGGACCTGCGGGCGGCGATCGACGATGCGCTCGCGGTGCGCCAGCTGATCAACGGCCTGCACACGCGCTACAACAGAGGCGTCGTGGAGCAGGCGGCGATCGCCGGCGGGCTCAATGCCGACGTCGTCGCCGATCTTGGCCGCGCCAATGCGATGGCGGAGCGGATCGCGCAACGTCTCGACATCATTGCCGAGGACACCGAGCGCGGCTGGACCGGCCGGATGTCGACTTCGAATGAGGGTATCGGCGGTTATGTGTTCGAACGCACGGTGCGCAGCGTCAAGGAATACGCCCATCTCGATATGGCGTTGATCAATTCAGCCGATGCGCGACAGCTCGACCGCTACGCGCAGCGGCTCAGCGACGTCTATGGAGCGCCGCCCGTGCTGCGCCGCAAGGATGTCTCGGAACCCATCTCGGGACCGTTGGCACTGCTCAACGCGGTGTTCGCGACCGGCCGCAAGGGCCTGACCATGCAGCGCTACAAGGGCCTGGGCGAGATGAACGCCGAGCAGCTTTGGGAAACCACGCTCGATCCGAACGTGCGTTCGCTGCTGCAGGTCAAGGTAAACGACGCCACCGACGCCGACAGCCTGTTCTCGCGGCTGATGGGCGACGAGGTCGAGCCGCGGCGCGAGTTCATCCAGGACAACGCGCTGTCGGTGGCCAATCTGGACATTTAATCCGGAGTCATCCCGGGACCATTGGCGCGCGTCGGTCGCGCCAGTGTTTCCGTTGCGAGATTCATTCGAACCGCCGGAACGGAAGCTTCTTTCCAGCATTGTGACAGTATCGATCACAATTCCTGGCGAAGGAGGCTCCCATGGGACGCGGCATCTTGCTCTGGTTACTCGGGGTTCCAATCCCGATCATCCTTCTCATCATGCTTTTCGCGCGATAGGGGGCTGTCATGCAGTCCACCCTGTCGATCACGGATGATCCCGGCGCGGTGGAATCGTCCGCCACCGCTATCAGCTGGGGTCCGATCATCGCCGGTGCCTTCGCCGCCTCGACATTGACCTTCATCCTGATGCTGCTCGGCTCCGGCCTGGGGTTGAGCATGGTCTCGCCATGGTCGGGCTCAAGCGCCTCTATCACCAGCTTCGCGGTTTCGACCGCGGTCTGGCTGATCGTCGTGCAATGGCTGTCATCCGGCCTCGGTGGCTATCTTGCCGGCCGGCTGCGCACCAAATGGGTGGGCGTGCATACCGACGAGGTTTATTTCCGGGATACGGCTCATGGCTTCCTGGCATGGGCGCTGGCGACGCTGCTGGTCGTCGGCGTACTCGGCTCGGCGCTGTCGGCGGCTGTGGGTTCCGGCGTCCAGGCTGTATCCAGCGTGGCCGCCGGCGCCGCCCAGGGCGCTTCGGCCGGTGCATCGGCCAATGCAGGCGGGGCATCGACGGACAATGCCACATCCTATCTGGTGGACTCGTTGTTCAGGCCGGCGGACGCGGCGAGACTGGCGGCAGCCAATCCGCAAAACGACGCGGCGGCGGCGGCGCAGGCATCGCGCATCCTGGTCGCCAGCGCTGCGGCTGGCGAGGTTTCGCCCGAGGACAAGACATACCTGTCGCAGCTGGTCGCGGCACGCACCGGCCTGTCGGAAGCAGACGCCAAGACGCGTGTCGATACGCTGCTGGCAAAGGCGCAGGACGCCAAGGCCAAGGCCCAGCAGGCGGCCGATACCGCCAGGAAGGCGAGCGCCACATTTGCGCTCCTCGGCGCCCTGTCGCTGGTCATCGGCGCCTTCATCGCCAGCGCCGCGGCCGCCCTCGGCGGCAGGCAGCGCGACGACGAGGAGGCTGTGTTCCTGACCAGCCGTTGAACATCGTCTGAAATCCGCATGAAGAAGCCCGGCGAGCCGGGCTTCTTCATGCGGACGATGTGACCGGGTCAGTGATCCATGGCCTTGACGATTTCCTCGGTCATCTTCTTGGCGTCGCCGAGCAGCATCATGGTGCCGTCCTTGTAGAACAGCGTGTTGTCGATGCCGGCATAGCCGGAGCCGAGCGAGCGTTTGACGAACAGGCAGGTGCGCGCCTTGTCGACGTCGAGGATCGGCATACCGTAAATAGGTGAGGACTTGTCATCCCGCGCGGACGGGTTGGTGACGTCGTTGGCGCCGATGACATAGGCGACGTCGGCCTGCGCGAATTCGGAATTGATGTCCTCGAGCTCGAACACTTCGTCGTAAGGCACGTTGGCTTCGGCCAAGAGCACGTTCATGTGGCCCGGCATGCGGCCGGCCACGGGGTGGATGGCGTATTTGACGTCGACGCCATTGGCCTTGAGCTTGTCGGCCATCTCGCGCAGCGCATGCTGCGCCTGCGCGACCGCCATGCCGTAGCCCGGCACGATGATGACCTTCTGTGCGTTCATCATCAGATAGGCGGCATCGTCGGCCGAGCCCTGCTTGACCGTGCGCTCGATCCCATCATCAGCGCCCGCGGCTGCGGTCTCACCACCGAAGCCGCCGAGGATGACGGAGATGAAGGAGCGGTTCATGCCCTTGCACATGATGTAGGACAGGATGGCACCCGACGAGCCGACCAGGGCGCCGGTGATGATCAGCGCCAGATTGCCGAGCGTGAAGCCCAGAGCCGCGGCCGCCCAGCCGGAATAGGAATTCAGCATCGACACCACGACCGGCATGTCGGCGCCGCCGATGGGGATGATGAGCAGCACGCCCAGCACCAGCGATGCGGCAACGATGAGCCAGAAGACGAGCTTCGATTCGGTGGTGACCAAAAGCACGATCAGCACGACCAAGGCGATGCCAAGCGCGATGTTGATGAAATGGCGGCCGCCGATCATTATCGGCTTGCCGGACATGCGCCCGTCAAGCTTGAGGAAGGCGATGACCGAGCCGGTGAAGGTGATGGCGCCGATGGCCACACCCAGGCTCATTTCGACCAGCGCCTGGGCGTGGATGTCGCCCGCCGTGCCGATGCCGAAGCTTTCCGGCGCATAGATGGCGGCCGCCGCCACCATCACGGCGGCAAGGCCGACGAGCGAGTGGAAGGCGGCGACCAGTTGCGGCATCGAGGTCATGGCGATGCGCCTGGCCGTGACGGCGCCGACGCCGCCGCCGATGGCAAGGCCGAGCACGATCAGGCCGAAGCGTCCGGCCGATGGCGTGGCCAGCGCCAGCGTGGTGGCGATGGCGATGCCCATGCCGATCATGCCGTAGAGATTGCCCTGCCGGCTGGTGGTCGGGTGCGACAGGCCGCGCAGCGCCAGGATGAACAGGATGCCGGAGACCAGATAGAGGAAGGAGGCGAGATTGACGGTCACGTCACTTGTCCTTCTTCTTGTACATTGCCAGCATGCGCTGGGTGACGAGGAAGCCGCCGAAGATGTTGACCGACACCAGCATCAGCGCGACGAAGCCGAAGCCCGCGGCGACGCCGGAGGCGGCGATGCCGACGGCAAGCAGCGCGCCGACGACGATGACCGAGGAGATGGCGTTGGTGACGGCCATCAGCGGCGTGTGCAGCGCAGGCGTCACCGACCAGACGACGTAATAGCCGACGAAGATCGCCAGCACGAAGATGGCCAGGCGGAAGACGAAGGGATCGATGGCGCCGCCCGACAGCGCCTGCGCGGCGTCGCCGGCCGCCTCGGCGCCTCCGGGAGCATTTGCCAGGTTCTGCACCGCCAGCCGGACGGCGGCACTTGCCTGGTCGAGCTGGTCGAGGGCTTTCTGCAAGGTCTGATCCATCACGCGGTCCCTTTCGGCTTGGGCGAGGGCGACTTTGGCGAGGGCGACTTTGGCAGCGAGGGCTTGGATGCGGCGGCTTGCTTGGGCGCGGCTTTCCTAGGCGCGGCTTTCTTGGGCGCCGAAGCATCGGCGACCATTGTGCTGGCCGGTATCGCGGGGGGCTCGATATATTGGCCCTTTGGCGGCTGCTGGTCGGCCTTGGCGAAGGCCGGATGGACGATCTTGCCGCCGTCGGTCAGCATGGTCGCCTTGACCAGGTCGTCATCGCGGTTGATGGCAAGCGTCTTCGTCGCCTTGTCGACCAGGGTCTCGAGGAAAGCAAAAAGGTTCCTGGCGTAGAGCAGCGAAGCGGAGGCCGCGACGCGGCCCGGCACGTTGAGATGGCCGACGATCTTGACGCCGTTGGCCGTCGTCACGACCTTGCCAGGCACAGCGCCCTCGACATTGCCGCCGCGCTCCACAGCAAGATCGACGATCACCGAACCAGGCTTCATCGAGGCGACCATGTCAGCCGACACCAGCCTCGGCGCCGGGCGGCCGGGGATCAGCGCCGTGGTGATGACGATGTCCTGCTTGGCGATGTGCTCGGCGGTCAGCGCCGCCTGCTTGGCCTGGTATTCCCTGGACATCTCCTTGGCGTAGCCGCCGGCGGTCTCGGCCGCCTTGAACTCTTCGTCCTCGACGGCGAGGAACTTTGCGCCAAGCGAGGCGACCTGTTCCTTGGCGGCGGGGCGCACATCGGTCGCGGTGACGACCGCGCCGAGCCGGCGCGCTGTGGCGATCGCCTGCAGGCCGGCGACGCCGACGCCCATGATGAACACCTTGGCGGCAGGAACAGTGCCGGCCGCCGTCATCATCATCGGCAGCGCCCGGTCATATTCGGCAGCGCCGTCGATGACCGCCTGGTAGCCGGCAAGGTTAGCCTGCGAGGACAAGACGTCCATCGACTGGGCGCGCGTGATGCGCGGCATGAATTCCATCGCAAAGGCGGTCACCCCGGCCTTGGCCAGTGCCGCGACGGCGGCATCGTTGCCATACGGATCCATGATGGCGATGACCGCAGCGCCTGACTTGTAGCTTTTCAGCTCCGCATCGGTCGGCCGGCGCACCTTCAGCACCACGTCGGCCTTGGCCACATCGCCGGCCTCGCCGATCGAAGCGCCCGCCTTGGCGAACTCCTCATCGGGAATGCGCGATCGCGTGCCGGCACCGGCCTCCACAACCACTTCAAGACCCAGGCCGGCCAGCCGTTTCACCGTATCGGGCGAAGCCGCGACGCGCGGCTCGTTCGCATCGAGCTCACGAGGGATGAAAACCGTCTGTCCCACCGCATGATCCTTTCGGCTGGAACCTGTTTGCGCAAAGTGTCGGCCGGGGCGTCCGGCGACGTCAAAGGCAATGGGGTTTTGGAAAGACTATCGCAGAATGAAGGCGCCGACGGCCATGATCAGGACGAACAGGATAGTCGCCGAGAAGAAGCCGCCCGCGAAGAAACCGAAAGCCATCGCCAGAAGTATGGCGCCGCAGAAGAGTGATCCGTATTTGGCCAGCATGAGGAAGCCCGCATAGGTGCGGTCGTGCTCGGCATAGTCCATCTTCGCGCCCAGTTCGACAGGACCGGTCGGCGTGTGCTCAGCCATAGGAATACCCCTTCGAAGACATCTTTCAGGCACATAGCGAAAAGCCGCGCCGAGAGCAATGGCGCTATTGCCGCATCGCAGCCGACAACTGCCTCAAGGGAAATTTGAAGCAAAGCGCCCCTGCGTTCGGCAGAATCGCCGAACCGCTCCGGCTGCTTGTTTTCGCGCAATCCCGGACGAAGCCGGCTGGCGCGTCAACCGCGCTGTCCGTCTTTAGCCGGCGAGGTGCGGAAACAATCCAAGCAGGCCGGCTATGATCAGGTAGAGCGCGACGATGTAGTTCAGCAGCCGTGGCATGACCAGAATCAGCACCCCGGCGATCAGCGAGATAAGCGGCGTGAGCGCGAGCTGGGAAATATGCATGTCGGGGTCCTTTTGGCAGATACGTCGAAATGAAGACGCGGAGCGTCAACGCGCCGCCGTCATCAAAACGCGGATCTGGCCGGAAAGCTCCGGAGCTTTGCAAAATCAGGGGCCTCAGGCGGCCTCACGATAATATTTCGCCGTCGGCACGATAGACAAGGGCGTCAGCCGATTGATGGCCGGATTGGCGAACATCAACCGCTGTTCCATGGGCGTCGACCTGAAGAATGGGAAACGTTCGAGCGTCAGGCGCATATTTTCGCCGGCGGGGATTTCGAACAGGGCGATCCGGGTAAGAACGCCCGGAAACTCCTTAGCCTCGGTCCTCTGCACGGCATTGAAGTAACGAGAATAAAAATTGGAATGCTCGACCTTGACCGGCGTCAGCACAGAGTTCTGGCCAAAATAGAGCGAGGCCACCATGGCAAGCCTGAGTGTCAGAAACGGCAGCACTCCGGGTGCCGGCGCGGCATCAGGATCGGTTGCGAAGCGGGTTCCGTCGATGAAGGTTTCTCCGCGGGCAAGCCGCTCGATCAGTATTTCCGGATAGGCATCAACGGAGGGCGAATTCGGGTGCTCGATGGAAATGTAATGGAAGCGGATTGTGCTCACCAATTCGCCGTAGCAATAGACACCGAATCGGTAGGAATTGGGTAGATTGTCCCAGCGATCCTCGAACATGCCGCTGGCGAGCGGGCCGCACATGCCGGAGCGCAGATAGGACTTATAGCGAAGCCGGTAAATCGCTTCCAAATCCTCGCCCCCGGTAATGAGGCGATAATCGACATGCTCAAGCAGTTGCATCATCGATCGATTCAGCACCGAATCCCCGGCTGTGCTTACCCCGCCAGACGCATTCCTTGTAGCTGTTGCAGCATCCATCGTCTGTCCTCGAATTCGACCTACGATAGGCTATTCGAGTTGAAATGAGACACAAGCCGAAATTTAGATCTTGTTGATTTACATTCCGTTAACCTTAATGGCCGGGAGCCGCTTGAGAATATCTTACTGAGCAATCGTCCGAGCGATTGCCACTGAGAGGATGTGGATCATGCCTCCGATACATCTGCGTAGTGAGGAAGACCTTTCAGCAGCATTGCGCAAAGCCAAAATCACGGCGGAACCGTATCCTGTCATCGAACGATTGAGTTCGACATCAAAGAGCATCGTGCGACTCGCACGCGCGGGGAATCCAATCGAGCGAAGTCGAAAATTACGGCGCTAACGGACCGTCCGTTTACCGGTGCGACGCAGGTCAGCGGCGAATGGCCAGGTGACATTCGACATCGTCTCGATACCCGACGCACTGAGCGCGGCACCGAACAGGAAGCCCTGCACGAGATCCGGTTTCACTTGCAAGGCCAGGATCTTGAGCTGCTCAAAGGTCTCGACGCCTTCGACAGTCACCGAAAGTCCAAGCGGCCGCGACAGATTGACAATGCCCTTCAGCAGCTCCAGCGAACGCTTGCTCTGGGTGACGTCCATCAAGAAGGAGCGATCGATCTTGATCTTGTCGAGCGGCAGCTTGTGCAGATAGCTCAGGCTCGAATAGCCGGTACCGAAATCGTCAAGTGCGATGCGCACACCGATCTGCTTCAGTTCCTCGATGTATTGACGTGTCAGCGACTTGTCATCGAGCAGCGCCGTTTCGGTGACCTCGATCTCCAGCCGGCCGGCGGCAAGGCCGGAGCTGGCCAGAGCGTCGCGAACCTTCTGGATGACGTCCCGGTTGCGGAAATCCTTGGCGGAGAGATTGACCGAGACGCTGGTGTGGTCCGGCCATTTGGCGCATTCGGTGCAGGCTGCCTGCAGCACGAAGGTGCTGATCTCGGAAATGATGCCCATTTCCTCCGCCAGCGGAATGAAGATGCCGGGCGAAATCGGCCCGAGGTCGGGATGGTCCCAGCGGCACAGCGCCTCGCAGCTGGCGATGCGCATCGTGCTCATCGCCACGATCGGCTGGTAGACGACGCGCAGGGCCTTGCCTTCCACCGCGCTGCGCAGATCCGCCTTCATCAGCTGGCGGTCGCGGAACGCAGCGTCCATGGCGGCCTCGAACAGCCGCCAGCCGTTCTTGCCGAGCTCCTTGGCCTTATAGAGCGCCAGGTCCGCCTTGACGATCATGGCGTCGACGTCGGTATCCCTGACCCGCGACAGCACGGCGCCGGCGCTGGCCTGGATGCGCAGCCCGTGGCCGGCGACGTCCACCTCCCCTTGCAACGCTGCAAAGATCTCGTCGATCTGAAGGGTCAGATGGCTTTCATCCTCTATACGGTCGAAGAAAACCATGAATTCGTCGCCGCCGAAGCGGCTGACGGTGATGCCTTGTCCCGCAATGGCGGCAAGACGCTCGGCCACCGCGTAGATCAATCCATCGCCGATCGGATGCCCGAGCGTGTCGTTGACACTCTTGAAATCGTCGAGGTCGAGCACGGCAAGGCCGCAGAGGCGGTCACGGTCGCCTGACGCCATCGCCTCGCCGATCAGTTCGTGGAAATAGGCGCGATTGGGCAGGCCGGTGAGATTGTCATAGCGCGCCATGAAGCGGATCTTGTCTTCCGCCTCGACGCGCGCCGTCACGTCCTCGAAGGTGATGACCCCGAGTTCCTGGCTGCCTTCGCGGGCGGAGAATTCGTAGTGCTGGCCATTGGCGAGCGAAACCAGGACCTTACGGTCGCGGCCCTCGCGCAATGCACGCGTCAGCTGGGCTTCGATGTAGCGGCAGTCCTTTGGGGCCAGCATGCCGCCCACGACGCCGCGCATCAAGAGACCATGGATTGACCGCCCAAGCAGCGCATCGGCCGATTTGAGCGACATCAGATGCGCGGCCTCGGCATTGGCGACCGCCACCCGACCGTCCGGGCCAAGCATGACGAGGCCATGCGACATGGTATTGAGCGCGCGATCGAATCTGAGCGCGAGCTTCCTCGCTTCCTTGTGGCCGATGACGGCCGAGAAAAGCACATCGCGGACGTGGTCGGCGCTGTTGATCGTGACGAAAGTCAACGGGATGATCATCAGCCCGAGAATGACCGAAGGCACATCCATGCGCAGCAAAAGTGCAAGTGCTGCCGGACCAATGAAGGTCACGGAAAAAACCCGCACCATAATGGGAGAGCCGTAGTTCCGGCCAACAACCGTCACCAAGGTCGCGATGGCCAGCGACGTCGCGGCCAGTTCGGCAAAGGGATCGGGATAGACATAGATCGATATGAAGCACAGTGCGCCCAACGTGAGGCCCTGCACGCTGCCCTTGAGGATGTAGTTGCGCTCCCACCGATGCGCCTCCTGGACGTCGGCTATTACACCGCCTGCCTTCCGGAAGGCGCGAATGCCGAAATAGCGGTAAAGGCAGATGGACAGCAGAACAAAAGAGAAAGCCAGGAACAACGGATTGTTCGTACGCAAGTAGATCATTAGCCCGAGGATCCAGTAGCACACGCCACCGATCACCAGCATGTGGGCGTTGTCGAACAACGACCGCACAAACTGGATATAAACATCCGCTGGGATGTTTTCGGTCTTTGTTCTGCCCATGTCGTCGGCCCAACGCTAGGCCTCGTCATCTCACATCCGCCTTAAGAAAGGCTTAGAACAGCGGTTTTGGGCGGCTTGCCGAAGGCGCGCAAAGCAGGACAGACTGGGAGAATTGGGCTTTAGGTAAACAAGGCCATCACTCGGCGGCCTGGAGTTCCGCCCTCGCTGACGTGCCGGACAGGCGCTCGAGCAGTCTTTGGCGCTCGCCGGCCGCCTTTTGAGCGCTGGCTTGCCGAACATGGCCGTAACCGCGGATGAGTGCCGGCACCGAGACGAGGGCCGTGGCGGCCTCGATGGTGTCCGGCGCCAGCGAGTTGGCGACGCGTTGCAGGTCGGCCTCATATTGCGCCAGCAATTGCCGCTCCATGCGCCGCTCGGCGGTGTAGCCGAACAGGTCGAATGCTGTCCCGCGCAGGCCCTTCATCGCCGCCAGCATGCGAAACCCTTTCATCATCCAGGGACCGAAGCTCGATTTCCTCGGTTTGCCGTCATTGCCGCGACGGCCCAGAACCGGCGGCGCCAGGTGGAATTCGAGTTTTTCGTAACTCTGGAACTGCTTGCCGAGTTCGGCGGCGAAGGAGCCGTCGGTATAGAGCCGCGCCACCTCGTATTCGTCCTTGATCGCCATCAGCTTGAACAGGTTCCTGGCCGCCGCTTCCGTCACGGCGCTCGAACCGGGCGCTGCCTTGGCTTCGGCCGCGCGCAGGGCAGCGATCCTGCCGGCGTAGCGCTTGCCATAGGCGGCGTTCTGATAGGCGGAAAGGAAAGCGACCCGGCGGGCAATGACTTCGTCCAGCGTCTGGGCAATGGTGGCGGCTTGGCCGTCCTTGCCCGGCTGGACGAGGCCACGCACGAAGTCCGGCTGATGCGCGGCGCGGCGGCCCCAGCGGAAGGCGGCGATGTTCATCCCCACCGCCTCGCCGTTCAATTCGATCGCCTTTTCGACGGCTTGGGCCGACAGCGGCAGACCGCCATGCTGGAAGGCGAAGCCGAGCATAAACATGTTGGCGCCCAGCGAATTGCCGAACAGGACGGTGGCTGTGCGGGTAGCGTCGAAGAAATGCGCCCTGTCGTCGCCGGCAGCAGTGCGGATCGCCTTCTTCAAGCGCTCGATGGGCAGCGAGAAATCGGCCGAGCGGGCAAACTCGCCCGGCATGATCTCGGCAGTGTTGGCGAGGAAGATGGTGTGGCCCTCGCGCACCGCGGCCAGCACCTTCTTGGCGCCCGACACGACGAGATCGCAGCCGAGCACGAGATCGGCTTTGCCGGCCGAGACACGGATGGCGTGGATGTCATCGGGCGTGCGGGCGATGCGGACATGGGTGAACACCGAACCGCCCTTCTGGGCAAGCCCGGCCATGTCGATCATGCCGCAGCCCTTGCCTTCGAGATGAGCCGCCATGCCGAGCACGGCGCCGACGGTGACGACGCCGGTGCCGCCGACGCCGTCGATGATCGCCGCCCAGCCCTGTTCGCCGAGCGGGAATTCGGCGGCTGCTGGAACGCCGTCGAGCGGATCGGTCTTGCCGGCGATGCCTTCGGCCTTGCGGATCTTGGCGCCATGCACCGTGACGAAGGACGGGCAGAAGCCATTGACGCAGGAAAAATCCTTGTTGCAGCTCGACTGGTCGATCCGGCGCTTGCGGCCGAACTCGGTCTCCACCGGCTGGATGGAGACGCAGTTCGATTGGACGCCGCAGTCGCCGCAGCCCTCGCAGACCAGTTCGTTGATGAAGACCCGCTTGTCGGGATCGGGAAAGGTTCCGCGCTTGCGACGGCGGCGCTTTTCGGCGGCACAGGTCTGGTCGTAGAGCAGGATCGAAACCCCGCTGACGCCGCGCAGCTCGCGCTGGACGAGATCGAGATCGTCGCGGTGATGGATGGTGGCGCCGGCCGGGAACTCGACCTTGCCGGCATATTTGTCGGGTTCGTCGGTGACGATGGCGATGCGCTCGATCCCTTCGGCTCGCACCTGCCTGGCGATCATGTCCACCGTCAGGCCGCCTTCATGCGGCTGGCCGCCGGTCATGGCCACCGCGTCGTTATAGAGTATCTTATAGGTGATGTTGGCGCCCGACGACAGCGCGAAGCGGATCGCCAGCGTGCCGGAGTGGTTGTAGGTGCCGTCGCCGAGATTCTGGAAAATGTGGTCGCGCTTGGAAAAGGGCGCCTGGCCGACCCACTGCGCCCCCTCGCCGCCCATCGCGGTGAAGCCGACAGTGTTCCTGTCCATCCACAGCGCCATGAAATGGCAGCCGATGCCGGCCGCGGCGATCGAGCCATCCGGCACCTTGGTCGAGGAATTGTGTGGGCAGCCGGAACAGAAGAAGGGCGTGCGGGAGCCGATGTCCGACGCGTCTGCGAGCATGGCCTGGAACTGGCGCAGCTTCGCCACCCGCGCTGAAATCTCTTCCGACGGACCGATGGTTTTCACGATCCTTTCGCCAAGGGCAATGGCGATCTCGTTTGGGTCGAGCGCGCCCTTGGCCGGAAACAGCCAGTCGCCGCGCTCGTCCTTCTTGCCGACGATGACGGGCTGCGTGGCGGTGCCGTAGAGGCTCTCGCGAAGCTGCACCTCGATCAGCGAACGCTTCTCCTCGACGACGACGATGGTGTCGAGGCCGCGCGCGAACTCGGCAATGTGCTGGAAATCGAGCGGCCAGGGGCAACCGACTTTGAACAGCCGCACGCCGATGCGGCCGGCGGCCGCCTCGTCGATGCCGATATCCTCGAGCGCCTGGCGGACGTCGAGATAGCTTTTGCCGATGGTGATGATGCCGATCCTGGGATTGCGGCCGCCCGAATAGACGACGCGGTTCAGCCCGTTGGCATGGATGAAGGCCGACGCGGCGGCGCGCTTGTACTCATGCAGCCGCTCCTCCTGGCCGAGCATGTCGATCTCGTGGCGGATGTTGAGGCCGCCGGGCGGCATGTCGAACTCGGGATTAACGATGTTCAGACGCTCGATCGAGGCATCGACCGAGGCCGTCGATTCGATGTTGTCCTTGACGCATTTGATGGCCGCCCATGTGCCGGCGAAGCGCGACATGGCAAAACCGTAGAGCCCGTAATCGATTATCTCCTGGACACCGGCCGGGTTGAGGATCGGCACCATGGCGTCGACGAACAGGAATTCGGTGGCATGCGCGTTGGTCGAGGATTCGGCCATGTGGTCGTCGCCCATCAAAGCGAGCGCACCGCCATGTTTCGACGAGCCGGCCAGATTGGCGTGGCGGAAGACGTCGCCGGAGCGGTCGACCCCCGGACCCTTGCCGTACCAAACCGAAAAAACGCCGTCATGGGTGCCTTCGCCCAGCAGTTCCGTCTGCTGCGATCCCCAGCAGGCGGTAGCGGCGAGTTCCTCGTTAAGGCCGGGCTGGAAGACGATGTCGGCCTGGGCGAGCTGTTTTTTTGCCTTCCACAGCTGCATGTCGAGGCCGCCCAGCGGCGAACCGCGATAGCCGGAGACGAAGCCGGCCGTGTTCAGGCCCGCGCGGCGGTCGCGCTCGCGCTGCATCAGCAGCATGCGGATGACCGCCTGGGCGCCGGACAGGAAGATGCGTTCCTTCCCCAGGTCGAACTTGTCGTCGAGCGCGACGTCGTGCAGCGTCATCAGGCATTTCCTCTGCGGAGGCCGCGCGGGGGCAGGCAGCCAGCGTCGGGATCGGATGACGCATCCTTTCTCCCCTTGCAAGACAGGTCAAACGAAATCGGACGTGCCAGGCAACGCGCAACGAACGATCCGCCGTCATCCCTTGCCCGGTATGAAATCGCCCCGCGAGCAATGTCCGGCGTACGAAAATTTCGCTTGCCTTTCGGCTTGGCGGCGAGCGTCAGGTGCCCTTGGAGCAGTCGGGCTTCGGCTCGCCCGGCAGCTTGCCGTCGGGGTGGCCGACGAGATCGGGATTGGCGGTGTAGAGCTGGTCAATGACGAGCGGCCGATCGGGCAGGATGGACTGGTCTTCGGTGGACATCAGCGTGGTGTCGATCTTCTGCAGGACCG
Source organism: Mesorhizobium sp. B2-6-1 (assembly GCF_006440475.1). Classification (NCBI taxonomy): domain Bacteria; kingdom Pseudomonadati; phylum Pseudomonadota; class Alphaproteobacteria; order Hyphomicrobiales; family Phyllobacteriaceae; genus Mesorhizobium; species Mesorhizobium sp. B2-6-1. Next base: position 393,183 of record NZ_VFUH01000004.1, read on the forward strand.
CGCCGTCGGAGCCCTTGATGGCGATGGCGATCGTATAAGGCTTGTTCTTGACGACGCAGGTCAAAGCCGGGCTCTCCAGCGTCACCTTATCGAGCTTGGGCCAGACCTTCTGCTCGACCACCAACGGCGCGCCGCCGGCCGGATCCTGGAAGCTGGCGACCGCGACCTGGCCCTCTCCCATCGGGCGCAGGGGCCGCAGCGTCACGACATAGGTCGCCCTGGCAAGACGATAGTTGAAGACGAATATCTTGCCCGAAATCTCGAACAACTTGCCTTCACCGTCCTTGGCGGTGTCGCGGCAGGCGCCGAGCGCCATCGCCGCGATCAGCGCCATGCCGAGCAGGGCTGAACGAGAGCTAATCCTGGACATTGTTGACCTCATTGGCCGCCCTGCGGCGGCGATAGTGGCGGCTTGCCTTCTGGCGGTTGCCGCAGACCGCCATGTCGCACCACAGGCGGCTGGAATTGCGGCTGCGGTCGACGAACAGCCAGGTGCAGTTGGGGCAGATCCTGAGCCTGGCGACCGTGTCGTTGCGCAGCAGCGACAGGGCGGAAACCGCCAGTGCCGCTTCGAATGCGATCGGCGTTGCCGGATCGCCGAACGGCTTTCCGGGCGCTACGATCTCGGTCCGGCTGCCGGCAAGACCGTCGGCGCAGGCCCCCAGCAAGCCTGAGAGATGATCGGTGGCGACGGCGCCCCTCAACACGGCGTGGCGAAACAACCGGTCCGTCGCCTCGCGGATCGCCAGCACGACAGGCGCGATTGCTGTCGGCGCGGAGACCGCCAGCCGCCTGCCGCCAAGCTCGGCGGCGCGAAAGCCGCTGGCCGCGTCCGCGAAGCGGGCGATCTCGCGCGGATCGTCAAAACGGTCGAAGGTCCTCTCGGGATCGGCACGCAGCACGACGGTGTTCGCCGTGTCGAGCGCGAGCAGGCCGCCGGTGAAGCGGTGCGGGGTCCAGGATACCGTCATGTCCGAAATCTAACCGATAAATGGCATTTGACAAGTTAGATTCGACGATGCAAGTCTGCCCTGAAGCGGGTGTTGCCGCTCTCTGTCTGGAGCGTATCGTCGTCCCAAAACCGCTATGCGCTTTGGGCGACATGCCCCGAGGATTTTCGCATGCTGTATCTGTTCCAGCAGGTCCTGAACGGGCTGCATTCAGGCGCACTCTATGCGCTGCTGGCGTTCGGCTATGTGCTGACCAACGGCATCCTGCACCGCACCAACCTGGCCTATGGCGCGCTGTTCGCCTTTTGCGGACAGACGATGATCCTGACCGCCGCCTTCGGCTACCAGGTGCTGTGGCTGACGCTGACGGCGGCGGTGGTGCTCGGCGTCGCAGCGGCTTTCCTCTACGCCGCGCTTATCAGCTGGGTCCTGTCGCGCAGCGTCTTCGAACCGCTGGCCGACCGCTCGCCCAACGCGATCGTGGTGACCACGCTTGGCATCCTGCTGGTTTTGTCGGAAGCAAGCCGCATCGCCGCCGACACGCATGATTTGTGGCTGCCGCCTATGCTGGCGCAACCTGTCGTTTTCGCGCAGAATGCCGGCTTCAAGGCGACATTGACGCTGATCCAGCTGCTCGATTGCGCCGTGGTGCTGGGGGCGGTGGCGCTTGCGGCTTGGGGCTTTGCCCATTCGAATTTCGGCCGGCGCTGGCGCGCCGTCTCCGACGATCCCAAGGCGGCCGCCATGTGCGGCGTCGACGTGCGCGCCGTGTTCCGCCACGCAGTGCTGTTCGGTGGTTTCTGCGCCGCGCTGGCCGGCGTCATGGCCGGCCTCTATTACGGCAATGTCAGTTTCGGTTCCGGCCTCGTCTACGGGCTCAAGATCCTGTTCGTGACAGCGGTCGGCGGCTATCTCTCGCCGCCGCGGGCGGCCCTGGGCGCTGCCGCCTTCGGCATGGCCGAGTCGCTGTGGGCCGGCTATTTCCCGGTGGAATGGCGCGACGCGTGGATGTACCTGTTCCTCGTCGCCATGCTGGTGCTGATCGGCGCTGGCCGCGACCAGACCAAGATCGTGTGATCCGCATCAGACTTTGGTTGCATGACGCATGCCGTCGATAAGCTTGTTTCGGAAACGAAACGACCGCCTTAAGGCTTTGATTTTCCCCACGAACCCTGCCGGCTGCCGGTTCCGGGTTCCCAAGCCGTGCGCCGTCTGCCTGCGCTTCGTCGGCTTCCTCGTCTCACAACCGCGTTGACAGCGCCGCTCCTGTGTTGACCCGTCCTGCCACGCACGGCATACGGTTAGGCCACAGCGGCGCGGCGGAAAACAAGGGGGAGCCGTCGCGCCTCGGCCAACAGGGAGGAATGCATGGCAGGGCTTCTCGCTCTATCCAGGACGATCGACCGTGTGAACGAGTTCATCGGCAAATGGATATCGTGGTTGATCCTGCTGGCAATCCTGGTGAGCGCCGCTAACGCGACCATCCGCAAGGTGTTCGACACCTCGTCGAATGCGTGGCTGGAGCTGCAATGGTACCTGTTCGGCGCCGCCTTCATGCTGGCAGCGGCCTATACGCTGAAGCAGAACGACCATATCCGCATCGACATCGTCTATGGCCTGTTCCCGCGCCGCGTGCAGCACTGGATCGACCTTTTCGGCCATGTCTTTTTCCTGATGCCGTTCGTGACGCTGATGGTGATCTATTTCGTCCCGTATGTGTCGCTGTCGTTCCGCAGCGGCGAAATGTCGAACAATTCCGGCGGGCTGATCATCTGGCCGGCAAAGGCGATCCTGCTGGTCGGCTTCTTCCTGCTAGCGCTGCAGGGCATCTCCGAGATCATCAAGAAGATCGCCATCATGCGCGGCGACATGGACGACCCCACCCCGTTCATATCGGCGCATGAGCAGGCGGAACTCGAAGCCAAGGCACTGGCCGACGAGGTGCGCTCGTGATCGAGTTCATCGCCCAGAACATGGCGCCGATCATGTTCGCCTCGCTGGTCCTCTTCCTGCTGATCGGCTATCCCGTCGCCTTCTCGCTCGCCGCCAACGGACTTTTGTTCTTTTTCATCGGCGTGCTGGTCTCACCCTATTCGGGCGGCTCGATCAATCTCGCCTGGCCGCTGCTGCATGCGTTGCCGGATAATTTCTACGGCAGCCGGGTGATGTCGAACGACACGCTGCTGGCGATCCCTTTCTTCACCTTCATGGGCATCGTGCTCGAGCGATCGGGGATGGCGGAAGACCTGCTCGATACGATCGGCCAGCTGTTCGGGCCGATCCGCGGCGGGCTTGCCTATGCCGTGATCTTCGTCGGCGCGCTGCTGGCCGCGACGACCGGCGTGGTGGCGGCATCGGTCATCGCCATGGGGCTGATCTCGCTGCCGATCATGCTGCGCTACGGCTATGACCGCCGGCTGGCGTCCGGCGTCATCGCCGCGTCCGGAACGCTCGCCCAGATCATCCCGCCGTCGTTGGTGCTGATCGTGCTCGCCGACCAGCTCGGCCGCTCGGTCGGCGACATGTATGCGGGCGCGCTGATCCCCGGCATCGTGCTGACCAGCCTCTACATGCTCTACATCCTGATCATGACGATCGTCCGGCCGAATTCGATGCCGGCGCTGCCGCTGGAAGCACGCACGCTCGGCCATGGCGTCGTGTCGCTGCTGGTGGCGTTGCTGGCGACGGTAGCGATCTCCTACGCGGCCTACCGCTATCTCGCACCGACCCATGGCGACAATGCCGACATCCTCGGCGCCAGCATCGGAGTGGCCGTGATCTATATCGTTGCGATCGCCGATCAGCGCCTGAAAATCAACATGATGTCGCGGCTGGCGCAGCAGGTCGTGATCGTGCTGATCCCGCCATTGGCGTTGATCTTCCTGGTGCTGGGCACCATTTTCCTTGGCATCGCCACTCCAACCGAGGGCGGCGCCATGGGCGCTGTCGGCGCGCTGGCGATGGCGGCGATCAAAGGCCGGCTGTCGCTCGACGTGGTCAGGCAGGCGCTCGCTTCGACGACAAGGCTGTCGTCCTTCGTGCTGTTCATCCTGATCGGCGCGCGCGTCTTCTCCCTCACCTTCTACGGCGTCAACGGCCACATCTGGGTCGAGCATCTCTTGACCTCGCTGCCGGGCGGCGAGGTCGGCTTCCTGATCGGCGTCAACATCCTGGTCTTCGTGCTTGCCTTCTTCCTCGATTTCTTCGAACTGGCCTTCATCATCGTGCCGTTGCTGGCACCGGCCGCCGACAAGCTCGGCATCGACCTGATCTGGTTCGGCGTGCTTCTGGGCGTCAACATGCAGACCAGCTTCATGCATCCACCCTTCGGCTTCGCGCTGTTCTACCTGCGCTCGGTCGCCGCCCGGGTGCCCTATCTCGACCGCTTGACCGGCAAGCAGATCGCGCCGGTGACCACGGGCCAGATCTATTGGGGCGCCGTGCCGTTCGTCTGCATCCAGGTGATCATGATCGGGCTCACCATCGCCTTCCCGCAAATGGTGATGCACTACAAGGGCACAGCGGTCGATTCCGGCACGATCGACTATACGGTGCCGGAGGTGCCGGGACTGACGCCGCTCGGCACGCCGCCGGCCGGGAGCGGAACCGCACCCGCCACTCGCGCCCCGCCGCCCGCCGCGCCTGCCGCGCCCGACCTGTCGCAACCGCCGAACTTCGGCGACACGGCGCCCGCCAAACCGGCGGCACCACAGCCGGATCTGTCGCAGCCGCCGAATTTCAACTGATGCCGGAGGTCGCAAAACCATGAAAGCGGTACGGCTGGAAGCGGTTGGCAGCATCACGCTGCGCGAGGTCGCCGAGCCGGTTCCCGGGCCTGACGATCTGCTGGTGCGCATCGAGGCCTGCGGCGTCTGCGGCACGGACCGGCATCTCTTCCACGGCGAGTTTCCCTGCCGGCCGCCGGTAACGCCCGGACATGAGTTCTCCGGCATCGTCGAGGCAATGGGACATTCCGTGAGCGGCTTCTCGATCGGCGACCGCGTCACCGGCGATCCCAACATCGCCTGCGGACGCTGCCGCCATTGCCATGCCGGCCGCATCAATTTGTGCAGCAATCTCAATGCCATCGGCATCCATCGCGACGGCGGCTTCGCCGACTACGTCGTGTTGCCGCAGAAACAGGCCTTCATCCTGCCCGCGGACTTGAAGCCGACGCACGGCGCCTTCTGCGAGCCTCTCGGCTGCTGCCTGCATGGCGTGGATCTGGCCGAGATCAAGCCCGGCTCCTCGGTCGCCATACTTGGCGGCGGCGTGATCGGCCTGCTCACAGTGCAACTGGCAAGGCTTGCAGGGGCGACGACCATCATCCTGTCGACGCGACAGGCATCACGGCGCGCACTGGCCGAGGAGCTCGGCGCGACGGCAACGGTCGACGCAAGCGCCGCCGACGTCATCGATGCCATCTCCGGGCCAGCGGGACTGGTGCCCGGCGGTGTCGACGTGGTGCTCGAATGTGCCGGTGTCCAGGAAACGGTCGAGCAGTCGCTGCGGCTGGCGAGGGCCGGCGGTACGGTCGTCATTGTCGGCGTGGTGCCGCAAGGCATGAAGGCGGCGTTCGAGCCCTTCGATCTTCTGTTTCGCGAGTTGAAGGTCCTCGGCTCCTTCCTCAACCCCTACACGCACCGCCGCGCCGCCGAGCTGATCGCTTCGGGCGCGATCGAGATCGACCGGCTGATCTCCAGGCAGGTGCCGCTGGAAGAGGCCGCCGCGGTAATCGCCAACCCGCCTGCCGCCGGCGAGGTCAAGGTGGTGGTGGTGCCGGACCGAGGCTGAGTGCCGCTGTCGCTTCGAACCCGTTCGACCCCCGGCCCTGCGGCGCAAGTTTCGACGCCTTCGACTATCGATGTTTCCAGCACCGACGCCCAACGAATAAACCCCGGACTACCGAGTCCGGGGTCTTCGAAATAAGGCAGAAAAACCTTACAGCTTGCCGTTGCGCTGCTGGACCATCATGAAGGTGTCGTAATTGTACTCGGCCACCTGCGCCCAGAGATAGTGCTCCTTACGGAAGCCCTTGATCGAGTCCCAGATCTTCTTGAACGGCGCGTTCGAGGCTTCCATTTCGGCGTAGACCTCATTGGCCTTCTCGAAGCAGGCGGACATGATCTCCTGGCTGAACGGACGCAGTTTGGCGCCGCCGGCCACCAGCCGCTTCACCGCCGCAGGATTGAGATAGTCGTATTTCTGCAGCATGTTGGCATCGGCGGCTTGCGCGGCGGTATGCAGCAGCGACTTGTAAGTCGGCGAAAGTTCTTCGTATTTCGCCTTGTTGAACATCAGGTGGACGGTCGGGCCGCCTTCCCACCAGCCTGGATAATAGTAGTAGGGCGCGACCTTGTAGAAGCCGAGCTTCTCGTCGTCATAGGGGCCGACCCATTCGGCTGCGTCGATGGTGCCCTTTTCAAGCGCCGGGTAGATGTCGCCGCCGGCGATCTGCTGCGGCACGACGCCGAGCTTCTGCACAACCTTGCCGGCGAAGCCGCCGATGCGCATCTTGAGGCCGGAAAGGTCGGCCACCGTGTTGATCTCCTTGCGGAACCAGCCGCCCATCTGCACGCCGGTATTGCCGCCAGGCAGGCCGAACAAGCCTTGCGTGGCGAGAAATTCGTTGAACAGGTCGATGCCGCCGCCATGATAGTGCCAGGCATTCATGCCGCGCGCGTTGAGCGAGAACGGAACCGCCGCGCCCAGCGCCCAGGTCGGATCCTTGCCCCAGTAATAATATGCCACCGTGTGGCAGGCCTCGACCGTGCCGGCGGTCGTGGCGTCGGCCGCCTGAAGGCCGGGCACCAGTTCGCCAGCGGCGAAGACCTGGATCTGGAAATTGCCGTCGGTGGCTTCCGAAAGCATCTTTGAGAAGACCTCGGCGCCGCCATAGATCGTGTCGAGCGATTTGGGAAAGGACGACGCCAGCCGCCAGGTCACCTTTGGATTGGACTGGGCTATGGCCGGCGCGGCGAGCGTGGCGGCGGCCGCGGCGGCGCCAACGCCGGTCGTCCCGGCCTTGCGGATGAATGAACGACGATCCATGAAGTCCTCCCTTTTGGATCAACAAACCGACGTGCGGCGCATGCTCGATGTCCCGCACGGCTGGGCGAAACAATACACGGGCAAGGAGTCGAGTCCAGCGTGGCGGCCTGATTTGACGGCGTGTGCGCAGGGCCTTGCAACTATAGTCTAACGGGCCGTTTGGTGGCCCATCCGACAGACCGAAACTTGTCATGGAAAAATGTGCTGGGATCGCCTATTTTGAAGGCAGGATTCCCCGGCCCAGATGGAAAACAAAGCCAAAATGCAGCAGCCGCTCGTCGCCATATCGACCGACGTCCGTCAATTCGACAACTACACCTGGCATGCCGCTCCACAGCAATATCTGGAGGCGGCGATAGCCGGCGCCGGCGTGTTTCCGGTGCTGGTGCCTTCGTTCGGCGAGCGGCTCGATTTCGATGAGCTGCTGTCGTCGGTCGACGGCGTCATGCTGACCGGCTCGAAATCCAACGTCGACCCCTCGCTCTATGGCGGCGATGCCAGCGAGGCGAACGGCCCGTATGATCCGGCACGCGACGCCACCACCTTGCCGCTGATTCGCAAGGCGATCGAGCGTGGCGTGCCGCTGCTTGCCATCTGCCGCGGCATCCAGGAGATGAACGTGGCGCTGGGCGGCACGCTGGGCACCGAAATCCAGGAGCGTGAAGGCTCGCTCGACCACCGCGCGCCGGTGAGCGACAATCAGGACGAACGTTTCGCGATTCACCAGACCGTTTCGATCAAGGCGGGCAGTTGCCTGGCCGGTGTGTTTGGGGCCGGCGACATGAAGGTCAACTCGTTGCACCGCCAGGCAATCGGCCGGCTTGGTTCGAAGCTGCAGATCGAAGCCGTGGCCGACGACGGCACCGTCGAGGCGGTCTCTGTAAAGGATGCCCGCGCTTTCGCGGTCGGCGTCCAGTGGCATCCCGAATACTGGGTCAAGTCGGATAGTAACTCGGCCAAGATCTTCCGGGCCTTCGGCGACGCGGTTCGCCTGCATGCGGCTGCCAAAGCCGGCGCCCGCGCGGCGGCGGAGTAATCAGTCGTCGGTGCTCGGGTCCCCGGCGGCCGCCAGCGACAGCAGCGGCAGTGCGGGAGCGTAGGATTCGAATCCGTCGCCATCGGCGACCGCGAAGGTGACGATCGGATCGACGCCGTTGACGCTGAAGGCGACCGTGCCGTCCTCCTGCTCGCGCCAGAATTTCGCCCGCTCGATGCCTGGCATGAGTCGGCTACAGTTCGGAGCCACCGTCAAAAGCGACAGGCCGTCCGAGACGGTGGCGCCGCGTTTGATTGCGCAAACCCCCTCATCACCATTGGCGACCAGCCTGTAGGTGTCGGGCGGCGCGGCCTCTTCAGCGACGCTTTCACCAGTGCCGCCATGAAACAGCTGAACGCCGCCAAACAGGGCGGCGGCTCCGATCAGTACGGAAAGCGTTTTCATGGTGATCCTCATCCATGCGTACGGACAGGATGAAGAATGATTTCAAAGGGTTAAGCTGACGTTAATAAATATGGCAGCCCGACCGCTCAGCAGCGCGCCTTCACATGCGCGGTCTCGGGCACAGGTGTGATCGACCGGCGCTCGCTGAACCAGGACACCAGATTGTCGACGCACAGATCCGCCATGGCGCGACGTGTGTGCTCCGACGCCGAACCGACATGCGGCAACAGACTGGCATTGGTCGCGTCAAGCAGCGCCCGCGGCACGTTCGGTTCGTCGGCGAAGACATCGAGCCCGGCGGCGGCGATAGTGCCCTTGGCGAGGGCTGTCGCAAGCGCCGCCTCGTCGACCGTGCTGCCGCGCCCGATATTGACGAAGACGCCGTTGGCGCCAAGCGCCGACAGGATCTCGGCATCGACCGCCTTTTCCGTCGAGGCGCCGCCCGGGACCACCGAAATCAGCGTGTCGACTGCTTCGGCGAGGCCCTTCAGCGTCGGATGATAGGGATAGGACAGGCCCTCGACCCGGCGCCGGTTGTGATAGGCGACGGGCAATCCGAACGCCTCCAGCCGGCGGGCAATAGCGAGCCCGATGCGGCCCATGCCGAAAATGCCGGCGCTGCGGCCGCGCAAGGTAAGCCGGCTCAAGGGATAGTTGCCCTTGCGCTGCCAGCTGCCGTCGCGCAGCCAGGTTTCGGCGCGCGGCAGGTCGCGCACGGTGTTGATCAGCAGGCCGATGGCGGTGTCGGCGACCTCCTCGGTCAGCACATCCGGCGTGTTGGTGACCATGATGCCGTGATCGCCAGCGTGGCGGGCATCGACCGAATCATAGCCGACGCCGAAACTGGCGACGATCTCAAGCTTCGGCAATGCATCCATGAAGGCCGCGCTGATGCCGCCGAACGAGGCGATGGCGCGCACGTTGTCGCGCATATCATCGGTGACCAGGGACGGCTCGGCGCGCTCGATCCCGACACGCCTGAATGTCCGGTCGATGCGCTCGACCGCGTGGTCGTTGAAATGCCCCGGCACCAGGATGGCGACGGTTTGCAGTTGCTCGGGCCTCGTCATGCACGCTCCACCGGCTTGCCGGTCGACTGTCGCACATGCAGTTCCGGCTTGATCAGTTCCTGAGAGGGCCGCACCGTCTGCCCGTTCAGCTTGTCGAGCAGGGCGCTGGCGGCGCGGCGGCCAACCTCGCGCTGACCGTTCCACACGGTGGTCAGCGCCGGCGTGGCGATTGCCGCCTCCTCGAGATCGTCGTAGCCGGTGACCGATATGTCTAGGCCGGGCACCAGGCCGGCGCGCGCGATGCCGTTCATCAGGCCGATGGCGACGAGGTCGTTCCAGCAGCAGGCGGCTGTCGGCTTGTCCTTCAGGGCCAGAAACTGTCCGGCGGCCTCGAAGCCAGCCTGCTTGGTGCGCGGGCCGGGGATGCGCCAGGCCGGCCGCACTTCCAGCCCGGCGGCCTCCATGGCGTTGACATAGCCCTGGTAGCGATCGCGGCCGGTCGAGGTCTGGTCGGTGCCGCCGATCATGGCGATGCGCTTGTGGCCGAGCGAGATCAGGTGATTGGTGGCAAGCCCCGTGCCATAGGCATCGTCGCCGCGAAAAACCGGCACGTCGGCGCCCTCGACGGTGCGCGCGATCAGCACCGCCGGCAGGCCGTTTTCCTCGGCCATCAGAATATCCGAGGCCGGAGTGCCGATGGCCGGCGACATGATGACGCCGTCGGCGCCGAGCTGCAAAAGCGTGTCGATGAAAGTGCGCTGCTTCTCGAGCTGGTCGTAGTGATTGGACAGGATGAAGGTCTGGCGGCTGCGGTCGAGCTCGCTTTCGATCGAGCGCAGGATCTCGGCGAAGAACGGGTTCATGATGTCATGCACGACGACGCCGACAATGCCCGAACGCGAGGTACGCAGGCTGGCGGCACGGCGGTTGTAGATGTAGCCGATGGCGCGGGCATGTTCCTTGATGCGGTCACGGGTGCCGCCTGCCACCAGCGGGCTGTCGCGCAGCGCCAGCGATACCGTGGCCGTGGACACGCCGAGCGCATCCGCGATCGTCGACAGCTTGATCTTCTGTGCCAGCCTTCCCCTCCCCCGTCGTTTTTTAAACTGTTTAAAGGCGGCCTTATGCCACCCTTCGAGGCTAAATCAAAGTTTTTTTGCCAGCGCTTCCGCCTCGACGTCCAGCACCGCACGATTGCGCAGGCGCAGCCGGTGCTCGCGATGGACGATGTAGAGACCGCTGGCGACGATGACGGCGGCGCCGACGAGCGTCCAGCGGTCGGGGAACTGCTTGAAGACGATGAGCCCGGAAAGGATCATCCACACCATCTGCGAATAGGGATAGGGGGCGAGCGCGGTGGTGGTGGCCATGCGATAGGCCTGCACCAGAAGCCAATGACCGACGCCGCCAAAGACGCCGAGCATGAGCAGGATGAACCAGTGCCAGCCATCATGCGGCAGGGAAAACGAGAACGGCAGCATGGGCAGGAGCACCACCGCCGGGGCCAGTGCCGAAAACAGGATGAGGCTTTCCGATGTCTCGGTCGCCGACATGCGTCGGGTCATGATCACATAGAAGCAGTTCGACAGCATCGAGCCGAGCGCGAACAAATGACCGATGCCGAAAACGCCGACCCCCGGCCTTGTGATGATCAGAACCCCGGCGAACGCGGCCAGGATCGCCAGCCACCGCCGCCAGCCCGCCCATTCGCCAAGCAGCGGGCCGGCAAGCGCGGTGATGACCATCGGCCCGAAGAAATAGATCGATGTCGTCTCGGCCAGTTGCAGGGACCGCAGCGCCAGCACGTTGCAAATGGTCGAGCCGAACAGGAACAGCCCGCGCAGGACATGAGCCGGCAGGTTGGCCGGACGGAACCGCGCCGGTTCGCGCCAGCCGCGCAACAGCGCGCCGACCAGCACGACATGCACGGTAAAGCGCACCCAGGCGACGACAAGCGCGGAGACGCCGGCTAGGACGAGGTATTTGCTGCTGGTGTCGAGAAAGGTGAAGAAGACATAGGTGGAAAGCATGCACAGGATCGCCACCGGCGGCGTCGCGCTTTCTGAAGATGTTTGGGGAGCACTCACTTGCAGGCCGAATGGAAAGCTGGGCTGAGGCCCACCTTTGCGGCAATTGCGGGCGTGCGGCAAGCCAAAAGCGGCTGGCACAACAAGAGCTGCGGACAGGCTCAGGCCCGGGTCGTCAGGGATGCATGCGAGCGCCCTTGGTGATCTTGTCGACCGTCTTCTTGTCGGCGCGCAATGCGATGCCGACCACCTTGGCGTCTTCCGGCGCGAATTCGGCGAAGACGGCGCGGTTGGCGGCGTCGAACCCGGTCGAGAACATCTCCTCGATATAGAGCGAGCTCGTTACTCCGCGCTCCAGGGCGCGGCTGTGGATTGCGCCGAGTGTCGCCTGGTCGGCGGACAGCACGATGACGGGCTGGATCGACAGCGGGTTGTAGACATTGCCGGCGCGGTCACGATAGGGCTCGCCGATGATATCGGGGAACTGCGCGACGACGCCGCTGGTCAGGAATGCGGTGACGTTGAGCTTTTGCCAGACCGGCAGATCATCCCTGAGCACGATTGCAAATTTCGTATCGAACATGAGACAGTGACCATTCGGGGTTGTGCCCCTTTCAAGGCGAAAGGAAGCGATGTCGCTCGATCTAGGCAGCCAGGCGTTCCAGGGTCTTGGACGTTTGTGCGCGGAGGCTGCGGAAAACTGCATCATTGCCGCCCGCGACCCCGCCGGCATGGAGCGCATCGAGGCGCGATTCCACGGCAGCGCCTTCGACCTGCATCGCCACGACACCTATGCGATCGGGGTGACGCTGCAAGGCGTGCAGAGCTTTCGCTATCGCGGGGCCGCGCGGCATAGCCTGCCCGGCCAGATCATCGTCCTGCATCCCGACGAACTGCATGATGGCGGCACGGGAACCGAGGACAGGCTGCGCTACAGGATCCTCTATCTGGAACCGTCGCTGATGCTGGACTGCCTCGGTGGCGCATCGTTGCCTTTCGTCAGGCAAGCCGTGGTGGCGGACGAACGCCTGCGCGCGACCTTGCTTTCGGCGCTGGGTCCACTGGAGGAGGAACTCGACGAGCTGTTCGTCGCCGACTTCCTGGCGCAACTGCTGCAAGGGCTCGCCCGCCATGCCGGCCAGCCGGCGAGAGCGGTGCCGGGAACGGCCTGGCGGGCGGCCGCTCTGGCGCGCGACTATCTCACGGAAAACTCTGCCCGGCCCGTGCGATCCGACGAGTTGGAGGCGGTTACCGGGTTCGACCGCTATGCCTTGTCCAGGCATTTCCGCGCCGCTTTCTCCACCAGCCCGCATCGTTTCCTTTTGATGCGCCGGCTTCAGCGCGCGCGGCGCATGATCGCCGCCGGCGAGCCGCTGGCACAGATCGCGGCCGAGGCCGGTTTCAGCGACCAAAGCCACTTCAACAGGCAATTCAAGAAGGCATTCGGCATGACGCCGGGACGCTGGTCTTCGCTGATCCGTGGGTCCGCCGCGGTGGCCTGATCACCGCAACCGGCGGTCAGTCGTCCGACTCGGCGTCGTCGTCGATCAAGGCCAGGTCTTCGTTCGAAAGATTGGCCTCGATGCGGGCAAGAAATTTGAACAGTGCCTTCTGGTCCTTCTTGTCGAGGCCCTTCAGCGCCTGCTTTTCGGTCTTCTTCACCGACTTTTCGATGGCGCGGATGGTCTCGCGACCGGTGTCGGTGAGAAAGATATGCGCCTGGCGGGCATCGGCGTCGGAGGCGCGCTTTTGCAGAAAGCCCTGTGCCTGCAGCCGATTGATGGTTTTGGTGATGGTGGGCGGGCGCACGCCGAGCCGGCCAGCCAGATTGCCCGGGGTCTGGCCGTCCTCGCGGTCGAGCGCCAGCATGATCTGGTCCTGGCCGGCATAGAAGCCATGCGCCAGCAGCCGTGCCGCAAGCGCTGTTCTTGCCAGCCTTGCCGCCGAATGCAGCCGGCTCATTGTCGCAGTCTTGTCCGCCTTGGCCATGGTCATCCCTCTTCGGCCATACCGGTGCGGGCAGCATAGACGCAGCCGGCCGGTTGGCAATCGACGATCAAAAAAGATTCCGGCGCCTGAAACAGCTTTGCCGGCAAGCATTGCGGTACCCGCCGTGGCTAATGCCAGATGATTATTTCAGTTAGATGACAAACGACTTTTCGCGAAAGCGATTGCGGTGGATCGGCCCGCCGTGGCCGTCCACAGGCTCTTTTTGCGCACCGGTACTGCATGGCCTGCAGGGCGCCGCCAGCCGCCTAGTTCGACGAGACGCTGGCCTATGGATTGGACCGCAGCCATTCGCGGTTTGCCTCGTGCAAAAGCCCGCCGCGCATCCTATATGGAGCCGACAATCCCTTTCGAGGCCGAAATCTTTCAAGGCCCATCCATTCGAGGCAAGCCATGAGCGACGCACAGACGCAGATCCCCGTAACCGTTCTGACCGGCTATCTCGGCGCCGGCAAGACGACGCTGCTCAACCGCATCCTGTCGGAAAACCACGGCAGGCGCTACGCCGTCATCGTCAACGAATTCGGCGAGATCGGCATCGACAACGACCTGATCGTGGAATCCGACGAGGAAATCTACGAGATGAACAATGGCTGCGTCTGCTGCACGGTGCGCGGCGACCTGATCCGCGTCGTCGAGGGCTTGATGCGCCGGCCCGGCCGCTTCGACGCCATCGTGGTGGAGACCACGGGTCTCGCCGATCCGGTGCCGGTGGCGCAGACCTTCTTCATGGACGACGACGTGCGCTCCAAGACCAAGCTCGACGCCGTGGTGGCGCTGGTCGACGCCAAGCACCTGCCGCTCAGGCTGAAGGATTCCAAGGAAGCCGAGGACCAGATCGCCTTCGCCGACGTCGTCGTGCTCAACAAGACCGACCTCGTCACACCAGAAGAACTCGCCAAGGTGGAAGCGACGATCCGCGCCATCAACCCGGCCGCAAGGATCCATCGCACCACCCGCGCCGGCGTGGCGCTGTCGGAAGTGCTCGACCGCGGCGCCTTCGACCTGTCCAGGGCGCTGGAGAACGACCCGCATTTCCTCGAGGCGCATGACGACCACCATGATCATCACCACCACGATCATGACGGGCACGATCATGACCACGATGGGCACCACCATCACGCGCACCCATCCGACATCCATGACGTCACGGTGCAGTCGGTTTCGCTGCGCGGGGGCGAGATGGATCCGAAGAAATTCTTCCCCTGGATCGAGAAGGTCACCCAGATGGAGGGGCCGAACATCCTGCGCCTGAAAGGCATCATCGCCTTGAAGGGCGACGACGAGCGTTACGTCATCCAGGGCGTGCACATGATCATCGAGGGCGACCACCAGCGCGCCTGGAAAGACGGCGAGAAGCATGAGAGCCGGCTGGTGTTCATCGGTCGCGAACTGGACGCCGAACGGCTGAAGAAGAGCTTCGAGGCCTGCCAGGCCGCTTGATTTCCGGACTTTATGGCGGTAGCGCTGCCCGCTCTTCCTTCTCCCCTCGCGGGAGAGGGTGGGGCCTTGCTGGCGGCTCCCGAGACGACCAGCAACAATCTGGAATGGACCTGTCCTACATGCCGACCGTCGCCCCGCTTGATCTCGAAGGCCATTGCCTTGCCGCCGTCTTCCTCGGCGACGTGCCGCATTTCGCGCTGGCCGACGGCACCGTCCATCGGCTCGACAATGGCCACAAGACGGTGCAGGCCAATGACGGGCTGCTCGCGGCCTTCCACGATGCCGCCAATGACCGGCTGCTCACCGGCGGCGAAGACGGCAAGGTGTTTGCGGTGAAAGCGGGCGGCGAGGCCAAGGAATTGGCGAGCGCGGGCAAGAAGTGGGTCACCAGCGTCGCCGCTGGCCCGCAAGGTGCCATCGCCTACGCTACAGGCAAGACCGCCTATGTGCGCTTTGCCGACGGCCGCACAAAAGAGTTCGCCCATCCGCGTTCGGTCGAGGGGCTGGCATTTTCGCCCAAGGGCATGCGCTTCGGCGTAGCGCGCTACAATGGCGCGACGCTGCATTTCCCGGCCGCCGAGGGCAAGCCGGTGGAGCTCGAATGGGCCGGCGCCCATACCGGCATCACCTTCTCGCCGGATGGCGCCTTCCTGGTCACCACCATGCAGGAAAACGCGTTGCACGGCTGGAAGCTGGCGGACGGCAAGCACATGCGCATGAGCGGCTATCCCGCCAAGGTCAGAAGCCTGTCATGGAGCGTGAAAGGCAAGTGGCTGGCGAGTTCCGGCGCGCCGGCGGCGATCGTCTGGCCGTTTTCAGGCAAGGACGGGCCAATGGGCAAGGCGCCGCTGGAACTCGGTACGCGCGGCAATGCGATGGTGACCTCAGTCGCCTGCCATCCGAGCCAGGATGTCGTCGCCATCGGCTATGAGGACGGCATGGTGATGGCGGTGCGTTTTTCCGACGCCAAGGAAGTGCTGTTGCGCCGCCCCGGCAAGGGCGCCATCACCTCGATGATGTGGGACAGGGAGGAACGGCGCATCGCCTTCGGCAGTGCCGCCGGCGACTGCGGCGTTATCGACATCACGGGTTAGGGGAGTAGGGGAGTAGGGCAATATGGGAGCGGGTTTAGAGCATCCGGGCCGTTGAGCGCCTACCCCACTACTCCACTACTGCGCCAAAGAGGGGTTTCATGCACAGCGCCCACACGTCCATTGGCGGCGTCAGCCGCGACCGCATTGCCGCATTGCGGGATACCGAAGGCGCCAGCTTCCGCAAGGCGCGGCCGAAATCGCAGGCCAAGGCCGGCAACGGCCTGCCCGGCTTCTTCGGTGGCGTGCCGATGCACTGGATGAACGACTGGCCGACGCCGTTTCCGATCCTGGTCGAGAGCGCCAAAGGCGCTACGATCACCGACATCGACGGCAACAGGCTCGACGATTTCTGCCTCGGCGACACCGGATCGATGTTCGGCCATTCGCCGCCGGCGATAGCGCGCGCCATCCGCCGGCAGGCCGGACGCGGCCTGACATACATGCTGCCTTCGGAAGATGCGCTCGCCATTGGACCGCTGCTGCAACAGCGCTTCGGCCTGCCGTTCTGGCAGATCGCCACGACGGCGACCGATGCCAACCGCTTCGCGCTGCGCGTTGCCCGCGCCGTCACCGGGCGAGAAAAGATATTGGTTTTCAACGGCTGTTATCACGGCTCTGTCGACGAGACGATGGTGCGGCTGATCGACGGCAAGCCGGCCAACCGGCCCGGATTGTCCGGAGAATTCCGCGACCTGACCCGCACGGCCAAGGTCATCGAGTTCAACGACGTTGCCGCGCTGGAGGCAGCGCTCAGGGACAAGGATGTCGCCTGCGTCATCGCCGAACCGGTGCTGACCAATTCCTGCATGGTGCTGGCCGATCCCGGTTTCCACGAGGCGCTGCGAAAGCTGACCCGCGCGGCCGGCACGCTGCTTCTGATCGACGAGACGCATACGATCTCGACCGGACCGGGCGGCTATTCCGCGAAATACGGGCTGGAGCCGGACCTGTTCGTGCTAGGCAAGCCGATCGCCGGTGGTGTACCGGCAAGCGTATGGGGCATGAGCGAAGAGGTTGCCTCGCGCTACGCCGACTACAACAGGACGAAAGAGCCGGGTTATTCCGGCATGGGCACGACGCTCTCGGCCAATCCTCTGCAATTCGCCGCGATGCGCGCCGCGCTCGAAGAAGTGATGACGGCCGAGAACTACGACCGCATGGATCATCTGGCGCGGCGGCTCGATGCCGGGCTGACCACGGTCATCGACCGCTACCGCCTGCCATGGCATGTCGCCCGCGTCGGCGCCCGCGTCGAATTCATCTGCGCGCCGGGCCCGCTGCGCAATGGGGCGGAGGCGGAGGCCGCGCACGCGCCGGAACTCGAAGCCGCCATCCATGTCGCGCTGGTCAATCGCGGCGTGCTTATCGCGCCCTTCCACAATATGATGCTGATCTCTCCGGCGACCACTGGCGCCCAGGTCAACCGGCTGATCACCGCCTTCGGCGCAGTTGCGGCGGAGCTTGCGGCATGAGACAAGCCACCCAACAGACAGGCGCGCAAGCCAGGCCGGGCTCCATCATGACTTCACCTTCGGGCTCGACGCCCACCGAGGCGCAGGCCTTTCTCGACGCCCATCCTGAGATCGAAGCCTTCGATATCGTGCTGACCGATGCCAACGGCGTCGGCCGTGGCAAGATCGTGCGCCGGCACGAGCTGAAAGCCATCTTCGAAGGCGGCCGGCACATGCCGATCTCGATCCTCGGCCTCGACATCACCGGCGAGGACGTGCACGAGACCGGGCTGATCTGGACCACCGGCGACGGCGATCTGCGCGCCTGGCCGATTCCTGGCACGCTGGTGCCGCTCCACGGGACCAACCCGCCGCGCGGCCAGGTGCTGATGGCGATGTATCATCTCGACGGCGCGCCGATGTCATCGGACCCGCGGCTGGCGCTGGCAAGGCAGGTCGACATATTGGCGGCCAAGGGGCTGTACCCGGCCGGCGCCTTCGAGCTCGAATTTTTTCTCCTCGCCAATGAGCGCGACAGCGACGGCAAGGTGCAGCCGGCGCACGCCGTGCTGGATGGCCGCGTCTCGGGCAAGACCGAGGTCTACTCGGTCGACCATCTGCACGGCATGGAGCCGCTGTTTACCGACATCTATGCCGCGGCCAAGGCACAGGGCATTCCGGCCGAGACCGTGATTTCCGAATATGCGCCCGGCCAGTACGAATTGACGCTGAACTACCGCAAGGATGTGATGCGGGCGGCCGACGACCTCGTCATGCTGAAGCGGCTGGTTCGGGCGCAGGCGCGCCGCCATGGCGTCACCGCTTGCTTCATGGCCAAACCGATCGAGAAATATGCCGGCTCCGGCATGCATTTCCACGTCTCGCTGCAGGACAAGGCTGGCCGAAACGTTTTTTCGGAGGCCGGTGGCGAGAGTTGGTCGCTGCCACTGCTGCGCGGGCTGGGCGGCCTGATCCAGACCATGGCGGAATCGATGCTGGTGTTTGCGCCGCACGCCAATTCCTGGCGGCGCTTCGTCTCCCAATCCTATGCACCGGTGGCGCCGACCTGGGGCGTCAACAACCGGTCGGTGGCGCTGCGCGTGCCGGCGGGCGACGCCAGGAACCGGCGCATCGAGCATCGGCCGTCGGGCGTCGACGCCAACCCCTATCTGATCGCGGCAACCGTGCTTGCCGGCATCGTCAAAGGGCTCGACGAAGGCCTCGACCCCGGCCCCGAGACGACCGGAAACGGCTATGAGGCGGCGGTGACGCGCACGACCATGCCGGTCGACTGGCGCGCGGCGATCGAGGCGGCCAGAGCGTCCAGCTTCCTCAAAGCCGCGCTTGGCGAAGACCTGCACCGCACCTTCGTGGCGATCAAGCAGTCCGAATACCTGCGCGTGGCGCGCACGGTCAGCGAGCTGGACTATCACCTCTATCTGCACGAGGTCTGAGCCCTCGGAGGAACCATCGCCCTTCCCGTCCATTTCAGTGTCAGAACCGACAGGACAGGATGATGGCGACCACAGGCCAAACGCATGAAGCGAAGAGGCCGGCCAGGCGCATTTCCGGGCCGTCCGACGAGCCACTGCCAGATGTCACCTCGATCTCGGAGCTGCGTGAGGTAGCGAAGGCTTGCCACCGCTGCCCGCTGTGGCGCGATGCGACGCAGACCGTGTTCGGCGAAGGGCCTGACGGCGCCAAGGTGATTTTCGTCGGCGAGCAGCCCGGCGATCAGGAAGATCTCGCCGGCGCTCCCTTCGTTGGCCCGGCCGGCAGGGTGTTCGACGCCATACTGGACGACGCCGGGGTCGACCGCCAGAAAGTCTACGTCACCAATGCGGTCAAGCACTTCAAGTTCGAGCCGCGCGGCAAGCGTCGCATTCATTCCAAGCCGAACGCCGGCGAGATTCAGGCGTGCCGCTGGTGGCTCGACCAGGAATTCGGACTGATCAAACCGAACCTTGCCGTGGCGCTTGGCGCAACGGCGGCATTGTCGCTGCTCGGCAAGGCGGTTCCGGTGACGAAGATGCGCGGCCAGGCGATCGAGCGGGAAGATGGCATGCGTGTGTTCATCACCATCCATCCATCCTTCATCCTGCGCATCCGTGACCGTGCGGACAAGGAGGCCGAGCGAGAACGGTTCCTTGACGACATGAAGCAGGTGAAGCGGCTGATGGCTGCCTGATCCAAACGATTAGCGAATCAGGATGGCCCTGAGATCGTTGACATTGGTGCCGGTCGGACCGGGCACGAACAGATCGCCGACCGCGTTGAAAGCCGTCCAGGCATTGTTGCCTGCCAGCATCGCCTTGGCGTCGATGCCGGCCGCGCGCATGCGCGCGACCGTGGAACCATCGGCGAAGGCGCCGGCATTGTCCTCCGAGCCGTCGATGCCGTCGGTGTCGGCGGCCAGGGCGTGAATGCCCTTCACATCATTGATGCCGATGGCGAAGGCGAGCAGGAATTCGGAGTTGCGGCCGCCTTTCCCCTTGGCACGCAGCGTCACCGTGGTCTCGCCGCCGGACAGGATCAGCACCGGCTTTGAGAAAGGCCGATTGCGTGTCGCTACTTCGCGCGCGATGGCCGCGTGAACCCCGCCCACCTCGCGGGCTTCGCCCTCGATGGCATCCGAGAGAATGACAGCTTCCATGCCCTGTCGGCTCGCTTCCGCTGCGGCTGCTTCGAGCGACACGCCGGCGGAGGCGATCAGATGCACCTCGTTGCGCGAAAAGCGCTCATCCCCGGGAATTGGTGCATCGGCGGCCGGTGAATTGATATGCGCCATGACCGAGGCCGGCAGGTTCATGCCGTAGGCTGATATCGACGCCAGCGCATCCGCCCGGCTGCCGGTGTCGGGAACGGTCGGGCCGGATGCGACCAGCGCCGGATTGTCACCGGGAATATCGGAGACAACCAGCGACACCATTTTGGCCGGCCAGGCGGCGGCGGCCAGCCGGCCTCCCTTGATGGTGGAAAGATGCTTGCGGATGGTGTTCATCGCCGCGATCGGCGCGCCCGACGCCAGCAGCGCCTCGTTGACGGCGATCTCGTCGGCCAATGTCAGGCCGGTTGCCGGTGACGGCAGCAGCGCCGAACCGCCGCCGGAAATCAGCGCCACCACCAGATCGTCGGCGGTCAGCCCTTGCACCTTCCCGAGCAGCCGCCGCGAAGCCTCGAGCCCGGCGGCGTCCGGCACCGGATGCGCCGCCTCGATGATCTCAATGCGCTCACATTTCGCGTCATAGCCGTAGCGGGTGACGACCAGTCCTTCGAGCGGGCCGTCCCATGCTTTCTCGAAGGCCGCCGCCATCTGCGCCGAGCCTTTGCCGGCGCCGATCACGATGGTGCGGCCCTTGGGCCTGACCGGCAAATGATAGCGGATGGTCTTTTCCGGATCGGCGGCGGCGACGGCGGCGTTGAAGATGGAGGTGAGGAAGGATTTGGGATCGAGAATGGTCATATCCGGCAGCCAGCAGCGTTTCGCGCATTCTTGCAGAGCTGACGTTGCGCCTCACCCCGACCCTCTCCCCGTGAAGAACGGGCATAGGGGGATAGCCAGCGGTGGAGCGTTTCACTTCCACCCGCAGCAGCTACAGCGCAGCTGCTGCGAAGGACGGGCAGGCGGATGAGGGGCGGCGCCGATGTCACGATTTTTCTTCCGGCGGCAATACCAGTTCGCGCTTGTCGAGGCCCAAATGATTACACAGCGCATCGACCACCACGCCGTGATCCTCGCGCTCCGGCAACCCGGAGACGGCGATGACGCCGATGACCCCGACACCCTTGACCGTGACGGGAAAGCCGCCGCCGGCCAGCACGTAGTCAGCAATATCCAGGCCCTCGCCGATCTTGAAAGTGCGGTCGGGGCGCTGCTGTTCCAGCACCATGCGGTAAGTGCTTTTCAGGAACCGCTTGACGACGTTGATCTTGCGCCGCGCCCAGTCGGGATTGGAAGCGTTCGAGCCCGGCATGGCGGCGTAGAACAGCGGCCGGTCGAAGGTCCTGATGTCGACTATGACCGGGAGATTCTCGGTGAGCGCCCTGTCGCGGATCGCGGACCCGACACTGAACGCAACCGCCTCGTCGAAGGCGGGAAAGACAAGGGCTTCCTCCTGTCTCTTGATCAGAGCGATGTCTTCGGCAACGGCCATGTCGTTCCCCTTTCAACGTCGCCGCACGCTTTGACGGATGGTTGCCGCTGGGTCAAGCCCGGGTCAAGCAAGGAACGCGCCGTCACGTTCTAAATTGCCAGATCGGTTTTTGCCGGCCGACCCGCCACATAGACCTCGCGCACGGCGCGATCATCGCCCAGCGTCTGCAAGAGAAAGAGTTCCTGCGCCAGCGTCTCGACGGTCTCCATCCTGAGCCGCATCGACGACGTCGCCCTGGCGTCCAGCACGACGATATCGGCATCGGTGCCTTCCTCCAGCGTGCCGATCCTTTGCGCCACCGACAGCGCCTCGCCGTTGCCGCGCGTGACCTGCCAGAAGGACTGGAACGGGTTCAGCTTCTCGCCGTTCAGCGCGATCACCTTGTAGCCCTCGTCCATGGTGCGCAGCATGGAATAGTTGGTGCCGCCACCGACATCGGTGGCGGCGGCGATGCGGAGGGCTTTATCGCGGGTGCGGTAGCGCTGATAATCGAACAGGCCGGAGCCGAGGAAAAGGTTCGAGGTCGGGCAGAACACGGCTACGGAGCCGCTGTCCGAAAGCGCGTCCGCTTCCCGCTCCGACAGATGGATGCAATGGCCGAGCAGGCTCTTTCTACCCAACAGCCCGTAATGCTCATAGACGTCGGTGTAATCGCGCGACCACGGATAAAGCTCCTGCGTGAAGGCGATCTCGGCATGGTTTTCCGACAGATGCGTCTGGATGTGCAGGTCGGGGTATTCGCGGCATAGCGCGCCGGCCATCTCCATCTGCTCCGGCGACGAGGTGATCGCGAAGCGAGGGGTGATGGCATAAAGCTGCCGGCCCTTGCCGTGCCACTCCTTGATCAGCGCCTTGCTGTCGTCATAGCCCGATTGCGGCGTGTCGAGCACGCCATCGGGCGCGTTGCGGTCCATCATCACCTTGCCGGCGATGTTGAGCATGTTGCGGTCATGCGACTCGGCGAAGAAAGCTTCTGCGGAGGCCTTGTGCACGGAACAGTAGGCGGCAACCGTCGTGGTGCCGTGGCGCACCATCTCGTCGAGGAATAGCCGCGCGACGCGCCGGCCATGCTGCGCATTGGCGAACTTCGTCTCCTCCGGGAAAGTGTAGGCGTTCAGCCAATCGAGCAGTTCCGCGCCGTAGGAGGCGATGATCTGCATCTGCGGGAAATGCACATGGGCATCGATGAAGCCCGGAAGCAGCAGATGCGGCCGGTGATCAATCCTTCTCGTTGTCTCGCCTGCCTTCCTTTCAACATCGACGTAAGCGCCCGCAGCGACGATCCCGCCGTCGTGGATCAGCAGGCCGCCATCCTCCTCGTAGCGCCAGGCGGAATGATCATCGATGCTTTCAGGCCAGCGCACGAAGGACAGCGTGCGGCCACGCAGAAGTGTCGATGTCATGCTTATTTCCCCGCGCCTTCGAACCAGGCCACCAGCAGCGCCCGCTCCTTGTCGGTGATCTGGCTGACATTGGCGGGCGGCATGGCATGGCTGCGGCCGGCCTGCAGATAGATCTCGCGGGCATGCTCGGCGATGCCGGCGTCTGTATCCAGCATCACGCCCTTGGGCGCATGGTAGATGCCCTCGTAGACCGGCTCCTGTGAATGGCACATCGAGCAGCGGCCGAGCACGGTGTCGCGCACGGCCGGGAAATGGGCCGAAGCGATATAGACTTGCGCCGAGGCGGACGCCTTCGGTTCGCCGGTCAACACCTTCGGCACGGTGGACAACCAGACGATGATGAGGAACAGGACAAGGGCGCCCAGCCAGGTCCAGTGCGGGTTGCCGGCGCGCTTGTGCACGGTGTTGAAGTAGTGGCGGATCAACACGCCGATGATGAACACCAGGGAGGCGATGATCCAGTTGAACTCAGTGCCGAACGCCAGCGGGTAATGGTTCGACAGCATCAGAAACAGCACCGGCAGCGTCAGGTAATTGTTGTGGAGCGAGCGCTGCTTGGCGATCTTGCCGTATTTCGGATCCGGCTTGCGGCCGGCGATGAGGTCGGCAACGACGATCTTCTGGTTGGGGATGATGACCATGAAGACATTGGCCGACATGATCGTGGCGGTGATGGCGCCCAGATGCAGGAAAGCGGCGCGGCCGGTGAACAGATGGGTCAGTCCCCAGGCGATGAACACCAGCACGCAGTAGAGCACCAGCATCAGGCCTGTATCGCTTTTGCCCAGCGGCGAACGGCAGAGCAGGTCATAAACCACCCAGCCGACGCCGATCGTCGCCATCGACAGGACGATCCCGACCGGCACAGACATCGGCAGCACGTTGGGATCGATCAGGAACAGGTCGGCCCCGGCATAGTAGACCACGCACAGCATGGCGAAGCCGGACAGCCAGGTGGCGTAGGATTCCCATTTGAACCAGGTGAGGTGTTCCGGCATCTCGGCCGGCGCGACCAGGTATTTCTGGATGTGATAGAAGCCGCCGCCATGCACCTGCCACTCCTCGCCGAAGGCGCCGACAGGCATGCCCGGTCGCTGGCGCAAACCGAGATCAAGCGCGACGAAATAGAAGGACGAGCCGATCCAGGCGATGCCGGTGATGACGTGCAGCCAGCGCACGGCAAAGCTCAGCCAGTCCCAGAAAATAGCGAAATCCATCATTGAAGTCGTCCCTGCCGATGAAGCGACTTTACGGTGTGGCGCGCAAACGGAAAGAGGCGAGGTGTGCGATGACTTTCAAAAAAAATTGGAAAATACTAGGTTGCTCGCACACAGCTTGATTGAAAGCCCCTGAACCGCATGGCCTATCTCGACAACATCGCCGTCTTCGTCCGCGTGGTCGAGCTCGGCAATCTGTCGGCGGCCGGGCGCGACATGCGCATTTCGCCGGCGGTTGCTTCCAACCGAATCAAGGAGCTGGAGAAGCACCTTGGTGTGCGGCTGTTCAACCGCACGACACGACAATTGATGCCGACCGAGCATGGCACGGTGTTCTACACCGGCGCCAAGCAGGTGCTGGAAGCGATCACCGAGGCGGAGGCCGCGGTTTCGGCCCTTTCCGGTCAGCCGCGCGGCACCATCCGCGTGACCGCGCCGCTCGGCCTCGGCCGCCGCCTGGTCGCCTCGGGTATTCCCGATTTCCACGACAAATATCCTGATATCGAAGTGCGGCTGAGGCTCTCGGATCACAATGTCGATATCATGAAAGAGGGCATCGACGTCGCCTTCCGACTCGGTATCATCGAAGATTCCAGCCTCAGGATGCGCGGCATCATGGAATGCGAGCGGGTGCTGGTGGCGGCACCCAAATATCTGGAGGCGCGCGGAGAGCCGGCCGAGCCGCAGGAACTGATCAGCAGGAAGCACGATTGCCTGATGCTGCGCTATTCCGGCGCGCGCGAATATGTCTGGACCTTGCAGACGCCGAACGGACCGCAGAAATTCGAGGTGCACGGGCCCTATGATACGGACGATGGCGACGTGCTGACCGGCTGGGCGCTGTCGGGGCGCGGCATCATCAACAAGCCGCGCTTCGAGGTCGAGCCGTTCATCCGCGACCGGCGGCTGAGGATCATCCTGGCCGGCACGCCGCCGACGCCGGTGCAGTTCGCCGCCGTCTATCCGCACAAGAAGCTGCAGGACCCGAAGGTGCGCCTGCTGCTGGATTTCATGGCCGAGCGCTGCCAGCGGCTGATCAAGGACATACTGGTCGGCAAGTGAGCGGCTCCTGGCCCAGTCGCAAGGGTTGCCTTGCGCGAAGGCGAACTTAGGTTCGCGGATGCCGCCTCATGGCCGATGGGCTTTGCGCCGACTGACGAGCTAGCCACAATGCATCTCACCGTTTCGCTCAACATTGCCTCCACGGCCGGGCAGGCCGGCGCGCTCACCTTCAGCGACTTGGCCGGCTTCGCGCAGCGGGCGGAAGCGGCCGGGCTGGACATGATTGTTCTCGACGATGCGCCGCCGGGCAGGGCCGGGTCGGGCAACCCGTTCGAAGCGACGACCCTGCTTGCCGCACTGGCGACCGTGACGAGCAGGATCGGGCTGGTCGCCACCGCGTCGATGGTTGCCCACCAGCCCTACAATCTGGCGCGCCGGTTCGCCTCGCTCGATATCATCAGCCACGGTCGCGCCGGATGGAACGCAACGATGGCGCAGGCGCCGAGCGAGGCGGCCAATTTCAGCCGGCCGGATGGATTTTCCAGCGACGAGTTTCGCCGCCGCTCCGAGGAATACATCGGCATCGTCCAGGGCTTGTGGAATGGCTGGGAGGCGGACGCGCTGTTGTTCGACAAAGACAGCGGCCGCTTTCACGATCCCGGAAAAATGCACCAACTCGACCACAAGGGCGAATTCTTCGCCGTGCGCGGACCGCTGAACGTGGCGCGCTCGCCGCAGGATACGCCGGTTCTGGTCCTGTCCGGCCTGGCGGCAGGCGACCTCGACATTGCCGCGCGCACAGCCGATGTCATCCTGCTGGACGAAAGGCAGGCAGCGCGGCGCAGGGCACGCCATGACGAATTCAGGCGCCGCGTTTCCGCGTCCGGGCGCGAACCGGATGCCGTGAGAATATTGGCTGACATATCCCTCGCCGCCAACGGCGTCGCCGGGCTGGCCGACAGGATGGAGGAAGAATTCCGGGCGAACAATTGCGACGGATTCAACATCCGGCTGTCCGCGCACATTTCAGCGCTCGACGATTTCACCAATCGCGTTCTGCCGGAGCTGCGGCGGCGCGGCGTGATTCGACAGAGCCATGGGGGCACAACGCTGCGCTCGCATCTGGGACTCAGCGGCGGAGGCGACCGATGACCGCGCGCCAGATGAAGCTCGGCGTCTTTCTGTGGGCGACGGGCCACCATATCGCCGCCTGGCGGCATCCCCAGGCCCATGTGAAGGCCGGGATCGACATCGATCATTACGTCGCGCTGGCGCGCACGGCGGAAGCGGCGAAATTCGACCTGTTGTTCTGCGAGGATGCGGCCGGCCTGCGCGAAGCCGATGTCAGCATCGCCAGCCAGACCTCGCGTTCGATCGGCTTCGAGCCGATCAGCCTGCTTTCCGCACTCGCTGTCCAGACCAGCCGCATCGGCCTCGTCTCCACGGCTTCGACCAGCTACAACGAGCCTTACGGGCTGGCACGAACCTTCCTTTCGCTCGACCAGCTGAGCGGCGGGCGCGCCGGCTGGAACCTGGTCACGTCGGCCAGCCCGATCGAGGCCGCCAACTTCGGCGCAACGGGTCTCAGACCCCACGCCGATCGTTATGAACGGGCACGAGAATTCGCCGAAGTCGTCACCAGGCTTTGGCACGGCAAGCTCGGCGCCTCCGGCCATGACGGCCAGAGCTTTTCGGTGTGCGATCCACTCGATTTGCCGCGTTCGCCGCAGGGCGCCCCGGTCATGGTTCAGGCCGGCGCCTCGGATGTCGGCCGCGATCTCGCCGCTCGCACCGCCGATGTGGTGTTCACCGCCGCGCAGACTTTCGCGGAAGCGAAGGCTTTCTACGACGATCTCAAGGGCCGTCTGGCGGCCTATGGACGCGAACCGGACGACATCAAGATCATGCCCGGCGTCGCCCCGGTGGTGGCGGAAACCGAAGCGGAAGCGCGGGCGAAATACGAGGAGCTGCAGGAGCTGATCCCCGATGACGTCGGCGTAGCGCTGCTGTCCAGCTATCTCAGCATCTCCGATCTTCGGCGCTATCCGCTCGACGGGCCGCTGCCCGAATTGCCGGAGAGCGAAGGCATGAAAAGCCGGCAGGCCCTGGTCATCGAGCAATCGCGCCGCGACGGCCTTTCCATCCGCCAGCTTGCCCGCCATTTCGCCGGCGCACGCGGCCATTGGCGCATCGTCGGGACCGCGGTGCAGATCGCAGACGAACTCCAGGCCCGGTTCGAGGGCGGTGCGGCGGACGGCTTCAACGTCATGCCGTCATATTTCCCCGGCGAACTCGATGCCTTCGCCACCCTAGTTGTGCCGGAGCTGCAGCGGCGCGGCCTGTTTCGCAGGGAGTATGAGGGCCGCACACTGCGCGATCATCTGGGCTTGAAGCAACCGGTATAGCCGCGACGTGACCTTACCCGGCCAACGTCCTATCATGCGGCATCTGACGTCCGGCATTTGACGCGGCGCCGTGATTGACCAGCGCCGTCATGATCTCGGCGGCCGCTAGCGCGGCAATGACGGATGGGCGCTTGTCTTTCACGGCGTCACCGCCAATTGGGGAAACGAGGCGGGCAAACTGCGCTTCCGTACCCTCCGCCGATTTCAGCAACCAGTTCCTGAACGTCGCTTTCTTGGTCTTCGAGCCGATCATGCCGACATAGGCGGTGTCGCCACGCTTCAGGGCTTCGGCGACAATCAGGAAGTCCAGCGCATGATCATGGGTGAGGATGGCGAAGGCGCTGCCTGCAGGCGCGTTGCGCACCTCGGCTTCAGGCATCGGGGTCAGCCGCGTCTCGACGGCTTCCGGCATTCCGTCTAGCGCGTCGGCCCGTGTTTCGATGACAACGGCACGCACAGGGAGAAGCGCTACCGCGGAGGCCAGCGCCTGCCCGACGTGGCCGCCGCCGAAGATGTAGACATAAGGCAGTTCAGCCTGCTCGATTTCCGCGGCCGAAATCAGCTCCTGCGCCAACGTCGCATCGACGAGGCGGATCGACACCTCGACGCGCCCGCCGCAGCATTGGCCGATCTCCGGACCGAGCGCCACGTCGAGGATCACGTGGGCGTCGGGGCGGGTCTCTTCACCCTCCCCCTTGTGGATAGGGTTGGACGACGTCGTCGTCGAGGGATCTGTGAACGCCGCTCCCCCGCCCCGTTTCGCTGACGCCGCTTCGCGGCGTCCGCTCGCCGACCCTCCCCGCAAGGAGGAGGGTAAAGAGCCCAGCATCTGCCGTGCCTTGTCGATGGCCATATATTCCAGTTGGCCGCCGCCGATCGTGCCCGATGTCGCTGCTTGCGAGACGAGCATGAAGGCGCCCTTCTCGCGCGGCGTCGAGCCCTTCGTCGCCGCGACCTCGACGAGCGCGACCCGGCCGGTTTGGCCAAGAAAGGCTTTCAGGCTTTGCACAGTCGTGTTCATTTTTTACATTCCCTGTCGGGAAATATAGGCCTTTTCGGCCTGTTTTGCACGTTTTGCCGGAGTCAGGTCTTCGCCTCTTTCTTCAGCCGCTCGATCGCCATCAGCACGCGTTCCGGTGTCGCAGGCGCATCGAGACGTGGACAGATCCTGTGGTCGGCGACGCTTGCCACCGCGTCGGACAGGGCATGCAGCACCGACATGCCGAGCGGGAAGGGCGGCTCGCCGACCGCCTTGGAGCGATGGATCGTCGGCTCACCGGCCTCCGGCCAATCGGCCAGTGTCACGTTGAAGATCTTAGGCCGGTCCGACGCCAGCGGGATCTTATAGGTCGAGGGCGCATGCGTGCGCAGCCGGCCCTTGTCATCCCACCACAGTTCCTCGGTCGTCAGCCAGCCCATGCCCTGGATAAAGCCGCCCTCGACCTGGCCGAGGTCGATGGCGCGGTTCAGCGAGCGGCCCGTCTCGTGCAGGATGTCGGTGCGTTCGACCATGTATTCGCCGGTCAGCGTGTCGACCGAGACTTCCGAGCAGGAGGCGCCATAGGCGAAATAATAGAAAGGACGGCCCTCGCCCTTGTCGCGGTCCCAGTGGATCTTCGGCGTCTTGTAAAAGCCGGCCGCCGAAAGCTGGATGCGGGCCATATAGGCCTGCTTGACGAGGTCGGCGAAAGGTATCTCCTGGTTGCCGATTCGCACCCTGTTGGGCAGGAACAGCACCTGGTCGCGTGGCACCTGGTATTTCTCGGCGGCGAAATCGGTCAGCCGGTCCTTGATCTGGCGGGCGCCATTCTGCGCCGCCATTCCATTGAGGTCGGTGCCGGACGACGCGGCGGTGGCCGAGGTGTTCGGCACCTTGCCGGTGGTCGTCGCGGTGATCTTCACCTGGTCGAGATCGATCTGGAACTCTTGCGCCACCACTTGCGCCACCTTGACGTTGAGGCCCTGCCCCATCTCGGTGCCGCCATGGTTCAGATGCACCGAACCGTCGGTGTAGACATGCACCAGCGCGCCGGCCTGGTTGTAATGCGTGGCGGTAAACGAGATGCCGAATTTGACCGGCGTCAGTGCGAGGCCTCGCTTGATGAAGCGGCTGTTGTTGTTGAAGGCCGAGATTTCGCGCCGGCGCCTTGCATAGCTGGCGCTTTCTTCCAGTTCCGCGACGATGCGGTGGATGATGTTGTCCTCGACCGCCTGGTGGTAGGGCGTGACGTTGCGGTCGGCGGTTCCATAGAAATTCCGCTTGCGGATCTCAAGCGGGTCCTTGCCGACGGCAAACGCCACCTCGTCGATGATACGCTCGGCGCCGACCATGCCTTGAGGGCCGCCGAAGCCGCGAAAGGCGGTGTTCGAGACCGTGTTGGTGTAGAGCGGCGCCGACTGTGCATGCACAGCCGGCCAGAAATAGGTGTTGTCGCAGTGGAACAGCGCGCGGTCGGTGACCGGGCCTGAAAGGTCCGCAGAAAAGCCGCAGCGCGCCGCGAACATGAAGTCGACGCCGAGAATATTGCCCTCATCGTCGAAGCCGGCTTCGTAGTCGATGAGGAAATCGTGCCGCTTGCCGGTGGCGATCATGTCGTCATCGCGATCGGGCCGGATTTTCACTGCCCGATGATGCTTCTTGGCTGCGATCGCGGCCAGCGCTGCAAACTGGTTGCCCTGCGTTTCCTTGCCGCCGAAGCCGCCCCCCATGCGACGCATTTCCACGGTAATGGCGTTGCTCGGCACGCCGAGTGCATGACCAACCATGTGCTGGACTTCGCTCGGATGCTGCGTCGAGGAATAGATGGTGACGTCCTGATCCTCGCCGGGAACCGCCATCGCGATATGCCCTTCGAGGTAGAAATGCTCCTGGCCGCCGACGCGCATTTTTCCTTTCAGCCGGCGGGGGGCCTGACGGATCGCAGCAGCCGCGTCGCCGCGCTTCAGCGTCAGAGGCGGCGTGACGAGTTTGTCCTTGCTCGGATCAAGCGCGCCGATGTCGGTGACGAAAGGCAATTCCTCGTATTCGACCCTTGCCAGCCTCGTGGCGCGCCGCGCCTGCTCGCGCGTCTCGGCAATCACGCAAAAGATCGGCTGGCCGAAAAACTGTACCTTGCCGTCGGCGAGTACCGGCTCGTCATGGCGCCCGGTCGGCGAAATGTCGTTCTCGCCCGGCACATCCTTTGCCGTGAGCACGTCGATCACGCCGGGGGCGGCGCGCACCGCCGACAGGTCCATTTTGGCGATGGCGGCATGCGTGGCCGTGGCCAAGCCGAGGCAGCCATGCAGCGTGCCCGCCGGTTCGGGCATATCATCGATGTAAACGGCGCTGCCGCTGACATGCTTGTGCGCGGAATCATGGCGCTGGTCTGTGGCGACGCCGCCGACGATCTTTTCGGCCTTTAAATTGGCGCTGGCGTGCTTGTTCATCATGCCGCCTCGTTGCGCGACACCTGGAACGGTGCCCTGGTGCCGGTGGTTTCGACAAAGAAACGCAGCAACAAGTTTTTCGCCGCCAAAGCCCGATATTCAGCGCTTGCCCGCATGTCGGTGAGCGGCGTGAAATCCGTTGCGTATTCGGTCATCGCCGCCTCGACTGTTTCTTCGGTCCAGGGTTTGCCGAGCAGAGCTTTCTCGACCGCCGCAGCCCGCTTCGGCGTCGCCGCCATGCCGCCATAGGCGATGCGGATATCGGCCACGGTGCCGTCCCTGGCCAAGGTCAGAAAAAACGCGCCGAGGGCGGCGGTGATATCCTCGTCGCGGCGCTTGGTGATCTTGTAGACGCCGAACTTCGTTTCGTTTGCCGGAACCGGCACATGCACGGCCTCGACGAACTCGCCGGCCTGCCGGTCCTGCTTGCCATAGGCGATGAAGAAATCCTCGAGCGGGATCGTGCGCCGCTTGCTTCCACGGCGCAGCGTCAGCCGCGCGCCGAGCGCGATGAATGGCGGCGGTGTGTCGCCGATCGGCGAGCCATTGGCGATGTTGCCGCCGATCGTGCCCATGTTGCGCACCTGTTCGCCGCCGATGCGATCGAACAATGGCCCGAGCGCCGGGATGCGTTTCGACAGCATCGCGAAGGCATCGGAATAGGTGACGCCGGCGCCGATCGAGATCACGTCCTTGTCCTCGGCAATGGCGCACAGCCCGTCGAGATTGCCGATGAAGATGACAGGCGAAATATCGCGCATGTGCTTGGTCACCCAGAGACCGACATCGGTCGAGCCGGCGACGATGGTGGCGCCCGGTTCCTTGTCGAGCACGGCGGCGAAATCGTCAACGTCAGCCGGCACGACGAGCCGCGCCTTGCCGGCGCCGATCTCGATCCGTGCGCCGTCGCCCATCGCCTCGAGTCTGGCCATGATCGACTGACGCTCCAGCGCCAGCGGATCCTTCTGTGCTTTGCCGTAGCTGGAGATGGCGCGAGCCGCGCGCATGATCGCCTCATAGCCGGTGCAGCGGCAGAGATTGCCCTGCAAGGCCTTTTCGATGGCCGCGTCCGACGGTTCCGGTGATTTCATCCACAAGCCGTAAAGCGACATGACGAAACCTGGCGTGCAGAAGCCGCATTGCGAACCGTGGAAATCCACCATCGCCTGCTGCACCGGGTGCAACTGGCCCGGCGTTCCACGGAGATGCTCGACCGTCACGACATGGGTGCCGTCCAACGAACCCAGAAAGCGGATGCAGGCGTTGACACTTTCATAGACCAGTTCGCCGGCGGAAAGCCTGCCGACCAGCACGGTGCAAGCGCCGCAATCGCCCTCTGCGCAGCCTTCCTTGGTGCCGCGCAGCGATCGGTCGAGCCGCAGCCAGTCGAGCAAGGTCGCGTCAGGCGCCACGGATGACAGCACGACATCCCTGCCGTTGAGGATAACACGAATATCGTTACGGATCTTGACCTCGGCCACGTCTCAGCTCCCCCTGTAAGTCGAATAGCCGTAGGGCGAGACGAGCAGCGGCACATGATAGTGCACGGCATCCGCCATGCCGAAGCGGATCGGCACGGTGTCGAGGAAGGCCGGCTCGGGCAGTTTCGTTCCCTGGCGCCGCAGATAGTCGCCAGCGGCGAAAACCAGCTCGTATTCGCCGGTCTGGAAATCCGCGTCGGCCAAAAGCGGTGCGTCGCAACGGCCATCGGCGTTGGTGGCGACCGTCTTCAGATGCGTCCTGGCCGGGCCATCGATCCGGTAGAGCGCGATCGACAATCCCGCCGCGGGCT
Source organism: Mesorhizobium sp. B2-6-1 (assembly GCF_006440475.1). Taxonomy (NCBI): domain Bacteria; kingdom Pseudomonadati; phylum Pseudomonadota; class Alphaproteobacteria; order Hyphomicrobiales; family Phyllobacteriaceae; genus Mesorhizobium; species Mesorhizobium sp. B2-6-1. Next base: position 426,059 of record NZ_VFUH01000004.1, read on the forward strand.
TGCCGGTTGCCGTATCCAGGACATGGGTCGTCAGACGCCCGCCATCGATTTTCGACGTTTCTGCCATTGTCCGCCTCCCATTCCAATACGAACAAACCGGCCGGTACAGCCAAACATTGCTGATGAATTGTGCGCCAATTAAAGGCGATGCATAAGTCCCGGTCGAGCGGAGTGCGACAAAAACACTTTCAAAAATTTTCGGGGGAATGCGAGAAGCACCCTTTCGATATCCTGATCATACTTCGGGCGATGCCCCGTGGGAGGGACGATGCGTTACACCAGAGACATGCGCGGCTACGGAGCCAATCCGCCGGATCCCAAATGGCCCGGTGGCGCGCATGTGGCCGTGCAATTCGTCGTCAATTACGAAGAAGGCGGCGAGAACTGCGTCCTGCATGGCGACAAGGCTTCGGAAGCCTTCCTGTCGGAAATCGTCGGCGCGGCTCCCTGGGCGGGCCAACGCCATTGGAACATGGAATCGATCTACGAATATGGGGCGCGGGCAGGCTTCTGGCGGCTGCTTCGCCTGTTCACCGAGGCCGAGGTGCCAGTGACCTGTTACGGCGTCGCCACCGCACTCGCCCGCTCGCCCGATCAGGTGACGGCGATGCAGGATGCCGGCTGGGAGATCGCCTCGCACGGGCTGAAATGGATCGACTACCGCGACCACAGCGCCGAGGACGAGCGCCGCGACCTCAAGGAGGCGATCCGGCTGCACTACGAAGTGACAGGCACGCGCCCGACGGGCTGGTACACCGGCCGGACGTCGGTCAACACCGTGCGGCTGGTGGCGGAGGAAGGCGGCTTCGACTACGTCTCCGACACTTATGACGACGAACTGCCCTACTGGTTCGCGGATGACGGGACCGACAGGCCACAGCTCATCATCCCCTACACGCTCGATGCCAACGACATGCGCTTCGCCACGCCGCAGGGCTTCAACTCGGGCGACCAGTTCTTCGCTTATCTGAAGGACAGTTTCGACACGCTCTATGCCGAAGGCAAGGCTGGGCGGCCGCGCATGATGAATATCGGCCTGCACTGTCGCCTCGTCGGGCGGCCGGGGCGGGTGGCGGCGCTGAAGCGCTTCGTCGACTATGTGAAGTCGCACGACAAGGTCTGGCTGGCGCGGCGTATCGACATCGCCAGGCATTGGCGCGAGACCCATCCATACAAGCAGCCGGTGCTGCGCCCTTCGAGGATGGAATTCGAGGCCTTCGTGCATGCTTTCGGCGGCGTTTTCGAACATTCGCCGTGGATAGCCGAGCGCGCCTACGAGCTGGAACTTGGCCCGGCGCACGACAGCGCCGGCGGCCTGCACAATGCGCTCTGCCGCGTTTTCCGCGCCGCAAGCGAAACGGAGCGGCTGGGCGTGCTCAACGCCCATCCAGACCTTGCCGGCAAGCTGGCAAGGGCCAGGCGGCTGACGGCGGAATCAGCCAGGGAACAGGCTTCGGCCGGCCTCGATGCGCTGACCGACAAGGAGCGCGAGCTGTTTTCCAAGCTTAACGCCGCCTACGTCACCACCTTCGGTTTCCCGTTCATCGTCGCGGTGAAGGGCAAGACCAGGCAAGAAATCCTGGCGGAGTTCGAAAGGCGCATCGGCAACAGCCGCGGCGTCGAATTCGAGACCGCCTGCAAACAGGTCGAGCGCATCGCGCTCTTCCGCCTCAAGGACATGCTTCCGCAATAGGTTTGAACCCATGGATACGATCAGGATGCCCGAGCGAACCTATTATGCTCCACATGGCGGCCATTCCGGCCAGAGTGAGCTTCTGACCGGCCGCGCCGTCTTCACCGAGGCCTATGCCGTCATCCCCAAGGGCGTGATGCAGGACATCGTCACCAGCGCCCTGCCATTCTGGGACAAGACCCGCGTCTGGATATTGTCGAGGCCGCTGTCGGGCTTTGCCGAGACGTTTTCGCAGTACATCGTCGAGATCGCGCCCGGCGGTGGCAGCGACCGGCCGGAACCCGATGCCGGCGCCGAGGGCGCCTTGTTCGTGGTCGAAGGCGAACTGACCGTCCTGCTTGCCGGCGAAAGACATGTCTTGCGGCCGGGCGGCTTCGCCTTCCTGCCGCCGTCGAGCGGCTGGACTGTTCGCAACGAAAGCAATGCGGCTGTCCGCTTTCACTGGATACGCAAGGCTTATGAGTCCGTCAGCGGCCTCGAGGTCCCGCAAGCCTTCTTCACCAACGAGCAGGACATCGGGCCGACGCCGATGCCGGGTACCGACGGCCGTTGGGCGACGACGCGCTTCGTCGATCCGGCCGACATGCGCCATGACATGCACATGACCATCGTCACCCTCGAACCGGGCGCGGTCATTCCCTTTGCCGAGACCCATGTCATGGAGCACGGGCTCTATGTCCTGGAAGGCAAGGCCGTCTACCGGCTCAACCAGGACTGGGTCGAGGTGGAGGCCGGCGACTATATGTGGCTGCGCGCCTTCTGTCCGCAGGCCTGCTATGCCGGCGGACCGGGAAAATTCCGCTATCTGCTCTACAAGGACGTCAACCGGCACGCCAAGCTCGGCAGTGCCGGGATCGTAGGGCGTGCGCCGTGACCCGCATCGTCGCGCGGCCGCTGACCCGCGAGGGCTTTGCCCCGTTCGGCGATGTCATCGACATGGGCGGCGACAACCACTACCCGATCAATGGCGGCAAGGCCGAGCGCTACCATGATCTGGCGACCGCCGAGGCCGTGGGGCCGAATGCGCGCGTGCTGATCTCGATGGTGCGCGGCACGCCTTACGAATTGCCGCTGGCGCTGACCATGGTCGAGCGTCACCCGCTCGGCAGCCAGGCCTTTATCCCGCTGTCGCCACGACCGTTCCTGGTCGTCGTCTGTCATGACGGCAAGGACGGTCCGGCCGAGCCGCATGCCTTCATCACCAAGCCAGGGCAAGGCATCAATTATTCACGCAATCTATGGCACGGCGTACTGACGCCATTGGGTGAGCCCCAGGATTTCCTGATCGTCGACCGTGGCGGCGACGGCTCCAATCTCGAAGAATTCCATTTTTCGCACGCCTACGAGATTCATCTCCCCGACGAGATCCTTTGATGACCGACATTTCGCTGATCGACCGCCTGCTCGACGTCATCGAGCACGACATCGTGCCGAAGACGCAGGAAGGCGTCGCCCATGGCAACAAGCTGTTCGGCGCGGCGATCCTGAAGAAAGGCGACCGCTCGCTGGTGCTGGCCGAAACCAACAACGAGATCGAAAACCCGCTCTGGCATGGCGAAGTGCACTGCCTGAAACGCTTCTACGAAATGCCCAAAGCCGAACGTGTCGACACCAAGGAGGCCATCTTCCTGGCCACGCACGAGCCCTGTTCGCTCTGCCTGTCGGCGATCACCTGGACCGGTTTCGACAATTTCTACTATCTGTTCAGCCACGAGGATTCGCGCGACAGTTTTGCCATCCCGCACGATCTGAAAATCCTGAAAGAGGTCTTCACCCTCGATCCCGGCGGTTACAATGCCGAGAACGCCTATTGGAAGAGCTTTTCGATCCGCAGGCTGGTGCGGGCGCTGCCCGAGGCGGAACGCGGGCGGCTGGAGGCGCGCATCGGCAAGATTGCAGCACTTTATGAAGCGCTCTCTGGCGACTACCAGGCCAACAAGGCCGAGAACGACATTCCGCTGAACTGAGGGCACCAAGCAGCGGCACAGGTCGCATATTCCACTGCTCCAGTCGCGAATGGCGATTGAAACTTGCCGCGCCGCGAGGCGTTATGCGCGCCATGAAAACCGTCACCGAGTTTCCCCGCAAGGTCGTCGAATTCCCTGATATGGGCATCGTTATGCCGGATGGCTGCCGGCTGTCGGCGCGGGTGTGGATGCCGGAAGATGCCGGCGACGATCCGGTGCCTGTCATCCTCGAGCACCTGCCCTACCGCAAGCGCGACGGCACCATCTTTCGCGACCAGCTGACGCATCCCTATTTCGCCGGCCACGGCTATGCCTCGATCCGTGTCGACATGCGCGGCAATGGCGATTCCGAAGGGCTGATGGACGACGAATATTCCGAGCAGGAGTTGCAGGACGCCTGCGACGTCATCGCCTGGGCGGCGGCTCAACCCTGGTGCAACGGCAATGTCGGCATGATGGGTATTTCCTGGGGCGGCTTCAACTGCCTGCAGGTGGCAGCCATGCAGCCGTCGGCGCTCAAGGCGGTCATCAGCCTGTGCTCGACCGTTGATCGCTATGCCGACGACATCCACTACAAGGGCGGCTGCCTGCTGCTGGAAAATTTCGGCTGGGCCTCGACAATGCTGTCCTATTCGTCACGGCCGCCGGACCCGCTGCTGGCGGGCGACAACAGATGGCGCGACCTGTGGCTCAGCCGACTGGAGAACCAGTCGTTCCTTTTGCCGCTCTGGCTTGGCCACCAGCACCGCGACGCCTACTGGAAACGCGGCTCGATCTGCGAGGATTTCTCCGCCGTCAAGGCCGCGGTGCTGTCGATCGGCGGCTGGCATGACGGCTACCGCAACACCATCTCGCATCTCGTCGCCAACATCGAGGCGCCGGTCAAAGGCATCGTCGGCCCCTGGATCCACAAATACCCGCATTATGCCGGGCCCCAGCCGGCAATCGGCTTCCTGCAGGAAGCGCTACGCTGGTGGGACCGCTGGCTAAAGGGCGTCGAGACCGGCGTCGAGGCCGACCCGGCCTACCGCGCCTATGTGATGGACAGCGTGCGGCCGGCGCGCTGGCATCCGGAACGGCCGGGCCGCTGGGTGGCGGAGCGGCAGTGGCCTTCGCCCGACATCAAGACGCAAACGATCGAATTGATCCCGGCGGGCGGTAAATCCGTCACCATCGCTTCGCCGCAAAGCTGTGGGCTGGCCGGCGGTGAGTATTTCCCGTTCACCTTCGGCCCGGAATTGCCGGGCGACCAGCGTCCCGACGACGCGCTGTCGGTGTGTTTCGACCAGCCGGAACTCGCCGAGGCGATCGACGTCGTCGGCGCACCGGAAGTCGACGTCCGGTTATCCTGCGACCGCCCACAGGCCAACATCGCGGTGCGGCTTTGCGACGTGCATCCCGATGGCGCCTCCGAACTGATCTCCTATGGCGTGCTCAACCTGACGCATCGCCTCTCGCACGAATTCCCGCAAGCGCTTGTCCCCGGCGAGAGCGTTTCGGCACGCGTCGTGCTCGACCAGTGCGCCTATCGCGTGCCGGCCGGCCACCATTTGCGCATAGCCGTCTCGAACGCCTATTGGCCCATGATCTGGCCCTCGCCGGAGCCGGTCCGCCTGAGCCTGTCGGCGGCGACGCTGAAGCTGCCGCTGCGCCCGCTGGCGACGGGCGACGAGGTCACGTTCGCCGCGCCGGAGGCTGCTTCCCCCTGGGCAACCGAGACGATCCGCCCGGCCAATTCGGAACGCCGCGTCGACCGCGACGAGAAGACCGGCATCGTCACGCTTTCCATAGAAGACGATTTCGGCGAGGTGCGCGATCTTGCACATGGCCTGGCGAACGGCAGCATCGCCCGCGAGACCTGGACGATCCATCCGGACGATCCGTTGTCGGCTGGGGGACGGACGCATTGGACGCAAACCCTGTCGCGAAGCGGATGGTCGGTGCGCACCGAAACATCGGCCGAAATACGCTCGGACGCCAAAAACTTCATCGTAAGCGCCCGAATTGAAGCTTACGAAGGCGAAAAACTCGTCTTCGAACGCGATTTTGAACAGGCGGTTCCGCGCTCGCTTGTTTGAGCGGCAAGGCATTGGTCCAATTGCGACGTGCCATTTACGCCACGGCATGTCGCATTCGGTCTTGCTTACCGCTTTCCCTTGCGGTCATTATTCCCCTCACAAGAAACAAGAAAACGACCACTAAGGTCGAACCAACAGAGTGAGGAACTCAAAATGTCAAACGAACTGGAATTCCTTAGCCGACGCGTCGCCTCAGGCAAGCTCAGCCGTCGTGATTTTCTCGGCCGGGCGGCAGCGCTCGGCGTCACCGCGACCTTCGCCAACTCACTGCTTTCGAGCGCGGCGCGCGCAGCCGGCCCGGTCAAGGGCGGCACGCTCAAGGCAGGCCTGGTTGGCGGCGAGTCCACCAACAGCCTGGATCCAGCCCTGTTCATGACGCAGGTGCCGTTCGCCTTCGGCAAGATGTGGGGCGAACTGATCGTCGAGCTTTCCCCAGAGGGCAAGCTCGAGAACCGCATCGCCGAGGAGATCGGCTCGTCCGACGATGCCAAGGTCTGGACTCTGAAGATCCGCGACGGCGTCGAATTCCACAATGGCAAGACGGTGACCGCCGAAGACGTCGCCGCCACGCTCGAGCGTCATTCGGACGAGAAGTCGAAGTCCGGCGCGCTCGGCTACATGAAAGGCATCGAAAGCATCAAGGCCAGCGGCAAGGAAGTGGTGCTGACGCTGAAGGAGGCCAATGCCGATCTGCCCTACCTGCTCAGCGACTACCACCTGATCGTCCAGCCCAATGGCGGCAAGGACAAGGCCGATGCCGGCATCTCGGCGGGCCCTTACAAGGTCACCACCAACGAGCCCGGCGTGCGCCATGGCGGCGAGCGCTTCGCCAATTACTGGCAGGGCGACAAGATGGGCCATGCCGACCAGATCGAGATCATCGTCATCAACGACGCTACGGCCCGTACGGCCGCCCTGCAGGGCGGCCAGGTCAACATGGTCAACCGCGTCGAGCCGAAGATCGTCGACCTGATCAAACGCGTGCCGGGCGTCACCATCCGCAACCATGCGGGACCGGGCCACTACGTCTTCATCATGCACTGCAATACGGCTCCGTTCGACAATAACGACCTTAGGATGGCACTGAAGCTGGCGATCGACCGCGAAGAAATGCTGAAGAAGGTGCTGCGCGGTTACGGTTCGCTCGGCAATGATTTCCCGATCAATGCCGCCTACCCGCTGTTCACCGAGATCGAGCAGCGCACATACGATCCGGACAAGGCCAAGTTCCACTACAAGAAGTCGGGGCATGACGGTGCGGTGCTGCTCAGGACCTCCGACGTCGCCTTTCCCGGGGCCGTCGACGCGTCCCAGCTTTTCCAGCAGAGCGCGGCCAAGGCCGGCATCCAGATCGAGCTCAAGCGCGAGCCGGGCGACGGCTACTGGAACGAGGTCTGGAACAAGCAGCCCTTCTGCGCCTCCTATTGGGGCGGACGCTCGACCCAGGACCAGATGTATTCGACCGCCTACCTGTCGACCGCCGACTGGAACGACACGCGTTTCAAGCGCCCGGATTTCGACAAGATGGTGCTGGCGGCGCGCGCCGAGCTGGACGAGGCCAAGCGCAAGGCGATGTATCACGACATGGCCGTCATGGTGCGCGACGAAGGCGGCCTGATCCTGCCGATGTTCAACCAGTTCATCGACGCCACCGGCGCCAAGGTGGGCGGCTGGGTGGACGATCCGCACCAGGAGTTGATGAATGGCTATGCCCTGGCAAAGTGCTGGCTCGAAGCCTGAGCCGGCCTTGCCCAGATGTCCTCACCCATCGTGAAACTGGTGGCCCAGCGCGTTGCGCTGGGCATCCTCCTTTTGTTGGCCGTCTCGGTCCTGATTTTCGCCGGCACACAGATCCTGCCCGGCGACGTCGCGCAAGCCATCCTGGGGCAGTCGGCGACACCGGAATCGCTCGCCAATCTGCGTGAGCAGCTTGGGCTCAACGATCCGGCCTATATCAGGTATTTCCGCTGGCTCGGCGGTGTTTTGACCGGCGATCTCGGGACCGCCATGTCGAGCGGACAGGACATCGCGACATCGATCAAGGGCCGGCTGTGGAACACGCTGTTCCTCGCCTTCTGGGCGGCGATCGTGGCCATTCCACTGGCCATAACGCTTGGTCTGATCGCGGTGCGCTACCGCAATGGTTGGGTCGACAAGCTGATCTCGGGACTGGCGCTCGCCTCGACCTCCTTCCCGGAATTCTTCATCGGCTACTTGCTGGTCTTCTACTTCGCGGTTCAGCATCAGTGGTTCCCCGCCATCTCGACCGTCTATGACGGCATGCCTTTCGGTGAACGCATGCAGGCGATCGCGCTGCCGGCGGCGGCGCTGACGCTGGTGGTGCTTGCCCATATGATGCGCATGACGCGCGCGGCGATCCTAAACGTCATGCAATCGGCCTATGTGGAGACTGCCGAGCTCAAGGGGCTCTCGGCTTTCGCGGTCATCCGCAAACATGCCTTCCCGAACGCCATCGCGCCGATCATCAACGTCGTCATGCTCAACCTCGCCTATCTGATCGTCGGCGTGGTCGTGGTCGAAGTGATCTTCGTCTATCCCGGCATGGGGCAGTATCTGGTCGATCACGTCACCAAGCGCGACGTGCCGGTGGTGCAGGCGGTCGGACTGATCTTCGCCGCCGTCTATATCGGCCTAAACATCATCGCTGATATAGCGGCAATCGTCGCCAATCCGCGCCTGAGGCATCCCAAATGAAGAGGGCGGGCATGCTCGACATCAAACGCATCCCCGTGCCCGCGCTGGTCGGCCTGGTGCTGACGGCCCTGTTCGTGCTGGCGGCCATCTTCGCGCCGTGGCTTGCGCCGCACGGCAATGGCGAGATCGTCGGCGACGTCTGGGAGCCGATGTCGGCCGCGCATTGGCTGGGCACCGACAACCTTGGCCGCGATCTGCTGTCGCGCATGATCTATGGTGCGCGCATCACCCTGTTCATCGCAGTGCTCGCCACGGCGTTGTCCTTCTCGCTTGGCGCCATTCTCGGCTTTTCGGCGGCGGTGTTCGGCGGCTGGTTCGACACGCTGCTGTCGCGCCTCGTCGATCTCCTGATGTCGATCCCGACGCTGATCATGGGCCTTGTCGTGCTCTCGGTGCTGCCGACAAACCTGGTGACGCTGATCCTGGTGATGGGCATTCTTGACTCGACCCGCGTCTACCGCCTGTCGCGCGCGGTGGCCGTCGACATCAACGTCATGGACTATGTCGAAGCCGCCAAGCTGCGCGGCGAAGGCAGCGCCTGGATCATCTTCCGCGAGATCCTGCCCAATGCGCTGTCGCCGCTGGTCTCGGAACTCGGCCTGCGCTTCATCTATGCCGTGCTGTTCCTGTCGACGCTCTCCTTTCTTGGCCTCGGCGTACAGCCGCCGGATGCCGACTGGGGCGGCATGGTCAAGGAAAACAAGGACGGCATCGTCTTCGGCATTGCCGCGGCGCTGATACCGGCGGCCGCGATCGCGGCGCTTGCGATCTCGGTCAATCTCGTCGCCGACTGGGTGCTCAACCGCACGACAAGCCTGAAGGGAGGACGCGGATGATGGCCGACAGCAAAGCGAAATCCAGCCCGCTCCTCGATATCCGCAACCTGCGCATCGAGGCCATGGTCTACCCACCGGGCGAAGCGCCAAAGACCATCACGCTCGTCCATGACGTCTCGCTGACCCTGGAAAAGGGCAAGGTGCTCGGCCTGATCGGCGAATCCGGTGCCGGCAAGTCGACCATCGGCCTGTCTTCGATGGGTTATGGGCGCGGCGGCGTGCGCATCACCGGCGGCGAGGTGCTCCTCAACGGCCGCGACATCCTCAAGGGCGGCAAGGAAGGTTTCCGCAGGCTGCGCGGCCGCGAGGTCTGCTATGTCGCGCAGTCGGCGGCAGCGGCGTTCAACCCGGCGCACAGGCTGATGGACCAGGTTGTCGAAGCCACCCTCCTGCACGGCAGGGCGACGCGCGCGGAGGCCGAGAAACGCGCCGTCGCGCTGTTCAAGAAGCTGAGCCTGCCCAATCCCGAAACCATCGGCGAGCGTTTCCCGCACCAGGTCTCCGGAGGCCAGCTGCAGCGTGTGATGACGGCGATGGCGCTGTGCTCGGAACCGGACCTGATCGTCTTCGACGAGCCGACGACGGCGCTCGACGTGACGACGCAGATCGACGTGCTGTCGGCGATCAAGGACGCCATCCGCGACACGCATGTGGCCGCGCTCTACATCACCCACGACCTCGCCGTCGTCGCCCAGGTGTCGGACGAGATCATGGTGCTGCGCCACGGCCGGCTGGTCGAATGGGGCGGCACCCGCCAGATCATCAAGGAGCCGCGCCAGGAGTACACCAACGCTCTGGTGTCAGTGCATGAGATCGAACACGCCGAGCAGAAACCCGGCGTCTCGCCATTCCTGTCCGTGAAGAACGTCACCGCCGCTTATGGCGGCGGTCATGTCAAGGTGCTGAAGAACGTCTCCGTCGATATCTATCCCGGCCAGACGCTGGCGGTGGTCGGCGAGTCCGGCTCCGGCAAGTCGACGCTGGCGCGCGCCATCACAGGGCTCCTGCCGCCCGAACAGGGCACGGTGACCTTCGACGGGCGCCCGCTTGCCAACCGGCTTGCCGACCGGCCGAAGGAGGATCTGCGGCAGCTGCAGATGATTTACCAGATGGCCGACGTGGCCATGAACCCGCGCCAGACCGTCGGCACCATCATCGGCCGGCCGCTGGAGTTCTATTTCGGCATGCGGGGACGTGAGCGCGACCGGCGCGTCGCCGAATTGCTCGACGAGATCGAGATGGGCAAAGGCTTCCTCGACCGCTATCCGGCGGAGCTGTCGGGCGGCCAGAAGCAGCGCGTCTGCATCGCCCGCTCGCTCGCCGCCAAACCGAAGCTGATCATCTGCGACGAGGTGACCTCGGCGCTCGACCCGCTGGTGGCCAACGGCATTCTCAAGCTTTTGTTGAACCTGCAGCAGCACGAGAAGGTCGCATATCTCTTCATTACCCACGACCTTGCGACGGTAAGGTCGATCGCCGATTCGATCGCGGTGATGTATCGCGGCGAGGTGGTCCGTTACGGTTCCAAAAGCAAGGTGCTCACACCGCCTTTCGATGCCTATACCGACCTCCTGCTGTCCTCGGTTCCGGAAATGGAGATCGGCTGGCTGGAAAAGGCGATCAAGGGGCGACGCATGGCGAGCGCCGGGAACTAGCCAGCGGTTCGCCAGTCAAGGAGATGACGAACGTCATCCGGATGCAACACTGGAGGGCCAGACGTCCTTCGGACGGCATCGCCTGTGTGCGGTTGTTTCAAAAAGGGGTAGGACATGAAGACTGAACTCGACCATCTCGCTGAACTCGCCGGCCAAGGCCGGATATCGCGGCGTGACTTTCTCGGGCGCACCGCGGCGCTGGGCATGTCGGCGGCGCTGGCAACGACGCTGGCCGGGAAAGCCTTCGCGCAGACGCCGGTCAAGGGCGGCATTCTCAAGGCCGGCCTGCAGGGCGGCGAATCGACCAACAGCCTCGATCCGGCGCTGAACCTCAGCCAGGTCACCTTCAGCTTCGGCAAGCAGTGGGGCGAATATCTGGTTCGCCTCACCCCCGACAACAGGTTGGTCAACCTGATCGCCGAGGACATCGGCGCTTCCCCGGATGCCAAGACCTGGACGATCAAGATCCGCGACGGCATCGAGTTCCACAATGGCAAGACGGTCGGCGCGGAGGATGTCGCGGCCACCATCGAGCGCCACGCCGACGAGAAGTCGAAGTCGGGCGCACTCGGCATTCTCAAGAACATCAAGGGCATCAAGGCCAACGGCAAGGAGGTCGTCGTCACGCTTGCCGACGCCGATGCCGACTTCCCCTATCTGATGGCCGACTATCATCTCGTCATCCAGCCCAATGGCGGCAAGGACGATCCGAACGCGGGCATCAGCGCCGGCCCCTACAAGGTGACCGTCAACCAGCCCGGCGTGCGCCATGGCGGCGAGCGCTTCGCCAATTACTGGCAGGGCGACAAGGCGGGCCATGCCGACCAGGTCGAGATCGTCGTCATCAACGATGCGACGGCGCGGCTGGCGGCCCTGCAAGGCGGCCAGGTGCACATGATCAATCGCGTCGAGCCGAAGGTGGTCGATCTCGTCAAGCGCATCCCCGGCGTCAGCATCGAGAACGTTTCGGGCAAGGGCTATTACCCGTTCAACATGTTCTGCGACACCGCGCCCTTCGACAACGGCGATCTCAGGATGGCGCTCAAGCTCGCCATGGACCGCGACGAGATGCTGGAAAAGATCCTGCGCGGCTACGGTTCGGTCGGCAATGACTTCCCGATCAACGAGGCCTATCCGCTGTTTTCGGCCATCGAACAGCGCAAGTTCGACCCGGAAAAGGCTGCAGCGCTCTACAAGAAGTCGGGCCACAGCGGCTCGATCCTGCTGCGCACCTCCGACGTCGCCTTCCCCGGGGCCGTCGATGCGGCACAGCTCTATCAGCAGAGTGCCGCCAAGGCCGGCATCAAGATCGAGATCAAGCGCGAGCCTGGCGACGGCTATTGGTCGGAGGTCTGGAACAAGCAGCCTTTCTCGCTGTCTTACTGGGGCGGGCGTGCCACGCAGGACCAGATGTATTCCACCGGCTATGTGTCGAACGCCGACTGGAACGACACGCGTTTCAAGCGGCCCGAGTTCGACAAGATGCTGTTTGCAGCGCGCGGCGAGCTCGACCAGGACAAGCGCAAGGCGATCTATCACGACATGGCCGTGCTGATGCGCGACGAAGGCGGATTGATCGTGCCTTTCTTCAACCAGTTCATCGACGCCGCCACCAACAAGATCGGCGGCTTCGCCAAGAGCCCGATCGGCGAGATGATGGACGGCTACGCGCTCGCCGAATGCTGGCTGAACGCCTGACATCAAGTTCCTGCCGAGCACGCCGCGTGTCCGTGCGACACGCGGCGTGCTCGTTCCCCCCACAATCGCATGGAGCAGCTCGTGGCGCTCAAGACCAAACTGTTGCTGATCATCCTCGACGGCGTGCCTTACCGGAACTGGCGCCGGCTGATGGGCAACCTCGAAGGCTGGGTGCAGTCGGGCGAAGCGCGGGTATGGAGGATGCGCTCGGTGCTGCCGTCGACCTCGGCCTGCTGTTATGCTTCGATCCACACCGGGGTGCCGCCGCAGGCGCATGGCATTCTTTCCAACGAGAACCGCTTCCGCGTCAGCCAGCCCGACATCTTCTCGGAGGTCACCGGGGCCGGGGGAATAACCGGCGCGGTCACCCACTCCTACTGGTCGGAGTTCTTCCGTTCCTACCCGTTCGACCTCGTCGAGGACATGGAGTATGACGAGCCGGGCGGGCCGATCACGCATGGCCGCTTCCACACCATGACCGGCTACAACGCGCGCAACCAGATGACGCCGAGCGACGTCGACCTGTTCGCCACGCTGACCATGCTGAGCAGCCGCCACGGCATCGATTACGGCATCCTGCACACTTGCACGCTGGACTCGATGGGCCACCGTTTCGGCCATGACTGTCACGAGATGGACCATGCGTGCTACGCGATGGACGGCATGCTGGCCGCTTTCCTGCCGCGCTGGCGCGACGCCGGCTATGAAGTGATCGTCACCGCCGATCACGGCCAGACCGACCGCGGCCACCATGGCGGCCATGATGAGGAGATGCAGGATTTCGCGCTGTATTATTTCGGCGCCGGCAAGGGACCGGATGCCGACACACTGCTCGACCAGCTGCAGCTGGCGCCAACGGTTCTAAGCCGACTGGGGGTGTCGGTGCCGGCGACGATGAAGGCGAAGCCTTTCCTGAGCTAGCTTCCCCTTCACCCACTGGCAAGGCTCATCTTCTTCGGTTAGCCTCCGCAAATTCCTTGGCGGAGGATGAACCTTTTTGAGCCGATCAGCGACAGAGCAGGCAGGAGCCAGGCGGCTCGATCGGTCATGACCGGCGCGATGGAGACCGATCGCGCGCTTGTCGAGCGGGTCGCGAAGGGCGACCGGGCCGCCGTGCGGCTCCTGTTCATGCGCCACCACGCGCGGATATACCGCTTCGTGGCGCGCCAGACGGGATCGGAAATGATGGCTGACGACATCGCGAACGAGGTGTTCCTCGAACTGTGGCGCCAGGCGCCGGGTTTCGAGGGACGTTCCGAAGTCTCGACATGGCTGCTCGGCATCGCCCGCTTCAAGGCGCTGTCCCTGTTGCGCAAGAAAAAGGAAGACTGGATCGACGACGAGGCCGCAGCCGCGGTGCCCGACGGCGCCGATACGCCCGAGATCGTTGCCATGAAGGAGGACAAGAGCACTGCCTTGCGCCGCTTCATCGATGCCTTGCCGCGCGAGCATCGCGTGGTCATCGATCTCGCCTATTATCAGGGGCAATCGGTGACCGAGATCGGCGAGGTGCTCGACATCCCGGTCGCGACCGTCAAGACCCGCATGTTTTATGCCCGCAAGAAACTCGGCGAAGCCCTCAAGGCCGCCGGTTACGACAGGGGGTGGCCATGAGCGCCGCTGAAAAGATGTCGCGCCGCGACGAAATGGAAACGTTGCTGCCGTTCTACCTGAACGGTTCGCTGGAAGGCTCGGAACTGGAGGCCGTCGAGGAATGGCTGGCCAGCGATCCGACGGCGATGGCCGCCCTTGGCGAGGCGGAGGCTGAATTCTCCAGCACCGCAGCCGCCAATGAGGCGATCCGTCCGCCGGCCGACGCGCTGAGCCGCTTTTCCAGGGCGCTCGATGCGGAGGCTGGCCCGGCGCGCGCCGCCGCCGGTTCGTCCTGGCTGGCGCAGGCCTGGGGCCGTTTCATGGCGCTGCCGGTCGGCGTCGCCTGGGCGGCGGCCGCGGCTCTGCTGGCGCTGGTCATGGTGCAGTCGTTCGTGCAGCCCGGCGGCAAGGACGGCAATTTCGAGATCGCGGGCGCGCAGGACGAGATGGCGAAGATGCCGTTCGCCCTGGTCAAGTTCAAGCCCGACGCGAAAATGTCCGACATCGCCGCCTTTCTCGGCAGCAGCGGCCTGAAGATCCTGGACGGACCGACCGCCGGGGGCGTGTTCCGGCTCGGCATTCCGGCCGCCAACGCGGCCGACTACACCAGGCAACTCGGCCTTGTTGCCGCCCAGCCTTTCACCGACACCGTGATCGAGGGAAGGAAACCGGCCGATGGCGGCTGAGGCGGTCATCCGATTTGCGGCAATTCTTGCGGCAGCGATGACGATCGCCACCGGGCCTGCGTCGGCGCAGGGCAACGACGCCAATGCCAACCGGGGAAAGATCGACTGCCGCAACGGCACCGATGCGGCGGGCGCCGACTGTGGCAAGGACGGCAAGAGCATCAGTGACGGCGCGGCCGGTGCCGTGTTTCTTCCCGCCCTGATCGTCGACCTGTTCCCCAATCCGGCCGCTCCCGCGGCACCGGTGCCGACGCCACGGCCGGACCCGGTGGCGCCGCCCGCCGGCACGCAGGCCGGACTGCCTTCGGGCGGGCCGATCGTCTCGCCAAGCGATCTCATCGCCGTTCAGCCGCCACGCGCCGTGGCCGGCGATTTCGTGCCCGACGAGGTGCTGGTGACCGTCGATGGCGATGCGGGCGCCGTGCAGCAGATCGCCGCTTCCTTCGGCCTCGATGTGCGCTCGCAGCGGCAATCATTTTTGCTCGGCACCACGCTTGTGCGCTTCGGCATTCCCGACGGTCGCCCCGTCGGCGTGGTGCTGGCGCAGCTTGCCGCCGACAGCCGCACGCAGCGGCGTGAGCCCAACCATATCTATTCGCTTCAGCAGGCGGCGGGCATCGTCAACTATGCGTTCGAGCGCATCGCGCTCGACGCCAACCATGCGAGCGGCGAGAACGTCCGCGTCGCGGTAATCGATACCGGCGTCGACGACACCAATCCGACGCTGGCCGGGGTCATTGCCGGCCAGTTCGACGCCATGCCCGACGTGCCGGTCGAAAAGCGCGACCATGGCACCTCAATCGACGGGCTGATCGCCGGCGTCGGCGCGCTCAAGGGCATGGCGCCCGGCGCCAGGATCTATCACGCACGTGCCTTCGAAGGCGGCAAGTCGACAATGGACGTCATCCTCGCTGCGCTCGACTGGGCGGCCGAGCAGGACGTGCGCATCATCAATATGAGTTTCGTCGGTCCGAAGAACGACCTGCTCGGCATCGCCTGCCGCAATGCACGCGCGCTCGGCATGGTTCTTGTCGCCGCCGCCGGCAACAACGGGCCCAAGGCGCCCTATGGCTACCCGGCCGCCTTCGACGGCGTCATCGCGGTGACCGCCACCGACGCCAGGGATGGGCTAATGCCGCAGGCCAATCGCGGCGCCTATGTCTTCATCTCGGCGCCGGGCGTCGAGATGGTGGCGCCGAGCGGAGCCGGCTCGGATGTCGTCACCGGCACATCGTTCGCCGCCGCGATCGTCTCGGGCGCCATCGCCAATCTCATCCACGCCGCGCCGGACCGCTCGGCCGTCGCCATCGAAAAGGCGCTGGCCGCAACGGCCCGGGATCTCGGTTCGAAAGGGCGGGACGATGATTTCGGCTACGGGCTGCTGGACATCAAGGCCGCCGAGACGGCGAAGGAATGATCCTTGGCAACATGCTCCTAAATTCAGTCGGCTATTTGCGATGGCCGAGACGGGACGAATGCTGGACTAAACATCTAGAGGGCCGGACCCAACCGAACGGCGCTTCCATCATAGAAGCGTGACAGCCGAAAGCGGCTGAGATCATGCCCACTCGCGTTACCCTGAATCAGGTCGGAAACGACGCGACCGATTCCAGGTCCGATACCGAAGCCGTGACCACTCATTCCCGTGGCCACGAAAAGACCGACGACTGCCCGGGCGTGATCCACGACGGGGACGACATCGGGCATGGCGTCAATCATGCCTCCCCAGCCTGCCTTCAAGCGAACTGTTTCGAACTGTGGAAAAAGGCGTCTGAAATTGCGCTCTACAGAACGGAGGCCGGAGCGTTCAGCGGCCGGGTTGAGCACCCGCATTCTTTCGAAAGGACTCTGGGAATCCGGGGTCCAATCGCGCGGGGTCGACCAGCTATCAGGGTAACCCGATGGAGCGCACGGAAAGTAGCGGGTTCCGAGCGGATTGGCCATGAGGGCGGGAAGATACTTGGTGGCGTGCCGGAATGCGTCAGGCCCCAGGTAAAGCAAATTACTACCTCCCGGGGCGAGCGTGTATCCGCCATCCTGTCGGCGCCTGAAAGCGATGTGTTCGTCCGCTGCCGCACCTGCATACATTTCAGGCATAGGCTCCGTTGCGGCTACGGTTACCCTGACGCTGAGTTGGGGAATGGAGACGCCGTGTCTTCTCAGGAACAGGGACGACCAGGCGCCGCCCGCGACCAGTACGCTGGAGCTTTCAATGTATCCCGCCTCGGTCCACACTCCTCTGATCCTGCCGGCTGAGATTTCGAGGGTTCGCGCTGCGCAATTCTCTATGATCTTGGCGCCTTTTCGGACGGCAAGACGAGCAAGCGCAGGTACCGCCAACCAAGGCTCCGCGCGCATGTCGGAGGGCGTCGTCATCGCGCCCTTGAACTTGCGCGACATGCCCTTGATGAGTTTCGCGGTTTCGTCCGCGTCCAGGAGGCGAGTGTCGAGCCCATGGATGGCGGCGATCTTCATGAACTCTTCGAAACCGGCCATGTCCTTGTCGGAGTTCGCCAGATAGGTCACACCTGTCTGGTCCAGCCCGATGTCTTCGCCGCATTCCTCAGCAAGTTGCCGCCATAGGCGAAAAGCCTCGATGACAATTGGCAGTTCATCTGCGTCGCGCCCCTGCTTTCGAATCCAGCCCCAATTTCGGGACGATTGTTCGGCCGCAACGCGGCCTTTTTCCAGCAGCGTGACCGGAATGTTCCGCTCCGCCAGGAAAAGAGCCGTCGTTACGCCGATAATGCCGCCACCAATGATGACCACCTCCGAACGCTTCGGCGGTGGGCCAGGATGTTGGATTGGATCCATTTCGGAGAACGGGAATATGGGCAAATTGGGCATCCAGGAGGGCTGGTTGATGGCTTTGGCTTACTGGTTGCCACCCTCTGAAAGCCAAAGCAAGCGCGGTGCAGGCAGACCACTATCCATGACACTGCAATCGATCTTCCGGCAACGCCCGCAAGCGGTCGAACTCGGCCCCTCGGAGCGATTGGCTCTAACCCTAGGCAGGCGCTCCGGCAACCGACCCCCTGATCACCAGGTCGACCGGCCAGACCTCGCCGCGCGGGCCCTCCTCCAGGCCCGATATCCGTGCGGCCAGACGCTCGGCGATGCGGGCGCCGGCGAGCCGGATCGAGGAGCGCGTCGTCGACAGCGGTACGGAGAAATTCTCCGGCTTCAGCCATGGGAAGACGTCGTCATGTGCAATTAATGAGATGTCGCCGGGGATGCTCAGGCCGAGGTCGCGCACGGCGCGCACGACGCCGAGCGCCATGATCAGGCTGGAGCAGGCGATCGCGGTCGGCGCGCCGTCCTGTTCGAGCAGGCGCCGGGCGGCGCGATAGCCGTTCTCCTCGGTCATGGCAACGGAGCAGACATGGCGGTCGCCCAAGGTCAGGCCGCTCGCGGCGAGCGCCCGGCGCACGCCTCGCTCGCGATGCACGGCGAAGGTTTCGCGGTCATCGCCATTGATCAGCGCCAGCCGCCGGTGGCCGAGCTGGACGAGCAGCCGTGCCGCCTCGTGAAAGGCGCCCTCATTGTCGATGTCGAGATAGGGATAATCGAAATCGAAACCTTCGCTGCGGCCATGGATGATGAAGGGTATGCCGAGCGTGTTGACCAGCGCCACGCGCCGGTCGGCCGGCGTCGGCGAGGAGATGTAGACGGCGTCGACCTGGCGGTTGGCGACGATGCGCCGGTAAGTCGTCTCCTGGTCGTCGGCGTCGGCGGGAGACAGCACCAGGTCGAGCTCGTGCGAGCGCGCATAATCGCCAAGGCCGGACAGGAATTCGACGAAGTGTGGGTCGATGTCGACGGCAGCACCCGTCGGCAAGACATAGCCGATCATTCCGGACTTGCCGGTCGCAAGCCGGCGTGCGCTCGGATTGGGGCGATAGCCATGGCGCTTGGCGGCGTCCATGACGCGCCGGCGCGTCTCTTCGTTGACCTCGGGATAGCCGTTCAGCGCCCGGCTTACCGTGGTCTGCGAAAGCGCCAGCATGTGCGCGAGTTGCTTCAGGTTCACGAGAGGCCTCCATGCCTCAAAGCGCTTTTAGATTGAATCGACCCAAGCCCTGCGGCAGGCCCGTCATATCATGGCGACCATAGGCAGGCTTGGTGCAGGTTTGAAACATAAATTGCTGCTGCACTGCCAAAAAAGCATGCTGCAGCGCGATTTTCCAGGCGCCAGACTCCGGAATTAAATCGATTAAGTTAGCACGCCTCTTGACTTCTGGACGATTCAATGGCGAGATCGAAATAGCCAAAGCGCTTTGGAAGACTCTTCGAAAGGTTGCGGTTCCTTTCCGACTGAGTCACAGTCCTGCGGCGTCGGCGGGCGGAATGGAGGTTCCGTCCGGTGTTTGTGACCCACTGGGAGGGAATACCGATGAAGAAAATGCTTTTGCTGGGCGCCGCGCTTGCCGTGCTCGCCCTCGGCGCGCCCGCGCAGGCCGAACTGAAATTCAAGCCGGGCGACGACAAGCGTTTCAACTGGGCAAACTACGAAGAGCTCAAGAAAGTCGACCTCAAGGGGGAGACCCTGTCGATCTTCGGGCCATGGCGCGGCGAGGACGAGACCCTGGTGCGCGGCGTACTCGATTATTTCTCGGAAGCCACCGGCGCCGAGATCAAATATTCCTCCTCGGAAAATTACGAGCAGCAGATCGTCATCGACACGCAGGCCGGCAGCCCGCCCAACATCGCCGTTCTGCCGCAACCCGGCCTGATCCAGGACCTTGCTTCCAAGGGTCTCTTGACGCCGCTCGGCGACGATACCGCCAAATGGGTCAAGGACAATTACGGCGCCGGCCAGTCATGGGTCGACCTCGGCACCTTCAAGGACAAGGACGGTAAGCCGGGCTTCTTCGCCTTCCCCTACAAGGCCGACGTGAAGTCGCTGGTCTGGTACTCGCCGGACAATTTCGAGGAAGCCGGCTACAAGGTGCCGAAGACGCAGGAAGAACTCGCCGATCTCGAGAAGAAGATTATCGCCGACGGCGGCACGCCGTGGTGCATCGGGCTCGGCTCGGGCGGCGCCACCGGCTGGCCGGCGACGGACTGGGTGGAAGACCTGATGCTGCGCACGCAGTCTCCGGAAACCTACGACAAATGGGTCAAGAACGAGATCCCCTTCAACGACCCGGCCGTGGTCAATGCAATCGACATCTTCGGCAAGATCGCGACCGACGACAAGATGGTCGATGGCGGCGCCAAGGCGGTCGCGGCGACCGATTTCCGCGACAGCCCCAAGGGCCTCTTCGCGGTGCCGCCGAAATGCTACCTGCACCATCAGGCGTCGTTCATCCCGACTTTCTTCCCGGAAGGCACGAAAATCGGCCAGGACGCGGACTTCTTCTACTTTCCGCCCTATGCGTCCAAGCCCGAACTCGGCACTCCCGTGCTCGGCGCCGGAACGCTGGCGATGATCACCAAGGACTCGAAGGCCGCCCGCGCGTTCATCGAATTCCTTAAGATGCCGCTGGCCCATGAGATCTGGATGGCCGAAGGCGGTTTCGTGACGCCGTTCAAGGCGGTCAACAAGGATGCCTATGCCAGCGATGCGCTGCGCAAGCAGGGCGAGATCCTGGCCAATGCCTCGACTTTCCGTTTCGACGGGTCGGACTTGATGCCGGGCAAGATCGGCGCCGGCGCCTTCTGGACCGGCATGATCGACCTGGTCGGCGGCAAGTCGGCGCAGGACGTCGCCACCGACATCCAGAAGAGCTGGGACGCGATCAAGTAAGAGCCGCACCCGCGGAGGCCTAGGCTTCCACCTCCCGAGCGGATCCGGGCCAGTTGGCCCGGATCCGACCGGCCCCATCGCAACATCCCAGCCCGGCCAACCGGGACGGGTCAGATCCAGTCGTGACAGCGTAGACATTCCGGCATGCGGCGGGCACGGAGCCACACGCTTCCCTGCCTGCCCGCGCTCAACAACGAGATCGGCGCGCGGCGCAATCGCAAGGATCGTTTCCATCCTGGCGGGTCGTGCAGGGAGAGGGACCCATGGCGGCTCAGATTTTCTCGGCCATATTCGTCATCATCATCGGCGTCGGCGGCTGCGTCGCCTATTTCTGGGGCGCCAACAAACTGCTCGATGTCACCTTTCCCTCGCGCGGCGTCTCGGGTGCCGCCGCCGTCGACAATCTGCGCCGGCAAGGGCTGATCCGGCCCTGGCTGTTCGTCGGTCCGGCGATGATCATCCTGACCATCTATCTCATCTATCCGGTGGTCGAGACGCTGCGGCTGTCCTTCCTCGATCGCGGCGGCGCCAATTTCGTCGGCCTGGCCAATTATCAATGGGCTTTCGGCGACCGCGAGTTTCGCAATTCGATCCTCAACAATGTGCTCTGGCTGGCCGTAGTGCCCGCCGCCTGTACCTTCCTTGGCCTGATCATCGCCGTGCTTACCGACAAGATCTGGTGGGGCACGATCGCCAAGAGCCTGATCTTCCTGCCGCTGGCGATCTCCTTCGTCGGCGCCAGCGTCATCTGGAAATTCATTTATGAGTATCGCGGCGAAGGCCAGACGCAGATCGGAATCCTGAACGCCATCATCCAGCATTTCGGCGGCCAGCCGCAGGTCTGGATATCGCTGCCGTTCTGGAACAATTTCTTCCTGATGGTGATCCTGATCTGGATCCAGACCGGCTTTGCCATGGTCATCCTGTCTTCGGCGCTGCGCGGCATTCCGGAAGAGACGCTGGAAGCCGCCGTCATCGACGGTGCCAATCCGTTCCAGATCTTCTGGAAAATCATGGTGCCGCAGATTTGGGGCACCATCGCCGTGGTCTGGACCACAATCACCATCCTGGTGCTCAAGGTATTCGACATTGTCCTGACCATGACCAACGGCCAATGGAACAGCCAGGTGCTGGCCAATCTGATGTTCGACTGGATGTTCCGTGGCGGCGGTGATTTCGGCCGCGGCGCGACAATCGCCATCATCATCATGATCGCGGTCATTCCGATCATGGTCTGGAACATACGCCAGGCCAACAAAGAGACGGGAGGACATTGAGATGACCGTCGCGACCGGAAACTCCTTCGCCAGCCGCTTCGGCGTTCACATCGCCGTCCTGGTCTTCGTTGCGATCTGGACCATGCCGACGCTCGGCATCCTGGTATCGTCGCTGCGCGACAAGGACCAGATCATCGCCTCGGGCTGGTGGAACTCGTTCGCCAGTTCGACCCAGACCGAAGCTGGACGCCTGCCGCCCGCCTCGGCGCAGGTCGAGAAGGACGGCAAGTTCGTCCTCCAGGGCAACATTTTCGGCGATGGCGCCAAGCGCGAGATCAGCGCCTTCGGCGTCAAGTCGGCGGCACCGACGCAATATCCGGCCGGCACATCGGCCGATCTCGGCGACGGCGTTACCTTGCAGCTCAATGCCGACGGCAGCTTCGTCATGACCTCGCCCAAGGCGTTCGAGGGCGACCGCGGCCAGCGCGTCTACTATGCCTCCTCGGCGCCGCCGAAATTCACCACCGACAATTACAGGACCGTGCTGTTTTCGGAAGGCATCGGCCGCTCCTTCATGAACTCGCTGACCGTCACTATCCCGGCGACCGTCATCCCGATCCTGATCGCCGCCTTTGCGGCTTACGCTCTGGCCTGGATGCGCTTTCCCGGGCGCGCGCTTCTGATCGCGGTCATCATCGGCCTGCTGGTGGTGCCGCTGCAGATGTCGCTGATCCCGCTGTTGAAGCTCTATAACGGCGTCGGCGCCTTCTTCGGCGTGCCCTCCAAGACCTATCTCGGCATCTGGCTGGCGCATACCGGCTTCGGACTGCCCTTCGCCATCTACCTCTTGCGGAGCTACATTGCCGGCCTGCCGCGCGAGATCATGGAATCGGCGCGCATCGACGGCGCCAGCGATTTCGAGATATTCGTCAAGATCGTGCTGCCGCTGTCATTTCCCGTGCTGGCGTCCTTCGCCATCTTCCAGTTCCTGTGGGTATGGAACGATCTCCTGGTGGCGATGGTTTTCCTTGGCACGGAGGCGGATCAGATCGTGCTGACCGCCAAGCTCAATGCCTTGCTCGGCTCGCGTGGCGGCGACTGGGAGATCCTGACGACGTCGGCTTTCGTGACCATCATCGTGCCGCTGATCGTGTTCTTCTCTTTGCAGCGCTATTTCGTCCGCGGGCTGCTCGCAGGCTCGGTGAAAGGAGGCTGAAACCATGCAATCCGCTTTGAAAGCCAGTTCGAGGCCCGATCTCGCCGTCGATAGCGACTGGTGGCGAGGTGCCGTGATCTACCAGATCTATCCGCGCAGCTACCAGGACTCGAATGGCGACGGCATCGGCGACCTCAAGGGAATCATCGGGCGGCTGCCCTATATCGCCGCGCTCGGCGCGGACGCCATCTGGATCTCGCCCTTCTTCAAATCGCCGATGAAGGATTTCGGCTACGACGTCTCGGATTACTGCGACGTCGACCCGATGTTCGGCACGCTGGCCGATTTCGACGCGCTGACGGCGGAGGCGCACAGGCTGGGGCTGAAGGTGATGATCGACGAGGTGCTGTCGCACACCGCCGACATCCATCCCTGGTTCAGGGAAAGCCGATCGAACCGCAGTAATCCGAAAGCCGACTGGTACGTCTGGGCCGATCCCAGGCCGGACGGCACGCCGCCCAACAACTGGCTGTCGATCTTCGGCGGATCGGCCTGGCAATGGGACACCAGCCGCCAGCAATATTACCTGCACAACTTTCTCGCGGAACAGCCGGACCTCAATTTCCACAACGGCGAAGTCCAGGACGCGCTGCTCGACGTGACCCGCTTCTGGCTGGAGCGCGGTGTCGACGGGTTCCGCCTCGACACCATCAATTTCTACTTCCACAGCCAGGGGCTGGAAAACAACCCGCCGCTGCCGCCGGAGCAGCGCAACGACCAGACCGCACCCGCGGTCAATCCCTACAACTACCAAGACCACATCTACGACAAGAGCCGTCCGGAGAACCTCGGCTTCCTCGAACGCTTCCGCGCCCTGCTCGACGAATATCCGGCAACGGCCGCGGTCGGCGAGGTCGGCGATTCACAGCGCGGACTGGACGTTGTCGCGGCCTATACAGCCGGCGGCAAGCGCGTGCACATGTGCTATTCCTTCGACTTCCTGGCGCCGGAAAAGATCAGCGCCGCCAAGGTCCGTTCGGTGCTGGAAACCTTTGGCAAGGTTGCCAGCGACGGCTGGTCGTGTTGGGCCTTCTCCAACCATGACGTGATGCGCCCGGCCTCGCGCTGGGCCGCCAACGAAGCCGACCCGACCGCGTATCTCAAGGTTATCTCGGCATTGCTGATGTCCTTGCGCGGCTCGGTCTGCATCTATCAGGGCGAGGAACTGGGGCTCGGCGAAGCCGAATTGCGGTTCGAGGATCTGCAAGATCCCTACGGCATCCGTTTCTGGCCGGAATTCAAGGGTCGCGACGGCTGCCGCACGCCGATGGTGTGGGACGGCAGCGCCAGGAACGGCGGCTTCTCCCAGGCAAAGCCGTGGCTGCCGGTGCCGGCCAAGCACCTGTCGCAAGCCGTCAATGTCCAGCAAGGCGACGAGCATTCGCTGCTCGAACACTACCGGCGCTTTCTCGGCTTCCGCCGCGCCCATCCGGCGCTGGCCAAGGGCGATATCAGTTTCATCGAGAGCCAGGGCGACACTGTCGCCTTCACGCGCCGCGCCGGCAACGAGCAGATCGTCTGCGTCTTCAACCTGGGATCCGGGCCAGCGGAGGTTGACCTTGGCGGTCGATCGCTGCAACCTTTGCCCGGACACGGATTTTCGGGACAGCAGAGCTCCGGCTCCATCCGCCTCGGCGGCTACGGCGCCTGGTTCGGGCGCATCGACTGAATTCTAGGGACCACTGGAGGGAAACATGGCCGATGTCACGCTGAGGCAAGTGAAGAAATCATACGGCAATCTCAACATTCTGCACGGCATCGACCTCGACATCAAATCGGGCGAGTTCATCGTCTTCGTCGGGCCGTCGGGTTGCGGCAAGTCGACATTGCTGCGCTCGATCGCAGGGCTTGAGGAGATCACCTCGGGCGAGCTCAGAATAGCCGGCGAGGTGGTCAACGACGTGCCGCCGTCGAAACGCGGCATCGCCATGGTGTTCCAGTCCTACGCGCTCTATCCGCATATGACGGTCTACGACAACATGGCGTTCTCGATGAAGATCGGCAAGGAAAGCAAGGCCGAGATAGACAAGCGCGTGCGCCAGGCGGCAGAGATCCTGCAGCTGACCAACTATCTCGACCGCCTCCCCAAGGCGATGTCGGGCGGCCAGCGCCAGCGCGTGGCCATCGGCCGCGCCATCGTGCGCAACCCGAAAGTGTTCCTGTTCGACGAACCGCTGTCGAACCTCGACGCCGCGCTACGCGTCGCCACCCGCATCGAGATCGCCAAGCTCAAGGAATCGATGCCCAACACCACCATGATCTATGTCACCCACGACCAGGTCGAGGCGATGACGCTGGCCGACCGCATCGTGGTGCTGAAGGAGGGCCATATCGAGCAGGTCGGCACGCCGATGGAACTCTACAAGAAACCCGGCAATCTGTTCGTTGCTCAGTTCATCGGCTCGCCGGCCATGAACATCCTGCCGGCGACCATCGACAAATCGGGCAATCCGACCGTCATCAGTCATGTCGGCGGCCGCAAGGCTACGGTGCCGATCGCGACGCCGGCCTCGGCCAAGGGCGCGTCGGTGAGCTTCGGCGTGCGGCCGGAGGACCTGACGATCGCCGGCGGCACGGACTATCTGTTCGAAGGAACGGTGGATTATGTCGAGCAGCTCGGCGAGGTGCAACTCGTCTATGTCGACATCGGCCGCGCCGACCTGCCGCTGGTGACCAAGCTGCCGGGCAATGTCGAGGTCAAGCGCGGGGCGACACTGCGGCTGAGCGCCGACGCCGGAGACCTTCATATCTTCGACGCGGATGGACGATCCTTCGCGCTGCACGAGACGGAAGCGAAAGCGGCCTGAGAGCAGGCCATGAATTAATTGCCGGTCACGCAAAAACAGGAGCGGCGGGCAAAGCCCGCCGCTCCTGTTTGGTGTCAGCTTCGGCTGTTAGTGGCCGAAGAGATTCCGGTCACTGCCCTGAGGGGCGGACTTGTGTACATCGCCCGACGAATTGAGCAGCTTGTAGACGGGCGAGCCGCTGTCGCGGATCGAAGCCGTGTGCGCATTGTCGACCGAGGTGACGGCAGGCTGGTTGGCGCCATTGGAGCCATAGTTGTCGCTGC
>NZ_VFUH01000005.1:0-331235 GCF_006440475.1 Mesorhizobium sp. B2-6-1
CTTAGAGTGTATTGCTGCCGGCACTCTTGCAATTTGGCCGCTTCCCCTTGACCGGATGCAAAAGCGCGGCCAACCCTAGTGTCACGGTTTTCATCGAAATCTCCCTGCTGATCCGAGGATGCGCGGCAATCGCGGCCTCGCTCGATCAACGCGCAGGCACCGACGTTTATTCCCGGGCATGCCAACACAATGGTGATTGGCAGAGGGCCCCGGGCGTCGCTATATCGGCGCCGTAAAGTCGGAGTTCTGGAATGGCACTCGATATAGGCTATGTCAGCGCGGTCGGGGCAGGGGCGATCTCGTTCCTGTCGCCTTGCGTGCTGCCGCTCGTGCCGCCCTATCTCTGCTACATGGCCGGCGTGTCGGTCGACGATTTTCGCGGTAATGCCGGAGCGGCAGCCAAAGCCGGCGCCCGCACCGCGCTGCTTTATTCCTCGATTGCATTCGTGCTCGGCTTCTCGACCGTGTTCGTCGCGCTGGGCGCCGGCGCCTCGACCATCGGCCGCCTTCTGCGCGTCTGGCAGGAGCCGCTGGCAATGGGCGCCGGCGTGCTGATCATCCTGATGGGGCTGAATTTCCTCGGCATCCTGCGCATTCCGCTTTTATCGCGCGAGGCGCGTTTCCAGTCGCAGGGCAAACCGGCAAGCGCGGTTGCGGCCTATGTCATGGGACAGGCCTTCGCCTTCGGCTGGACGCCGTGCATCGGCCCGGTGCTGGGGCCGATCCTGACGCTGGCCGGCGGCCGCGAGACAGTGGGCGAAGGCGCATTGCTGCTCGCCGCCTATTCGCTCGGCCTCGGTATCCCATTCCTGATCGCGGCACTGTTTTCCGGCGCCTTCATGCGTTTCCTCGGCAAATTCCGCGTCCATCTCGGCCGCGTCGAGAAGGCGATCGGCGCATTGCTGGTCGTCGCCGGCGTGTTTTTCCTCACCGGCGGGGTGCAGGCCGTGTCGTATTGGCTGCTGGAGAATTTTCCGCTGCTGGGCCGGCTGGGATAAGGCTGTCGGTATCGGGTGCGCACAAGATTGAACCTGTGACCCGCTGATTAAGAGTCGGCTGCTCACCATCTCACCGGAATTTAACCGCATTGGTGCAGCATGGCGCCCACTGCTAGCATAATTTGATTCCCAACGCTTTTCCTATGGTTGTCCTTCCATGAACCAGAGAACATGCCTATCCGTCATCCTCGCCGCCGGCGAAGGCACGCGCATGAAGAGCGCGCTGCCCAAGGTGCTGCACCAGATCGCCGGGCTGCCGATGGTCGCGCATGTGGTCAAGGCGGCCGAGGCAGCGGGCGCCGGCGACCTTGCGCTGGTGATCGGCCACGGCGCCGAGGAGATGCGCAAGGCGGCGCAGAAATTCGCGCCGGAGGTAGAGGCTTTCGTGCAGGAAAAGCGCCTCGGCACTGCGCATGCGGTGCTTGCCGCGCGCGCTGCTATATCAAAAGGTTACGACGATATCCTCGTCATGTTCGGCGATACGCCGCTGATCGATCCGGACGCCCTCACGGCCGCGCGCCTGAAGCTGGCGCAAGGTGCTGCCGTCGTGGTCATCGGCTTCCGCACGGCGAACCCCACCGGCTATGGCCGCCTGATCGAAAAAGGTGGCAAGCTCGTCGCCATCCGCGAGGAAAAGGACTGCTCCGACGAGGAGAAGAAGATCACCTTCTGCAATGGCGGGCTGATGGCGATTGCCGGCAGCCAGGCGATGAAATTGCTCGACGCCGTCGGCAACAGGAACGCCAAGGGCGAATACTATCTCACCGATATCGTCGAGCTTGCCAGCAACCAGGGCCTCGATGTCGTCGCTACCGAAGCCAGCTTCGAGAATGCGCTCGGCATCAACAACCGCGCCGAGCTGGCGCAGGCCGAAGGCATCTGGCAGGCACGCCGCCGGCAGGAAGCGATGCTTTCGGGCGTGACGCTGATCGCACCAGAAACGGTGTATTTCTCGCACGACACCGAGATCGGCGCCGATACCATTGTCGAGCCGAACGTCTGGTTCGGGCCGGGTGTGAAGATTGCAGGCGGCGCCAGGATTCACGCCTTCAGCCATATCGAAGGCGCCATCGTCGCCGCTCATTGCGATGTCGGCCCCTTCGCGCGGCTGCGGCCGGGCGCCGATCTCAAACAGAAAGCCAAGGTCGGCAATTTCTGCGAGGTCAAGCAGGCCGTCATCGAGGAGGGCGCCAAGGTCAACCATTTGACCTATATCGGCGACGCGCGGGTGGGCGCCGGGGCCAACATCGGCGCCGGCACGATCACCTGCAATTATGACGGCTATCTGAAGCACTTCACCGATATCGGCGAGGGCGCCTTCGTCGGATCGAATTCCTCGCTTGTCGCGCCGGTCACCATTGGCAAGGGCGGCTATATCGCCTCGGGCAGCGTCATCACCGAAAGCGTGCCCGACGATGCGCTGGCCTTCGGGCGTGCCCGCCAGAAGACGATCCCCGGCAAAGGCAAGGAATTGCGCGAGCGCTTCGCGTCGGCCGCGGTTGCCAAAAAGAGGTAAAACCGGTCTTCAAAAACTGAACGATTGCAGTAACTGGATTGCAAGTGCGCTGTGTCATGATGCATGCGTACGAGACTGTTCCCATTACACGGAACGAAACGCAAAGTAACTTTCGCGAGAGCCCGGCAATCCGTAGATAGCGCCGGGTTCTGCCGGGGATTGGGGACTGTCTGCATGTGCGGTATCGTTGGAATTGTCGGCCATTCGCAGGTTGCGCCGCTCATCGTCGATGCGCTGAAGCGGCTTGAATATCGAGGCTACGATTCGGCCGGCGTCGCCACCATAGAGAAGGGGGCGCTTGGCCGCCGCCGCGCCGAAGGCAAGCTGGTCAATCTCGAGCGCAGGCTGAAGGACGAGCCGCTCGACGGCACGATCGGCATCGGTCACACCCGCTGGGCCACGCATGGCGTGCCGAACGAGACCAACGCGCATCCGCATTTTTCCAATGGCGTCGCCATCGTCCACAACGGCATCATCGAAAATTTCGCCGAGCTGCGCGACGAACTGATCCGCGACGGCTATTCCTTCTCGTCGCAGACCGACACCGAGGTCGTCGCGCATCTGGTGGCGCGGGAAGTCGCCAAAGGCTTGAAGCCGGTCGATGCCGCGCACAAGGCGCTCAAGCGGCTGGAAGGCGCCTTTGCGCTGGCGATCATGTTCACGGGCGACGAGGACCTCATCGTCGGCGCCCGCAACGGCCCGCCGCTGGCGGTCGGCCATGGCGACGGCGAGATGTTCCTGGGCTCCGACGCCATCGCGCTTGCCCCGTTCACCAATTCGATCACCTATCTGGAAGACGGCGACTGGGCGGTGGTGCGCCGCAGCGGTGTCGCCATCTTCGACATTGACGGCGAAAAGGTCGACCGCAAGCGCCAGCAGTCGCTCTCGACCAGCTTCATGGTCGACAAGGGCAATCGCCGCCACTTCATGGAGAAGGAAATCCATGAGCAGCCGGAGGTGATCTCGCACACGCTGGCGCATTATGTCGATTTTGTTTCCGGCGTCTCCAAGCCGCTCGACCTGCCGTTCGACTTTGCTACGATTAACCGGCTGGCGATTTCGGCCTGCGGTACCGCCTATCTCGCCGGACTGATCAGCAAATACTGGTTCGAGCGCTACGCTCGGCTCCCGGTCGACATCGATGTCGCCTCCGAATTTCGCTACCGCGAAATGCCGCTGTCGAAGAACGACGCCGCCTTCTTCATCTCGCAATCGGGCGAGACCGCCGACACGCTGGCCTCGCTGCGCTATTGCCGCAAGGCCGGCATGAAGATCGGCGCCGTCGTCAACGTGCGGGAATCGACCATGGCGCGCGAATCCGACGTCATCTTGCCGACGCTGGCCGGGCCGGAGATCGGTGTCGCCTCGACCAAGGCCTTCACCTGCCAGTTGTCGGTGCTGGCCTCGCTAGCCGTCCGGGCGGGCGTGGCGCGCGGCACGATTTCGCGGGACGAGGAAAAGTCGCTGGTGCGGGCGCTTTCCGAGGCGCCGCGCTATGCCAACCAGGTGCTCAAACTCGAAGAGCAGATCGAACGGATCGCGCGGGACCTGTCGCGCTACAAGGACGTGCTCTATCTCGGACGCGACACCAATTTCCCGCTCGCCATGGAAGGCGCGCTGAAGCTCAAGGAGATCTCCTACATCCACGCCGAGGGCTATGCCGCGGGCGAGTTGAAGCATGGCCCGATCGCGCTTATCGACGAGAACATGCCGGTCATCGTCATCGCACCGCATGACCGCATCTTCGAGAAGACGGTGTCCAACATGCAGGAAGTGGCGGCGCGCGGCGGCAAGATCATCCTGATCACCGACGCCAAGGGCGCCGCGCAGGCGAGCGTGAAGACGATGGAGACGATCATCCTTCCGGACGTGCCGGAAATCATCTCGCCGATCATCTACGCGCTGCCGATCCAGATGCTGGCCTATTTCGCCGCCGTTTTCATGGGCACCGACGTCGACCAGCCGCGCAATCTGGCGAAATCGGTGACGGTGGAGTAGGCGTTTTTTAAACAGGTGCTTTAAAAACTTCGCAGTTCCAAAGCACCTTCCGGTTCACTAATGTTTGCGCTGCAACTCGCGCCCCGGTGAACCATGTCAGATGCTCTCAAGACCTCCGGCATGACCCGGCTGAGGAACTATTTCCTCACAGGCTTCGTCGTCTGCGCGCCGCTGGCGATCACCGCCTATATCGCGTGGTCCTTCATCGGTTGGGTGGATTCCTGGGTCAAACCCTATATTCCGGCACGCTACAGTCCCGATACCTATCTGCCGTTCCCGGTTCCGGGGTTCGGGCTGATCGTGGCGCTTGTCCTGATCACGCTGATCGGGTTCATGACCGCCAATATCGTCGGCCGCGCCATCGTCAATTTCGGCGAGCGCCTGCTTGGCCGAATGCCGCTGGTGCGGGGCATCTATCGCTCGCTGAAGCAGATTTTCGAAACCGTGCTGTCGAACAAAGGTGACATGTTCCGCCAGGTCGGCTTGGTCGAATATCCGCGCAAGGGGGTGTGGTCGCTGGTGTTCGTGGCCAGCGAGAAGGAAACCGAGATCAACCAGAAGCTTGACCAGGAAGGCGATCCGCTGACCGCTGTCTTCATGCCTTGTACGCCCAATCCGACGACGGGCTTCCTGATGTATGTGCCGAAATCGGACATCGTGCTGCTCGACATGACGATCGAGGATGGCGCCAAGCTGATCGTCTCGGCCGGGCTGGTGGCGCCGGAGGTGAAAACGAAGCTGGTGATGCTGAATGGCGAGCCGATCACGGGCACCCTGGCCAATCCGCCGCTCGGGCCTTATCCCGCCCGCAGGAGCCGCACCGCCTCGTCGCGGCCGAACAAGTAGAGCAGCAGGCGCAGCGCTTCGCCGCGCTCGGTCTGCAGGTCCGGATCACGCGACAGGATCAGTCTTGCGTCATCGCGGGCCGCTTCGAGCAGGTCCGCATGCGCCTCGATGCGCGCGACCTGGAAGCCCGGCGTGCCGGACTGACGGGTGCCAAGCAATTCGCCTTCGCCGCGCAGCTTCAGGTCCTCCTCGGCGATCACGAAGCCATCCTCGGTCTCGCGCATCACCGACAGGCGCCGCTTGGCCGTTTCGCCGAGCGGATCCTTGTAGAGCAATACACAGGACGAAGGCTTGTCGCCGCGCCCGACGCGGCCGCGCAACTGGTGCAGCTGGGCGAGGCCGAAACGTTCGGCGTGTTCGACGACCATGATGGTCGCGTCCGGCACGTCGACGCCGACCTCGATGACGGTTGTGGCAATCAGGATACGTGTCTCGCCCTGCTTGAAGGCGCGCATCGCTTCGTCCTTCTCGGCGCCCTTCATGCGGCCGTGGACGAGGCCGATCCGGTCGCCGAACAGCGGCTTCAGGGAAGCAAAGCGGTCCTCGGCCGACATCAGCTTTATCTCTTCGGATTCTTCCACAAGCGGGCATATCCAGTAGATTTTCTGGCCGCCGGCCACCGCTTCCACCATGCGATCGACGAGTTCGTCCAGCCGCTCAAGCGGCAGCGTGACGGTGCGGATCGGCTGCCGGCCGGCCGGCTTTTCCGTCAGCTTGGAGACGTCCATGTCGCCGAAGGCGGTCAGCACCAGCGTGCGCGGAATGGGGGTTGCCGTCATCACCAGCATGTCTGGCGCGTCGCCCTTGGCGGTGATGGCAAGCCGCTGGTGAACGCCGAAGCGATGCTGCTCGTCCACGACGGCAAGGACAAGATCGTGGAACGCCACCGTTTCCTGGAACAGCGCGTGCGTGCCGATGACGATGTCGATCTCGCCGCCGGCCAGTCCCGCCAGCGTTTCGGCGCGTTCGCGGCCCTTTTCGCGACCGGTGAGGATGGCCGTGCGCATGCCTGCCCGTTCCGCCAAAGGGGCGATCGTCGCCAGATGCTGGCGCGCCAGGATTTCGGTCGGCGCCATTAGGGCAGCCTGGCCGCCAGCCTCGACGGCACGCGCCATGGCCAGGAGCGCAACGACCGTCTTGCCGGAGCCGACGTCGCCTTGCAGGAGGCGCAGCATGCGCTCGGGGTCGGCGAGGTCTGCATTGATTTCGGCGAGCGCGAATTCCTGGGACGCGGTCAATGTGTAGGGCAGGGCCGCGCGCAGCTTGTCGACGATCCGGCTGTCGCCGGTGAGCGGCCGGCCGGACAGCCTGCGGACCCTCGACCGGACCAGGGCGAGTGACACCTGGCCCGCCAGCAACTCGTCATAGGCGAGGCGCCGCCATGCGGCGCCTTCGATGGCGACATCGATCGGGTCCGCGGGATGATGGATGCGGGCCAGCGCGTCACCGAAAGACGGGAAACTCTGGCGGCGCATGAAAGCACCATCCTGCCACTCAGGCAGTTCCGGCAGACGGCCGAGCGCCTGGCCGATGGCGCGGCGCAGCACCTTGGCGGACAGCCCCGCCGTGAGCGGATAGACCGGCTCGACCAGCGGCAGGTTTTCGGCGTCGCCGGCCAAGGCGATATGATCCGGGTGGACCATGGTCGGGCGCCCGTTGAACCATTCCATGCGTCCGGAGACCACGACATGCTCGCCCACAGGCATCGATTTTTCCAGATAGGCAGCATGGGCGTGGAAGAAGGTCAGCGCCACTTCGCCGGTATCGTCATGGGCGTAGACCCGGTAAGGCACCGACCTGTTGCCGCGCGGCGGCGGCTGGTGGCGGTCGATGCGCAGGTCGAGCGTGACAATGGCGCCTTCGGCCGAGCCGGCAATGCCCGGCCGGTTGCGGCGGTCGATGACGGTATGCGGCAGCACGAACAGAAGATCGCCGGCGCGCGCCGCTCGGTCGCCGAGATCGGCCGCGACGACTTTTTCGATCAGCGCACCGACCTTCGGCCCGACACCGGCGAGCGACGTGATCGGGACGAAAAGCGGGTCAAGGATGGAAGGACGCATGATGTCAGCTTATGTCGCGACGGCTGCAGCGCAAGGCTGACAGCCTCTTCTATCCACGCTATATGCGCCGCAGCAAGCGAGGATGCGGCACAATGACGGGAACGAAACGATCAAGCGAGGGGCTCGACGCCCGCCGCCGCAAGCTCTTGTTTCGCTCCTGGCACCGCGGCATGCGCGAGATGGACCTTATCCTTGGCACCTTCGCCGATGCTGAGATCGGCGCCTTGACCGGCGATGAAATCGACCAATATGAAAAGCTCCTCGATATTCCCGACACCGAGTTCCTGCCCTTGATCACCGGCGAACGTCCTGTTCCCGCCGAAATTGATTGTGCGGTCCTGCAAAAAATCATGGCTTCACGCCGGACAATGACCTTTTGAAGAACGCTTCCATGAGCCTCATTCCCACCATCGGCTTGCCGAAAGGCCGTGCCGGCCAGTTCATCGTCGACGGCGTCGCCGACGGCTATGAAGCCTTCGCGCTGGTGCAGGCGGCGCGCGAGATCGCGCCCGACAAGCCGGTGCTGTTCGTGGCGCGCGACGGGCAGCGCCTGCCGGCAATCACAGAGGCGCTGGCCTTTGCCGCTCCCGGCCTGCCCGTGCTGGAACTGCCCGCCTGGGACTGCCTGCCCTATGACCGCGTCTCGCCCGGCTCGGATGCGGCCGCCCGGCGGCTCGACGCGCTCGCCGCCATGATCGCGCTGGCGAGGAAGCCGCATCGCGCCGTCATTCTCACCACCGCCAATGCGCTGCTCCAGCGCATTCCGCCCGCGGATCTCATCGAGGCGCAGACCTTTCACGCCAAACCTGGCAACCAGATCGATATGAACGCGCTGGTGTCGCGGCTGGAGACATCGGGCTTCGAGCGGGTGCCGACGGTGCGCGGCATCGGCGAGTTCGCCGTGCGCGGCGGCATCCTTGACCTGTTCGCGCCTGGCTGGACCGAGGCGCTGAGGCTGGATTTTTTCGGCGATACGCTGGAATCGATCCGCGTCTTCGACGTGGCCACGCAGCGCACCACCGGGCAGCGCAAGTCCATGGCGCTGCAGGCGATGAGCGAGGTGGCGCTGACGCCCGAGACGATCAGCCGCTTCCGCCGCGCCTATATCGAAGCGTTCGGCGCGCCGTCGCGGGACGATGGGCTTTACGCCGCGGTCAGCGAAGGCCGGCGCTTCGCGGGCATGGAACATTGGCTGCCGTTCTTCTACGAGCGGTTGGAGACCGTGTTCGACTATCTGCCGGACACGCCTGTCGTTTTCGACCATCTGGCGCATGAAGCGCTTGCCGAACGCCACACGCTGATCCTCGATCACTACGAGGCGCGCAAAAAGCAGGCCGAAGGTGCGCTGAAGGACGCGGTGCCCTACAAGCCGGTGGCGCCGGACCTGCTTTACCTCTCGCCGGAAAATCTCGTCGCTTCTCTCGGACCGCGCGAAGCGATCGACTTCACCGCCTTCGACGCACCGGATGCGGGAGCAAGAAAGGT
Organism: Mesorhizobium sp. B2-6-1; assembly: GCF_006440475.1. Taxonomy (NCBI): domain Bacteria; kingdom Pseudomonadati; phylum Pseudomonadota; class Alphaproteobacteria; order Hyphomicrobiales; family Phyllobacteriaceae; genus Mesorhizobium; species Mesorhizobium sp. B2-6-1. Next base: position 8,904 of record NZ_VFUH01000005.1, read on the forward strand.
CTTCCACGCCGGCTCGCGCCATGGCCGCAGCTTCGCGGAAGAGCGCGCCGACCCCAACGTCAATGTCTTCGACGTGGCGGTGAAGCACATCGCCGACGAACGCGCGGCACGCCGCCGCGTCATTGTCGCCGGCTGGACCGAGGGCTCGCTCGACCGGCTCGGCCAAATTCTCGCCGAACATCGTCTGGGCAATCTTGCGCCGGTGGCGACCTTGGCGGAGGCGGAGAAACTCGAGCCGGGGCAGGCGGCATTGGCCGTGCTGCCGCTGGAATCCGGTTTCGAGACCGAAAGACTGGTCGTCGTCGCCGAACAGGACATTTTGGGCGACCGGCTGATCCGGCGCTCCAAGCGCAAGAAGCGCGCGTCCGACTTCATTGCCGAAGCCTCGGCCCTGTCGGCTGGCGACATCGTCGTCCATGCCGACCACGGCATTGGCCGCTTCATCGGCCTGCGCACAATCGAAGCCGTCGGGGCGCCGCATGATTGCCTGGAAATCCACTATGCCGGCGACGACCGGCTGTTCCTGCCGGTGGAAAACATCGAGCTCCTGTCGCGCTACGGCTCCGATACAGCCGAGGCGACACTCGACAAACTCGGCGGCGGCGCCTGGCAATCGCGCAAGGCGCGGCTGAAGAAACGCCTGCTCGACATGGCCGGGCAGTTGATCCGCATCGCCGCCGAACGGCAGATGCGCGCTGCACCCCCGCTGGTGCCGGCGGAAGGCCTCTATGGCGAGTTCGCCGCGCGCTTCCCCTATGAGGAGACCGATGACCAGCAGACGGCGATCGATTCCGTCAGGGACGATCTGGCGGCCGGCAAGCCGATGGACCGGCTGATCTGCGGCGATGTCGGTTTCGGCAAGACCGAGGTGGCGCTGCGCGCCGCCTTCATCGCGGCGATGGAAGGGTTCCAGGTGGCGGTCGTCGTGCCGACAACCCTGTTGTCCCGCCAGCATTTCAAGACCTTCTCGCAGCGCTTTTCCGGCCTGCCGATCCGCGTCGCCCAGGCATCGCGGCTGGTCGGCGCAAAGGATCTGGCAGAGACCAAGAAGGGCATTGCCGAAGGGACGGTGGATATCGTGGTCGGCACCCACGCGCTGCTCGGCAGCGCGATCTCGTTCAAGAATCTCGGCCTCCTGATCATCGATGAAGAGCAGCATTTTGGCGTCAAGCACAAGGAACGGCTGAAGGACCTGAAGACCGACGTCCACGTGCTGACGCTGTCGGCGACGCCTATCCCGCGCACGCTGCAACTGGCATTGACCGGCGTGCGCGAACTGTCGCTGATCGCCACGCCGCCGGTCGACCGCATGGCGGTGCGCACCTTCATCTCGCCCTTCGATCCGCTGGTCATTCGCGAGACGTTGTTGCGCGAGCGTTATCGCGGCGGCCATTCCTTCTATGTCGTGCCGCGCATCAGCGATCTGGCGGAAATCCATGATTTCCTGAACCAATCCGTGCCGGAACTGAAGGTGGCGGTGGCCCATGGCCAGATGCCGCCGGGCGAACTCGACGACATCATGAACGCCTTCTACGACGGCCAGTACGACGTTCTCTTGTCGACCACCATCGTCGAATCCGGCCTCGACATCCCGACCGCCAACACGCTGATCGTTCATCGCGCCGACATGTTCGGCCTGTCGCAGCTCTATCAGTTGCGCGGCCGTGTCGGGCGCTCGAAGGTGCGCGCCTACGCACTGTTCACACTGCCGGCCAACCGCAAGCTGACCGACACCGCCGAACGTCGACTGAAAGTGCTGCAGTCGCTCGACACGCTGGGCGCCGGCTTCCAGCTCGCCAGCCACGATCTCGATATCAGAGGCGCAGGCAATCTGCTCGGCGAAGAGCAGTCCGGCCACATCAAGGAAGTCGGCTTCGAGCTCTACCAGCAGATGCTGGAGGAGGCGGTCGCGGAGGTGAAGGATTCCGGCGAGGTGCTGGATGGCGGCTGGTCGCCGCAGATCGCCGTCGGCACGGCGGTGATGATCCCGGAGAGCTATGTGCCGGACCTGCAGCTCAGGCTGGCGCTCTATCGGCGTCTCGGCGACCTCGAGAGCACCGAGGAAATCGATGCTTTCGGCGCCGAGCTGATCGACCGTTTCGGCCCGATGCCGGAGGAGGTGAAGCATCTCCTCAAGATCGTCTTCATCAAGGCGCTCTGCCGCAAGGCCAATGTCGAGAAGCTCGACGCCGGGCCGAAGGGCGTCGTCATCCATTTCCGCAAGCGCGAATTCCCCAACCCGGTCGGATTGGTCAAGTTCATCGGCGAGCAGGGCTCGCTGGCCAAGATCCGACCCGACCAAAGCGTCGTCTTCACCCGCGACTGGCCAACGGCGGAAAAGCGTTTGGCCGGATCGGCTGTCGTCATGACGCAACTGGCGCGGCTGGTGGAGAAGGCGGCGTAGCCGGTCCGCACCATTCGCCAGCGCTGAAATTCCGGTCTAGAATAGGAAATCGGCTTCGTGTATGGAGCCGCCACCCCACATAGGGGGCTGGAAATGGCGGGCGAGGGTGCTCGCCGGAAAGAGCGTTGGGTGCAGCGATGACGAAATGGTCGCCGAATTCGTGGAGGGCAAAGCCGATCAAGCAGGTCCCTGCTTATCCGGACCTTGCCGCGCTGAAGAACACGGAGGCCCAGCTCGCCACCTTTCCGCCGCTGGTTTTTGCCGGCGAGGCGCGCAAGCTGAAGAAGCAACTGGCCAGCGTTGCCGCCGGCGAGGCGTTCCTGCTCCAGGGCGGCGACTGCGCCGAGAGCTTTGCCGAACATGGCGCGGACAACATCCGCGACTTCTTCCGCGTCTTCCTGCAAATGTCGGTGGTGCTGACCTTCGCCGGTGCGCAGCCGGTGGTGAAGATCGGCCGCGTTGCGGGCCAGTTCGCCAAGCCACGCTCGTCCGACAACGAGACCAAGGGCGAGGTGACGCTGCCGAGCTATCGCGGCGACATCATCAATGGCATCGAATTCGACCTCAAGTCGCGCATTCCCGATCCTGCCCGCCAGGAAATGGCGTACCGTCAGTCGGCGGCAACGCTCAATCTTTTGCGCGCCTTCGCGCAGGGCGGCTACGCCAGCCTGGAGAATGTGCATCGCTGGATGCTCGGCTTCGTCTCCGACAGCCCGCAGGCCGAAAAATACGAGTCGCTTGCCAACCGCATCACCGAGACGATGGATTTCATGCGCGCGGTCGGCATCACCTCCGAAACCAATTTCGCGCTGCGCGAGACTGATTTCTATACCAGCCACGAGGCGCTGCTGCTCGGCTATGAGGAAGCGCTGACGCGTGTCGATTCGACCTCCGGCGACTGGTACGCGACGTCTGGCCACATGATCTGGATCGGTGACCGCACCCGCCAGCCCGACCATGCGCATGTCGAATATTGCCGCGGCATCAAGAACCCGCTCGGCCTGAAATGCGGCCCGTCGCTGACGCCGGACGGCTTGCTGGAACTGATCGACCTGCTCAACCCCGAGAACGAGCCAGGCAGGCTGACGCTGATCGCGCGCTTCGGTTCCGACAAGGTCGCCGAGCATCTGCCGAAGCTGGTGCGGGCGGTGCAGAAGGAAGGCCGTAGCGTCGTCTGGTCGTCAGACCCGATGCATGGCAACACGATCGAGGCGGCCGGCTACAAGACGCGGCCGTTCGACCGCATCCTGAAGGAGGTGCAGACGTTCTTCGAGGTGCACCGCGCCGAAGGCACGCATCCGGGCGGCATCCATGTCGAGATGACCGGCAAGAACGTGACTGAATGCACTGGCGGTGCCCGCGCCATCACCGCCGAGGAATTGCAGGACCGCTATCACACCCATTGCGACCCGCGCCTCAATGCCGACCAGGCCATCGAACTGGCGTTCCTGGTGTCGGACCTGCTCAAGAAAAGCCACCCGGTGCAACACAAGCAGGTCGCCAACGGCTGACCCCCGTCCAAAGCAGTTCACAGGAAAAGCGCTTCCTGCCGAAAAATCAGTCTTGCTTGTAGAGCAGCCAGCTCTTGCCGGCGCGGCCCGCCATCGTCGAATGCCTGGTCACGCGGTTACGTCCGCTGACCTTTGAGCGGTAAAGCGCCCGGTCTGCCTTGCTGTAGAGGTCTTCAGGGCCCTCGGCTTCGGATGCCATGCAGATGCCCATCGAGACGGTGACGGTGCCGTAATTCATGCCGGTCTGGCTGCTGGTGAAAGGCGACTGCTCGATCAGCGCGCGAATGCGTTCGGCGATTTCGTAGGTGGCGTCCTCGCTTGCGCCCTCGACGATCAGCGCGAATTCCTCGCCGCCGGTGCGGGCGACGAACATGTCGGCGCGAATGCTGGTCTGGAATATATCGGCGATGATCTGGAGGATCTTGTCGCCGACGGGATGGCCGTACCTGTCGTTGATGTCCTTGAACCGATCGATGTCGGCGAGGATCAATGCGTTGAACAGGATGCCTTTGTTGCTGTTGTAGATCCTGGTGATTTCCTTGTCGAAGGCGCGACGGTTCCAGATTTGCGTGAGGGGGTCGGTGTCGGCCAGGCGCTTGTATTCCTCGAGCTTCGACTTGACGCTTTCCAGTTCCGCGGTCTTGTCGCTGAGCGTCGAGGCAACTTGCCGGCCATGATCGATCGTCGAATTGGTGGCGACCGCCATGGCGTTGACGATCTTCTGCAGAACATCCGGCGACAGCAGGCTGTTTCTGCCGAGTCCGCTCGACGTTTCGTTGAGGATCCTGCCGTATTTCTCGATGTGGCTGCGCTCGCTCCTCAGCAGCGAAGCGATGTCCTCAAGTTCATTGGCGATGACTTCCCTGGCGTGCTCGACGATGCCGGAGCCATGGTTCTGGGCAAAGAAGGCGCGTCCGATCCGGTCGAGGTCGTCCTGTGTCGGTCGGCCGCTCAGCGACACGACGGCAAGGCTGAGCTCGCGATTGGATCCGCTCAAGGCCTCGTAGAAGATCTCGTAATTGCGTGGCAGGCCGAGCACGCCGAGCTGGCGCATTGTGGCCAGGACAGTGCTCGCAATATCGGTGCTTCGTTCGCTCTGGGCGGCTGCCGGCTGCATGTTCTGTTCACTCTTCCCCGGGAACACGCTGCGGCATTCGCAGGCATCCAATGTCGCCGACCTGGGGAACGCTGGCCATTCCAGTCCATCTTGCGAAGAAGGCGCGTCCCCACTCACGACTTTCGCTTGCGAGGATCATAGATGCAGCAGCGCTAAAGTTTCCTTAATCCGCTGAATCCGGCCTGTTTTTCGCTGATTCCGGCTTTACACGCCTTCATCCGTGAACAAACAATTCCCGAGCGCGCCAAATGCATGTCGCATTTTCTTGCGCGCAGCCACCGAAAAGCTGGGATCCTGTCAGCAGCGATTTCTTTTGGGATGGTGCGATGAGTGAAAATCATACGGGATCGTGTCTCTGCGGAGCGGTTCGCTTCAGGACACGAGGGCCGTTGCGCGGCGTCATCTATTGCCATTGCTCGCAATGTCGCAAGCAGAGTGGACATTTCTATGCCGCAACCAATGTCCCGGACGCCAATATCGATATCGACGGCGCCGACAACATCACCTGGTATGAGGCGTCCGCCTTCGCCGGGCGCGGTTTTTGCAAGACATGCGGATCGCTGCTTTTCTGGAAACCGCGGGACGACGCCTATGTTTCGGTTCTGGCGGGATCGTTCGATGAACCGACAGGCCTCAAGGGCCAATGCCACATATTCGTGGGTGACAAGGGCGATTATTATTCGATCGACGACGCGCTGCCTCAATTCGAGAAGTCGACCCCATCGGTGAAGGTCGCCGACGAATGAATTTTGGGCGAGCCAGCTTATTCCATTGATCGGGCCATTGCTTTATCCCGTGCCGGTGATTCGCAAAGGGGTTTGGCATGCAGCGGCTGATCGACGCTTATTTCAACTCGCTGCGGGCGTTCCGCAAGCTGGCTGCAACTGAAAAAGCTTTCCAGCAGGAGCTGGCGCTGCTCGCCCTTGCCCTTCCGATCGGCTGGTTCGTTTCGGTGTCGTGGCGCGGCTACGCGCTGCTGATCGGCGCGGTGCTGCTCCTGATCATGGTCGAGGTGCTGAACACCGGCATCGAAGCGGCCTGCGATGCCTTTAGCCGCGAATTCAATGTCGACATCCAGCTGGCCAAGGACTGCGGTTCGCTGGCGGTACTGATCTCCGTGGCGATCGTCGCCGGCGTCTGGGGCATCGCGATCATCGAGCGTATCGTCGGGCTGCCGATCTGAGCTTTCGACCGCCGGCCGGCGGTCAGTTTTCCCTGGCACGTTCCTTTCGGGCGAAATGGCGGGCGATGAGCCAGGCGAGTACGGCCACGGCCAGGCCGATAGCCAGGCCCACCAATATCCGCTCATGGCGAAGCAGCGCCTGGCCGATGAAATGCTCGGCGCCCAACCCGAAGACATAGCCGATGGTGCTGAACAGCACCGCCCAGACCGCCGAGGAAATGGCGTTCAAGACGATGAAGCGGGGTGCTGCGATGTTCGACAGGCCGGCCGCGATGCCACCGACCAGGCGCATGCCATAGACGTAGCGGTTCGACAGCACGAAGATGTTGGGATGGGTGTTGAGCAGACGATAGGCGCGGCGGAAGCCGGGCCGCTTGCGCAACCCGACGACATAGCGATGGTCCGCGAAACTTCTCCCCAGGATGAAGAAGCAGGTGTCGCCGGCGAAGGCCCCAAGCGCTGCCACGACGACAGTCTGCCAGAGGACGAAGATATGCTGATGGGCGAAGAAGCCGCCGAGTATGGCGGCACTCTCGCCCTCGGCGACACAGCCCAGAAAAACGGCGATCAGCCCGTATTGTTCGATGAAATGATGGATCGCGTCGCTCATGACGGCGATTGCTGCGACAGCCTCTCGTCGATCCGCTTGACCAGTTCGGTCAGCCGCACGATCTCGTCGCGCATGCCGATGATCTGGCCGTGGCGCATTTCGTCCAGCTTTTCATGCAGCGCCATGATCTCGATCTCGGCCTTCAGATTGACCTCGTAGTCGTGGGCGGCATCGATGCGGTCGCGCTCGGTCTGGCGGTTCTGCGCCATCATGATCACCGGCGCCTGCAGCGCCGCGACCATGGACAGGACGAGATTGAGGAAGATGAACGGGTAGGGGTCGAAGGCGTCGCGCGCCAGAAGCCAGGCATTGGCTGATGTCCAGACGATCAGGAAGGCAATGAAGCCAAGGATGAACGACCAGGAACCGCCAATGCGGGCGATGCTATCGGCAAGGCGGTCGCCAAAGGTCTGGTGGAAGGCGACGGCCTTGTTGGTGTCCCTGGAGATCGTTGTGCGCTCGAGCGTCGACTGCAGCACCCGGTTCTCCAGGGCGCTGAGACCGTCCGGCTTTCGTCTCAGCCAGCGGTTCGCCAGATCGTCGATTGTCTTGTTCATGGCCGTCTCCAAGGGCTTGGCTGGCGATAGACGTAGAGGCTGCCGGCCCGCGCGGGAAGTGCTAGATTTGATGGGAACCGGAGGGACTTATGGTCGACTTCATGAAAATTCGCGCTCGCGCCGCAAAGCGCAAGGGCGGCGAGGAGGAACTGGTCTCGCTGCTCGGGCCGATTCCCGACAACGCCGCCGTGGCCGACATCGGCGATGACCGTATCCTGTCGACGATGGCCGAGTGCGTCTTCGCCGCCGGTTTCGTCTGGCGCGTCATCGAGCAGAAATGGCCCGGATTCGAAGAGGCGTTCCTGCGCTTCGAGCCGAAGCGGTTGCTGTTCCAGCCTGACGATTTCTGGCATGAACTGGCATCCGACCAGCGCATCGTGCGCAATCCGCAGAAGATCAAATCCGTTCGCGACAACGCTGCCTTCGTCGAGCGCGTGTCAAAAGAGCATGGCGGCTTCGGCACATTCCTCGCCGAGTGGCCCGCCGACGACCAGGTCGGGCTGATGGCCTATCTCGGCAAGCATGGCAGCCGGCTCGGCGGCAATACCGGCCAGTATTTCCTGCGCTGGCTGGGTTGGGACGCCTTCGTCATTTCGGCCGACATGGCGGCCGCCCTTCGCGATGCCGGGCTCGATATCGCCGAAAGCCCGACGTCGAAGAAGGATCTCGACAAGATCCAGGCCCAGGTCAACCGTTGGGTTGCGGATACCGGCCTGCCGCGCCGGCACATTTCGCGCATCCTGGCGATGTCGATCGGGGAGAACCATTCGCCGCAGGCGCTGCGCGACTATATGGGCAACGACTGATGTCGAAATTGGCCCAAGCAAACGCCATTGCGGGGCGAATTTTGCCGCGCTAAGTCAGCAGCATGACCAAGAAGCCCGACATACTGCGCATCGCCGTTGCCCAGCTCAATCCGACAGTCGGCGACGTTGCCGGCAATCTCGCCAAGGCCCGCGAGGCGAGGGCGGATGCCGCGCGTCAAGGCGCCGATCTCGTGCTCTACACCGAGCTTTTCCTCGCCGGCTATCCGCCTGAGGATCTGGTGCTGAAGCCGGCCTTCCTGAAGGCCTGCGAGCGGGCCGCGCAGGAGATTGCCGCCGACACCGCCGATGGCGGTCCCGGCGTCATCATCGGCACGCCGCTGAAGCGCAAGACCGGCACCCACAACTCGATCGTCTTCGCCGATGGCGGCAAGATCATCACCGAGCGCTATAAGGTCGATCTGCCGAATTATGGCGAGTTCGACGAGAAGCGCGTCTTCCAGGCCGGACCGGAGATCCAGGGGCCCGTCAATTTCCGCGGCGTGCGTCTGGGAATCCCGATCTGCGAGGACATCTGGGGCGACATCGGCGTCTGCGAGACGCTGGCCGAGAGCGGCGCGGAAATCCTGCTGGTGCCGAACGGCTCGCCCTATTACCGCGCCAAGATCGATGTGCGCCACCAGGTCGTCATCCGCCAGGTTATCGAATGCGGGCTGCCGATGATCTATGCAAACCAGCTCGGCGGCCAGGACGAGCTGATCTTCGACGGCGCGTCGTTTGCCATAGGTGCCGACAAGCGGCTTGCTTTCCAGATGAGCCAGTTCGAGGAGGCGGTCGACATCACCACCTGGAGGAGACAAGGCGAAAACTGGGTCTGTTCGGAAGGACCGATGTCGAAGATCCCCGAACGGGAGGAGGCCGACTACCGCGCCTGCATGCTGGGCTTGCGCGACTACGTCAACAAGAACGGTTTCAAGAACGTCGTGCTCGGCCTGTCGGGCGGCATCGATTCGGCCATCTGCGCGGCCCTTGCCGTCGATGCGCTGGGCGAGGAGCGGCTGCGCGCGGTGATGATGCCTTACCGCTATACGTCGAAGGATTCGCTCAAGGATGCTGAAGACTGTGCCCGCGCACTCGGCTGCCGCTATGACATCGTGCCGATCTTCGAGCCGGTCGAAGGTTTCCTTCATGCGCTGACGCAGCTTTTCGAAGGCACCAAGGAAGGCATCACCGAGGAGAACTTGCAGAGCCGCGCGCGCGGCACCATCCTGATGGCGATTTCCAACAAATTCGGCTCGATGGTGGTTACGACAGGCAATAAGAGCGAGATGTCGGTCGGCTATGCCACGCTCTATGGCGACATGAATGGGGGCTTCAATCCGATCAAGGACCTGTACAAGATGCAGGTCTATGCACTGTCGCGCTGGCGCAACAGCCACGTGCCGCCGGGCGCGCTCGGACCGTCGGGCGAGGTGATCCCGAAGAACATCATCGACAAGGCGCCGTCGGCGGAACTGCGCGAGAACCAGACCGATCAGGATTCGCTGCCGCCCTATCCGGTGCTGGACGACATCCTCGAATGCCTGGTCGAGAACGAGATGGGCGTCGACGACATCGTCGCGCGCGGCCATGACCGGGCGACGGTGACGCGCATCGAGCACCTGCTCTACGTCGCCGAATACAAACGCCGGCAGGCGGCGCCCGGCGTGAAGATCACTAGGAAGAATTTCGGCCGCGACCGTCGCTATCCCATCACCAACCGGTTCAGGGATCGCGGCTAGACACCGTTCCGGCCGAAAATTCGCGTCATGCCGCAGGCGAGGGTAGCGATGCCTGAGTGTGAAATCAGCTTCGACCTGTCACGGATCGACTTCAGGGCGACATCCGACCTGTTGATGGCAAGCTATTGGGGCGGCGGGCGCAGTGACGAGACCCACCGCCGCGCCTTCGCGAATTCGCTCTGCGTCGGCGCTTATGTCGAAGGTAAACAGGTCGGCTTCGGCCGGGCGATCACCGACCGCACAGTGTTTGCCTATCTGGCCGATATCATCGTCTGGCCGCAGCATCGCGGGCAGGGCATCGGCTCGCGGCTGGTGCAGGCGCTGATCGATCACCCCGAGCTCGGTAGCGTTTCGCACTGGAGCCTGTCGACCAGCGACGCGCATGGGGTTTATGAAAGACTGGGATTCAAGGCATCGACCGATGGCCGGTACATGCGCCTCGATCGTAAGCCGATCCGCTGACCAAGCGCCATTGCCGTTGTTGCAAATTTATCCCAGTGCTTGGACCAGATGCCGTTTTTGGTGACCGCCAGCCTTGGCGATGCGATGAGGCATCTCTATAAGGGCCTCTCCGCGATTCCCTTTAGGGAGGACCGAATGCCAGGATTTGACATCGTTATGCGAGGCCGCGAAGCCTAGGTCCCGACCGGCGCGCCGCAGGGTTTTCACCCTCGGAACGGAGCCGGATCGAGAACAGGCCTTTGCCGATGCCGGTCGCCGCCTTCGGGCAAGCGGCCATTCATAACCGAACCTCCGCATTCCCGGGCATTGAGCCCCTTGCGCGGTTTTTTCATTTTCGACCTTACCGGGATCGGGCTTTTTGCGCCCGAATGACATCATGGCTCGTTTTCGAATCGATTTGCGCGCGAGCGCCTTTCGCAGCGTTCTTGGCTTTACTTTCACCCACTGGCGGCGCCAGCCCTGGCGGCTTTCGCTGATCATGGCTGGTTTCCTGCTGTCGACGCTGGCCGATGTGCTGACGCCGCTCTATTCCGGCCGGCTGGTCGATGCCGTCGCCAGCAGCGCCGGCGCCGACGAGATCGCCTGGAATGCCGCGATGACCGCGTTTTCCATGCTGATGGCGTTGGCGCTGGCAGGTGTCGTCCTGCGCAATCTGGCCTTCATGGGTATCGTCGAACTGACGCTGAAGATGATGGCCGACATCGCCGCCGACGCCTTCCATCGTGTCCAGCGCTTTTCCACCGATTGGCACGCCAACAGCTTCGCCGGATCGACCGTGCGCAAGGTGACGCGCGGCATGTGGGCGTTGGACCTGCTCAACGACACGATCCTGATCGCGCTGCTGCCGTCGGTCGTCACGCTGGTCGGCTCGACGCTGCTGCTGGGCTGGTTCTGGCCGCTGATGGGAGCGGTTGTCGCCGCCGGCTCGGTGCTGTTCATCGCCGTCACGGCGATGCTGTCGCTGGGCTATGTCGCGCCGGCGGCCAGGCTCGCCAACACCTGGGACACACGCCTTGGCGGCTCGCTGGCCGACGCGGTGAGCTGCAACGCCGTGGTCAAGGGGTTTGGCGCCGAGGAGCGCGAGGAGAACCGGCTTGCCAAGGTCGTCGCCAAATGGCGTGCCCGCACGCGGCGCACCTGGGTGCGCGGCACCATCAACGGCACCACGCAAGGGGTGCTGCTGCTGGTGATGAGAGCGGCGGTCATCGGCCTGGCGCTGATGCTGTGGTCGTGGGGGCAGGCAACGGCCGGCGACGTCGCCTTCGTGCTGACTTCTTTCTTCGTCCTGCAAGGCTATCTCAGGGATATCGGAACGCATATCCGCAACCTGCAGCGCTCGATCAACGACATGGAGGAACTGGTCGATTTCCAGTCCGAACCGCTCGGCATCGAGGATCGGCCCGGCGCCGGACCGATCCGCATCACGCAAGGGGGCATCGCCTTCGACGACGTCACCTTCCATTATGGCAGTCACCGTTCGCCGCTCTATCGCGATTTCTCGGTCGATATCGCGCCGGGCGAGCGGGTCGGGCTGGTCGGCCATTCCGGGTCGGGCAAGACGACTTTCGTCAAGCTGATCCAGAGGCTCTATGACGTGAACGCCGGCCGGATCCTGATCGACGACCAGGACATTTCGGAGGTGGCGCAGGCGTCGCTGCGCGCGCAGATCGCCATCGTGCAGCAGGAGCCGATCCTGTTCCACCGCTCTCTGGCCGAAAACATCGCCTATGCCCGACCCGGCGCCACGCAGGCCGAGATCGAGCACGCGGCAAAGCTGGCGAGCGCGCACGACTTCATCGTCAACCTGCCGAAGGGCTACGGCACGCTCGTCGGCGAGCGCGGCGTGAAGCTGTCGGGCGGCGAGCGCCAGCGCGTGGCGATCGCACGCGCGTTCCTCGCCGATGCGCGCATCCTGATCCTGGACGAGGCGACGTCGAGCCTCGATTCAGAATCGGAGGTGCTGATCCAGCAGGCGATGGAGCGGCTGATGGTCGGCCGCACCACGCTGGTCATCGCGCACCGGCTTTCGACGGTGCGGGCGCTCGACAGGCTGTTGGTCTTCGATCGCGGCAAGATCGCCGAGGAAGGCTCGCATGACGCGCTGATCCGGCTGCCGGGCGGCATCTACCGCCGCCTGTTCGAGCGCCAGGCGCTCGAATTGACCAAGGGACTTGTCACCTGATCGGGGCCTCCGGCTCTGGCCCGGAGGCCATCCCATCAGGCGCCGGCGGCCTGACGGGCGGGCGGCGCGGGACATGCGGTTGCTGGCGGAGCCGCGTCCGCCAAGTCTTTTCATTGCTTGCGCCATGTTCTATGTCTGCGGCACGGCACGGGGGCGCGTCTTGTCAATCACAAAAGCATCCGGTACGCCCCGCTCATGACAGTTACCGTTCGTTTCGCCCCTTCGCCGACAGGCCGCATCCATATCGGCAATGCGCGCACCGCCCTGTTCAACTGGCTGTTCGCCATGAACCATAAGGGGCGCTTCATCCAGCGCTTCGACGACACCGATGTCGCGCGCTCGAAGCAGGAATTTTCCGACGCCATCCTTTACGACCTGCATTGGCTTGGCATCTTTCCCGACACCACCGAATACCAGTCGCGTCGCTTCGAGATCTATGACGCGGCGGTCGAGCGGCTGAAGGCGGCGGGCGTTCTCTATGCCTGCTATGAAACGCCGGAGGAGCTCGACCTCAGGCGCAAGGTGCGCCGTACGCGCGGCCTGCCGCCGGTCTATGGCCGCGAAGCGCTGACGCTGACGTCGGAACAGATCGCCGAATATCAGGCCGATGGCCGCCGGCCGCACTGGCGCTTCCTGCTGCCCAATTTCACCGGCGATCCGCAGCAGCCGGAGCGCACCGAAATCCATTGGAACGACCTGGTGCGCGGGCAGGAAACCGTCGATCTCGCCTCGCTGTCGGACCCGGTGCTGGTGCGCGAGGACGGCACCTATCTCTATACGCTGCCATCCGTTGTCGACGATATCGAGATGGGCGTCAGCCATGTCATCCGCGGCGACGACCACGTCACCAACACCGGCGTGCAGATCGCGCTGTTCCGGGCGCTGGGTGCCGAGCCGCCGGAATTCGGCCACCACAATCTGCTGACCACCGTTTCGGGCGAGGGGCTGTCGAAGCGCACCGGCGCACTCTCCATCGAAAGCCTGCGCGAGGACGGCATCGAGCCGATGGCGGTCGCATCGCTGGCCGTGCTCGTCGGCACGTCGGAGAATGTCGCCGCCGCGCACGACCTGACCGAACTCGCCAGCCGTTTCGACCCGGCGGCGACCTCGAAGTCGGCGGCAAAGTTCGACCCGGACGAGCTTTTCGTGCTCAACCGGACGCTGCTGCACCAAATGCCGTTCTCCGAAGCGCAGAATCGGCTGGTGGTGCTCGGCATATCGGGCGAGCAGGCGGAACCGTTCTGGCTGGCTGTGCGCGGCAATCTCGACAGGCTGGCCGATGCTGTCGGCTGGTGGCGCATCCTGCGCGAAGGGCCGCAGGAGAAGCCGGAATTTTCCGACGCCGATCGAGATTTTCTTCACCAGGCCATCGATCTGCTGCCCGAGGAGCCTTGGAACGGGACCGTCTGGAAGGACTGGACGGCCAAGATCAGGGAAGCGACCGGCCGCAAGGGCAAGGCGCTGTTCATGCCGCTGAGGCTCGCCCTTACCGGACTGACTTCGGGACCGGAGCTTGCAGATCTATTGCCGCTGATGGGTCGGGAAGGAACGTTGGCCCGACGACCCTGACCTTCCGCTGTTCCGGCGGCAGCGTCGAGACCGGCGATGTGACCGGTTTGACCGCAAGCCGCTTGATGGCGTCGCGGTCCAGCCCGCCTGCGGCGTTTGCCAGCGTCTCGGGATCGGCACCTGGATCGGGTTTGGAGGCAGGCACCGGAATGAACGGGGCGCCCTCCGTTTGCGGCCGCGACTGTTGCTGGCTTGGCGGATTGCCGCCGATGATCTGGAAGTTCTGCGCGGCGTTGCAGCCGCAGGCCGGCGGCCGCGACAGGTTGGGCTGCTTGTAAAGATAGGCCGTCGGCAGTTCGCTGTAGGGTCGGCCGGTGACCGACGATGTCATGTCGGCTGAATCGTCGCCCATGCCGCGCGAATAGAAGACCTGGATCTCGGTGCCGGGACAGCTCGATTCGCAGTTCTTCTGGTCGCGCTCGAAATCGCCGACCGAGGCGGCATTCGACATCGGAAAGAAGTAGCCGTCGCAGGTGCGCACGCAGGTGGTACGGAACTCGCCGCCGACGCCCGGAAAATCCGGTATGCCGGACCGGCCCGGCACGCGGCGGATATTGCGCTCCTCGTCGGGATCGTCAGACTGGTCGAGCGTATCAAGCCGGCGTGTGTCGCCGCCGAACAGCTGGTCGAACAGATTGCCGTTGCCTTGTTCCCGTTTCGCTTCGCGCAAGAGTTCGCGGCGGGGCGCCACCGCGTCCTCGCGGCAGCCATTGGTGTCGAGCGCGGCCAGGATGCGTGCGCGATCGCGCCGCGAACCGCCGCCGGCGAGGCGGGCGCGCTTGGCCTGCAAGCTATCGAGATTGGCGTTCATGCGCTCGATGGTGGCGTTGAACCCAGCGCATTGGCTGACATTGCGGCTGAATAGAGAGAAGCCGCAGCCGGCGCTGCTGGACTGGCCGCGCGCCTTTGAAATCTGCTCGCGTTGCCGGTCGATCGCGGCGTCATATTTCCGGATCAGGGCCGGACCGCCACTGCCGCGCGAGGTCGCGGCAAGATCGGTCTCGAGCTGGCGGCAGACACGCGAGGCGGCCTGCGGCTCGGAGACGGCGGCGCCCGAAAGCAGCAGGCCAAGCAGCACGGCGAGATGCGCCTGCTTCCACCCTTTGCCCATCATCCGCCGAAACCCTGCTTGGTTGTTCGCCGCACGCTACGTGCTCGTGGTTAAACCGCAGTTTACCCCCGAATCGGCGTTCAGCCCAGATCGACGACAGCCTGCGCCTTGTGGGCGGCCTCGACCACCGCCAGCGCTGTCATGTTGACGACGCCGCGCGAAGTCACCGAGGGCGTCAGGATATGCGCCGGCTTGTCGGTGCCGAGCAGGATCGGGCCGACATGCAGGGCATCCATCATGGTCCTGAGCGCGGTCAGCGTGATGTTGGCGGAATCGAGGTTGGGGAACACCAGGAGATTGGCTTCGCCCTTCAGACGCGAATGCGGATAGACGCGCTGGCGCAGATGTTCCGACAGCGCGGAATCGGCATGCATCTCGCCGTCGCATTGCAGCTCGGGCGCGATGCGCGCCAGGATCGCCGCCGCCTGCCGCATCTTGAGCGCACTCGGCGAATCGCGCGAGCCGAAATCCGAATGCGACAGCAGCGCCGCCTTGGGCTCGATGCCGAAGCGCTGGATCTCCTCGGCCGCCAGCACGGTCATTTCGGCGATCTCGTCGGCGGTGGGGTCGACAGAAACATGGGTGTCGGTCAGGAAGATGATGCCGCGTTGCGAGATCAGCATGGACAGCGTCGACAGATCCCGGTCCTTGATGCCGGTTCGTGGCCCGATGATCAGCGTGACGTTGCGCAGGTGCCGCTCGAAACGCCCTTCGAGGCCGCAGACCATGGCGTCGGCGTCGCCGCGCTTCAATGCGAGGGCCGCGATCACCGTGTTGTCGGTGCGCACCATGGTGCGCGCAGCCTCCGTCGTCACGCCGCGCCGGCCGGCCAGCTCGATCAGGAGGTCGACATAGTGGCGGTAGCGCGGATCGTCCTCCGGGTTGATCAGGCCGAAGTCGACGCCCGGCTTGATGCGCAGTCCGTAGCGCTTCAAGCGCACCTCGATGACGTGCGGGCGGCCGATCAGGATCGGCTCGGCGATGCCTTCCTCCAAAACCACCTGCGCGGCGCGCAGCACGCGCTCGTCCTCGCCGTCGGCATAGATGACGCGCTTGGCGCTCGACGCCTTGGCCGACGAGAACACCGGCTTCATCACCAGGCCGGAGCGGAAGACGAAGCGGTTGAGCTTGTCGATATAGGCGGAGAAGTCGCTGATCGGCCTTGTCGCGACACCGGTGTCGCAGGCCGCCTTGGCGACGGCCGGGGCGATGCGCAGGATGAGGCGCGGATCGAAGGGCGAGGGGATCAGGAATTCGGGTCCGAACACCGGCGTCTCGCCGGAATAGGCGCGCGCGGCGACATCCGAAGGTTCTTCGCGGGCAAGGGCGGCGATGGCCCGCACCGCGGCCATCTTCATCTCCTCATTGATGGCGCTGGCGCCACAGTCCAGCGCGCCGCGGAAGATGTAAGGAAAACACAGTACGTTGTTGACCTGATTTGGAAAATCGGACCGGCCCGTGCAGATCATCGCGTCGGGGCGCGCCGCCCGCGCCACTTCCGGCATGATTTCCGGATTGGGATTGGCCAGCGCCAGGATCAATGGCTTCGGCGCCATGTGCTGGAGCAATTCCGGCTTCAGCACGCCGGCGGCCGAAAGCCCGAGGAACACGTCTGCGCCCGATATGACGTCGGCCAGCGTGCGCGCCTCCGTGTCCTTCACATAAGGGTCTTTCCAGCGGTCCATCTCATCCGTGCGCCCCTTATAGGCGACGCCGAAACGGTCGGTGACCCAGATGTTCTCGACCTTGGCGCCGAGCGAGACCAGCAGGTTGAGGCAGGCCAATGCCGCCGCACCCGCGCCCGAAGTGACGATCTTGATGTCGGCAATGGTTTTGCCGGCGAATTCCAGGCCGTTGAGCACTGCGGCGGCGACGATGATGGCGGTGCCGTGCTGGTCGTCATGGAAAACCGGTATGCCCATCCGGGCCTTCAGTCGCTCTTCGACCTCGAAGCATTCCGGCGCCTTGATGTCCTCGAGGTTGATGCCGCCGAATGTCGGTTCCAGCGCCGCCACCGTTTCGACCATGCGCTCGATCTCGGGCGCGTCGATCTCGATGTCGAAGACGTCGATGCCGGCGAATTTCTTGAACAGGACCGCCTTGCCTTCCATGACCGGCTTGGAAGCGAGCGGGCCGATATTGCCCAGGCCGAGCACGGCCGAGCCGTTGGAAACGACGCCGACCAGATTGGCGCGCGCCGTGTAGTCGGCCGCGGTCGCCGGATCGTCGCGGATTTCGAGGCAAGGGGCCGCCACGCCGGGCGAATAGGCGAGCGCCAGGTCGCGCTGGTTGCCGAGCGGCTTGGTGGCCTGGATTTCGAGCTTGCCCGGCGTCGGGTGCTTGTGGAAGTAGAGCGCGGCTTCGTCGAGGTCCGAACGTGCCGTTTTCTTGCTCTCGCCGTTCATTCCGGGCCTCCCTGCGATCCTGCGTGCCGCCTTCTTAGCATGCGGCCGAGATTTTTCGCGACCCCAAATGACGCAATCGCCATTCACATCGACGAAGCCGGGATAAGCGATCTATTTCAACGGTTTGAGCGGAATTTCTTCGGCGCCGGCGCTACCGGGTCTCAAAAGGCGCTGACATAGAGGCCGCCGTCCACCGGTATGTTCTGGCCGGTCAGGTAGCCGGCATGGACCGAGCACAGGAAGGCACAGATCTGGCCGAACTCTTCCGGCGTGCCAAGCCGCTTGGCCGGCACGTCGGCACTGATGCGCGCCTTGCGGGCGGCTGCCGCGGCCGGGTCTTCAACGCTGCCGGCCTCGTGCGGACCGCGCAGCCGGTCCGTATCGAGCTTGCCGGGCAGCAGGCTGTTGATGGTCACGTTGCGGTCGACCACCGTGCGCGCCACGCCGGCAAGAAAGGAGGTCAGGCCGGCGCGCGCGCCGGACGACAGATCAAGGCCGGGGATGGGGACATAGACCGATAGCGAAGTGATGTTGACGATGCGGCCGAAACCGCGCACGGCCATGCCGTCTATCACCGCCTGCACCAGCTCGATCGGCGTCACCATGTTCTGGGTCACGCCTTCGAGCATCTTGGCACGATCGAGCTCGCGGAAATCGCGCAGCGGCGGGCCGCCATTGTTGTTGACGAGGATGTCGGGTTGGGGACAGGCGGCGAGAAGCGCCTTCTGCACCTCGGGCTTCGATACGTCGCCGACGACTTCCGTGACGGTCACGCCGTAACGCTCGCGCAGCTCCGCAGCGGTTTTGGCCACCAGCTCGGCGTTGCGCCCGTTGACGACAATGTCACAGCCGGCCTCGGCCAGAGCCATGGCGCAGCCTTTTCCGAGCCCTTTGCTCGAAGCGCAGACGATGGCCTTCTTTCCGCGGATACCGAGATCCATGACGATTTCTCCTGTGATTCGCCGGCAGGCTAGCTCTTGGGCTGGACCAATCGCAACCGTCATACGGTTGTTGCATGAATCGGGGCATAGGCTCGCGAAAGCAACGGTGAATTCGCGATGTCCGGCCAAGAGCCCCGCACGTTCCGCAGCATGTTCATCTCCGACGTCCATCTCGGGTCGAAGGCGGCAAAGGCCGATTTCCTGATCGATTTCCTTAGACATCATGATGCCGACATCATTTATCTCGTCGGCGATATCGTCGATGGCTGGCGCCTGAGACGCAGCTGGCACTGGCCGCAGAGCCACAATGACGTCGTGCAGAAATTGCTGCGCAAGGCGCGCAAGGGCGCCACCATCACCTACATCGCCGGCAACCACGACGAATTCGCCCGCCAGTTCCAGGGCGTGCATTTCGGCGGCATCGTCGTAGCCGACCGCGCCATTCACGAAACCGCCGACGGCAGGCGGCTGCTCGTTATTCATGGCGACCAGTTCGACACGGTCGTGCACAATCAGCGCTGGCTCGCCTATCTCGGCGACCACGCCTACGACGCCGCCATGCAGGTCAACCGTGTGATCACCCGGCTGCGCCAGCTGCTCGGCCTGCCTTACTGGTCGTTTTCGTCCTGGGCCAAGGTCAAGGTCAAGAAGGCGGTGAACTTCATCGGCTCGTTCCAGATGGTGCTCAGCGACGAGGCGCGGCGCTCCCATGTCGACGGCGTCATATGCGGCCATATCCATCATGCCGCGATCGAAAACTATGGCGACGTCCAGTACATCAACACCGGCGACTGGGTGGAAAGCTGCACGGCGGTGGTCGAACATTTCGACGGCCGGATGGAAATCCTGACCTGGGCGCATGTCTTGCCCGACGCGCCGGACGAACCCTTCATCCCGATGCTGATCGAGGACCGGGTGGTGCAGGCCGCCTGACTGCGGGTGCCAGGCACAGATTCCGGTGTTAATCGATTAGGCCAATCGGTTTCGTCCGGTTTTTCCTCATGTTAAGGGTCAATCCACACTGCTCGCCGTTCGTGGACGGCAGCGTTATTGGATCGATTCATGCCGCTGCCGCCGCTTTCACCCGAACAGCTCGTCAAGCCTCGCCATTTCGAACTGCGCATGAGCCTGATCTTCGCGACATTGTTCGTGTCGCAGGGCACGCATCTGCCTTACTTCCCGCTGTGGCTGCAGGCGAAAGGTTTTCACGCCGAGCAGATCGCCGTCATCCTGGCGGCTCCGATGTTCCTGCGCGTCGTGACGACGCCGCTGCTCACCGCGCTCGCGGACCGGGCGAGGGACCGCGCCGACGTCTATATCGCGCTCGTCGCGGCATCGATGATCATTTCCGCCGGCTATTTTCTGCCGGCCTCCTACGCCGTCGTGCTTGCGGTGTCGCTGGCGCTGACGATCGTATGGACACCGCATTCGCCGATGGCCGATTCGCTCGCGCTTTCGGGCGTGCGCCGCTTCGGCTCCAACTACACCAGCATGCGCAAGTGGGGTTCGATCTCGTATCTCTGCGCCAACGTGGCCGGTGGTTTCATCCTGACCGCGGCAGGGGCGCAAGCCGTCCCGGCGATCATTTTCGCGGCACTGGGTGCCGCGCTCTTTGCCGCGCTGCTTGCGCCGCGTCTTGGCCGGCCGCGCCTTGCCTCACCGCTTTCGGCCGCGGAGATCCAGCACTCGGCACCAAGTCTCTTCGATGCCTATTTCGTCTATTTCACCTTGGGTGTCGGCATCCTCACCGCCAGCCACGCCTTCCTTTACGGCTTCGTGTCGATCTACTGGAAGTCGATCGGCATCGGCGACACCGTCGTCGGGCTTCTGTGGGCGTGGGGCGTGGTGGCCGAAGTCTGCATGTTCGTGTTTTTCAACCGCATATTCGCCTCCGTGTCGGTCGTCAGGGTGATGGTGATTGCCGGCATCGGCGCGGTCGTGCGCTGGATCGCCTTTCCGCTGATCTGGCCGCTTGGCCTCGGCGTCGCCGGGTTTTTCGGCGTCCAGACCCTGCATTCGGTGTCGGTGGCCATGGTGCTGATCGGCCTGCAGAAAATGATCGGCGAAACGGTCTCGGAAGAGCGCACCGGTGCCGCACAGGGCATCGCCTATTTCTTCAACGGCTTCTTCATGGCCGCCGTGACGCTCGCCTCCGGCCCGCTCTACGACCGTTTCGGGGTCGACGGCTTCCTGGCCATGATCCCGATCGCGATCATCGGCCTGGTGCTGGTCGGACTCGCGGCGCGCTCAGCCCCAAAGCGCCGGATCGGGCGGTGAAACCAAGGATCCCTCATAGGCGAGGCCGGGCACACGATCCCGCGCAAGCAGCAGCGGTCCGTCGAGGTCGACGAAATCGGCGTCCTGGGCGAGCAGCACCGCCGGCGCCATCGCCAGCGACGTGCCGACCATGCAGCCGACCATGACGCCGAAACCCAGTTCGCGGGCGCGGTCGCGCAGCACGAGCGCCGCCGTCAGCCCGCCCGACTTGTCGAGCTTGATGTTGACGGCATCGTAGAGACCGGCGAGCGCGGCCAGATCCCCCGCCTCATGCACGCTCTCGTCCGCGCAGATCGGCACCGGATGCGCGATGTGGCGCAGGATGCCGTCATGGCCCGCCGGCAGCGGCTGTTCGATAAGCGCGATGCCTTGCTCGGCGGCAAAGGCGAGGTTCGCGGCGACGGTGTCGTCGTTCCAGCCCTCGTTGGCGTCGAGGATGATGCGGCTGTCGGGCGCGGCCTGCCGGACGGCGCGGATGCGCGCAATGTCGTTGTCGCCGCCGATCTTGACCTTGAGCAGCGGGCGCGCCGCGTTGGCACGGGCCTGCGCCGCCATCGCCTCGGGTTCGCCAAGCGACAGCGTGTAGGCCGTCTCGAGCTGATGCAAAGGAGCCGGCCAGACTACGTCCGCCACCGCCTTGCCGCCGATTTTGGCTTCCAGGTCCCACAAGGCGCAATCGATGGCGTTGCGCGCCGCGCCCGCCGGCATGGCGCCGAGCAGGGCGGTCCGGTCGATGCCAGCGGAGATTTGCCCGCGCATGGCCTCTATCGCGGCGCGAACCCCATCCATGGTCTCGCCATAGCGTTTGTACGGCACGCATTCGCCACGGCCCGTGTAATCGCCTTCGCTGATCGTGCAGGTGATCACTTCGGCTTCGGTCTTCGAACCACGCGAAATGGTGAAGGTGCCGGCGATCGGAAAACGCTCGGCCTCGACCGAAATGACACGCGCCATAATTTTCTGCTCCGGCTGTGCGAGAAGGGTCGTCGGCAAATCGACAAGGCCGGACCCGTCAGGCTAAACAGGACGCCATGTTGACCATCGGCAAGCGCGACGCAAGCGGCAAGACCGCCTCGGAGGCTGACCACGAACCGCGCGTGTCGGTCGGTGAGGAAGCAGGCGTTCTCGGGTGCGCCTTCTCGGGAATCTGGACGACGCGCACCGTGGCCGCGGTCGACGCAGAGATGCGCAAAATCGAGAAACGGAGCGGTTTCAAGACTTTGGCGCTCGATCTTTCGCACATCGAGAAGATCGACACCGCCGGCGCGTGGCTGATCGACCGCCTGGTCAGCGCTTTCGAGAAGAAAGGTGTCGAGGTCAGGCTGCAGGGCCAGAGCGACGTCGCCTCGATCCTGCTCGGCGCGGTCGGCGATGCGGTGCGGCGCGAGCCCGAATCGGGGCCGGTCGGGCCGCCCAACATCGTCATTCGCGCGCTGGAGGCGGTTGGCCGCCGCGTCTACGAAATGCGCGACGATTTTCTCGCCTCGATGAACATACTGGGCGCCACGATCCGTGGCGCGCAGATGAAGCTCGGCCGCGGCCATGCCGTCAATCCGGCGGCGATCTTCAACCAGATCGACCGCATGGGCGTCGGAGCCATTCCGGTGGTGGTGCTGATGTCGGCGATCGTCGGCGCCATCGTTGCCCAGCAGGGCGCCTACCAGCTCAGCTATTTCGGCGCCGACATCTTCGTCGTCGACCTCGTCGGCGTGCTGATCCTGCGCGAACTCGGCGTGCTGATGACGGCAATCATGATCGCCGGCCGCTCGGGCAGCGCCATCACCGCCGAAATTGGCTCGATGAAGATGCGCGAGGAAGTGGATGCGCTGAAGGTCATCGGGCTCAACCCCATCGGCGTGCTGGTCTTTCCGCGCCTGGTTGCGCTGGTGATCGCCCTGCCTTGCCTGACCATCATCGCCAATTTTGCCGCACTCGGTGGCGGTATCCTCGCGGCTTGGCTCTATTCCGACATCGCACCCGCCGCCTTCATCGACCGGCTGCGCGTCGCCATCGACCTCAGCACCATTTTCGCCGGCCTGATCAAGGCGCCGTTCATGGCTATGATCATCGGCACCATCGCCTCGGTCGAGGGCATGAAGGTCGGCGGCAGCGCCGAATCGCTTGGTCAGCACGTGACCGCCTCGGTGGTGAAATCGATCTTCGTCGTCATCATCCTCGACGGGCTTTTCGCCATGTTCTATGCAGCGATCGAGTTCTGAAATGGCGATGGGAAACGGCATCGAGACCAGGGCCAAGGAGGGCGCGGATGACAGCGAGATCGTGCTTTCGGCGCATGACATCACCGTTTCCTTCGGCGACAATCTGATCCTCGACAAACTGTCGCTCGATATCTGGCGCGGCGAGATCCTCGGTTTCGTCGGCGCTTCGGGCGCCGGCAAATCAGTTCTGCTGCGCACCATCCTTGGTTTGACGCGCAAGCAGTCCGGCACGATCAAGCTGTTCGGCGTGGATATCGAAAAGGCCGACGATGCCGAACGGCTGCGCATCGACATGCGCCTTGGGGTGCTGTTCCAGCACGGCGCGCTGTTCTCGGCGCTGACGGTGCTGGAAAACGTCCAGGTGCCGATGCGCGAATATCTCGACCTGCCGCGCAAGCTGATGGACGAACTGGCGATGCTCAAGGTCGAACTGGTCGGGCTGCCGCCGGACGCGGCGCAGAAATTCCCGTCCGAGCTGTCGGGCGGCATGATTAAGCGCGCGGCACTCGCTCGCGCGCTGGCGCTCGATCCCGACATCGTCTTCCTCGATGAGCCGACCTCGGGCCTCGATCCGATCAGCGCGGCGGAATTCGACGAGCTGGTGGTCAAGCTGCGGGATACGATGGACCTGACCGTCTACATGGTGACCCACGATCTCGACACGCTTTTCACCGCCTGCGACCGCGTCGCCGTGCTCGGCAAGAAGAAAGTGCTGGTCGAAGGCACCATCGACGACATGCTGAAGAGTGAAGAACCGTGGGTAAAATCGTATTTCCGCGGAAAACGAGCCCGGCAACTTGATCTTGCCGCGCGCGCATAGCCATAAGTGAAGCAATGGAAACCAGAGCCAACTACGTTATTGTCGGCATCTTCACGCTGGTGGCGATCCTGGCGGCGTTCGGCTTCGTCTATTGGACGGCGGCGATCGGCGACAAAGGCGAGACCACGTTGTTGCGCGTGCGTATACCGGGCTCGGCTTCCGGACTTGGCCGCGGCAGCTTCGTGCTGTTCAACGGCGTCAAGGTCGGCGACGTCAGGCGCGTCTATATCGATGTCGACAATCCGACGGTCGCAATCGCCGACACCGAGATCGACCGCATGACGCCGATCACCAAATCGACGCAGGCCGATATCGGCCTGGCGGGCCTGACCGGACAGGCCAATATCGAACTCAAGGGCGCCGACCCCAAGGAAGTAAAACTTCTCGACCAGGCCGAGAAGGAAGGCAAGGTCGCCGAGATCGTGGCCAACCCGTCGGCGGTGACCAATCTTTTGCAGACGGCGCAGAACATCTTCACGCGCGCCGACACGGTACTGACGCAGCTGGAGGGGTTCACCAAGGATGTGCGCGGGCCGCTGACGCAGACCGTGCAGAATGTGCAGACGTTCTCCGACGCGCTGGCCAGGAATTCCGATGGCGTCGACAAGTTCCTGTCCGCGGTCAGCGCGCTGTCCGATGAGCTGAAGGGCGTCTCGGGCAAGCTCGACGGCACGCTGAAGGCGGCCGAAGGGCTGCTCAATGCGGTCGACAAGGACAAGATCAAGAGCATCGTCGCCAATGTCGATACGGTGACCGGCAACCTCAAGGAAACGTCCAAACAGCTCGATGGGGTGATCAGGAATGTCGATACGGCCGTGGGATCGGTCAATGATTTCGCCAAGCAGACGCAAGGTACGCTGGCCAAGGTCGACGGCGTGCTCGACGGCATCGATCCGGCGCAAGTGCGCACGGCGCTGGCGAACATCCAGAAGGCAAGCGAAAGCGCCGACAAGGCCGCCTCGGACATCGCCGAGGTGACCGGCAAATTCGCGAACCGGGCGGACGACATAGACGAGACGATCAAGGATGCAAGGCAGCTCGCGCAACGGCTCAACGACGCCTCGGTGCGCGTCGACGGCATCCTGGCCAAAGTCGACAAGCTGCTCGGTTCGGGGCAGGCGGACGGCGTGATGGCGGACGCCAGGGACACGCTGAGGTCGTTCAAGCAGGTTGCCGATACGCTGAATTCGCGGCTTGGCGTCATCACCGACAATATAGCCCGGTTCTCCGGCCAGGGCCTTTCGAATGTCGAGGCGCTGGTTCAGGACAGCCGCCGTTCAATCAGCCGCATCGAGGAGGCGGTTACCGACCTCAGCCGCAATCCGCAGCGCATCCTGTCGGGCGGCGAGGGCGAGGTTCGGCAGTACGATGGCAGGGCGCGGCGTTGACTTCGGTCTCGGCTCGCCGCAGAAACAGTGTCTGCATCCGCGGGTTGTTGTTACAATCCAGGGATAGTGAGGCCGGGGACAGCAGGGATCGCGCGTGAAGTCGACGATTGTGTTCAGATCGGGCGTGGCCTTGCTTGCCTTGACCCTTGCCGGTTGTGCCGCGCTGCCGGGCGGCGGGCCTGCGCCGCTTGACACGTTCGAACTGTCGGCGCCGTCGGTCGAGGCGCATGGCCACAGCCGCCGCCAGATCCTGATCGCCCAGCCATCCGCGCTCAAGGCGCTGGACAGCCAGAACATCGTCATAAAACCGTCCCCGCGCTCGATCCAGTACCTCAAGGGCGCGCAATGGGCGGACCGGCTGCCGCTGATCGTGCAGGCTCGGCTGGCCGAGACGTTCCAGCGCTCGGGCAGCTTCGCCGGCGTGGGCAAGCCGGGCGAGGGACTGGCGATCGACTACCAGGTCATCGTCGAGATTCGTTCGTTCGAAGTCCGTGTCGACGGCGGCGATCATGCCGAAGTCGACCTGTTCGTGCGCATCCTCAACGACCGCAACGGCGAGGTGCGTGCGTCCAAGAGCTTTACGGCGACCGCGCCCGTCTCGGGCAGCGGCAACCAAGGCTATGTCGGCGCGCTCGATGCTGCTTTCGGCGACGCGGCCAAACAGATCGTGCGCTGGACCGATTCGGCGGTCTGAGCGGCGATCCCGGGCGGGCGCCAGCCACCAGGCTACAAGCGGTCGAAGGCGTCCGGCCGCAGCTTTCCGGCCTTCATCAGGTGCTGCAGGGTGTAGGTTACGGACAGCGCGTCATCGAGCGCATCGTGTCCCTGCAATGGCGGGTGTTGAACGCCATAATAGTCGGCAAGCTTGTTGCTCGGCGTCCTTGCCAGGTCCTCGATCGGCATCCCGGCCGAGATCAGCAGCTTTACGGTATTGTCAAAACGGGCGGCCGGGATGGAGGCGAGGATGCCTGCGATATAGCAGCTGATGGCTATCATGTTCAATTCGTCCTTGCCCCAGGACCAAAATCGCGCCCCATTAGAGAAACGATCGACGTCAACAAGGGCTTCTCCTAGCGCGACCCCCTCGATCTCCAGCTTTTCTTCTGTGATGCCAGTCAGCTCGGTGAAGAAAGGGTCGAGCGCGTATCTCCTGCCAAACCGGTCGATCGGTCTGACATAGGCCTTGTGCGTGCTCAGGACGGGAAAGTCGTCTTCGAGCCCAAGCCTGACCGCGCCGATCTGCGCGATGACCGGGTCGGGATCGTGGGCCGCGCACCAGAATCTGCGTTGCGAGCCCTCAAGGCAAAGAAACTCGCAGTCGAATATGATCGCCGTCTTCACAAGTCAGAGATCCAGTTCCGGATGCGACGTCCACCCTTCCAAGCCAAAAGGCGGGAGACAAGTCCCCCGCCTTTTTTCATTGGCTGTCTGCCGCTGCCTAGTGCAGGCGGCCGCTGGCGTGGGCCAGCATGGTGTAGACCTTGCCTGTATCCGAGGTCAGGTAGGTCTGCGCCATGATGTTGTCGCGGTCGTTGCGCGACACGTCCTTCAGCAGCTTCTCGAAATCATCGCAGTAGCGGTCGACGGCGGCGCGGAACTCTGCCTCCGTCTGGTACTTGCGACGGATCTCGTCGAACGTCTGCTGGCCCTTCAGCGTATAGAGCCGCCGCGTGAACACGTCACGCTCGCCGCGCCGGTACCGATTCCACAGTTCGATCGACGCATCGTGATCGATGGCCCGTGCGATGTCGACGGACAGCGAGTTCAGTGATTCCACGACGTGAAGCGGCGAACGCTGGGCAGGGGCGGCGCGCGGTGCGTCGGCGGGTGTTGCCGGCTTGGCTTCGTCCTCGCGTGACGCCCCGCTCAGGAGATCGCGCACCCAGCCGCCCTGTTGCGTGCGGGCGCCGGCGTCGGGACGCTGGCGCGGCGCCGTGTCGGCGGGGCGCTCCAGGTCAAGCGTGCCGCGTAGCGCCGTGCCGCCCGCCGGCGCCTGCGGCGCGCGAAGTTCCGGCTGTGGCGCGGGAGCGCGGCGCGGCGGCTCTGCCGCGCGGGGCGCTGCCGGGGCTTGCGGCGCCGGGCGCAAATTGCGCGATTCCGAGGGCTCTCCACCACTGCGGCCGGACTTCGCAACGATGTCCGAAAGCTCCTTCAGGGCGTTGATCTGCTCGGAAACCGCGCGGCGGATGGCCGATGTCGATTCCTTGGCCTCTTCCGGCATCTCGATGACGCCCTTCTTGAGCTCGGCGCGGGTGAGGTCGAGCTCGCTCTTGATGGCGCCGGCGGTGCGGCGCATCTCCTCGGTCGCGTCGGAGAAGCGCTTGGTCGCCGAATCGACGACGTCGGTGATGGCGTTGCGGATCTTGTCGGCCGATTCCAGCGTCCTGCCTTCCGCATTTTGCAGCGTCTGGCCGACCAGATTCTCGAACGAGCGCATGACCCTTTCGAGATCCTCCGACTTCTTGACCAGGCCGACAGCGAGATCCTCGAGTGAAGACTGCCTTTCTAGCGTGTGTTCGAGGTTGCTCTGGGCCGAGCTCAGGAGGTCCGAAGCACCGGCGAGCAGGCGGCTGTGTTCATCGAACTTGGTGGCGATCGACGCGACCTCGCGCAAGGTCGACGACGACAGTTCCGTCAGCCTTGTCGTGTTCGAATCGACCAGCCTTGCCGAGCTGGCGAAGGTCTGCGCCGCTTTCTCGGTGGTTGCCGCGAAGCTTTGCGTGCTGCCGGTCAGGCGTTCGTCGACCTGGCCGAGATTGGCCGCGGCCTGTTCGATCAGCTGACCGAGCTGCGCGCTCGACGTGGTCATTCGGCCGATCAGGTCGGCGACACTGTCGGATAGCGACGAGCGGGCACCTTCGACCGCCGAAAGGGTCTCGGCGGTGCGGCTGGCGAGCGCGTTGACGAGGGCTGCGTTTTCGCTGCGCAGCTTCTCGGCGGCACGTTCGGTGACCTCTTCCATGCTCTTTTGCAGTTCCGAGCCGCCCTGGGCGAAACGCTCGACCAGCGGCCGCGCGGTCTCGTCGAGGATCTTCGACATCTCCGCCGACCGTGCCGCGAGCATGGTGTTGAGCTCGCGGGTGTTGGCGCCGATCGTCTTGGCGGCGTCGTTGGTGCTCTGGCCGATATGCTGGCCGACCGCGGTGAAGGTCTCCGCGATGACATTGGCGCGCGACACGAGTTGCGCTTCGGCGCTCGACACCTGCTCGTTGAGCTTCTGGCCCATCGTCTCGGCGGTATGGGCTAGCCGGTTCTCGACGCTGGCGATCTGCTCTTCGACGCGGGCAGCAGCCGTTGCCGCGGTCGATGCGAGCCGCTCGTCGGCGCCGGCGAGCGCCTGCTCGATTTCACGGGCATGCGCGGCCAGTTCCTGGCCGGTCTGGCGCGCACGGTCGGCGACCCTCTGCTCCGTGCTGGTGAAGGCGCCAACGATGCTCTGCGCATGTTCGCCGATGGTCGAGGTGCTGGCGGCGATGCGGGAAACCAGTCGGTTGTCCGCATCATCGAAGATGCGGGCGATTTCGGAGGCGCGGCCTGACAGCGCTTCCGAACCTTCGGCGATGCGCGAGACCAGGTGCTGGTCGGCGGCGTCGAAGATGCGGCCGAGATCCGCTGCACGCGCGGCAAGAGCTTCGGCCGATTCGCCGATGCGCATGCCGAGCCGCTGATCGGCGCCTTCGAAATTGCGCAGGATATCGCCGGCGCGCGCGGCTAGCGACTGTGCCGTTTCGACGGCCCGGGCAACCAGCTTCTGGTCGGCCGCGTCGAAGGTGCCGGCAATCTCGCTCACCCGAGCCGCCAACTGGTCGGCGGTCTCCTGGGCGCGGGCGGCCAGCTTCTGGTCGGCCGCGTCGAACGTGCCGGCGATTTCGCTTGCACGGGCGGCAAGCTGATCGGCGGTTTCATGGGCTCGCGCCAGCAAGGAACTGGACGCATCGTCCGCGCGGGCAAGCAAGGCGCTCGACGTGTCTTCCGCACGGGCGTGGAGACGGCGATCCGCCTCCTCGAAGGTGCGGGCGATGTCTTCGGCCCGAGCCAGCAGGGCGGCCGAGGTCTGCTCGGCGCGCTCGGCGATCTTGCGATCCGCATCGGAGAAGGCCTGGCCCGCCTGCTCATGCAGGACGCTGGTGACTTCCAGGACCTTCTCGCGCAAGGCGCCGGCCACGAAGACGGCGCTCTTCTCGAGCACGTTGCGCACATTGTCGACGCCTGTCGACAGCGCACGCTCCATGGTGCCCGCACGCTCCTCGATGATGCCGGTCTGGCGACTGAACGCCTGCTCGATCTTGTCCACGTCGGCGGCGATCGCAGCGGAGATGTCGGTGCTCCTGGCCGCGATCTGGTCGATGTGACCCGACAGTGAACGATCGATATCCTTGCGGGTCTCGGCGAGCCTGCCGAGATCGTCTTCCAGCGCGCGGCTCAGCACGTCGCGGCCTTCGGCCAGCTTGCCGACATGTCCGGCGATGATGCCGTCGAGATCGCCACGGCTCTCCGACAGCCTCTGCAAATCGGCCTCCAGCGCGCGCT
Organism: Mesorhizobium sp. B2-6-1; assembly: GCF_006440475.1. Taxonomy (NCBI): domain Bacteria; kingdom Pseudomonadati; phylum Pseudomonadota; class Alphaproteobacteria; order Hyphomicrobiales; family Phyllobacteriaceae; genus Mesorhizobium; species Mesorhizobium sp. B2-6-1. The sequence continues at coordinate 38,735 of NZ_VFUH01000005.1, forward strand.
TGAGGATGTCGCGGCCTTCGGCCAGCTTCTCGACCTGGCCGGCGACAAGGCCGTCGATGCTCGAGCGGCTTTCGGCCAGCTTGGCGAGATCGTCCTCGAGTGCCTTCGACAGCACCGAACGCTCCTGGACAAGCCGCTCGGAGTGGCTATTGACCAGTCCGTTGACGTTTTCCAGATCGTCTTCGAGTGCCTTCGACAGCGCCGAACGATCCTGGACAAGCCTTTCGGAGTGGCTGTTGACGAGAGTGTTGACGTTTTCGAGGTCGGCTTCGAGCGCCCGGGCGAATTGTCCCCGATCTTCGACCAGTTTCTGGGACTGGTCGGCGACGGTGTTCTTGATCGTATTGAGATCGGCTTCCAGCGCACGGCGCAGGATGTCGCGGCCTTCGGCCAGCTTCTCGACCTGGCCGGCCACCAGCCCGTCGATGCTCGAGCGGCTCTCGGCCAGCTTGGCGAGGTCCTCCTCAAGCGCTTTCGACAAGGTCGAACGGTCCTGGACCAGCTTGTTCATGTGGTCGGCAATGACGCTGTTCACGTTCTGCAAGTCCGCCTCGAGAACCCGCGACAGCTGCCCGCGGTCCTCGGCCAGCCTCTCGGACTGGCTCGATATGACGCCCTTGATCGCGTTGAGGTCGGACTCCAGCGCCCGCCTGAGAATATCGCGGCCTTCGGCCAGTTTCTCGACCTGACCGGCGACCAGGCCGTCGATGCTCGAGCGGCTCTCGGCGAGCTTGGCAAGGTCGGCTTCGAGGGTCTGCGACAGCAGGCTGCGATCCTCCGCCAGGCGGCCCGAATGGTCTTCGATCAGCCCGCGTATGCTGGACAGATCGTCCTCCAGCGAACGGCCGAGCTGCGAGCGGTCTTCCGCCAGTTTGGCCGAATGCGCCTCGATGAGGTCCTTGATGCCGGCGATGTCGTTCTCCAGCGCCTTGGCGAGTACCGCGCGGCCCTCGGCGATCTTCTCGACCTGACCGGCGACAAGGCCATCAATGTCGGCGCGCGTGTCCACGAGCTTGCCGAGGTCGGTTTCGAGCGCGCGCGAGAGAATGTTGCGGCCCTCGGCCAGCTTGCCAACATGTCCAGCAACCATTTCGTCAATGATTGTACGGGCTTGCACCAGCTTTCCGGAGTCTTCGTTGAGAGCCTGGGAGAGCCGGTTGCGGCCTTCTTCCAGCCTTTCGAGGTGGCTGCCGAGCGAAGCGTCGATGGCAGCGCGCGATTCGTTGACCTTGCGCAGATCTTCTTCGAGAGCGCGCGCGATCAGGCTGCGGCCTTCGGCCAGCTTCTGCACCTGGTCGGTTACCGCAGCATCGATGCCGGCACGGCTCTCGGCGAACTTGGCCAGATCGGCCTGCATCGCGGCCGCCATGCGCTCGCGGCTCTCGGAAAGGCTGCGGCTGTGATTTTCGACCGCTTCCTCTATGCCCACGCGGGCATCGGCAAGCCGCTGGATATCGGCATCGAACGAGCGCGAGACGACGTGGCGCGCCGCTTCCATGCGTCCGGCGAAATCGCTGGCGCGCGCTTCGAGCATGGACGAGGTCGACGTGACGATATCGGCCATGTCGGCGCCGATCTGGGTCTTGCCCTGGTCGATCATCGCCGTCAGCGTGTCCTTGCTCTCGGCGAAGGTGTGGGCGATTTCGCGCGCGCGTTCGACCAGCGTTTCGTTGATCTGCCGGGCACGGGCTTCGAGTGCTGCGTTGAGCTTCTGCGTGCCGGTGTCGAGAGCCTCGGCGCGGGTCTGGAACTCGCTGATCAGCGCCTGGCCGCGCTCGGCGAGCGTGCGCTCGATGCCGTTGAGGCTGGCCTCGAATTCCGAATTGAGTGTGCGCGCGGCGCCACCAAGCAGCGACACCATGCCGTTGGTGCGATCGTCGAGCAGGTCGGTCAACGACCGGGTCAGGCCGTCTGTCGTGTCCGTCAGCTTGGCGATGCGCGTGTCGAGCAGGCTGGCGAAAGCCTCGCCGGAAGTCGAAAGCTTGTCGGTTATGGTGTCGAGCCGTCCTTCCACCGAATCGAAGATCGACAGCGAACTTTCGTTGATGCGGTCGATAAGCGTGTCGCCGGAATTGGTGATGGTCATCGACAGTTTGGTCGATGCATTGAGAATGCTGTCGCGGATGAGGTCGCTGGCAGCGCCGATTTCGTCCTTGAGGGTGTCGTGCGCGCCGGCGATCGAAGCGCGAACCCGCTCCGCATGGCTGACGACCGCCTCGCGCTCGCTGCCGAGCCCGTCGACGAGCGAGCGGATGCGGGTTTCGTTTTCCGAATAGGAGCGCTCGATCTGGTTGACCTCGCTGTGGACCAGCGTTTCCAGTTCGACGGCGCGGGCCAGCGTGCGTTCGATGCCTTCGCCCATGGCGGCCACCTCGCGGCGGACGGCCTGGCCGATCATCATGACGCGATCCTGGGCCATGTTTTCCGGCTCGGTAAGGCGGAAGGCCACTTCCGTCATCGACTGGGCGGCGATGCGCATGTCCTGCGCGCGGCGAATCATGGCGGCGAAGGCCCAGAACAGGATGACCGGCACGATGGCCGCGACAGCAAGGCCGATCAGTTCGGGACGGGCGAAGAACTGGTCGAGCGTGCGGATCCTCCAGATGCTCGGCCCGAAGAGGAGGTTGGCCAATCCGCCCGCGCCGGCGATCCAGGCCAGCGAAACGAAGGCGATAACCCAGTAGATCGTGTTCGAGGCGCGCCGGTTGAGGCTGTGCAGAAGCGTCTTGTAATCCTTCTGACGATCGTCATTGGCCGGCGAGAAGCCGGCGGGCTGACCGCCATTGCGTGTTTCGACGGGGCGCAGTTCGGCGGGTCTGGTCTTTGGCGCGGGATTCGCGGCCTGGGCTTGGTTGACGACGGGTGCCTGCGTCTGATTGCGTCCCTCGCGCGCCAATTCGTCGGCGGCCTGGGATATCTGCGCTTCCAGATCTTCCATCGAGGCCGCTATATCGAGGTCGCCGCTGCCGGTGTCGCCGCTGAGGTCGAGATCGAGTGCCTTCTCGAGTTCCCTGGCCACATCGTTGTCCAGAGATCTGGTCGTCGTTGTTTTCTTCGCCATGCCTTCGCTACCCTGTACTAGCTGCCGCGGGCTTATGATTTTGGTTGTCGCACCCACGCGCAGGAGGCTGAAAATGGACCCTCGTATCGTAATGACACAGGGGGGTAAAGAAAACATGCATTCCGCGGGATACGTAAAACTTTAAATATAAGGTTAACGGAAGCGTGATTCCGGCGCCGCTTTCGCAACATTTTTTCCGGCCATCCATTAACCCGTTGTCCATTGGATTCGCCTAGTTTTTCAGGCGGCCGAAGAAGCGGAGTTCGAGTTCATGCGTGGCGAAAGCGGCATTGCCTTCTCAATGCCCGGGGGCGATGTATCGGGAACGAGGCGGTCCCGACCGATCGATTTGGCACACCTTGCGCGGCAGACGATGGGCGACCGCGGCCTCGAACAGGAGGTGCTGGCGCTCTTTGTACAACAGGCGCTGTCGGTGCGCGACAGGATAGTCGATGCGGACATCAAGGACCGGCTGCTCCTGGCGCACGGCCTGAAGGGTTCGGCGCGTGGTGTCGGGGCCTTTGCCATTGCCGATTGCGCCACCGAGATAGAACGGCAGCCGGAAGACAGCCAGACGCTTACGCGGCTCGGCAAACTGATCGACGAAGTGCGCGATTTCATCGCCGCCATCAACCGCTAGACCCGTTTGCGGAAAAACGTCACCGAGCGGCGCTTTCTCGCCGCAGTTGACTTGTGTGCCCGAGTGATTATCTCGGCGGAAACTCCCTCAGGTGACAAATGACCAAACTGACCTTCATTGCCCATGACGGCACACATTTCGACGTGGATGCCGAGAACGGCTCGACGGTCATGGAAAACGCCATCCGCAATGCCGTGCCGGGTATCGAAGCGGAGTGCGGCGGCGCCTGCGCCTGTGCAACCTGCCACGTCTATGTCGACGAGGCCTGGACGGCGGAAGTCGGCGAGCCGGAAGCAATGGAAGAGGACATGCTGGACTTTGCCTACGACGTCCAGCCGAATTCGCGGCTATCGTGCCAGATCAAGGTGCGCGACGCGCTCGACGGACTGGTGGTGCGGGTGCCCGAGCGCCAAGGCTAAAAGCCGATTTTTGCCCGAGGCAATGAATCCGGGCAGGGGGTTCCTTGGGGGCCGGCTGTTGACGTCGCCTTGAATGGAAAACCCGCCTGTGCGGCGGGCCTCCGGCGCAACTCAGCACCACAACCAAATATCTACCATAGTTGCGGGCACCCCGTCAAGAAAAAATTCCTATCGTGAGAAGCTGCCCTGCCATGAAAAGGTGGCGGGGCAGCCGGACTGGCAGTCGTCCATCCCTTGCAACCCGAGTTCGCAGCTCTGATTTTTGCGGCTGCCGCTTGGCAGCAAGCCGGAGGTCATGCAGTCTCACGCCAATCCAGCAGCGAGGCGCGCACCATGACCGGCATCACCAGGACAGACGTACTCATTGTCGGGGCAGGGCCGGTCGGCCTGTTCGCCGTGTTCGAGCTCGGCCTGTTCGACATGAAGTGCCACCTGATCGACATCCTCGACCGGCCCGGCGGCCAATGCGCGGAACTCTATCCGGAAAAGCCGATCTATGACATTCCCGGCTGGCCGTCGATCTCGGCGCAAGGGCTGGTCGACAAGCTGCTCGAGCAGATCGCGCCGTTCAAGCCTGATTTCACCTACAATCGCATGGTCTCCAGCCTGGAGAGGTTGGAGGACGGCGGCTTTCGCGTCACCACCGACGAGAACGAGGTGTTCGAGGCCAAGGTGGTGGTGATCGCCGCCGGCGGCGGCTCGTTCCAGCCGAAACGCCCGCCCATCCCGGGCATCGAACCCTATGAGGGCAAGAGCGTCTTCTATTCGGTGCGCCGGATGGAAGACTTTCGCGGCCACGACCTCGTTATCGTTGGCGGCGGCGATTCGGCGCTGGACTGGACGCTCAATTTGCAGCCGGTGGCAAAAAGCGTGACCCTGGTCCACCGGCGCCCGGAGTTCCGCGCCGCCCCCGACAGCGTCAACAAGATGTACGCCATGCAGGAGATGAAGCAGCTGGATTTCCAGGTCGGGCAAGTGACCGGCTTGACCGGCGCCGCCGGCCAACTGTCGTCCGCCCTGATCAAGGGGCCGGAGGGCGACATCGAAATTCCTTGCACGCGGATGCTGCCCTTCTTCGGCCTGACCATGAAGCTCGGACCGATTGCGGAATGGGGGATCAACCTTCACGAGAACCTGATTCCGGTCGACACCGAGAAGTTCCAGACGTCGGTCCCGGGCATCTTCGCGGTCGGCGACATCAATTGGTATCCCGGCAAGCTGAAGCTCATCCTGTCGGGCTTTCACGAGGTCGCGCTGATGGCCCAGGCCGCCAAGCGCATCGTCAGCCCGGGCGAACGCATCGTCTTCCAATACACGACCTCGTCGACCAGCCTGCAGAAGAAGCTCGGTGTGGCGGAGGCCTCCTGACGCGTATCGCTTCAGTCCGCCAGCACGGGGGCCTCGGGATGGCCGCGCAGCGGTTTTTCGGGCATCAGGCTGAGCGTCAGCAGCGCCATGATCAACATCACCACGGCGGCGACGAAGATCAGCCCGAAGGCGGCAGCTTCGGCACCGGCGCCGGTCGCCTGCGCGCCTTCGCCCGCCAGCGGCAGCCCGTTGCCCAGGGCGACCGCACCGAGGATAGCAACGCCGAGCGCGCTGCCCAGCGAGCGCAGGAACGTCAGAACGCCGGTGGCGACGCCAAGGTGCCTGGGGTCGACTGCGTTCTGGACAGACACCGTGGCCACCGGAAAGGTGGTTCCGCTGCCGAGCCCGACGCATGTCGTCAGGATCTCGACAACCAGCAGCGAGGCGTGCCCCGCCACCAGGCTGAGGACGCCGAGGCATAGAACGGCGAAGGCCAATCCGAAGATGGCGATCCGCTTGTAATGGACGAAACGCGGAATGGTGCGCCCGCTGAATGTCGCGCCGGCCACCGTGCCAAGCATCAGCCCCAGGAGGGCGGTGCCGGATTCGCTTGCCGACAGGCCGATGACCGACTGGAGATAGACCGGCAAGTAGACAGACAGGCCGATATTGGCCGCCTGCAGAAGGAACATGGAGAGCGTGCCGGCAAGGACGATCGGGTTGCTCAGCACCTCGAGCGAAATCAGCGGCTCGGTTGCGCGCAGCAGCCGCAGCGCAAAGGCGCCCCACAGGACCAAGGAACTGGCGACGAGCCCCAGGATCTCCGTCGATAGCCAGGGGTATTCGCTGCCACCCCAGTTCAGCGCCAGAAGCAGCAGGGCCGTGGCGGCGACGAGAAGCAGCGCGCCGAGCCCGTCGATGCGATGCCGTCTTGCCGCGACCGGCAGCTTGCGCAGCGGCTTGTTGATGATGGCCATGGCCAGGATGCCGAGCGGAATGTTGATCCAGAAGATCAGCGACCAATGGAGATGTTCGGCGAACGTGCCGCCGAGCAAGGGCCCGGCGATGCTGGCGACTGCCCAGGTGCCCGAGATCCAGGCCGCATAGCGTGCCCGCTCGCGTGGCGGCACGAGGTCGCCGATGACGGTCTGCGCCAGGGAGAAAAGCCCGCCGCCGCCGGCGCCCTGGATCGCGCGGCCGATCACCAGCACGAACATGTTGGGCGCCATCGCACTGACCAGCGAGCCGGCGAGGAAGATGAGGATCGCGCCATAGACGGTCGGCCGGCGGCCGTAGACGTCGGAGATCTTGCCGTAGAGCGGCGCCATGGCGGTTGCGGTCAGGAGATATCCGGTCACGATCCAGGGCAGGTACTCGGCGTGGCCGAGCGCTCGCGCGATGGTCGGCATGGCCGGTGCCACAATGGTCTGGTCAAGTGCTGCCAGCAGCATCGACAGGAGAACGCCGCCGATAATGGCGTTCTTTTCGCTTTCCGTCAGCGGCGCGCTCGCGGCCGCCACGGCCTGATTGTCGACAGCCTGGTCCATAATCTTTCGTCCATATGCTTGCGCGCGCCGTCCGGTGCGTCGGCTGGGCTAGCCGGGTTGCATCCGCGGCGCGATCGGTCGTGATGCTCGTGTTTGAAAGGTCGTGCCCTTGCCAACCCCTGATATGTCGTCCCGTATAGGCCGATTTCGACCGTTGCCCGGAAATTTTTCGAAGCTGGCACTACGCTTCGGCCCGGTTGGCTCGCACCGCCGCCCCTTAGGCGACATACATCAGGACGTTCACGTCGGCGGCAACCGGCCGTTGCCGATGCGCTCGACGCGATAGCGCAGGAGCCGCAGGATGCGGCTTTCGAAATTGACGCTTTCGACGCGATCGAACTGCACCTGGGCACGGTCGTGTCTGGCGAGAATGGCGGCGGTGATCTGGGCGGCCTTGGCCTTCGCCGCATCGCAGTCCTTCTGCGGGTAAGCGGCTTTCAGCGCGTCTTCCAGTTCGCGGGCGTGATTCTTGGCGATCTCGACATGGCGTTCCTCATGGCGCTTGATGTCGGCCGACAGCGTGTCCCAGAACAGCCGCACATCCGCGTCGGCCTTGCGTGGGCGGCTCCATTCGGGAAGGATAACCTTGACCTTGACGGTCACGGCGGCGTCGGCGATCCGGCAGGAGCCGGACTGCCCGGCATAGCTGATGCGCGTGGTGAAGGCCATCTGTGTGGCGCCGGGATGCCGCGAGCCCGTGCTCTTCACCTGCGGACCACGTTTGGAAAGCTGTGCCTCGATGTCTTCTAGCGTCCTGCCGCCGACGGCGAAGTAGCTATATGTCTTGACGAGATTGGCCGCGCCCGCCGGAACGGCGGTGGCGGCAAGCAGCAATGCGCAAAGCAGGGTTCGTTTCATCAGGTTGCCTCTCGTCCTACCTTGCTTTACGGCCATTGCCGGCGCAACGGAATTGATCTGGTGCGGATCACACATGGTTGATGAGCCCCACGGTTGATGAGCCACACGGTTGATGAGCCACACGGTTGATGAGCCACACGGTTGATGAGCCCCATGGTTGATGAGCAATGACGGCGAGGCGATGGCAGTTGGCGCACGGGCGTCATCTCGACCTTGGCGACAAGGCCGTGGTGGTCGGCATTCTCAATGTCACGCCCGACAGTTTTTCCGACGGCGGTCTGTTCGATGCCGCCGAAACCGCGCTGGTCCAGGCGCGCCGCATGCTGGGCGAAGGGGCCCTGGTCGTCGATGTCGGCGGTGAATCGACCAGGCCGGGCGCGTCCGCGATCACGGCGGGCGAGGAGCAGGCGCGCATCCTGCCGGTGATCGAGGCGCTGGCGCGTTCCGGCGAGGTGCTGATTTCGGTCGACACCTATCGTGCGGAGACCGCGCGGCTGGCCGTCGCGGCCGGGGCGCATATCGTCAACGACGTCTGGGGCTTGCAGCGCGAGCCGGACATTGCGCGTGTCGCAGCCGAAACCGGCGCGGGGCTCATCATCATGCATACCGGGCGGGATCGCCGGAAACTGCCCGACGTCATCGCCGACCAGTTCGCGTTCCTCGAAAAATCGCTTGAAATCGCCCGCCGACACGGCATCGCCGACGATCATATCGTTCTCGATGCCGGCTTCGGCTTCGCCAAGGAGACGGCCGAGGATAACCTCGACCTGATGGCGCGGTTTTCCGAGCTCAACGCCCTCGGATTTCCGCTGATGGCCGGAACCTCGCGAAAACGCTTCATCGGCACCGTCACTGGCCGCGATGCCGCCGAAAGAGGGGCTGGGACTGCGGCGACGAGCGTCATACTGAGATTGAAGGGCGCCGACCTGTTTCGCGTCCACGATGTCGCAATCAACGTGGACGCGCTGGCCGTGGCGGATGCTATGCTGGCGCGCGAAACCGCCGCTTCGGAACGCTGAACCATGTATGTCATCCGCCTGAAGAACTGCGCCTTCTTTGCCCGGCACGGGGTGCTGGACGAGGAGGAGGCGCTCGGCCAGCGCTTCTATGTCGACGCCTCGCTCACCGTGGAGCCCGGGCGCGCGCTGGTCGACGATGCCATCGGGGAAACCGTCAACTACGGCGTTGCCTTCACGGTGATCGAGGAGATCATCACCGGACACAGGCGCTTCCTGATCGAGGCGCTGGCCCTGGAAGTCGCAAAAGCCCTGACGGAGCGCTTCCCGCAGATCAGGAAAGCCGAAATCACGGTCCGCAAGCCGAATGCGCCGGTGCCCGGCGTGCTCGATTACGTCGAGGTGACCGTTGTCTGGCCGCAGTAACACCGTCTATCTCAGCCTTGGCGGCAATCTCGGCGATCCGGCGAGTTCGATGGCGGCGGCGCTGCGCCTGCTCGACGCCGATCCCGCCACTCGCGTGGCCGCGGTGTCCTCGCTCTACCGCACGCCGCCCTGGGGCAAGCTCAACCAGCCCGACTTCCTGAACGCCGCCGCCGAACTCTCGACACGGCTCTCGCCGCGGGCATTGCTCGACCTGTGCCTCGATGCAGAGCGCAAGCTGAAGCGCGTGCGCGAGGAGCGCTGGGGGCCGCGCCTGATCGATATCGACATCCTGGTTTTCGGCGACCGCGTCATCCACGAAACCGGCTTGGAAGTGCCGCATCCGCGCATGCTTGAACGTGCCTTCGTGCTGGCGCCGCTGGCCGAGATCGCGCCCGATCTTGCGGTAAGCGGGCGAAGCGTCTCGGAGCGGCTGGCCGCCGTCGATGCGGCCGGTATCGAACGCCTGCCGTCGGGCCGCGACTGGTGGCTGGATAGACCAGCGTCAGCCTGAGAACCCGCCATCGTCCAGAAAGGTTTTTTCCTCCGGCGTGGTTTCGCGGCCGAGCATCTTGTTGCGGTGCGGAAAACGGCCGAAGCGCCGGATGATGTCGAGGTGTTCTTCGGCGTATTTGAGGTAGTCCGGCGCATTGGCCGCGGTGAGCTCGACCGACCGTTCCTGGTCGGCGAGCAATTCCGAATGTTCGAACGGCAGATACAGGAACACCCGCAATTCCGGTTCGAGCACCAGATCCTGGCCTGACGTTACGGCTTTTTGGGCGAAATGCTTCGCCAGCGGGTCCGTGGCGTACATGTGGCCGGTGCCGCGAAAGCAGTTGCGCGGAAACTGATCGAGCAGGATCATCAACGCCAGCGAGCCTTCGGCATGCTCCGACCAGCCGTCGCATTCGCGCCGTGCGGCCGCGTAATGCAGCTCAAGAAAGCGGTTGCGGAAATCGCCGTCGAAAACATCGCTTTTCTCGAACCATGCGTCCGCTCCGGCATCACGCCAGAATCTGGTGACCGACAGGGCTCCGCTGTCCAAATCCATGCTTTTCTCCTATCAATCCGCCGGCTCGGACTTGTGCAGAACGCCGGCCGTTTCCTCGTTGAGCGCCTGGCCGGGGCGGCGCGGCGTGGAGAGCGGCGTCGGGATCGGCGTGCCGATATTGCCCTTCAGGAAGCGCTGTCCGGAGCGGATGCCTTCGGCGAGTTGCGTCTCGAAGCGGGCGGTGTCGCGGCGGCGGACGTCTTCGACCACCTCGGCGACGTCTTCCGGGTCTACGCCCAGGGCCTCCAGCGTCGAACCGCCAAAAACCAGCGCCGATTCGAATGTTTCACGCAGCTGATAGTCGACGCCTGTGCGGATGAGCTGTAGCGCGGTGCCTCGGTCGAAGGCGCGCGCCAACACGGTAAGCAAGGGAAACTCGGCTTTGACGAGCTCGGCGATGCGTACGGCGGCATCGGGTTTGTCGACGCAGATGAGCACGGCGCGTGCGCGCCCGGCACCGGCAGCGTGCAGGATGTCCAGCCGCGTGCCGTCGCCGTAGTAGACCTTGAAGCCGAAATCGGCCGCCGCCTGGATCATCTCGACATCGTTGTCGATGATCGACACGTCGATGCCGCGCAGCAGCAATGGCTGGCTGGCGATCTGGCCGAAGCGGCCGAATCCGATGATCAGCACGCTGCCGGTCAGCCCTTCGGCGACGTCGACGCCATCCAGCGACAGCTCGTCGCGCGGCGTCAGATACCGCAACGCGACGATCGCCAGCGGCGTCAGCACCATGGAGATGATGACGATGGCCGTCAGCGTCGCGTTGGCCTGGCCGTCGATGATGCCGACGGAAGCGGCGGCCGAATAGAGGACGAAGGCGAATTCGCCGCCTTGCGCCATGAAGACGGCGCGTTCCAGCGCCTCGCGATGGCCCGACTTCAGGATGCGGGCGACGATGTAGATGCCGAGCGCCTTCATGACCATGTAGGCAACGACATAGACGGCGATCAGCCGCCAGTTCTGAACCACCACATGCAGGTCGAGCGACATGCCCACGGCGAGAAAGAACAGGCCGAGCAGGATGCCGCGAAACGGTTCGATATCGGCTTCGAGCTGGTGGCGGAAGGTCGATTCGGACAGCAGCACGCCGGCCAGGAACGCGCCCATCGCCATCGACAGGCCGCTGAGCTGCATGGCAAGGGCGGATCCGAGAACGACCAGAAGGGCGGCCGCCGTCATCACCTCGCGAGCGCGGGCATCCGCCAGGATACGGAAGAAAGGGTTGAGCAGAAAACGTCCGGCCAGCACCAGGCCGATGATCGCGGCAAGGCCGATACCGACCTCGGCCAGCCGCTCCGACAGGCTGGTGTCGGTGCCGCCTGGCGCCAGGAACGCGATCAGGGCCAGCAGCGGCACGATCGCCAGATCCTCCAGCAGCAGGATGGAGACGATGCGCTGGCCCTTGGGCGAGGCGATTTCGCCGCGCTCTTCCAGAAGCTGCATGACGATCGCCGTCGAGGTCAGCACGAAGCCGGCTCCGGCGACGAAGGATTGCGCGATGGAAAAGCCTCCGGCTATTCCCACGCCGGTCAGCAAGACCGCGCAGACCCCGACCTGAAGCGCGCCCAGGCCGAAGATCTCGCGGCGCAAGCCCCAGAGCCGCGACGGCTGCATCTCCAGCCCGATAATGAACAGGAACATCACGACGCCGAGCTCGGCGACGTGGAGGATGGCTCCCGATTCGGAAAACACACCGATGCCGAACGGGCCGATCACCACGCCCGCGGCCAGATAGCCGAGAATCGAACCCAGGCCCATACGTTTGAAGATCGGAACGGCGACAACACCCGCGGCGAGCAGCGCCACCACCTGAACAAGCTCGCTGCCCGCTGCCTCTGCCGCCATTCCCGCCATTCCGCTCGTTTGAGGACCGCAGCCTGTGCGGTCGGGTCAAGACGCCTCGGATCAGGCGCCAGCGCCCCAAGGATAGGGGCTTCGGCGGGCATGTAACAGCCCGAATCCTGCGGCGGGCAATGTTGCAGGCACGTTACACAAGTTGAGCGCGAGGCCGCGTTGCGTCTGGCTGCAATCGGAGGTTAAGCACGCTCGGCTTCGGCCAGTGGAGGGTGTGGCGATCAAGCCGCGCCCTTTTTGAGGAGATGACTGACATGAAGAAGTTTTTGCTCGTTGCCGTCGGCCTGGCGGTGCTCGCCGGCTCGGCTTGCTCCAAGGCGCCTGAGTGCACGGCCGAGGTCGCCACCAAGAAGGCGCAGGACATGGCCGCCGCGCTGCAGGAGGCGGTTACCAAGGATCCGTCCAAGGCGGCCGATCTGACGGCCAAGGTGCAAGAGGTGACGACCAAATATCAGGGCACCACGACCCTGGCCGACGCCTGCAAGGCCTATGATGAGGTGACGGCGGCGATCAAGGGCTGATCGTTCCTATCGACGTCTTCAAAAGGAGGCAGTGGCGATGGGCCGCCGTCTCTTTTTGTGTTTGGTTACAGGCGGTTGATACGCGCTCAGTTCGGCGCGATGGAGCCGACTTCGATCGCGTCGACCCGCTTCAGGCTCATGCCGATCACCGGCACCAGCTGGTCCGCGACGCGCACTGCAACCGTCACCGTCATCGAATTGTCGTCGGGGATGCGTGCCTGCATGACGCCGCGCAGCTGGTTGCGGTTGATGGTGAACACCACCTTGCGGGCATCGACCACATTGCCGCCGATGATATCGAGGCCGGCACCGGCCGCGCCGCCCATGAAGGAGCCCTTGTAATCGCGCCCCTTGCGCTCGATCTTGGCCGACATCGGCTGGGTGAACATGCCCACACGGCAGCCGCCGTCGAGCGTCATGCCCATCTTGCCGTCGGGCGTCGAGCCGGTGAAGCTGCAATTGAACTTCGTGCCCTTGTATTTGCCGGCGACGATCTCGCCCGGGCCCACCCACTTGCCTTCGGCGGACCGGAAGAACTGCTTGTCCGGCTCCGCCGCGGACGCCTGTGCGGCAATGCCGGCGACAGTGGTGATCGCAACCGCCAGGGGCAACAGGCTGGACAGAATTACGCTTTTCATCGACGACACCCGGCAACAAAGAGGCTGTTTTGGAACCAGTGCGACCATGAACAAGATTGGTTAATGCTTCGTCACTGCCAAGGTCGTCGTTCACTTGCCAGGCGGGGTGTTCTCGCTTTCCTTCCTGCTTGCGAACGATGTCAGCGCGGAGAGGAAATCACCCAGTCCCGGCCGTTTTGCCGCACTGAAGGGCAGGGGGCGCGCCGTCTCCATCGCGGCGATGCCGATGCGCGCCGTCATCATGCCGTTGACGACGCCTTCGCCGAGCTTGGCGGAGAGGCGCGCAGCCAGGCCGTGGCCGACGATCTGCTGGACGAAACTGTCGCCGACGGCGATCGAACCGGTGACCGCCAGATGCGCCAGCACGCTGCGCGCCAGGCGAAAGAAACCCAGTGTTCCCGGCCGCCCGCCATAGAGTTCCGAAAGGCGCCGGATGAGGCGCCCGGCCTCGAACACGACATAGGCTACGTCGACGAGCGCACGCGGACTGACGGCCGTCACCAGCGACACGCGTTTGGCGGCTTCCAGGATCATGATCTTGGCCCTGGCGTCGAGAGGGCCAAGGATCTCCGCCTCAGCGAGACGCACCAGATTGGCGCCATCGATGATCTCGTCGCGCAGATCGGCCAGCGCGCGCCTGCCCGCGGCCGTTTCGGGTTTGGCCGCGACGAAGGCCGACAGCTCGTCGACCGCCAATCGCGCCGCCTTGGGATCGTCGCGTGCAATCGCATCGAGCGCACGTTTCTGCAGCTTTTCGACCTCGGCAAGCCGGGCGATCGCCAGGAACTCGCGAATCAGGATCACCACCAGCGCCAGCACGGCGACGGCAGCCATGCCGGCGGCCAGCCAACCCAGCCACTCGGCGCGCGCGAACAGATCGCGAATGAGCTGATCGGTCCACAGGCCGATGGCCAGCGAAACCAGCACCCCGAACGCGCCGAAGAAGATGGAGCCAAGCAATGAACGTTTCCTGCGAGCGACCGCCGGCGGCGGTTCGGCAGCGACGATGTCCGGCTCGTCGAACACGTCGATCTCCGACGGGATGACCAGCGCGACATCGCTCTTCACCGCGCGGGGCTTGCGCTGTGTGTCGGTCTGGACACGGCGCGCCTCCGGCGCCCCGGCCTGGGCACGGCGCGCCTGCGCCGCGTCCTGCTGCGATGTGGCCGCCGGTTCGATGCGGAATGCTGCCGGCTTGCGGGGCGCGGTCATGCCAGATGGTCTCCGATCAGGAACTGCAAGGCACGATCGAGACGGATATGCGGCAGTGACAGCGTGACGCCCTCGGCCGTGCGCTCGAGCTTTGGCGGGCGAAAGCGCACGAAGCGGATCGCCGGGTCGGTATTGTCCTGCCTGTGCGCTCCCCCGGGAGCTTCGAAGACAGCATCAATTTTCTCCGGTAAATCACCGGGAAATATGGCCGTTTCAGCTTTCCCGTCAAAGGTGTCGCCATTGATTGTCTCGCCCGCGAGCGGTGTGCCGATGATGACCGGCAATGTCTCGCGGCCCTGTTTGACGGTGCCTTCCCGTGTTGCGCGCACCGCCGCCATGGCGACGACGTCGACGCCGGCGCCGGTGAAATTCGCCCGCGCCACGGCGCGGTCTGCCAGCCGCCGCACGATCGCCTGCAAGCGGTCATGGCTGTCGTGATGCAGGTGGTCGGCCTTGGTGGCGGCGATCAGGATACGATCGATGCGCCGCGAGAAAAGATCGGTGAGGAAGCTGCCGCGTCCAGGACGGAAACAGGCGAGGATCTCGGTCACCGCGCGCTCCAGGTCGGCCATGGCTCCGGGGCCGGCGTTCAGCGCCTGCATGGCGTCGATCAGCACGATCTGGCGGTCGAGCCGGGTGACGTGTTCGCGGAAGAAGGGTTTGACGACATGGGTCTTGTAGGCCTCGTAGCGCCTTTCCATCATCGCGTGCAGCGAGCCGCTGCGCGGGCGCTTGTCGCCCAGGCTGGCCAGAGGCGCGAAGGTCAATGCGGGCGAGCCTTCGAGATCGCCAGGCATCAAGAAACGGCCCGGCGGCAAAGTCGAAAGCGCCCGCTCGTCGAGCTTGCAGGCTTTGAGATAGGCGGCGAAATCCTCGGCCAGGCGGCGCGCCGTCATCTCCTCGGCATCGGCGTTCGGGTCGATCTCGGCCGATAGCGCCCGCCAGGCCCGCGACAGGTCCTCGCGCACCGGCAACGCAGCCATTTCAAGGGCTTCGCGCGAAAAATCGGCGAAGGATTTTCCGAGCAGCGGCAGGTCGAGCAGCCATTCGCCGGGATAGTCGACGATGTCGACCGACAGTTTTCCGGAGGAAAACATCCTGTTCCAGCCGGAAGCCGATTCATATTCGATGGTCAGCCGCAATTCGGAGATGGCGCGTGTCGAATCGGGCCAGACGCGGTCGTTCACCAAGGCGGCGATATGGTCCTCGTACTGGAATCGCGGCACCGCGTCGTCGGGCTGCTCTTCGAGGAAAGCGCGTGCGATGCGCCCGGATTTCTGCGCCTCGAACAGCGGCAGGCGCCCGCCATGAATAAGGTTGTGGACCAGCGCCGAGATGAAAACCGTCTTGCCCGCCCTGGAAAGGCCCGTGACGCCCAGCCGCAGCGACGGCGAAAATAGCCCGCTGGCGCGGCCCGAAAGCGTGTCGAGCGCAATTCTCGCCTCGTCGGTGAAAGTGGTCAGCGATGACGCCAAAATTGTCTCTCGATGCTGCGACAGGTCCGATATAGGCGTTGCCGTGCTGGTTTGAAATGGCGTCAGAGGTCAGCCGGCGTCAGGAATACCTCGAGATAGCCGGCACCCTGGGCGGCCCCGGCAAGATCGCCGCTGAAGCGCACGACCGCCAGGCCCGAGGTCGGGAAACCATGATTGAGCATGGCGCGGGCGCTTTCCTCGCCATCGCCGGACACCGCCATGGCGAGATCCTCCGTCATCGGATTGTGGCCGACGAGCAGCATCGAACCCACCCCACCATTGTCCCGGATGAGGCTGAGGTACGCGGCCGCGTCCTCGCTGTAGAGCGCGTCGACGAACAGAACCCGGCCGGTGTCGGCCCGACCGGCCACGCCTTCCAGCGTCTCCTTCGCGCGCCGGGCTGTGGAGCAAAGCGTCAGATCGGGCACATAGGAGCGCGACCGCATGGCGATGCCCATCGCCTCCGCATCAGCGCGGCCGGACGCATCGAGAGGGCGATCGAAATCACGCATGCCGGGCAGCGCCCATCCGGCTTTGGCGTGCCTCAACAGATAAAGCCTGCTCACCCAACCTCCACCGTGCCAACAGCCCGAACCGTGCTGTGATTAGCCATAAGAACGGCGTGGCGCACAATGGCAGTCGTTTTTCGGACATGACGAATCATCAGCCGGCGGCCGCCAGTACGAAGGATCCGGTACCTAAGACCAGCCCGAATCACCTCAATCGCGCTCATCGAGGCAGATTAACAATTGCGTGAATCGGTAATCGATTGCGCTTGTGCAGGCGTTTGACCGCGAATATATAGGCGCCAAATTTGGGGCTGTTTGGGTGAGTCGAATGAACGATGCCGTTACCGCCGATTACGTACCCTCCGAAGACGAGCCGTTCATGAACGAGCGGCAGAAATCCTACTTCCGCTCAAAGCTCGTCACCTGGAAGAATGACATATTGCGCGAAGCGCGCGAAACCCTCGAAATCCTACAGCAGGAAAACGCCAATCATCCCGATCTAGCCGACCGCGCCTCTTCGGAAACCGACCGCGCCATCGAACTCAGGGCGCGCGACCGCCAGCGGAAACTCATCGCAAAGATCGATTCGGCCTTGCAGCGCATCGAGGAAGGCACTTACGGCTATTGCGAGGAGACCGGCGAACCGATCGCGCTGAAGCGGCTGGATGCCCGCCCGATCGCAACCTTGTCGATCGAAGCGCAGGAGCGGCACGAGCGCCGCGAGAAGGTCTATCGCGACGATTAGCCTGCGGTCTGCATTCAAGAAGATTTCAGCGATATCGCTCTCGAAATGGCCGGTTTTCCGGCCATTTCTTTTTTCAGAACCCGGGCGATGCGCGCAAAACCCCGATCGGTTTTTCGGACCGGGCGCAAGCGCTGCTCATCTTTTCTGGCTGGAGAGTTCGCCCAGAAGCCTGGTCATCTCATCGTCGAGCGACGGCGGTGTTTTTGCCACCGGCTTGGTCGCCGGACTGCTCGAGCGGGGCTGGTCGAGCGAAACCTCGAGTTCCTTCATCAGCGTTTCATCGATGCTTTCCTGCCCCGGCGGTGGTGAAGCCGGCGGCGGGGCATGCCGGACGGCATTGACGTTTGCGGAGCCGTAGGAAGGCAGCGGCGTGACATTGGTCGGCTGATAACCCTGCGCCGCCGGCTTCGGCACCGGCTCCGGAGCGCGCTGGCGGGCGGGTGGCGCTGCACTCACCGGCTGCGGAGCAGGTGCCTGTCTCGCCGGCGCCGGGGTGGGCTGAGGCGGACGCGGCTTTGCCACCGCGACAGGCTGCTGCGAACCGCCATCTCCGGTCAGCGCGGGACGGCGTGGCGCAGAAAGGCGGATGTCACGCTCGACGACGACATCGGTCGGGCCGCCGATCAAAAGCAGATGCTCGATGTCGTCGCGGCGCACCAGCACCAGGCGGCGATGGCTGTCGACGGCGGTGGCGTCCATGACCGCAAGCCGCGTCTTGCGGTTCCGGCCGCCCGCGACAAAGGTGCCGAAGGTCAGGTTGCGAACGAGTTTGACGATGATGAGGACGATAACCAGCAGGACCAGCGCCGCGAAGGTCCACAGCAGTGCCGCTACATAGCCGGGGCCCGCTACGCTATCCAGCCATTGCAGCATTGGTTCCCCCTGATCGGTTTGGAAGTGACGCGACACTAGACCGTTGCGGCGGGCTACCGCAAGTTGCCTTTCACGCTTCATGAACAGCTTGAAACACTGGAGGGCCGGCCGACATCATTTTTATCTGACATTTGCCGCCCGGGCCTTTTCGGGACCAGGAGAATATGATTCAACCCGACAGGGGCGGGCGTCGGCACACATTGCGGCGAGTATCGGAACACCGGACTTCAAGAGCAGGGGGCACATGGCCAAGGAAACGCGCGGCGATTTCTATCCGGTACCGATCGTCGATCAGAACACGCGGCCGGGCGCCGTTACCCGGCTCGTCATCTTCATTGCCGTCCTGACGGGGGCCGCGATCGTTTTCGGCCTGTTTCGCGAGCGGCTCGGCGACCCTTTCCTGCTGGGCATGCTCGGCGTGCTGGCGATGATCGGCGTCGGCTTCCTGTTCGCCACGGCGATCGGCTTCGTGCAGATCACTCCACGCTCGACGGGCGACGAACTGTCGAAGGCATTCGTCGATTCGATGTCGCAGGGTCTTCTGGTCACGGACACCAAGGGCCGCGTGGTCTATGCCAACCGCGCCTATGCCGACATGACCGGAGCCTCTTCCGCGGCCGACCTGAAGACGGTCGAAGGGCTGCTTTCGGATGTTCCGGAAGCTTCGGTCACCATCTACCGACTGGCCTCCGGCCTGCGTGACGGCCAGCCGGGCGACGGCGAGTTCCGGCTCGCGCAGTCGATCAAGCCTGGCGCTGAGCCAGGCGCGCGCTGGTATCGCGCCCGCGCCCGCGCTTTCAGCGTGCCGGGCCAGCGGCCGCCGATGCTCGCCTGGCAACTTGCCGACATTTCGCAGGAACGCGCCGAGCAGGAGCGTTTCTTCCTGGACCTGCAGAAGGCGATCGATCATCTCGACCACGCGCCCGCCGGCTTCTTTTCCGCCGACCAGGAAGGCCGCGTCACCTATATCAACGCCACGCTCGCCGAATGGCTGGGCATCGACCTTGCCAGCTTCACGCCCGGCGCCGTCTCCCTGCCGGAGATCGTCGCCGGCGACGGCATGGCGCTGGTGCGCTCGGTCAAGGCCGACCCCGGTACGACGCGCAACGCGGTCATCGATCTCGACCTCACGACAATGACGGGCGAGGCGCTGCCGGTGCGCTTCATGCATCGCGTTTCAGCCAGCCGCGAAGGCCTCAACGGTCCGACGCGCACGATCGTGCTCAACCGCACGCAAGGCGAGGACGCCTCGGCGGACCTGCGCGCTTCGGAAGTGCGGTTCACCCGCTTCTTCAACTCGACGCCGATGGCGATCGCCGGCGTCGACGCCAGCGGGCGCATCCTGCGCACCAATGCGCCGTTCCTTTCGCTGTTTTCGTCGGTCGTAGACCGGGACGCCGTCGACCGCCGCATGCGGCTCGACACGGTCATCCACGAACGTGACCGCCCGGCCTTTGCCGCGGCCTTCGAAAAGGCACGGCAGCGGCAGGCCGATATCGAGCCGATCGATACGCTCCTGCCCGGCAATGAGGAGCGCCACATCCGTTTTTACGTCAATGCGGTCGCCGACGGTACAGGCGGCGAGGGGGCCGAGGAGTCGGCCATCGTCTACGCCGTCGAGACGACGGAGCAGAAGGCGCTCGAAGGGCAGATGGCGCAAAGCCAGAAGATGCAGGCGGTCGGCCAGCTTGCCGGCGGCATCGCGCACGACTTCAACAATGTGCTGACCGCCATCATCATGGCGTCTGATCTGCTTCTGACCAACCATCGGCCGTCGGACCCATCCTTCCCCGACATCATGAACATCAAGCAGAATGCCAACCGGGCAGCCTCGCTGGTGCGGCAGTTGCTGGCCTTTTCGCGCAAGCAGACGCTGCGGCCGGAAGTGCTGAACCTCACCGACGTGCTCGCCGATCTCAGGATGTTGCTCGCCCGTCTGGTCGGCAACGACATCAAGCTGAAGATCGATCACGGTCGCGATCTCTGGCCGGTCAAGGTCGATATCGGCCAGTTCGAGCAGGTGGTGGTCAACCTGGCGGTCAACGCGCGCGATGCAATGCCGGCGGGCGGCGACCTCACGGTGCGCACCCGCAATGTGACCGCCGAGGAGTGCAAGACCTTTCCCTACCGGGAACTCACTCCGGCGGACTATGTGGTGGCCGAGGTCGAGGACACCGGCAGCGGCATCGCGCCCGACGTGCTGAAGAAGATATTCGAACCGTTCTTCACCACCAAGGAAGTCGGCAAGGGCACCGGCCTTGGCCTGTCCATGGTCTACGGCATCATCAAGCAGACCGGCGGCTTTATCTTCTGCGATTCCGAGGTCGGCAAGGGTTCGGTCTTCCGCATCTTCCTGCCGCGCCACATCGCCGAGGCAAAGAAGGCAGGCGAACCCGGGGAAGCACCGGCAGCGGTGCCTGCCAAGTCGGCCGAGACAGGCAAGGATTTGTCCGGCTCGGCCACGGTGCTGCTGGTCGAGGACGAGGATGCGGTGCGCATGGGCGGCATGCGGGCACTGACCTCGCGCGGCTATACCGTGCACGAGGCGTCCTCCGGAGTCGAGGCGCTGGAAGTGTTCGAAGCGCTCGGCGGCAAGGTCGACATCGTGGTTTCGGATGTGGTGATGCCGGAGATGGACGGGCCGACGCTGCTCGGCGAACTGCGCAAGCGCCAGCCGGACATCAAGTTCGTCTTCGTGTCCGGCTATGCCGAGGATGCATTCGCCAGGAACCTGCCGGCGGACGCGCATTTCGGATTCCTGCCGAAACCGTTTTCGCTCAAGCAGTTGGCAACGATCGTCAAGGACATGCTGGAGTCTTAGGCCGTGAACCCATAAATCGGGAAATGGCCGAGATTGGTGGTTCCCGGAGGGCAGCTTAGGAGGCGGAATCGCCGAATAGCGGCCGTTCAGCAAATCCGAGCAGCAAGGTTTTTGCGATCTCTCGCGCCTTCGAGGCAAGCGCCTCATCCGGCAGTTCGCCGGCGGTCCAGAATGACAGGACCCCACGAAAGGCAAATGCGAGCTGCTCCGGCAAACTGCGCAGCGCCTCCTGCCTGCCGGCCGCGATCAAGCCTTCGCCCGCTCCAAGGGCCAGCGACCACAAGGTTGTGGAGTGCGCCAGGACCTTTCCGGGGGACGGGCCGGCCGTGCCGATCCATCCCATCACGGCCCGGTTTATCTCCGGCTCCTCCAACATCACCTCGACCGCGGTATCGATGGCCAACAGCACGCGGCCTGCGGCATCGGCAGGCGGTGACATCCCGGCAAAGCGCTGGGCCATCGTATCGATCCGCCGCCGCGAAAGGGCATGCATGATCGCGGCCTTGCTCCCGAACTGATTGAACGGCGTCGCGAAACTGACCCCAGCTTCGGTGGCGAGGTCGCGCATCGAGAAATCGGCCTTACCCTGTCGGAGCAACCGCTCCGCCGCATCGATCACACGCCGGCGAAGCGGCTCACCCCGCGTGGCGGTCGGAGCGACCTTGGTCTTGTTTGGTGTCATGCTGTGATCTATATCATGATATAATTCTAATCATAGCCCGGAGTGAACCATGACTTCCACCCCTAAGACATTCCTCATCACCGGTGTCAGCTCCGGGCTGGGGCGAGCATTTGCAAGAGGCGCGCTTGAAGCGGGCCATCGGGTGATCGGCACCGTGCGGCGGGAGGCCGATGCCGAGATTTTCGCCGCGCTCGCGCCCGATCGCGCCCACCCGCTCTTGCTGGACGTGACCGATTTCGAGACGGTCCCGGCGGCTGTCACCGCGGCCGAACGGCAGGCGGGTCCAATCGACGTGCTGGTGAACAACGCCGGTTACGGCCATGAGGGCGTGCTGGAGGAGTCCTCCATGGACGATCTCCAGCGCCAGTTCGCCGCCAACGTCTTCGGGCCCGTCGCGATGATCAAGGCGGTGCTGCCGGGCATGCGCGAGCGGCGTCGCGGCCATATCATCAACGTCACGTCCATGGGCGGCTTCATCACCATGCCCGGGATCACCTTCTATTGCGGAAGCAAATTCGCGCTCGAAGGCATTTCCGAAGCGCTCGGCAAGGAAGTAGCAGGCTTTGGAATTCGGGTGACGGCGCTCGCTCCCGGCCAATTCCGCACGGATTGGGCCGGACGCTCGATGGATCGCACGCCGCGCAGCATTGCCGACTATGACGCGGTCATGGACCCGATCCGCGCCGCGCGACAGGCCAAGAGCGGCAACCAACCGGGCGATCCGGCCAAGGCCGCGCAGGCGTTGCTCGTGCTGGTCGATGCCGCGAACCCGCCGGTACGGCTGTTCCTGGGCGACGACGCACTGGGGCTGGTCGACCAGAAGCTCGACGCGATGCGGAGCGAAATCAGCGCGTGGGAGGAGCTTTCGCGATCAACCAGCTTCGCATCATGAGCGCTTGGAGTGCGTCGGCTGATGAAGACGCGCCGCGCGTCTTCATCAGCCTGCAATTGGGGCGGCTCGGCCTGACCGCCGGCCGAACATCCCGCCGAAGAGCAACCAAGTGAAGCCTTGCTTCAGCGGCTCTATCGCGAGCGCAACCTGATCGAGCGGTTCTTCTCTGAGCTGAAGCACTTCTGGCGTGTCGCCACCCGCTACGACAAGCTCGCCGCCAACTTCCTCGCCATGGTCCAGCTCGCCTCAATGCGGCTGTGGCTCCGCGCTTGTGAGTCTACGTCCTAGAACAGTTCAGCTTTGATAGAGTCGCCGGCCGCTTTAACTCTTTGTTTTCGTGATATTGTCGTCCTGAAACGAAGTTTCCGTGTATTAGCGTTCCCGAATGCCTCTTGCGCAATACCGCGACAAGGCCATGATTGTGGATGAAACGGCAGGGACGAGCTGTTGACGCCACACATCGAAGCCAGCGAGGGTGACTACGCCGACATTGTGCTGTTGCCGGGCGACCCCCAGCGCGCCGAATGGATGGCCATGACATTCCTGGAGGCCCCGCGCTGCATCAACCGCCGGCGCGGGGCCCTTGGCTTCACTGGCCTGTTTCGTGGTCAGCCAATCAGCATCCAGGCGACCGGCATCGGCGGGTCCTCCTTTCTGATCTATGCGCATGAACTGCTGGACGGCTATGGCGTGCGGACCTTGATCCGTACTGGCACCTGCGGCGGGCTGACCGCTGACGTAAAACTGCGCAGCCTCGTCATCTCGCAATCGGTGCGGCCCGAAAGCGCCCGAAGCGGTCAGGTTTTCGGCCTCTATGACGCTGCAGCCGGGCCGGACCCGGCGCTGTTTGCTCGCGCATTGGCGAAGGCGGCCGAACTCGGCATCGACCATCGTGCCGGGCTGACGGCATGCAGCGACGTCTTCCACCATCCGCAGGGACGCGCCCGTTTTGCCGATGCGCAGGCAGCCGGCGCGCTGGCCGTGGACATGGAGACCAGTGCGCTCTATCGCATTTCCAGGCATTTCGGGGCCCGTGCGCTATCGATCTGCACGGTGGTCGACGATATCGACAGCGGCGAACAGACCCAATATGCAGAGCGCCAGGATCTTTTTACCGACATGACGCGGCTGGCGCTGGAAATCGCCGCCGCCGATCGGCCCGGTGCGTGATAGGCCCGCCGAGCCGCCCCAGTTCCTGATGCATTCCGAACACAAAGCCGGGGGGCACTTTTCTGGATTCTTCAGGCGGCTTCCCATTTCGGCGGCATCTGGTCTTCCATACCCGGCCGGTGGCTGCGCAGATAGAGCGCGCAGGTGGTGCGCAGCATGGAGGCGAAGTTGGGAATCTCGCCATTGATCTCGATGGCCTCGTCATAGAGTTTCGAGATGAATTTCGGCGTCGTCAGGTCCTGGCTTTCGGCGATTTCGTCGAGCAGTGCCCAAAACGTCGCCTCAAGCTGGATGCTGGTCGAATATCCGTCGATGCGGATCGACCGGTTGATCTGACGATAACCTTCGGGATCCTGGGCCGCAAATACCCTGCACATCCGACAACCTCCCACGTTCGTTGATTTTTGGCGTTGATTTTGGGTGGACAGATGCTTTTGCCGCCAGAGGCGACGCGGCCTTTGTCCCCAACAGCATTCTCCGGCAAAATCGGCTGAACAGCAATCGGACTTTCGTCCTTGCGATTGTCAGGCGAGTCGATCTTCGGAGCGTGGTAACCGGCTGCCACCATCTTTTGCCGTCGCCGCGCATAATCATCTTCGAAGCATCGAGTGGCGAGGACTGATTTGGCGAAGGCAATCCACACCATGATCCGGGTTCTCGACGAGACCCGCTCCGTCGATTTCTACAGAAATGCCTTCGGCCTCGATGTCGCCGAAAGGCTGGATTTCGACACGTTCACGCTCATCTACCTCAGCAATGCCGAGACGCAATTCGAAGTCGAACTGACCGTGAACAAGGGTCGGCAGGAGCCTTATGCGCTTGGCGATGGCTACGGCCATCTCGCGGTTTCGGTCGTCGATCTCGACGGCGAGCACGACCGGCTCGGCGCGCTCGGCCTCAACCCGAAGAAGATCGTCGAATTCAACCGTGACGGTTCGCTGATCGCACGCTTCTTCTTCATCGAGGATCCGGACGGCTACAGGATCGAGGTTCTGCAACGAGGAGGCAGGTTCCAGTAGAGATCGCGGCCGCGTGTGCGCGGCGCCAGCCAAGGCATCCCATGGATGCAACCAGCAAGCAGGGAGGAAAATATGGTCACGATCTATGAAAGCAGGCCCGGGCTTTCGCGGCGCGAGCTTCTGAAGCGCGGCGGCGTCGGAGCCTTGCTCGTCATTTCCGGCAGCGCGGTCATCAGCCCGGAACATGCCTGGGGCCTCGAAACGTCGGCGCTGAAGCCGGAGACGATGGCGACGCTGATCCAAATGGGGCGGGACGTCTACCCGCACGATCAGCTTCCCGACAAATATTACGCCATCGCGGTCAAGAGCCATGACGATCAGGCCGGCAAGGATGCCGCACATAGGGATCTCATCGAGAACGGCATCGCCGATCTCGACAAGAGGTCCGGCAAGGGCGGCTACCGGAACCTTGGTTGGGAGGATCAGCGCGTCGCAGTGCTGAAGCAGGTCGAAGCCACGCCTTTCTTCCAGGCGGTGCGCGGGGGCCTCGTCGTCAGCCTCTACAACCAGAAGGAGGTCTGGCCGGTCTTTGGCTATGAGGGCGAATCCTATTCCAAGGGCGGCTATATCGCGCGCGGCTTCGACGACATCGAGTGGCTCTGAGCCGCTCCTCTCGTCACCCAGCAAAATCGAAATCATGGGAGGAAACCATGGCAGCAGCATTTGATCTGAAAAACGACAATTTGGTCGTCATCATCGGCTCGGGAGCCGGCGGCGGCACACTCGGCAATGAACTCGCCCAGAAGGGCATCGACGTCGTGATCCTGGAGGCCGGCGCTCGCCACGAATTCGACGACTTCATCAATGACGAGTGGGACTCCTTTGCCCAACTCGCCTGGAAAGACAAGCGCACCACTTCGGGCGACTGGCGCGTAGCCAGGGATTTTCCGAACCTGCCGGCCTGGATCGTGAAATCGGTCGGCGGCTCGACCACGCACTGGGCCGGCGCTTCGCTGCGCTTCCAGGAGCATGAGTTCAAGACCGCCTCGACCTACGGCAAGGTGGAGGGCGCGAACCTGCTCGATTGGCCGGTGACACTGGCCGAGATGGAGCCTTATTACGCCAAGGCCGAAGCCAAGATGGGCGTCACCGGCACCAATGACTGGCCGAGGCTGCCGGGCAACAATAATTTCAAGCTGTTGAAGGCTGGCGCCGACAAGCTCGGCTACAAGGAATGCCACACCGGCAACATGGCGATCAATTCGGTCGAGCGTGACGACCGGATGTCCTGCCAGCAGACCGGCTTCTGCTTCCAGGGCTGCAAATGGGGCGCCAAATGGTCGACGCTCTACACCGAGATCCCGAAAGGCGAAGCGACAGGCCATCTCGAGGTGAGGCCGAACGCCATGGCCGTCAAGATCAACCATGACGCCTCGGGAAAGGTGACCGGCGTCGTCTATGCCGACAAGGACGGCAAGCTGCAGGAGCAGAAGGCCCGCATCGTCGCCGTCGCCGGCAATTCGATTGAAAGCCCGCGCCTGCTGCTCAATTCGGCTTCGAGCAAGTTCCCTGACGGCCTCGCCAATTCATCGGGGCAGGTGGGCAAGAACTACATGCGCCACACCACCGGCTCGGTTTATGCCATCTTCGACAAACCGGTGCACATGTATCGCGGCACCACGATGGCCGGCATCATCCGCGACGAGGCGCGGCATGATCCATCGCGCGGTTTCGTCGGCGGCTACGAATTCGAGACGCTTTCGCTCGGCCTGCCGTTTATGGCGGCCTTCCTCGATCCCGGCGCTTGGGGCCGCTCCTTCACCACCGCACTCGACCACTACGACCACATGGCAGGGCTGTGGATCGTCGGCGAGGACATGCCGCGCGAAGAAAACCGCATCACGCTGCATGCCGACGAAAAGGACGAGCACGGCATGCCGATCGCCGATGTGCATTTCGACGATCATCCCAACGATACGGCGATGCGCGATCATGCCTACAAACAGGCCACGGCGCTCTACGATGCGGTTGGAGCGACGCGTACTTTCCCGACGCCGCCTTATCCTTCCACCCATAATCTCGGCACAAACCGGATGAGCGAGAAGGCGGCCGAAGGCGTCGTCAACAAGCACGGCCAGACGCACGACATCAATAACCTGTTCGTTTCCGACGGCAGCCAGTTCACGACAGGCGCGGCCGAGAACCCGACGCTGACGATCGTCTCGCTGGCGATCCGGCAGGCCGATTACATCGCCAGCCAAATGTCAGCGAGAAGCATCTAGTTCCACCTCCCGACTGCCTGCTGGCGCGGAGCCCCGACCGGGGTTCCGCGCCATTTTTCTCGACTTTCAGCCCTTGGTGCAGGTCGAGGCGGTGAAGGCGCCGTCGGGCTGTCTCATGATGATGTCGAACGAGGGCGGGCCCTGACCATCCAGAGTTGCCTGAGTGAGGGACAACGAGTTGCCGCCGGCGGTGTAGCCGCCGAGCGGTCCCAGCCAGGAGATCACCCCATTTGCGTCCATCTGGTAATTGTAGCCCTGCTGGGCGGTCCCGAAGGTGACTGGGCCGGTATAGACGTTTCCCTTGATGGTGATGTCGCCGAGGTTGAGGAACATGCCGAGCAGGTAGACCTCGCAATGATAAATGCCGTCGGGCATCTTGCCGTCGCTGAAGTCGGCTCGCGCCGCCCCGGTCGCCGCCGCCAGAAACAATAGGCCGGTAGAGATGCGTGAAATTCCGGATGCCATGACGTCGCTCGGTTGAGGGGCGAACTTGCCCCATTTGTGTGCCGTACCGCAATATTTGTCGCGTGCGGCCCGCGTCCGGAGATCAAAATCTAGGCATTTGGAGAAATTGGACGAAAATTAGGCAAAAACCGTGTGCGCTGCGCAAATTTCTCTCAACCAATTTTTAACCGGCCCTCACGCTTTCTCTAAGCACGATATGTCAATCCACTGATAATATTGAGCATTAACTCCTTCCACGAAACCGCCTCGGCGATTGGCATGGGGGTTGCTTCGTAGTGTTGCGTTGCAATCAATCAGCTTGGGAGTGTCAGGCATGAGGGGTAATTTCTCGACAATAACAAAAATGTTTTCGGCGGGCGTGGTCGCTGCCGGCCTGTCGATGTCGGCGCCCGCGAAGGCGGCCGACGACACGATCAAGGTCGGCATCCTCCATTCGCTGTCCGGCACGATGGCGATTTCGGAGACGACGCTGAAGGATGCCATGCTGATGCTCATCGACGAGCAGAATGCCAAGGGCGGCCTGCTCGGCAAGAAGCTCGAAGCGGTCGTCGTCGATCCGGCGTCCAACTGGCCGCTCTTCGCCGAGAAAGCGCGCGAGCTGATCTCCAAAGACAAGGTCGCGGCGGTGTTCGGCTGCTGGACCTCGGTGTCGCGCAAATCGGTGCTGCCGGTGTTCTCGGAACTCGACAACATCCTGTTCTATCCCGTCCAGTATGAGGGCGAGGAGAGCGAGCGCAACGTGTTCTATACGGGCGCGGCGCCGAACCAGCAGGCCATTCCGGCCGTCGACTATCTGATGAGCGAGGATGGCGGCTCGGTGAAGCGATGGGTGCTGGAAGGCACCGACTATGTCTATCCCCGCACCACCAACAAGATCCTCGAGGCCTATCTGAAGGCCAAGGGCGTCGCGGCGGAAGACATCATGGTCAACTACACGCCGTTCGGTTTCTCGGACTGGCAGACCGAAGTCTCGGCAATCAAGAAGTTCGGTTCGGCCGGCAAGAAGACCGCCGTCGTCTCCACCGTCAACGGCGACGCCAACGTGCCGTTCTACAAGGAACTGGGCAACCAGGGCATCAAGGCCGAGGACATCCCGGTCATGGCCTTCTCGGTCGGCGAGGAGGAGCTTGCCGGTCTCGACACGGCGCCGCTGGTCGGCCATCTCGCCGCCTGGAACTACTTCGAGAGCGTCGACACGCCCGAGAACAAGAAGTTCATCGCCGACTGGCACAAGTTCATCAAGAACGACAAGCGCACCACCAACGACCCGATGGAGGCCCACTATATCGGCTTCAACATGTGGGTGAAGGCGGTCGAGAAGGCCGGCACCACCGATCCGGACAAGGTGATTGACGCCATGGTCGGCGTCTCGGTGCCGAACCTGACCGGCGGCTATTCGACGATGATGCCGAACCATCACATCACCAAGCCGGTGTTGATCGGTGAAATCCAGGCAGACGGCCAGTTCGAGACGGTCTCGCGCACGCCGGGTCTGGTGATGGGCGATGAGTGGTCGGATTACCTGCCCGATTCCAAGGACCTGATCTCCGATTGGCGGGCGCCTCTGTCCTGCGGCAACTTCAATGTCGCCACCGGCAAATGCGGCGGCAAGGGCACAAACTGATTCTCCCGGGCTGGACCTTCAGGTCCATGCCCATGACCGCGAGCGTCCGGACGGTTCCTTCGCCGTCCG
Organism: Mesorhizobium sp. B2-6-1; assembly: GCF_006440475.1. Classification (NCBI taxonomy): domain Bacteria; kingdom Pseudomonadati; phylum Pseudomonadota; class Alphaproteobacteria; order Hyphomicrobiales; family Phyllobacteriaceae; genus Mesorhizobium; species Mesorhizobium sp. B2-6-1. Next base: position 67,792 of record NZ_VFUH01000005.1, read on the forward strand.
GACGTCCAACTCAACCCTGAAGAGTCGCCTGACGCCGATGAACCTTTTCCGCGCACTTGGCCTGACACTGCTGTTCTTGCTGGCGACGCTGTCGTCATCGAGCGCCGGCGAAGCCGATCTGCGTGGCATCATCGCCAAGTTCGCCGCCGCCAAGGGTTTTTCGGAGACGGGAGCTGTCGTTCACGACCTGGCGGCGACCGGCGATCCGGCAGTGGAGCGGCCTCTTGCGGCACTCGCCGATGGCAATCTTTACATCCGCAAGATCGATTCCCTGGTCTTCGTCGGCAAGGAAGGCGGCGAACGGGTCCAGCTTTTCGACCCGCTGAGCGGTGAGCCATCCGGTGAAGCAGCCAAGGACGACATCACCAAGATCAAGGTCAACAACACGCTGCGCCGCACCATCCGCGATGCGCTGGGCACGCTGACGCTTGGCGCCAGGGATCCGGCCGTGCGGCTCGCCGCCGCCGACACCATGTTCAAGACGCCCGATTCCGCAAACATCGAGCCGCTCGACGCTGCGATCGCCAATGAGACGGTCGCCAGTGTCAAGACCTTGCTGGAACAGGCTCGTGCCGCGTCGATCCTGAGCTCGGATCGGCCGGATGCCGACAAGCTCGCGGCAATCGCCCTGATCGGCGCGCGCGGCGACCGCGATGCGGTATCGCTGCTCACCTCGGCAGAGGCCAATGCGTCGGGCGCAGTGAAGGAAGCGGCGACAGCGGCAATCGCCAACATCAATTCGACGCTGGCCCTGTGGGACGCCGGACAGAACATCTGGTACGGCATTTCGCTGGGCTCGGTGCTGCTGCTGGCGGCGATCGGGCTTGCCATCACCTTCGGCGTCATGGGCGTCATCAACATGGCGCATGGCGAGATGGTGATGCTCGGCGCCTACACGACCTTCGTCGTCCAGCAGGTGATCCGTACATCCTTTCCCGGCCTGTTCGACTGGTCGCTGGTGATCGCGCTGCCGCTCGCCTTCCTGGTCGCGGGGCTTGTCGGCCTTGCCATCGAGCGCGGCGTTATCCGCTTCCTCTACGGGCGGCCGCTGGAGACGCTGCTGGCGACATGGGGCGTTTCGCTGATCCTGCAGCAGGCAGTGCGCTCGATCTTCGGGCCAACCAACCAGGAGGTCGGCAATCCCTCCTGGATGTCGGGTTCGTTCGATGTCGGCCAGCTTGCCATCACCTGGAACCGGCTCTGGATCCTGGTCTTCGCGCTTAGCGTCTTTGCCGTGCTGCTCTATGTGATGAAGCGCACCCCCTGGGGCCTACAGATGCGCGCCGTCACCGCCAACCGCCGCATGGCCGCCTCCATGGGCATCAGGACGCCATGGGTCGACGCGCTGACCTTCGCGCTCGGCTCCGGCATTGCCGGCATTGCCGGCGTGGCGCTCAGCCAGATCGACAATGTCTCGCCCAATCTCGGCCGTGGCTACATCATCGACAGTTTCATGGTCGTCGTCTTCGGCGGCGTCGGCAATCTGTGGGGCACGCTGGTCGGCGCCTTTTCGCTGGGCATCGTCAACAAGTTCCTGGAACCCTATGCCGGCGCCGTGCTCGGCAAGATCGTCGTGCTGGTGCTGATCATCCTGTTCATCCAGAAGCGCCCGCGCGGCCTGTTCGCGCTCAAGGGCAGGGCGGTGGAAGCATGATGTCGGGACGCTTCTTCGCCGCGGGCGCGGACCGCCGCATCGCCATCACCATCCTCATTCTGCTGGCGGCGGCCATCATCGTGCCGCTGCTCAACCTGGTTGTTTCGCCTACGAGCGCATTCTACGTTCCACCCTATATCGTGGCGCTGACCGGCAAATATCTCTGCTACGCGCTGCTGGCACTCGCGCTTGATCTTGTCTGGGGCTATTGCGGCATACTCTCGCTCGGCCACGGCGCCTTCTTCGCGCTCGGCGGCTACGCGATGGGCATGTATCTGATGCGCCAGATCGGCTCGCGCGGCGTCTATGGCAACCCGGTCCTGCCTGATTTCATGGTGTTCCTGAACTACAAGGAACTGCCCTGGTTCTGGACCGGCTTCGACCATTTCTGGTTCGCCGGCCTCATGGTGCTTGCGGTACCCGGCCTGCTTGCCTTCGTCTTCGGCTGGTTCGCCTTCCGCAGCCGCGTCACAGGCGTCTATCTCTCCATCATCACACAGGCGATGACCTATGCACTGCTGCTCGCCTTCTTCCGCAACGACATGGGCTTCGGCGGCAACAACGGCCTGACCGATTTCAAGGACATTCTGGGCTTCAACATCCAGGCCGACGTGACCCGCTCGGCGCTGTTCGCGGCCAGCGCGGTGATGCTTGCGCTCGGCGTCTTCGTCACCTGGGCGATCGTCGGCTCCAAATACGGCAAGCTGCTGATGGCGGTGCGCGATGCCGAAAGCCGCACCCGCTTCCTCGGCTGGCGGGCTGAGAATGTGAAGTTGTTCGCCTTCACGGTTTCAGCTGTCATGGCCGGCGTCGCGGGCGCGCTTTACGTGCCGCAGGTCGGCATCATCAATCCGGGCGAATTCGAACCCTCCAATTCGATCGAGGTGGTGATCTGGGCCGCGGTCGGCGGGCGCGGCACCATCATCGGGCCGATCATCGGTGCGCTGCTGGTCAACACCGGAAAATCCTGGTTCACCGGCGTGCTGCCTGAACTGTGGCTGTTCGCACTCGGCGGCGTGTTCGTCGCCGTGACGCTGCTCTTGCCGAAAGGCATCATCGGCATGTGGGATAGCCGGCGCGGCAACGCCAAGGCGCTGCGTGCGGCATCGTTGGCCGAGGAGGCCGGCGCCGATGGTGAAATCGCGCCATCCAAAGTCGTGCAGTCGGCGGCCAGAACACCCGGCGAATGGTCCTCGTCCAGCCTCGAACCACAGCCGGCGGAGTAACGAGCGATGCCGAAGTCGAACACCATTCTCTATCTCGACGGCGTTTCGGTTTCCTTCGACGGCTTTCGCGCCATCAACAATCTGTCGCTGGTGCTCGACAAGGGCGAGATGCGCGCCATCATCGGCCCCAACGGCGCCGGCAAGACCACGATGATGGACATCGTCACCGGCAAGACACGGCCCGACGAGGGCGAGGTGTTCTTCGACGGCCAGGTCGATCTCACCTGCCATGACGAGGCCGAGATCGCCATGATGGGCATCGGCCGCAAATTCCAGAAGCCGACGGTTTTCGAAAGCCATACGATCGAGGAAAATTTGATGCTGGCGCTGAAGGGGCCGCGCTCGATCTTTCCGGCGCTGTTCCATCGACGCTCGCCCGCCGAGACGCGGCGGATCGATGACATCCTCGGGACCATCCGGCTCGGCGACAAACGCGACGAGCTCGCCGCCAATCTCAGCCATGGGCAGAAGCAGTGGCTGGAGATCGGCATGCTCCTGGCGCAGGACCCGAAGCTGCTGCTGGTCGACGAGCCGGTCGCCGGCATGACCGACGCCGAAACCGAGGAAACCGCGCGCCTGCTCAAGGAGATCGCCCGCGACCATTCAGTGATCGTCGTCGAGCACGACATGCATTTCGTGCGCGAGCTCGGCGTCAAGGTCACCTGCCTGCATGAGGGCTCGGTGCTTTCCGAAGGCACACTCGATTTCGTATCCGCCGATGAACGCGTCGTCGAAGTCTATCTGGGGAGATGAGCATGGTTTGGCGGGTGCAATTCCATCGCTTCGATCTTGCCTTCCTTCGGTTCTGGAGAAGGCGCTGACATGCTCGAAGTTTCCGATGCCACGCTCCACTACGGCGCCGCCCAGGCGCTGCGCGGCGTGTCGCTGAAGGCGGGCGCCGGCAAGATCACTTGCGTGCTCGGCCGCAATGGCGTCGGCAAGACCAGTTTGATGAGATCGATCGTCGGCCACCACAGGCTGACGAGCGGAAGCGTTGCCTTCGAGGGGAAGGCGCTCGACCGGAGCGCGGCGTATGACCGCGCCCGGTCGGGCATCGCATTCGTGCCGCAGGGCAGGGAGATCTTTCCGCTGCTCAGCGTGCGGGAAAACCTTGAATCGGGATTCTCGCCCCTGAAACGGGCCGACCGCAACGTGCCGGCGCATGTTTTCGAATTGTTTCCGGTGCTCAAGCAGATGCTTGGCCGCCGCGGCGGCGATCTCTCCGGCGGCCAGCAGCAGCAGCTCGCCATCGGCAGGGCGCTGGTGATGCGGCCCAAGCTTCTGGTGCTCGATGAGCCGACGGAAGGTATCCAGCCGTCCGTTATCAAGGACATCGGCCGCGCCATCCGCTATTTGCGCGACCAGGCCGGCATTGCGGTTCTTCTCGTGGAGCAATATCTCGACTTCTGCCGCGAACTCGCCGACGAGGTCAACATCATGGACCGCGGCCAGATCGTCCATACTGGTCCTGCGGAAGATCTCGACCGGGCGGATGTCAGGAAGTTCCTGACGGTGTAAATCCATCTCCTGATGAAAGATTGCTCAATCTTTCTTCAACACCCGCTGGCACGCTCAATACTACATGCTAGTCTTCTGATGGCTTTGTGAGTCGGCCGCTTCCGTATCAGTCTGGTTTGTCGCAGATCGAGGTGGGCGACGGGCAAGTTCCGCGCAAGCATGCGTTCCTAGCATCCTCCCTGCGATCTCTGTCGTTCAACGCGTTTGGGCATACAGGCCAAGGGGCAGCCATGGAACGTTACGTCGAGGACTACCAGAAGCGGCGGCTCACAGAGCGCGTCGACATCATCACAGCCATCAACATTCTGAAGTCCCAGGGCTATGACCACGACGAGCTGATCGAGGAGATCACCAAGGTCTTCTATGTCGACCTCGATGCCTTCAATGAAATTGTCATGGCGGCGTAAAAGCCGCATTCGGCCATTCAACAATGATGGGCACGGCATTGATGCGCTTGGTCAGCTAGCGCGCCGGAATGGAGAGGCGGTGACGCGGTTGCGGCCGCCGCGCTTGGCGGCATAGAGCGCCTTGTCGGCGGCGCTAAGCACCTTGTCGAAGCTCAGGCCCTCTTTGGTGCCGAAAGCAAAGCCGGCGCTGACGGTGCACGTCAGGGGACCGTTCTCGGTGTCGATGCGGCGCGCGGCGAACGAGGTCCGTATCGTCTCGGCCGTGTTTTCCACTGTTTCGGGCAAAGTCCGCTTTAGCACCACCGCGAACTCCTCGCCGCCCATGCGCGCGGCGACATCGGTCGGGCGAAGGTTGCCGGCAAGCTCCTTGGCGAACACTTTCAGTACCTCATCGCCCGTCGCGTGGCCGAACTCGTCATTGATGGCCTTGAAGCTATCGAGGTCGAACACGACCACGGCGGTAAAGGCGCCGACGGGAGAATCGCCAAAGAGGTCGAACAGCGCGCGGCGGTTGAGCAGGCCGGTCAGCTGATCCGTCAGCGCGTTGCGGCGGTGATGCCCCGCCAGACGCCCCTGGTTGAGGGCCAGCGACAAGGCGCCGATGCCGGTCATGCTGGCGATGACGACGATGAGGCTGAGATCCTCGGCCCAGTTCCTTGGCGCATGGCTCATGATCAGCTTGCCGTCCCATGCCAAAACCGTCGCGCAGAGCAGGAAGGACATGGCGGTCGCTGAATAGAGTGCGGCGGCGCCGATGGTAAGCGCTGGGGCCTCGGCGCGGCCCTTCCAGTATTCGGCGGCGGTTGCGAACAGGAGCAGGGCCGCGAACAGGTTCTCGAACATGAAGCCGAGCCCGTCATAGCCGAGAGCCATGGGCGGCAGCGCCACCGCCAGCGAAATGCCGCTGCCGATTAAAATCCTGGAGACCGGCGAGCCGCCGCTTCTGAATTGGTAGGCGGCGCCCAGCATCATGGAGAAGCCGACCAGCAGCAAGGTGAAGGTGGCGATGCCGAGGCCGCGCCTGGGCGCGTCGATATAGGCGTCATAGGTGAAGACCTCGCCCACCACCAGCAAGGCGCTGAGCGCCCAGGTGAGCAGGAACTTGTCGGTGCGGGCGGTGAGCCATGTGCCGAACAGCGTCAGGCTCAGGCAGGCAGCGGAGAAACCGACCGCCAGCAGAAGTGAGTTGTAGTCGAGCGACATGCCTCTCGTTCCTTGCCCGCGACGACCCTGCAGCCTGACGTTGCTGGAGTCATGACGCAAGGAAGTGTCGATAAGGTTACGATCGCGGCGAAAAAGCCAAGCTTGCACGGCGTTAGAGGACTACCGCCGACAGGAGCAGAACCGCACCGACCGCCATCATCAGCAGACCCGGCCAATTCTGTGACACGCCTAGGAAACCGAGGCCGCGCCGGCGTGGCTCAAGCGTCGGGGCCTGCGTTGCGAGATTGGGCATCCGTCGATCCGAAGCTGCAGGTGCCGGATCGCTGAGCCGTCCACGCCTGAGAGCTGCGCCCGCCATATACACAACGCCGGCGACGATGAGAAACGCACCGATAAGGATGACAGCCATCCTTCCTCGCTTTTCTGCTGGTTTTCCCGCGCGGGAACCCGCCACCAAGGCAAAACGACGATGACGCCTTGAGGTTCCGACAGAGGCTGTTGACGCCGGCAATTCATGCAAATGGAAATAGCCGCAGAGGCTTGCCGCTTAGCTGGTTTCTGTCACTCGCTTCATCAGCGCCATGGCGCCGAAGGGCGCGCGCACCTTGCCCTCGGTGATGAAGTAGACGAACACGTCGCGCGGTTGCACCGGCGCGTCGGTAGCAGGGTCGGCGCGCCGCAAATCGGCCGGCTGCTTGCCTTCCGCCCAGACCTTGGCCCGCGCCGCCCATTCATCGAGGCCTTTTGGCGTGTAGCAGTCGGGATTGTCATCCGAGCCGGTCTGCAGCCGCGCATAGATGAAATCGCCGGTGATATCGGCGATATCAGGATATTTTGCGTGATCGGCATAGACGATGGCCGCCTTGTATTTGCGCGCGAGCGCCGGGAATTCCGGCACGATGAAACTGTCGTTGCGAACTTCAAGCGCGTGGCGCAACGCGACACCGTCTTGGCTTTCCGGCAACAACTTCAGAAAAGCCTCGAAATCGTCGGGATCGAATTTCTTTGTCGGCGCGAACTGCCAAAGGATCGGCCCAAGCTTATCGCCGAGCGCGGCGACGCCGGAGCCAAGGAAACGCATCATCGATTCACCGGCTTCGCCCAGCACGCGGCGGTTGGTGACGAAGCGGTTGCCCTTCAGCGAGTAGACGAAACCGTCGGGGGCCTCATTGGCCCATTTGACGAAGGTCGGTTCCTTGAAGCTGGAATAGTAGGTGCCGTTGACCTCGATGCTCGGTACCTGCCGGCTGGCGTATTGCAACTGCTTGGCCTTGGGGAGTTTTTCCGGGTAGAAGGACGTGTCCCACGGCTCGAAGGTCCAGCCGCCCATGCCGGCGCGGATTGTTCCCGATTTGCTCATTGTCGTCCTCCCGTTTCAGAAATCTGGCCGCGTTCAGAAAAATCAGGCCGCCGTGACCTCGTCGACCGGCTTGGCCATGTCGACGAGCACCCATCCTGGCCGGTAGGGATTGGGCCGGCGACCCGTTTCGCGATAGCCGTAGGCCAAATAGAGCGCGATGTTGCGCTCCATTTTCGCATTGGTGTAGAGCCGCACCTCCGGCACGCCCCACAGGCGCGCCTGCTGATCCGCATGTTTCAACAATGCGATGCCGAAGCCCTTGCCCTGAAATCCTGGCGCCACCGCGACGGAGAAGATCATCGCGTGGTCTTCGTGCCGCTCCAGGACGATCAGCCCGGCCAGGTCGCCGCCGCTCTCCAGCAGCCAGGCCTCGCCGCGTTCGATGCGCGGCGCATAGTCTTCCGTGACCGGGATCGGCGGCGCGCCCAACAGCGCGGTGTAGGGCGCGTAGGCATCCGTGGTCAGAGTCATGACGGCGGTGACATCCGGGGCGAGGGCTTTCCTGATCTTCATTCCGGAGATTCCCAACGCCAGCCCGCCATCACTCCGCTGCTTCGCGCTTGCCTCCGGGGCGTCGCTCCAGCAATTCCTTGAGGAATTGGCCGGTGTAGCTGCGTTTTTCGCGCACGATCGCTTCCGGCGTGCCGGAGGCGACCAGCTCGCCGCCGCCATCGCCACCCTCGGGGCCGAGATCGAGCACCCAGTCGGCGGTCTTGATCACTTCGAGATTGTGCTCGATCACCACCACCGTGTTGCCCTGGTCGACCAGTTCGTGCAGCACTTCCAGCAGCTTGGCGACATCGTGAAAGTGCAGGCCAGTGGTCGGCTCGTCCAGGATATAGAGCGTCTTGCCGGTCGCCTTGCGCGACAGCTCCTTGGCGAGTTTTATCCGCTGCGCCTCGCCGCCCGACAGCGTCGTCGCCTGCTGGCCGATATGGATGTAGCCGAGGCCGACCTGCTTCAGCGTGTCGAGCTTGTCGCGCACGCCGGGCACGGCGGCGAAAAAATCGACGCCTTCCTCGACCGTCATGTCGAGCACGTCGGCGATCGACTTGCCCTTGAACAGCACGTCGAGCGTCTCTCTGTTATAGCGCTTGCCGTGGCAGACGTCGCAGGTGACGTAGACGTCGGGCAGGAAGTGCATCTCGATCTTGATAACGCCGTCGCCCTGGCAGGCCTCGCAGCGGCCGCCCTTGACGTTGAAGGAGAAGCGGCCCGGCTGGTAGCCGCGCGCCTTGGCCTCGGGCAGGCCCGCGAACCAATCGCGGATCGGCGTGAAGGCGCCGGTATAGGTGGCGGGGTTGGAGCGCGGGGTCCGTCCGATCGGCGACTGATCGATGTCGATGACCTTGTCGAGGAACTCCAAGCCCTCGATGCGGTCGTGCTCGGCCGGATGCTCGCGCGAGCCCATGATGCGGCGCGAGGCCGCCTTGAAAAGCGTTTCGATCAGGAAGGTCGATTTGCCGCCGCCCGATACGCCGGTGACGGCGGTGAAGGTGCCGAGCGGAATTTCGGCGGTGACGTTCTTCAGATTGTTGCCCCGCGCGCCGACGACTTTCAGGCGGCGGTTCTTCTTCGCCTCGCGGCGAACCGCTGGTGTCGCCACTTCGAGCTCGCCCGAAAGGTATTTGCCGGTGATCGAATTCGGGTTGGCCATCACCTGCTGAGGCGTGCCCTGGGCAATGATTTCGCCGCCATGGATGCCGGCGGCCGGGCCGATGTCGACGACGTAGTCGGCATGCAGGATGGCGTCCTCGTCATGCTCGACCACGATGACCGTGTTGCCGATGTCGCGCAGGTGCTTCAGCGTGTCGAGCAGGCGCGCATTGTCGCGCTGGTGCAGGCCGATCGACGGTTCGTCCAGCACGTAGAGCACGCCGGTGAGGCCGGAGCCGATCTGCGATGCCAGCCGGATGCGCTGGCTCTCGCCGCCCGACAGCGTGCCGGAATTGCGCGACAGGGTGAGATAGTCGAGGCCGACGTCGTTGAGGAAGCGCAGCCGCTCGCGGATTTCCTTGAGCACGCGCACGGCGATCTCGTTCTGCTTGTCGTTGAGCTGCGCCGGCAGGTCGGTGAACCACTGGTCGGCCTTGCGGATCGACTGTTCGGTCACTTCGCCGATGTGCTTGCCGGCGATCTTCACCGCCAGCGCTTCCGGCTTCAGCCTGTAGCCACGACAGGCCGGGCAGGGGGTGGCCGACATGAAGCGCTCGATTTCCTCGCGCATCCAGGCGGATTCGGTCTCTTTCCAGCGCCGCTCGAGGTTGGGGATGACGCCCTCGAAGGTCTTGGTCGTTTTGTAGGAGCGCAGGCCGTCATCATACTGGAAGGTGATCTCGCGCTCGCCTGTGCCGCGCAGGATGGCTTCCTGGGCTTCCCCGGTCAAATCCTTGAACTTGTCGCCGAGCTTGAAGCCGTAAGCCTTGCCGAGAGCCTCCAGCGTCTGCACGTAGTAGGGTGAAGTCGATTTCGCCCATGGGCTGACGGCGCCGTCGCGCAGCGAGACGTTCTCGTCGGGGACGACCAGATTGGGATCGATGGAGCGCTGGCTGCCCAGCCCGTCGCAGGTCGGGCAGGCGCCGAACGGGTTGTTGAACGAGAACAGCCTGGGCTCGATCTCGGGAATGGTGAAGCCGGAGACCGGACAGGCGAATTTTTCCGAGAACAGGATGCGCTCATGCGTCTCGTTCTTCGACTTGTTGACCGAATCCTTGCCCGTCTGACTGGCATCGAGCGGCTTATCGGCGAACTCCGCCACCGCCAGCCCCTCCGCGAGCTTCAGCGCGGTCTCCATGGAATCGGCAAGGCGCGTTGCGAGGTCGCCACGCACGACGATGCGATCCACGACCACGTCGATGTCGTGCTTGTATTTCTTGTCGAGTGGCGGCACATCAGCGATCTCATAGAAGACGCCGTCGACCTTGACGCGCTGAAATCCCTTTTTCTGCAGCTCGAGCAATTCCTTGCGGTACTCGCCTTTGCGGCCGCGCACGATCGGCGCCAGGATGAACAGGCGCGTGCCTTCCTCGACCGCCAGCACGCGATCGACCATCTGCGACACCGTCTGGCTCTCGATCGGCAGTCCGGTGGCGGGCGAATAGGGTACGCCGACACGCGCGAACAGAAGCCGCATGTAGTCGTATATCTCGGTGACGGTGCCGACCGTCGAGCGCGGGTTCTTCGAAGTGGTCTTCTGCTCGATGGAGATGGCCGGCGAAAGGCCGTCGATCTGGTCGACATCCGGCTTCTGCATCATTTCGAGGAATTGCCGCGCATAGGCCGACAGGCTCTCGACATAGCGGCGCTGGCCTTCGGCATAGATGGTGTCGAAGGCAAGCGACGATTTGCCGGAGCCCGACAGGCCCGTCATGACGATCAGGCTGTCACGCGGCAGGTCGAGATCGACATTCTTCAGATTGTGTTCGCGCGCCCCGCGAATGGAAAGATATTTATGGTCGGCCATTGCCGGTCGCCGCCTCAGATCTGGAATTTGTGGGATCGGCGGGTTTTCCCCGGCCGTCCCCTATGTAGGTATTTTTGCCGCCGCGTCGAGAGACGCCACAATTCTCGACCAAGTCGTTTAACCGTCTTTCGCACGAACGGGCAAGCGGAAAGAACAAAGACCGAACACGCTCCTGACAAAAGCGGTGGAGCAGGCGGCGTGGTTCCCATCAGGGGATATCTCGCTCGATCACATTTTTTCCGATCGGACATCGAGCGGTTGACGTCCCTGGCTGAGGGGAGCAGACTCCACACGTCAATGAAGCCGGCTGTCTTTCGATGGCCTCGCCGCCCAAAGGCGGTCTGCGAGACGCCGCGGGCTATTGCGATCAGTGCTTCTGACGACGATTGTCGCAATGGACACAGGAGTGGAGCATGACGCCACCGGACAGTCCCTTGAGGCTCCAGCAGTGACTGGAGCCGCGGCAGGCATGAATGCCAGGGAGACGCGAGCGCCTTCCGACGTGACCCTGCCGGATGCACCAAAATCAGAGACTACTGGTCGGATCGTCGGCTGAACGCCGCGAAGCATCCGAAATCGAAAGCCGGTAAAACATTCCCGGCGAAAGATTGGATTATAGATCCAGAAAAGCCCCGTCCGTTTGCTAAAAGCACGGCGGGGCTGCTCTTTTGGGGGAACGCGCAGGTACTGACGGCCCCGACATGTCAGCTACCGCGGCGGTTTGATCCCGCCGGCGCCGACATCGACCGTGATGCTGCCGGAAATCCTGACATCGGTATCGCCGATCTTGAACCGGCCGTTGCCGTTGGCGGGGAAGGCGTCATCGGGTTCGGGCTGCGGGGCCGGCTTGGCGATGCGATAATCGCCGGCCACACCGGGCAGGCTGCCTTTCTGGCTGTCGTTGGCAAAGGCGCCGCCGGCCAGCATGAGCGCACCGGCGAAAATAGTGACGGCAAGACGCCAAGGTTGGAATAAGCGGCTGTCGATCATCGGCCGGTTATAGCGCCGCCCCGCCGAGGTGGCCAGACCGGCGGTCATCAAATCGCCGGACGGCGGGGCCGTCGCAATTCATCGTGCTTGTGCCGGTCACGCCGCCTTTTTGCGGGTATCGTAGACATGATCGACGAGACCCCATGCCTTCGCTTCCTCGGCGGTCATGAAATAGTCCCGGTCGAGCGTGCGCTCGACCTCTTCATAGGTGCGGCCGCAATGGCGCGCATAGAGTTCGGTCATCTGCCGCTTGGTGCGCAGAATGCCTTCGGCGTGACGCTGGATGTCCGATGCCTGACCCTGGAAGCCGCCAAGCGGCTGGTGCAGGACGAGGCTGGCGTTGGGCAGCGCGATGCGCCGTCCCGGCGTGCCAGCCATCAGCAGGAACGAAGCCATCGAGGCGGCAAAGCCCATGCACACCGTCGACACCGGACAGCTGACATATTGCATCGTGTCGTAGATGGCGAAGCCGCTGGTCACCACGCCGCCAGGCGAGTTGATGTAAAGCGAGATCTCCTTGTCGGGATTATCCGATTCCAGCGACAGAAGCTGGGCGCAGACCAGCGCCGACATGCCGTCGTTGATCTCGCCGTTGATAAAGACGATGCGCTCGCGCAGCAGCCGCGAGAAAATGTCGAAGGCGCGCTCGCCGCGGCTCGACTGCTCGATCACCATCGGCACCAGATTGGCAAAACCGGTCATCGTCTCTCTCCGTTTTTCATGTGTCGGCCACTCAAGCGGCGCGCTGCAGAAGGCAAAATGAATTGGCGGCGGCCGTACGGCCGGAGGCGCTCGCAGCGAATGAAAGCCGGCAGCCGACACCTGCCATGGTCACCATGGGCCTGGCGGCGGATGTCGCCGCACGGGCAAAGCCTTCATGGATAATATGCAGATGCGTGCCGCCCGAAACGGTGCGGGCGAGCGTGAAGGTGACGATGCTGTCGAGCGGGTTCCGTTCCTCGTCGGGCCGCGGCTGTTCCCGCCAGGAATAGCGAAGCCTTTTTCCGGGCTCGGCATCGAGGATCTCGCATTCGATCGGCGCATCCGGCCCGGCAAAGGCGAAATTGCTGCCGATCTCAGGATTGATGTCGTTGGGCATCATCCAGGCCGCAAGCAATTCGGGCACGGTCAGCGCCCGCCATACCTTTTCCGGCGGCTCGGGAAGATCGCACTCGAACTCGATCGCGTCGGGGGCGGTCCGCGCATGGCTTTCGTCGGTCACTGGTGCGTGCGTCATTGGTCCATGTCCTTGAGAACCGCCTTCAGTCTTTCGATGCGCTCGGGCCAGAACGTCCGGTAGCGTTCGATCCAGCCGAGCAGCGGGTCGAGCCCTTGCGGATCGGCGCGGTAATAGGCGTTGCGGCCCGCCCGCCGCTCGACCACCAGGCCTGCGCTGCGCAGCACCGCCAGGTGCTGCGACACAGCTGGCTGCGATACCGTCATGCCGGTGCGCAGCTGCGACACCGTCATCTCGCTGGTGGCGAGGCGTTCATAGACGGCGCGTCGGGTGGGGTCGGCCAGCGCCCGGAAAATTTCCGCTTCGATCATGGCGAAAGCATAAGTCGATACTTATCGATTTGGCAAGCGATGTTTTACGGCCCATATGAAGGGAAGCTGGCGGCTCCGGCATTGCTGCCATTCCTTGACAATGAGCGGCGATGCGTATAGGAACGAAAAGAGAACAAAAACCTTGTGGGAAAAGGCAGCCACAGCAGGCAACGGGTGTGCGCAACCTGTAAGGTGCTGCGACAAAAATTTGTTTCGGACGAGCGCGGAGAAGTATCATGGCGGGTAGCGTCAACAAGGTCATTCTGGTCGGCAATCTCGGAGCGGACCCGGAGATCCGCCGCCTGAATTCTGGCGAGCCGGTCGTCAACATCCGCATCGCAACATCGGAAAGCTGGCGCGACAAGAATTCCGGCGAGCGCAAGGAAAAGACCGAGTGGCATAATGTCGTCATCTTCAATGAGGGCATCGCCAAGGTCGCCGAGCAGTATCTGAAGAAGGGCATGAAGGTTTATGTCGAGGGCCAGTTGCAGACACGCAAATGGCAAGACCAGACCGGTGCCGACAAATACACGACGGAAGTCGTGCTGCAGAGATTCCGCGGCGAGCTGCAGATGCTCGACGCGCGCGGCCAGGGCGAAGGCGGCCAGGTCGGCGGTTATTCCGGCGGCGGCAGCCGTGGTTCCGATTTCGGCCAGTCCGGCCCGAACGAAGGCTTCAATCGTGGCGGCGGTGCTCCCAAGGGCGGCGGCGGTTCGTCGCGCGAGCTGGACGACGAAATTCCGTTCTGAGCATCGACGCGGCGTGACGGGCATTTTAGGAGAGGGCACGATGTCGCTCGGACCGCTCCTATCGGCACGTTCTCCGATCCCATGGCATGCGTTCGCGGCCTTTGCCGCGCTGGCGATAGGCGGCGTGCAGCTGGCGCTGCCGAAAGGCACGCTGCGCCACCGCGCGATGGGCTATCTCTGGGCGGCGCTGATGCTGGCCGTCGCCATCTCGAGTTTCTGGATCCAGCAGATACGGCTCATTGGCCCTTTCAGCCCGATCCATCTCTTGTCGATCCTGGTGCTGGTCACGGTGCCGCTGGCGGTCTGGCATGCACGCAATCACCGCGTCGCCAAGCACCGCAAGGCGATGATTGCGCTGTATGTCTTTGCGTTGGTCGGCGCCGGCGTCTTCACGCTGTTGCCGGGCAGGGTCATGCACGATGTCGTCTTCGGCGTCGCGCAAGCCAGACCGTGATCCCGAGTGGAAGGAATATCAGTTGAAAGCACGCATCAAATGGGTCGAGGAACGCACCTTCGTCGGCGAGTCCGGCACAGGCCATAAGGTCGTACTGGGGACCGCGTTCGGCCCTGAAGTGAGAACGCCGGGGCCGAGCCCGATGGAACTGGTGCTGATCGGCACCGGCGGCTGCTCGGCCTATGATGTCGTCCATATCCTCGAAAAGGGGCGCGAGGCGATCGAGGACTGTGTGGTCGAGCTCGATTCCGACCGAGCCGAGACCGATCCCAAGGTGTTCACCCGCATTCATATGCATTTCATCGTCAAGGGCAGGGCGCTGTCGCCCGACAAGGTGAAGCGGGCGATCGATCTCTCGATCGAAAAATACTGTTCGGCTTCGGCCATGATGTCCAAGACCGCCGCCATTACCCACGATTTCGAAATTATCGACACGACGGCAAAATAAGCGGCCTATGAGGCCATCAGCGCCTTGATGCCGTCAGCCACGAACTGGACGGCAAGTGCCGCCAGGATAACGCCGAGCAGGCGGGTCAGGATCGAACGGCCGGTCTGGCCGAGGATGCGGTCTATGCGCTCCGACAGCACGAACACGAGATAGGTGATGGCGAGGCAGACGAAGATGATGCCGACCAGTGCCGCCTGGGCGCCAAAGCCCTGAAACGAGCCGGAGAGCAGCACAGTCGCCGAAATCGCGCCGGGGCCGGCGATCAGCGGGATCGCCAGCGGGAAGGCGGCGATGTTGTGGATCATGTCCTTGGTGATGGCGACGTCGCCGATCTTCTCCTTGCGGTCCTGCCGGCGCTCGAACACCATTTCGAAAGCGATGAAGAAGAGCAAAAAGCCGCCGGCGACCCGGAAGGCCGGCAGCGTGATGCCGAACACCGACAGGATCGACGCGCCGGCAACCGCGAACAGCGCCATCACAAGGAAGCCGATGACCGAAGCGCGGACCGAGACCTGCTGGCGCTCCTCGCGGTTCATGCCGCGCGTTATCGCCAGAAAGAGCGGCGCCAGCCCCGGCGGGTCGATGGTCACCAGAATGGTGACGAAGGCGTTGAACAGGCTGTCGAAACTCGGCATCTCTCACCCCTCCCGCCGGGCCGAGCCCGCATCCCGACATTGGTAGAGCAAAGCAGGGGCGGAGGAAACCGGCCGAGGGGAGACGGTTCGCGAACCCTGCGAAAGCCGGGCTGGGCCGAGGGAGACGCGAAGGAGAGCTAGGGAATGCTTGAATTTGCGTCGCGGGCTTGCTTGATCAGGTACGGTCAGAGCGCCGCGCCAGGAATTCCACTTCGAGCCGCCATGTCGCGCCATTGTCGTGCGAGCGCTCGCCGAGCCAGCGGAAGGAATTTTCCGTGATCCGTGAAAAGCTCCAACGTACGGAGGAACCGGTGCCGTCGGCGCCCACTTGGACAATCGTTTCGCCCTCGGCGCGGCCGAGTTGGCGGCTGTAGTATTGGTTTCGGGGATCGCTCCAAAAGATATGCCAGGCGTTTGCGCCGGGATCGTAGACGCGCAAGGTCGTGCCATAAAAGGTCCATTTGCCGAGAGAAGGCGAGGGGCCGGCATCGCGCGCGGGCAGGATCCAGACGTCCTGAATCGCGCGGCCTTCCAGCACCCAGCCGAAATGCACCTCGCCGCGTCCGGTCAGCACGGTGCCGTCCTCGAGATGACGGCTGGCATCGAAAGTCCAGGCGCCGACGAAGCGGCCGTAGAGATCCAAATTCTCGGCAAAGCCGGGGGCTGGCCCGTCGCTGTGCAGGGCTTCGGTAAAAGTGGGCTGGTTGGTCATGGCTGGTGCCTTCATGCTGTCAGGAGGCCGCAAGCGATAGGCCGGGGCAGGGTTCTGCGCTTGGGAAAAATTGCTATCTTTCAGGCTATGACGACGAGCCACAGGATCATTGCCTCGGGGCCAAGCTGGCAGGTGTCGGACGTGGTGTGCACGGCCGGCGCCGGCGACCGGCCGTTCGAGGAGGAGCACCGGACATTCTGCGTCGCCGCGGTGACCAGCGGCACCTTCCGCTATCGCGCCAGCCAGGGTACCGCGATGCTCGCGCCAGGCGCGGTGCTGCTCGGTAATCCCGGCACATGCTACGAATGCGGCCACGAGCACGGCGCCGGTGACCGCTGCCTCTCCTTCCATTTTGCTCCGGCCTATATGGAACGGATCGTGGAGGACGTACCGGGCGCCAGAATGCTGGCCTTCAAGACGCCGCGCTTGCCGCCCCTGCCGGCGCTGATGCCGCTGCTGGCCGAAGCGGAGGCCGCGCGCGATGTGGGCGAAACCGCTGCTTTCGAGGAACTCGGCTTGCGCATTGCCAGCGCAGCAGTCGCCGCAAGCTCAGGGCGCACCAAGATGGCGCGGACACCCAGCGGCCGCGACCAAAAACGGGTCGCGGAGGCGGTTCGGCGTATCGAGATCGATGCCGATCAGCCGCTTTCGCTGGCCGTGCTGGCCCGGGAGACGGCGACCAGTCCGTATCATTTCCTGCGCACATTCCGGCAGATTGCCGGAATGACCCCCTACCGGTTTCTGCTGAGGACCAGGCTGCACCGGGCAGCAGTGCGGCTCCACGCTTCGGACAAGGCGATCTCGACGATCGCCTTCGAGGCGGGCTTCAACGACCTGTCAACTTTCAATCGCCGCTTCCGGCGCGAAATGGGCGAGACGCCCGGCAGCTATCGCGCCCGCCGCGCGGGCCGCCGCTAACACGAGATGGCGGGCCTTTGCGTCGACGGCTCCGAAAAGCACATCGGCCATATCGTCGCAATCACCGGTATCCTTTTGAAATCACCGCCAAAATCGACACTGGAAAAGTGCCGTCGACATTGGAGTTTCGGCCCGGCTTCCTATATATACGGCAAGTGATTCCTGTTTAGATTGTGATCCGATTTGACCGACCAAAAAACACCGCGCGGCGCCGACGGCGGCCCCACCGGCATCGAGCCGATTTCGATCATCGAGGAGATGCAGCGATCCTATCTCGATTACGCCATGAGCGTGATCGTCAGCCGCGCGCTGCCCGACGTGCGCGACGGCCTGAAGCCGGTGCATCGCCGCATTCTCTTCGCCGCGCATGAGAGCGGCTATCACTGGAACCGCAAATATGTGAAGTCGGCGCGCCCGGTCGCCGACGTGATGGGTAAATACCATCCGCATGGCGACGCCTCTATCTATGACGCCCTGGTGCGCATGGCGCAGGACTGGTCGCTGCGCGTGCCGCTCATCGACGGGCAAGGCAATTTCGGCTCGATCGACGGCGATCCGCCGGCGGCCATGCGCTACACCGAGTCGCGGCTGACCAAGGTCGCGCATGAACTGCTGGAGGATATCGACAAGGATACGGTCGATTTCCAGGACACTTACGATGCTTCCGGCAGCGAGCCGAAGGTCCTGCCGGCGCGCTTTCCCAATCTGCTGGTCAATGGCTCGGGCGGCATCGCCGTCGGCATGGCCACCAACATCCCGCCGCACAATCTGGGCGAAGTCTGCAACGCCGCGATCGCGATCATCGACAATCCGGCCATCGACCTGCCGGCGCTGATGGAAATCATTCCGGGGCCGGATTTCCCGACCGGCGGCATCGTGCTCGGCCGCTCCGGCATCTACAGCGCCTATTCGACCGGCCGCGGCTCCATCGTCATGCGCGGTAAGGTCAACATCGAGGCCCGCGGCAATGACCGCGAATCGATCATCATCACCGAAGTTCCCTACCAGGTGAACAAGTCGTCGATGATCGAGAAGATGGCCGAACTGGTGCGCGACAAGCGCATCGAGGGCATTTCCGACATTCGCGACGAGAGCGACCGCCAGGGCTATAGAGTCGTCGTCGAGCTGAAGCGCGACGCCGTGGCCGACGTCATCCTCAACCAGCTCTATCGCTTCACGCCGCTGCAAACCTCTTTCGGCGCCAACATGGTGGCGCTCAATGGCGGCAAGCCCGAACTGCTGACGCTGACCGACATGCTGAGAGCATTCGTGTCCTTCCGCGAGGAGGTGGTCACCCGACGCACGAAGTTCCTGCTGCGCAAGGCGCGCGACCGGGCCCACGTGCTGGTCGGCCTCGCAATCGCAGTCGCCAACATCGATGAAGTGATAAAACTGATCCGCACCGCGCCGGACCCGCAGACCGCGCGCGAGCAGTTGATGGAGCGGCGCTGGCCGTCCGGCGACGTCGAATCGCTGATCCTCCTGATCGACGACCCGCGCCACCGCATCAACGAGGACGGCACCTACAATCTGTCCGAGGAACAGGCGCGCGCGATCCTGGAGTTGCGCCTGCAGCGCCTGACGGCACTCGGCCGCGACGAAATCGCCGACGAGTTGAACACGATTGGCGCCGAGATCGTCGATTATCTCGATATCCTGTCGTCCCGCGCCCGCGTCCAGCAGATCGTCAAGGACGAGCTCGCGGCCGTGCGCGACGAATTCGGCACGCCGCGCCGCACCGAACTGAGCGAAGGCGGCGCGGACATGGAAGACGAGGACCTGATCCAGCGCGAGGACATGGTCGTGACGGTGAGCCATTCCGGCTACATCAAGCGCGTGCCATTGTCGCTCTACCGGGCGCAACGCCGCGGCGGCAAGGGCCGCTCGGGCATGTCGACCAAGGAAGAGGATTTCGTCACCCGCCTGTTCGTGGCCAACACGCACACGCCGGTGCTGTTCTTCTCTTCGCGCGGCATCGTCTACAAGGAGAAGGTCTGGCGCCTGCCGATCGGCAATCCGCAGTCGCGCGGCAAGGCGCTGATCAACATGCTGCCGCTGGAGCAGGGCGAGCGCATCACCACAATCATGCCGTTGCCGGAAGATGAGACGAGCTGGGGCGAGCTCGACGTGATGTTCGCCACCACACGCGGCACGGTGCGCCGCAACAAGCTCTCCGACTTCGTCCAGGTCAACCGTAACGGCAAGATCGCCATGAAGCTGGAGGAGGAGGGCGACGAGATCCTCGGCGTCGAGACCTGCACCGACAATGACGACGTGCTTCTGACCGCCAGCTCCGGCCAATGCATCCGCTTTTCCGTCGGCGACGTGCGCGTCTTCCAGAGCCGCAACTCGGTCGGTGTGCGCGGCATCGCCATGGCCGAAACGGACCGCGTCATTTCGATGGCCGTCATCGAGCATGTCGATGCGCCGCCGGCCGAACGCGCCGCCTATCTGAAGCGCGTGGTGGCCGAACGGCGCCTGGCCGCCGGCATCCCGGCAGGCGAGGAGGAAGAGATCGCGTTGACCAACGAAGAGGTCGGCGAGGAGGCGGAGCTGTCGGACGAGCGCTATGAGTTCCTCAAGGCGCATGAGCAGTTCGTGCTGACGGTGACGGAATACGGCTACGGCAAGCGCTCATCGTCCTATGATTTCCGTCTGACCGGACGCGGCGGCAAGGGCATTCGGGCCACCGACGTGTCGAAGACGGCCGAGATCGGCAGGCTGGTGGCAACCTTCCCGGTCGGCAATGACGACCAGATCATGCTGGTGTCCGACGGCGGTACCGTTATCCGGGTGCCGGTCAATGGCATCCGCTTCGCCAGCCGCGCCACCAAGGGCGTGACCATTTTCAACACGGCGGAAGGCGAGAAGGTGGTTTCGGTCGAGCGGATTTCCGAGCCGCAATCGGACGAGGAAGAAATCGTCGAGGTTGGTGCCGAGATCGATCCGGCGGCCGATGCCGGCCCGGATGATGCGCAATAAGTCTGGCTTGGACAGACATGGCAACGCCGGCCAATCGGCCGGCGCGTCGCAACAAATTCAGGCTAGTTCAATAGTGACGGTGAGGCTTGCGGGGGCCGAACCCTTCGAAGCGTTTGGCGTTGGTCTTGATGCGGACGCGCTGGGCCTCCTGATGCAGCCCGAATACAGTGGCGATCAGCATGGCGACGGTCATTGCAGTGGCGAGCATGTAGATCAGCATGTGCGTGTTCTCCTGCGCTCTACAACGCTTACATGGGACTTTGGTTTCATCTTCTTAAAGGGGCAAGGTAGTGAACGCTGCGTGAAGCGTTCGTGATCGGCGCATTCATCTGTCGTTCATCCCTGCAAAAAGGTTCAAGGGGATCGCATCAATGAGATTTGCCTTCCGTCCGCGCGCCCGTTAGAAGCACCGGCATGACCGAGCGCATCGCCCTTTATGCCGGCTCCTTCGACCCGTTGACCAACGGTCATCTCGACGTGCTGAAGGCGTCGCTGGCCGTGGCGGACATCGTCTATGCGGCGATCGGTATCCATCCCGGCAAGAAGCCGCTGTTTTCCTTCGAGGAACGGGTCGAACTCATCGAGGCCGCGACCAAGGCCGAATTCGGCCGCGACGGCACACGCATCAAGGTGGTCGCCTTCGACGGGCTGGTCATCGATGCGGCCAGGAAACAGGGGGCCTCAATCATGATCCGCGGCCTGCGCGACGGCACTGATCTCGACTACGAGATGCAGATGGCCGGCATGAATGAAACCATGGCGCCCGAGCTGCAGACGGTTTTTCTGCCCGCCAGCCCCTCGGTCAGAACCATTACCGCCACACTTGTGCGCCAGATTGCCTCGATGGGCGGCGACATCCGCCCCTTCGTGCCGGCCGCGGTCGCCGGTGCGCTCACCGCTAAATTCGCAAAATAGGTTTCTCGGAGAAGACCATGCAGCTGAAAAAGCTCGCCTCGTTCCTCGTCGTGCTTGCCGGTCTCGTGACCGCATCGGTCTCAGCCTATGCCGCCGACCCGGAAAACACCATGATCATAACGTTGAAGGACGGCGATGTAACCATTGCGCTGCGTCCCGATCTCGCGCCCAAGCATGTCGCGCAGATCAAGAAGCTGGTGCGTGAGCATGCCTATGACAACGTCGCCTTCCACCGCGTCATCGACGGCTTCATGGCGCAGACAGGCGACGTCAAATTCGGCAACATGAACAAGGGCTTCAACGCCCAGGCTGTCGGTACCGGCGGCTCCGACCTGCCGGACCTGCCGGCGGAATTCTCGCAGACCGAGCACTACAAGCGCGGCGTGGTCGGCATGGCACGCTCGCAGGATCCGAACTCGGCAAACTCGCAGTTCTTTATCATGTTCGCGCCGGCGCCGCCGCTCGACGGCCAGTACACCATCGTGGGCAATGTCGTCAGCGGCATGGAACTCGTGGACCACATCAAGAAGGGCGACGAGGCCGACAACGGCACGGTCACCGATCCCGACCGGATGATCAAGGTGCGCATCGCCGCCGACAAATAGTTCTGTTTTTTGAAAAGGATATCAGACATGGCCGACATCAAGGATCGCGAAAACGCGCTCATCATGGAAACGACCAAGGGCAAGGTCGTCATCGAAATGCTTCCCGACCTGGCGCCCGGCCATGTCGCCCGCATCAAGGAACTGGCCCGCGAAGGCGCTTATGACGGCGTGGTCTTCCACCGCGTCATCGAGGGCTTCATGGCGCAGACCGGCGACGTCAAGTTCGGCAATTCGAGCAAGCCCTCTTTCGCGCCTTCCCGCGCTGGCATGGGCGGTTCCGACAAGCCGGATCTCAAGGCCGAATTCTCCAATGCCAACCACAGCCGCGGCACCTGCTCGATGGCGCGCTCGCAGAATCCGAACTCCGCCAATTCGCAGTTCTTCATCTGCTTCGACGATGCAGCCTTCCTCAATCGCCAGTACACGGTCTGGGGCCAGGTCATCGAAGGCATGGACAATGTCGACAAGATCAAGCGCGGCGAGCCGGTGCAGGATCCCGATAAGATCGTGTCGCTGAAGGTCGCGGCCGACGTCAAGTAAGGCGACAGGACAATGATGGGCGTCGTCTGGTCGCTTCTCGGCATCCTGTCCGGCGCCTTCATTGCCATTCAGGCGCCGATCAATTCGCAGTTGGCGCGCGGCCTGGGGCTCCCGGTCGCGGCGGCTGCGTTTTCGTTCCTGTCGGGCGCCATCGTGCTCGGCATCATTGCCGTCGCGGTGGTGAGGCTGCAAGGCATCTCGCTCGACTGGAAGGCGCCCGCGCCCTGGCTGTTCATCGCCGGCGGCATGCTGGGCGGCTTCTACGTCACACTGTCCACCATCCTGACGCCACGCATCGGCGCCGCCGCGCTGATGGCGTTCCTGGTGGCGGGCCAGTTGCTGGCGGGCATGCTGATCGACCGCGTCGGGTTCCTCGGCGTCGCGGTTCGTGAAATCTCGCTCGGCCGCGTGGCCGGCGCGGTGCTGCTTCTGGCCGGGGCGCTGCTTATCAGGCTCTTCTGATGCGTGTCGATCTGTTCGATTTCGACCTGCCGGAAGAGCGTATCGCGCTTCGCCCGGCAGAGCCGCGCGACAGCGCAAAGATGCTGGTGGTCAGGCCCGGCGAGGGGGTTTCGAACCGGGCGGTCAGCGACCTGCCTTCCCTGCTCCAGGCTGGTGACGTGCTGGTCTTCAACGATACCAAGGTCATCCCGGCGCAACTCAAAGGTATCAGGCGGCGCGGCGAGGCGGCGGCGCAGGTCGAAGCCACATTGCACATGCGGATGGCGCCGGACCGTTGGCTGGCCTTCATGCGGCCGGGCAAGCGCGTTGCCGTCGGCGACCGCATCCATTTCGGCCATGACGGCAATTCCTGCTTCCTCGGCCAGCTTGACGCCACGGTGATCGAAAAGGGCGAGGCGGGCGAGGCGCTGCTCGGCTTCGACCTGTCGGGCCCTTTCCTCGACGAGGCGCTTCATGCGGTCGGCCACATTCCACTGCCGCCCTATATCGCCTCGAAGCGCGACGACGACGAGCGCGACCGGGCCGACTACCAGACCATCTATGCCCGGGAGGAAGGCGCCGTCGCAGCACCCACGGCGGGCCTGCATTTCACGCCGGAGCTGTTTGCCGCGCTCGACGCCAAGGGCATCGAGCGCCGCTTCGTCACCTTGCATGTCGGCGCCGGCACGTTCCTGCCGGTGAAGGCGGACGACACCGCCGACCACAAGATGCATGCGGAGATGGGCTCGGTCAGCGAGGCAACTGCCGACGCGTTGAATGCGGCAAAGGCGAGGGGCGGGCGCGTCATTGCCGTCGGTACGACCTCGCTGCGCCTGCTGGAAAGTGCCGCGCGAGAGGATGGCGTGCTGGCTGCATGGTCCGGCCCGACCGACATCTTTATCACGCCCGGCTACCGTTTTCGCACCGCCGACATGCTGATGACCAATTTCCATCTGCCGCGTTCGACATTGTTCATGCTGGTTTCGGCCTTCAGCGGCCTCGAGACGATGCGCGCCGCCTATGCGCACGCCATTGAGCACCACTACAGATTTTACTCCTACGGAGATGCAAGCCTGCTGTATCGAGCGGAGATGAGCGATGGACGATGACCTCGACAGGCTGGACCGGGACAGTTTGATCGCCGAAGTCAAAAAATTGCGCGCCGGCATTCGCCAGCATCGCGATGCATCGGGGCACGATCTTTGCTGGCATCATCCCGATTTGTGGGACCTGCTGCCCGAGAAGATCGATCCGGCAATCGCCGTGCCGCCCTGGCCAAGATTCATGCGCGGCTGCATCCACTATCGCCAGTCGCTGGACGAACAGGCTCCGGGCGCACCGGCATACGACAAGGAATTCAATGGCTGAGACGTTCACCTTCAAGGTGCTGGCGACCGAAGGTAAGGCGCGGCGCGGTTTGATCAGCATGCCGCGCGGCGAAATCCGCACGCCCGCCTTCATGCCGGTCGGCACCGGCGGCACGGTCAAGACGATGTACATGGATCAGGTGCGCGGCGTCGGCGCCGATATCATCCTGGGCAATACCTACCATCTGATGCTGCGGCCCGGCGCCGAACGCGTGGCGAAGCTTGGCGGCCTGCACGAATTCGCCCGCTGGCCGCATCCGATCCTGACCGACAGCGGTGGCTTCCAGGTGATGTCGCTGTCGAAGCTTCGGAAATTGACCGAGAAGGGCGTCACCTTCCGCTCCCATATCGATGGCGCTGCATACGAAATGTCGCCGGAACGTTCGATCGAGATCCAGGGCCTGCTCGATTCAGACATCCAGATGCAGCTCGACGAATGCACGGCGCTGCCGGCCGCGCTCAAGGAGATCGAGCGCGCCATGGAATTGTCGCTGCGCTGGGCGGAGCGCTGCAAGACGGCGTTCGGCGACCAGCCCGGCAAGGCGATGTTCGGCATCGTGCAAGGCGGCGACAATGCGGATTTGCGCGTGCGTTCTGCGCAAGCGCTGAGCGCGATGGATCTGAAAGGCTATGCGGTCGGCGGCCTTGCCGTCGGTGAACCGCAGGCGGTCATGCTCGACATGCTCGACATCACCTGCCCGGAACTGCCTGATGACAAACCCCGCTATCTCATGGGGGTCGGCACGCCGGACGACATCTTGAAATCGGTGGCGCGCGGCATCGACATGTTCGACTGCGTGATGCCGACGCGGGCCGGCCGGCATGGGCTTGCCTATACAAGGCGCGGCAAGGTCAATCTGCGCAACGCCCGCCATGCCGACGATCCGCGCCCCCTCGATGAGGAAAGCGACTGCCCGGCGGCACGCGATTATTCCCGCGCCTATCTGCACCATCTCGTGCGCTCGCAAGAGGCACTCGGTGCGATGCTTCTGACCTGGAACAATCTGTCCTATTATCAGAAGCTGATGCAGGACATACGCGCCGCGATAGAGACCGGCACTTTCGAGGCACGCGCTGCCGAAATTACCGAGGGCTGGGCGAAGGGCGATATCCCGGCGCTGTGACGGTTCAGGTGCTCAGCGAGTTCGACGCGCGCAGGCTGCAGCCGGTGATTTGGAACGTGCCGTCGGGCTGTCGCTCCAACGTGTAGACAGCTTCATAGTCCTTGCCGTCAGGGCCGACGATCAGCACCTGCTGGATGATCGAGGTCGGACCCGTCTCCTCGACCTTGCCGAACGAGTAGCTCCGTGGGTTGCGCACCGGCGCGTAGCCGTTGGTCACCATGTTCATGAAGGTGTCGACGGTCGGGAAGATCCGCTTCACGTTCGGTGCGGCGAAGCTGTAGGCCGTGACGCCGTCATCGGCCAGGAACGCTCTCAGCTGGCCGTCAATGGCCGCTTGCGCCGCCTTGATCTCGGCCTCGCCGGCAAACGCCGACAAGGGCAGGAGGAGAGGAAGGAATGCGAATGCGAAAAGCGTGCGGCGCATAGCCTGTTTCCCTTGTCTTTCGAGAACTTGCCTTTCGAAAAATCCTGCCCGTGCAGGCATCCTAACATACGTTTGGTGGCGCTTCAGGGTTTCACCGGCGGCGAATATTCAGTGTTGTCGCGCGACGAAGTCCAGGCAGCCTTGGCGGAATTGCGGGAGGCGTGGCCAACGCTCGAACCGGCTAAGTACCGTTCCAGCGCTTGAAAGCCCGCCTCCAGTCTGCCAGAAGGGCCGCTTGGATTGGACGTTTAGCAGGGCGGAGCCATGAAGGCGTTTTTCGTGCAGATCAAATGCGAACTGGGCAAGTCGTATGAGGTTGCCAGCGCGCTCGCCGACGCCGAGATCGCCTCGGAAATCTACTCCACTGCCGGCAATTACGATCTGCTCGCCAAGTTCTATGTCGACGACGAGGAGGATGTCGGCCACTTCGTCAACGAGAAGGTGCAGATTCTTCCCGGCATCAAGGACACGTTCACCGTCGTCACTTTTCGCGCCTTCTAGCGTCGGAACCCATTGCCCGGGCATGAGGCAAAGCCTGACCAAGCTCATATTTCAGCTGCCTCAATTTTAGGCAGGGGCGACATACTGATCGTCCGCATCCCTCAAATCACCGATTACGCTTGATTTTCTCCAGCGGCGCCAGTGAAATGGCGTCACAGGGGAGTATGCGATTGGCAGCGTTCGATGAAATGCTTCCGGAGGTCTCCGGACTTAGAAGACCGTATTCGGCTTACGATCGCTGGCTGAAAGAGCAGGACCCGGCCAGGCTTACCGAGAAAATGCAGGACGCCGAACGCGTCTTCCGCAAAACCGGCATCACCTTCGCCGTCTATGGCGAGCAGGAAGCCTCCGAGCGGCTTATCCCCTTCGACATCGTTCCGCGCATCATTTCTGGCAATGAGTGGCGCCGCCTCACGCAAGGCATCGAGCAGCGCGTGCAGGCACTGAACGCCTTTCTCGACGACATCTATCACCGCCAGGAAATCCTGCGGGCCGGACGCGTTCCCCGCGACCTGATCGCCAGGAACGAAGCCTTCCTGCCCGAGATGATCGGGGTCAGGCCACCAGCCGGCGTCTACACCCACATCATCGGCGTCGACATCGTGCGCATCAGCGAAAACGAGTTCTACGTGCTGGAGGACAATGCGCGCACCCCATCGGGCGTTTCCTACATGCTGGAAAACCGCGAGACGATGATGCAGCTCTTCCCCGAGTTGTTCCAACAAATCAAGGTGCGGCCGGTGGAGAACTATCCGCAGCTTTTGCGCCAGTCGCTGGCGGCGGTGCGGCCGCAGAACGCCAAGTGCACGCCGACCATCGCCGTGCTGACGCCCGGCAGCTACAACTCCGCCTATTTCGAACATGCCTTCCTGGCCGATCAGATGGGGGTGCAACTGGTCGAGGGGCAGGATTTGCGCGTGGTGGACGGTCATGTCGCGATGCGCACGACCGAAGGCTACAAGCAGATCGACGTGCTCTATCGCCGGGTGGACGATGCCTTCCTCGATCCGCTGACTTTCCGGCCGGACTCCGCGCTCGGCGTGCCTGGCATCATGGATGTCTACCGGGCCGGCAACATTACGATCGCCAATGCGCCGGGAACCGGTATCGCCGACGACAAGGCGATCTATTCCTACATGCCCGAGATCGTCGAATTCTACACCGGCCGCAAGGCGATCCTCGGCAATATTCCGACCTGGCGCTGTTCGGAGCCGGACAGCCTGAAATATGTACTCGAACACATCGATGAGCTGGTGATCAAGGAAGTGCACGGTTCAGGCGGCTATGGCATGCTGGTCGGACCGGCGGCGACCAAGAACGAATGCCAGGATTTCGCCAAGAAGCTGCAGGCCAAGCCGTCCAATTACATCGCCCAGCCGACGTTGGCGCTCTCGACCTGTCCGATCCTGACCGAAAAGGGCCTGTCGCCGCGCCATGTCGATCTGAGACCCTATGTGCTGGTCTCCGACCGCATCCAGATCGTGCCGGGCGGGCTCACGCGCGTCGCGCTCAAGGAGGGCTCTCTGGTGGTCAATTCCTCGCAAGGCGGCGGCACGAAGGATACCTGGGTGCTGGATGATTGAGATGAGTAGTCAGTAGGCAGTAGGCAGTAGGCAGTAGTTGGTATCAGAGGGGACAGAACAATGCCGTATCCAATCGAAACTCGAACATTCCCTACTCGCTACTCACTATTCCCTACTCACTAGCCCGAAGGGCCACTCCATGCTTCTCGGCCGTACCGCCAACGGGCTCTACTGGATGAACCGCTATATCGAGCGTGCGGAAAACATGGCGCGCCTGGTCGATGCGGGCCTGCGCATGGCGCTGACGCGCACGCAGAGCGCGTCGGAAGAGTGGAATTCGGTGCTGCTCAGCGCCGGCTCCGACGTCGCCTACACGCAGAAGTATCAGGACTATACGGCGGCCGATGTAGCCGACTTCCTGTTGCGCGACACGTCGAACCCGTCGAGCACGATGTCGTCGATCGAGACGGCACGCCACAATGCCCGCATGGTGCGCACCGCGCTGACGCGGGAGACCTGGGAAAGCATTAACGAGGCCTGGATGGCGCTGAAGCGCATGCTGGCAAGGCCGATCGACGAGCGTGACCTGCCAAACGTGCTCGATGCGATTAAGCGCGAAACGGCGCTGATCCGCGGCTCGTTCTACGGCACCATGCTGCGCAATGAGATCTTCGATTTCTCGCAGCTCGGCACCTATGTCGAGCGCGCCGACAATACGGCGCGCATCCTCGACGTGAAGTACTACGTGCTCTTGCCGTCGATCTCCTGGGTCGGCTCGACGCTCGACAATTACCAGTGGGAATCGATCCTGCGCTCGGTATCGGCGCACCGCTCCTACCGCTGGGTCTACGACGCCGACTACAAGCCGACCAACATCGCCGACTATCTGATCCTCAATGTGCGCATGCCGCGATCGCTGACCTTCTGCTATCGCTTCCTGGCCGAGCACCTGAAGTTCCTCGGCGACGACTATGGCGGGCGCCATCCCTGCCATGCGACGGCGGAAAAGACCCAGGCCATGCTGCAGGCAGGCTCGATCAAGGATATTTTCGACGCCGGCCTGCATGAATTCCTTGCCGGCTTCATTCGCGACAACACCAGGCTCGGCGACGAGATCGCGCAGGATTACAGGTTCTATTGAGGAGGCCATGCGGCTCAAGATCACCCATCGGACCGAATACCGTTACGACGCACCGGTGCAGTACCTGCTGCAGCGGCTGCGGCTGCTTCCGGTGAGCGGGCGCACGCAGACCGTGCTGTCCTGGGCCCTGAAGGTAGAAGGCGCGCGCGAGGAAGTGCGATTTGCCGACCACTACGGCAATGACACCCGATTGTTGAGCGTCGAGGGTGACTATGATTTCATTACGGTCGAGGCGTCAGGCGAGGTGGTGACGCGCGATACATCGGGGGTTTGTGGGCCGCATCAGGGATTCGCGCCGCTCTGGCTGTTCGCACAGGAGACGCCTTTGACCATGATCGGCGATGGCATTCGCGCACTCGCCGAGGCAGCCGGCAAGGGCACCGATATCGAAAGACTGCACCGTCTGATGGCTATCATCTCCGAGCGGGTCGCCTATGCGCCGGGCACCACCAATGCGACGACCCCGGCTGAAGAGGCTCTCGCGCTGAAAACCGGGGTCTGCCAGGATCATAGCCATATCTTTGCCGCCACCGCCCGCGCCATGGGTTTCCCGGCACGCTATGTCAGCGGCTATCTGATGATGGACGCGGCCATCGAGCAGGCGGCAAGCCATGCCTGGGCCGAAGCGCATGTTCAGGGCCTCGGCTGGGTTGCCTTCGACCCCTCCAACGGTATCTCTCCTGATGAGCGCTATGTGAGAGTGGCGACGGGGCGCGACTATCGCGATGCGTCGCCGGTTTCGGGGATTCTGCTGGGAGAGGCGCAAGAGCGGCTTGCCGTCACCGTCACGGTGGAGCAGTAGTCACCCGATGCAGGTCGTCCAACGCCACCTTGGTTTGGGTGACGACATGCATGAAAACAAGGACCTGAGCGCGCCGCATGGATCCGTTCCGACGCGACGCGGTTTTTACGGTTCGCTGCCGGAAGAGTAAACCATGACCTATTGCGTCGGCCTCAAGATCGATCGCGGGCTCGTGTTCATGTCGGACACGCGCACCAATGCCGGCATGGACTCGATCTCCACCTTCAAGAAGATGCATGTCTGGGAAGATCCCGGTGAGCGCGTCATCGTGCTGATGTCGGCCGGCAATCTGGCGACGACGCAAGCCGTGATCAGCGTGCTCGACGAGCGCACCAAGGCGGTTGGCGACCGGCACGCGGCAGTGCTCGAAACGCCGTCCATGTACCAGACGGTGCGGCTGGTCGGCGAAACCGTCAAGGACGTCATCGCCCATTCCTCGCCCGCCGGCGACAAGGCCGATTCCTACTTCAACGCCTCCTTCATCCTGGGCGGCCAGATAAAGGGCAGCGCACCGCGCCTGTTCATGATCTATCCCGAGGGCAATTTCATCGAATCGACCGATGACACGCCCTTTTTCCAGATCGGCGAGACCAAATACGGCAAGCCGATCATCATTCGCGCTTATGACCGGTCGATGAGTCTCGCGGAGACCGTGAAGCTGCTTCTGGTATCGTTCGATTCCACGCTGAAGTCGAACCTGTCGGTCGGGCTGCCGCTGGATCTGCTTTTCCTGGAAAAGGATGCCTTCCAGGTCGGGTTGAAGAAACGGATCGGTCATGACGACCCGTACTACCGCACGATCTCCGAGGGATGGTCGAGCGCCTTGAAGACGGCGTTTGCCAGTCTGCCGGATTTCCCGGGATAAGGACGCGCCGGATTTCTCCGGTGGTTGCAAATGTTTAACAGTCGTTTTGAAAACCGGGCGAAGGGCGCCGGTGAAGCGATCATGTCGGGAGGACAGGATGAACAGTGATGATTTCCGGCAATGGTCGCGGCGGGCCGCTGACTGGGGCGCCGACTACCGCGAAACGCTGCGCCAGCGCCCGGTACGGCCGCGGATCGAGTCCGGCGACATATTCAGGAGCATAGAAGCCTCGCCGCCCGAAGACGCGGAGCCGATGGACAGGATCTTCGCCGACTTCGAGGAGAAGATCGTGCCGGGCATGACGCATTGGCAGCATCCTCGCTTCTTCGCCTATTTTCCGGCCAACGCGGCACCAGTTTCTGTGGTGGCTGAGTATCTGGTCTCGGCAATGGCCGCGCAGTGCATGCTGTGGCAGACCTCGCCGGCGGCGACAGAACTCGAAACTCGGACTGTCGATTGGATGCGCCAGGCGCTCGGCCTGCCGGAAGGTTTTTCCGGCGTCATCCAGGATTCTGCCTCCTCGGCGACGCTGGCGGCGGTGCTGACGATGCGCGAACGCGCGCTCGACTGGCAAGGCAACAAAAGGGGCCTGACGGGGCAGGCGCGGTTGCGCATCTATTCGTCGGATCAGGTGCATACTTCGATCGACCGGGCGATCTGGGTGGCCGGCATCGGCGAGGACAATCTCGTGCGCATTCCGGTCGCCGGCCGCTTTCGCGCCATGGACATAGCGGCCCTCGAGGCGGCGATCGTCGCCGACAAGAAGGCAGGCTTGCTGCCCGCGGGTATCATCGCCTGCGTCGGTGGCACCAGCACCGGTGGCACCGACGACATCGCCGGCGTCGCCGCGATCGCCAAACGCCACGGGGTCTATCTTCACGTGGATGCCGCCTGGGCGGGATCGGCGATGATCTGCCCGGAATACCGGCATTTCTGGGCCGGCGTGGAGCAGGCGGATTCTATCGTCTTCAACCCGCATAAATGGCTGGGCGCGCAGTTCGACTGCTCGATCCAGTTCCTGCGCGACCCCGAAAGCCATGTCAGGACGCTCGCCATCAAGCCGGATTATCTGAAGACGCACGGTCATGACGGCATCATCAACTATTCCGAATGGTCGGTGCCGCTCGGCCGCCGCTTCCGCGCGCTGAAACTGTGGTTCCTGCTGCGTGCCTATGGACTGGAAGGCCTGCGCACGATGATCCGCAACCACGTCGCCTGGAGCGAAGGCCTGGCAGCGCGCCTGGCCGACGAGCCGGATTTCGAGATCGTCACCGAGCCGATGCTGTCGCTGTTTTCGTTCCGGCACAAGGCGGAGGGAGCCGATGCCGACGAGCACAATCTCCGGCTTGTCAATGCGATCAATGATGACGGACGCATCTACCTGACACAGACCAGGGTGAACGGGCGCGTCGCCATCCGCTTCCAGGTCGGCCAGTTCGAGGCGACCGCGGCGGATGTCGATTCGGCTTTTGCCGCCATCACCGAAATCGCGCGCGGATTAACCTGAGGCTGCTGAGTCGGGACTGCGACGAAGTTTGCCTTTGCTATCATGTAGTTTCCATTAGCCGGCTTACGCCTTTTCATTGCTTTCGTTTTCGTCTATGGTCAAGAAAAACGAAAGCAGAAGGTTTTCAGATGTATCTGTCGCCGCGCCATGCCGAAATCGTCCAAATGGCCAAGGATCACGGCCGCGTTCTGGTCGACGATCTGGCCACCCACTTCAACGTCACGCCGCAGACCATCCGCAAGGACCTCAACGATCTTTGCGACCAGCGGTTGCTGTCGCGCATCCATGGCGGCGCCTTGTTTCCTTCCGGCATCGAGAACATGGAATACGAAGCCAGGCGCAAGATCGCCGCCGAGGAGAAGGAGGCGATCGGCAGCGCGGCCGCCAGGCTGATTCCGGACAACGCCTCGTTGTTCATCAATATCGGCACCACGACGGAGTCGGTCAGCAAGGCGCTGCTGGATCACAGCGGCCTCATGGTCATCACCAATAACATCAATGTTGCCAACAGGATGCGCATCTATCCTTCGATCGAGGTGGTGATCGCGGGCGGGGTGGTTCGCGGCTCGGATGGCGGCGTCGTCGGCGAGGCGGCGGTGGATTTCATCAGGCAGTTCAAAGTCGACTACGCCGTCATCGGCGCCTCGGCGATCGACCATGACGGCGCCTTGCTCGATTTCGATTTCCGCGAGGTCAAGGTCGCGCAAGCCATTATCGCCAATGCCAGGCACGTCATCCTGGTCTCCGACCGGACCAAATTCGAGCGCACGGCGCCGGTTCGCATCGGCCATCTGTCGCAGGTCAACACCTTCATCACCGACCGCTGCGATATCCCCTCGGTGCGCAAGATCTGCCAGGAGGCCGAGGTTCAACTGATCGAAACCTCGCTCGATTGAGGACGTTGCAGCGCTTTCACGAGCTTGTGATATTTCGTTTGACATTCGTTATGAGTTCGAAATAATTCCGCCACGGTTTCGCAAAAGAGCCAAATGGTGCAATGCGAAATCGCTGGAGGAATTGGTGGACGCATCTTCGATCCGTGACATTTTCGTCATAGGCGGTGGCATCAATGGCTGCGGCATTGCCCGTGATGCCGCCGGCCGCGGGTTTTCGGTATTTCTGGCCGAGATGGACGATCTCGCCAGCGGAACCTCCTCAGGCTCGACCAAGCTGATCCATGGTGGCCTGCGTTATCTCGAATTCTACGAATTCCGCCTGGTGCGCGAAGCGCTGATGGAACGGGAGGTACTGTGGAAGAACGCGCCGCACATCATCTGGCCGATGCGCTTCGTGCTGCCCTATGCCAAGGGCCTGCGTCCGGCCTGGCTGATCAGGCTCGGCCTTTTCCTTTACGATCATATTGGCGGGCGCAAATTGCTGCCGGCGACCAGGACCCTGGACATGGCCACCGACCCTGCCGGCAAGCCATTGAAACCATTGTTCAAGAAGGCCTTCGAATATTCCGACGGCTGGGTCAACGATGCGCGGCTGGTGACGCTGAACGCGCGTGACGCCGCCGACCGGGGCGCGACCATCCGCACCCGCACCAAGGTGGTCGGGGCGCGCCGCGAAGGCGGGCTGTGGACGATCAGGATCGAAAATCTGCGGACCGGCGAGACCGAAGAGGTCAAGGCGCGGCTGCTGGTCAATGCCGCCGGCCCCTGGGTCGATCATGTGCTTTCCGGCGTCGTCGGCCTCAAC
Source organism: Mesorhizobium sp. B2-6-1 (assembly GCF_006440475.1). Taxonomy (NCBI): domain Bacteria; kingdom Pseudomonadati; phylum Pseudomonadota; class Alphaproteobacteria; order Hyphomicrobiales; family Phyllobacteriaceae; genus Mesorhizobium; species Mesorhizobium sp. B2-6-1. The sequence continues at coordinate 101,476 of NZ_VFUH01000005.1, forward strand.
GATGTGCACAATGTCCGTCTCGTGCAGGGCAGTCACATCGTCATCGCGAAGAAATTCGACGATCCACGCGCCTATTTCTTCCAGAACAAGGATGGCCGCATCATCTTCGCCATTCCTTACGAGGACGAGTTCACGCTGATCGGCACCACCGACCAGGACTACCCCGGCGATCCGCACGACGTGAAGATCAGCGACACCGAGATCGACTATCTCTGCGCGGCGGCAAGCGAGTATTTCGCCCAACCCGTCAAGCGCTCGGATATCGTCTGGACCTATTCGGCCGTGCGTCCGCTCTATGACGATGGCGCTTCCAAGGCGCAGGAGGCGACACGCGACTATGTGCTGAAGGCCGATGGCGGCGAGGGCACAGCCCCGATCGTCAACACGTTCGGCGGCAAGATCACCACTTATCGCCGGCTGTCGGAATCTATGCTGGAGAAGATCGAAGGCTTTCTCGGCAGGCGCGGCAAGCCGTGGACGGCAAATGCGCCGCTGCCGGGCGGCGATTTCGCGGCGACCGGTTTTGATGCGCAAGTGGCGAGGCTGAAGAGCGCCTATCCCTTTCTCGACCAGCGTTTGGCACGTCGGCTCACGCGGCTCTACGGCACGCGCGCGCAGATGTTGCTTGGCCTTGCCAAATCAAATGCCGATCTCGGCCGCAATTTCGGCGCCGACCTTTACGAGGCCGAGGTGCGCTACCTCGTCGAGAACGAATGGGCCGTCACATCGCAAGATGTGCTGTGGCGCCGGACCAAGCGCGGCCTGCATTTCAGCCGCGAGCAGACGGCGGCGTTGGATGAATTCATGCGCGGCATAAGCCGCCGCCACGTCGCGGCCGCGGAATGAAGGGCTGCTGATGCACACGGCCTGGGAGGAGGCATCATGCTGGAACTGAGGAACGTCACCAAGACGGTCGGCGCGGTGGAGCATATCCGCGACGTGTCGCTGACGCTCCAGCATGGCTCGCTGAACGTGCTGCTCGGGCCGACGCTGTCCGGCAAGACCAGCCTGATGCGGCTGATGGCGGGCCTCGACGCGCCGACTTCCGGCTCGGTCTGGTTCGACGGCAAGGACGTCACCGGCCAGCCTGTTCAAAAGCGCAAGATCGCCATGGTCTACCAGCAGTTCATCAACTACCCCGCGATGAGCGTCTACGAAAACATCGCTTCGCCACTGCGGGTGGCGGGAGTCGAGAAGGCCAAGATCGACAGCCAGGTACGTGAAGCCGCTGCCCTGCTCAAGCTGACGCCCTATCTCGACCGCACGCCGCTCAGCCTATCCGGTGGCCAGCAACAGCGCACCGCACTGGCGCGCGCCATCGTCAAGAACGCAAGCCTGGTGCTGCTCGACGAGCCGCTCGCCAATCTCGACTACAAGCTGCGCGAGGAACTGCGCGCCGAACTGCCGAGGATTTTCGCCGCCGCCGGCACCATCTTCGTCTATGCCACGACCGAACCGCACGAGGCGCTGCTGCTCGGTGGCAATACGGCGACGCTGTCGCAAGGCCGCATCACCCAGTTCGGCCCGACCATCGAGGTGTTCCGCAAACCGGTCGACCTGGTGACGGCCAGGACCTTCGCCGATCCGCCGCTCAACACGATCGTGCTGGCCAAGAACGGGCCCGATTTCCTCCTGGAGGGCGGCGTCAAGCTGCCGGTGCCGGCTGAACTTGTCGGCATCGCCGACGGCAATTACACGATCGGCTTCCAGCCGCACCATCTGTCGCTCGAGCGGCCGGATGCGAGTGCCGTGCCGGTGCGGGCAAAGGTCACCATCACCGAGATCACCGGCTCGGAAAGTTTCATCCATCTTGATTTCGCCGACGCGCGCTGGGTGATGCTGACCCATGGCATCCGCGATTTCGAGACCGACGAAGTGGTCGAAGTGTTCATCGACCCGCGTCACATCATGGTTTTCGACCAACACGGCGTCGCCGTGGCCGCGGCAAAGCTGGCGGCCTGAGGAGAAAACGATGGCGCGCATCGACGTCAACCATGTCAGGCACTCATATCTGCCGAACCCGCGTACCGATGCGGATTTCGCACTGCGGGAGGTGCACCACACTTTCGAGGACGGTGGCGCCTATGCGCTGCTAGGCCCATCCGGCTGCGGCAAGACCACGCTGCTCAACATCATTTCCGGCCTGCTCCACCCCTCGCACGGCCAATTGCTGTTCAACGGCAGGGATGTCACGAGACTGTCGACGCAGGAGCGCAACATCGCGCAGGTGTTCCAGTTCCCTGTCATCTACGACACGATGACCGTCTACGACAACCTGGCTTTCCCGCTGCGCAACCGCGGCGTTCCGGAGGCCGACGTCGACCGCAAGGTGCGCGAGACGCTCGACATGATCGACCTGGCAGACTGGGCCAGGAAGAAGGCGAGGGGCCTGACCGCCGACCAGAAGCAGAAGATCTCGCTCGGCCGCGGACTGGTGCGCTCGGATGTCAATGCGATCCTGTTCGACGAGCCGCTGACCGTCATCGACCCGCACATGAAGTGGGTGCTGCGCTCGCAGTTGAAGCAGCTTCACCGCCGCTTCGGCTACACCATGGTCTATGTTACGCATGACCAGACAGAGGCGCTGACCTTCGCCGACCAGGTGGTGGTCATGTATGATGGCGGCATCGTGCAGATCGGCACGCCGGCCGCGCTGTTCGAGCGGCCGCGCCACACCTTCGTCGGCTACTTCATCGGCTCGCCCGGCATGAACGTCATGCCGGTAGCGATCGATGGCAAGACAGCGACGCTTGGTTCCCAGCGCATCCAATTGCCAGGCGCGCCGAAGGCCGGAAGCGGCGTCGTCGAACTCGGCATCCGTCCTGAATATGTCAGGCTCGGCCGCGATGGCATGGCCGTCCACGTCAGCAAGGTCGAGGATGTGGGCCGCCACAAGGTCGTGCGCGCCAGTCTGGAAGGCCGCGAGATCGCGGCCGTCATCGGCGAGGACGAAACCGTTCCCGCCGATCCAAAAGTGCGGTTCGACCCAGCCGGCATCAACATCTATGCCGATTCCTGGCGTGTCGAGATGGGGGCGTAAATGGAAAAGCCCTGGAACAACAAGGCCTGGTTCCTCGTGCTGCCGATGCTCGTGCTGGTGGCGTTCTCGGCCGTCATCCCGCTGATGACCGTCGTCAACTACTCGGTACAGGACACGTTCGGCAATAACGTCTTCTTCTGGGCGGGGACCGAATGGTTCGAAGAGTTGCTGCATTCCGATCGCTTCTGGGAAGCCATGGTGCGCAACCTGATCTTCTCCTTCATCATCCTGGCGATCGAAGTGCCGCTCGGCATCTTCATTGCCCTCAACATGCCCAAAAAGGGCTGGGGCGTGCCGGTCTGCCTGGTGCTGATGGCGCTGCCGCTCTTGATCCCGTGGAATGTCGTCGGCACGATCTGGCAGGTGTTCGGCCGCAACGATATCGGCCTGCTCGGCTACTACGTCAACGCGCTCGGCATCGACTACAATTACGTGCAGGATCCGTTCGACGCCTGGGTCACCGTCATCATCATGGACGTCTGGCACTGGACCAGCCTCGTCGTGCTGCTCTGCTATGCCGGCCTGGTCTCGATCCCCGACGCCTTCTACCAGGCGGCCAAGATCGATGGCGCCTCGCGCTGGGCGGTGTTCCGCTACATCCAGTTGCCGAAGATGAAGCGCGTGCTTCTGATCGCGGTGCTGCTGCGTTTCATGGACAGTTTCATGATCTACACCGAGCCCTTCGTCGTCACCGGCGGCGGTCCGGGCAATTCGACGACCTTCCTGTCGATCGACCTCGTCAAGACCGCGCTCGGACAGTTCGACCTCGGTCCGGCGGCGGCGATGTCGCTGGTCTACTTCCTGATCATCCTGTTGTTGTCGTGGGTGTTCTACACCGTGATGACCAACTACGACGCGGAACGCTGATATGGCCGGCGCCAACGAACGTACCGAGCGCAACCTGGTGAACGGGACCGCCGCTTCGGAAAGACTCGCCAGTTCGCTGTCGCAGAGCGAGCTGGACAGGCGCATGCGCCGCCGTGGCGAGGAATCGCGCTGGTGGTGGATCGTGCCGACGCTCTACATCATCGTCCTGCTGCTGCCGATCTACTGGCTCATCAATATGAGCTTCAAGACCAATGCGGAGATCGTCAATTCGCTGACGCTCTATCCGCATGCGCCGACGCTGCGCAACTACACCATCATCTTCACCGATGCGTCCTGGTATTCGGGCTACATCAATTCGATCACCTATGTGGTGATGAACATGGTGATCTCGGTCGCCGTGGCGCTTCCGGCGGCTTACGCCTTTTCGCGCTACCGGTTCCTCGGCGACAAGCATCTGTTCTTCTGGCTTTTGACCAACCGCATGGCACCGCCGGCGGTGTTCGCGCTGCCGTTCTTCCAGCTTTATTCGGCATTCGGCCTCATCGATACGCATATCGCGGTGGCGCTGGCGCACTGCCTGTTCAACGTGCCGCTGGCGGTGTGGATCCTTGAGGGCTTCATGTCCGGAGTGCCGAAGGAGATCGACGAAACGGCCTACATAGACGGCTATTCGTTTCCGCGTTTCTTCGTGAAGATATTCATGCCGCTGATCGCCAGCGGCATCGGCGTCGCCTGCTTCTTCTGCTTCATGTTCTCATGGGTGGAACTGCTCATCGCCCGCACGCTGACCACCACCGATGCCAAGCCGATCGCCGCTACCATGACCCGCACCGTGTCGGCGTCGGGAATGGACTGGGGGCTGCTGGCAGCCGCCGGGGTGCTGACGCTGATCCCCGGGGCGCTCGTCATCTGGTTCGTTCGCAACTACATCGCCAAGGGCTTCGCCCTGGGGAGGGTGTGACCATGAACCTCGACTTCTCCTGGATGGCGTGGACCTGGCCGACGGCCGCCTTCTTCGCCGTCATAGCGCTGCTGCTGGTCGGCATGGGTGTCTGGGAATATGCCTCGCCCGGCGGCGATCCGCGCATCGGCGTGCTGCGTTTCAAGACGACGCGCGGCGATCGTCTCTTCGTTTCGCTGCTTGGCAGCGCCTTCATCCATCTCGCTTGGCTGGGTCTTGTCGGACCCAGCCTGTGGTGGGCTCTCGCTCTCTCCGTGGTCTACGCCATCGGCGTCTTCCGCTACGTATAGAGGGGGAAACTGTTGGAGCGGCCGCTTGTTGGCGGCCTCTCCAGATCGCACTTGAAGTCTTTTCAAACGTGGAGGAAACACGATGCGACGGCAATTATTGACATCTACGACCGCCCTTGTCCTCTTGCTCGGCGTGGGCAACGCCTATGCCGGCATGGACGAGGCAAAAGCCTTTCTTGACAAGGAGATAGGCGATCTGTCGACGCTTTCGCGCGCCGATCAGGAAAAGGAAATGCAGTGGTTCGTCGACGCCGCCAAGCCGTTCGCCGGCATGGATATCAAGGTCGTGTCGGAAACGCTGACGACGCATCAATACGAGTCGCAGGTTCTGGCTCCGGCCTTCACCGCCATCACCGGCATCAAGGTCACGCACGACGTCATCCAGGAAGGCGACGTCGTTGAAAAGATCCAGACCCAGATGCAGACTGGCCAGAACCTCTATGACGGCTGGGTCAACGATTCCGACCTGATCGGCACCCACTGGCGTTACCAGCAGGTGCGCAACCTGACCGACTGGATGGCGGGCGAAGGCAAGGATGTCACCAATCCGAACCTCGATGTGAAGGATTTCATCGGCACCTCCTTCACCACCGCTCCGGACAAGAAGCTCTATCAGCTTCCCGACCAGCAGTTCGCCAACCTCTACTGGTTCCGCTACGACTGGTTCAACGACGAGAAGAACAAGGCCGACTTCAAGGCCAAGTACGGCTACGATCTCGGCGTTCCCGTCAATTGGTCGGCCTATGAGGACATTGCCGAGTTCTTCACCGGCCGCGACGTCGACGGCAAGAAGGTCTACGGCCATATGGACTATGGCAAGAAGGACCCGTCGCTCGGCTGGCGCTTTACCGATGCCTGGCTATCGATGGCCGGCAATGGCGACAAGGGTATCCCGAACGGCCTGCCGGTCGACGAATGGGGCATCAAGGTCAACGAGAAATCGCAGCCGGTCGGCTCCTGCACGGCGCGGGGCGGCGACACCAACGGCCCGGCTGCCGTCTACTCGATCCAGAAATATCTCGATTGGCTGAAGGCCTACGCACCGCAGGAAGCGCAGGGCATGACCTTCTCGGAATCCGGTCCGGTTCCCGCGCAGGGCAATGTCGCCCAGCAGATCTTCTGGTACACGGCGTTCACCGCCGACATGGTCAAGCCCGGCCTGCCCGTCATGAACGACGACGGCACGCCGAAATGGCGCATGGCTCCGTCGCCGCACGGTGTCTACTGGAAGGACGGCATGAAGCTCGGCTACCAGGATGTCGGTTCGTGGACGCTGATGAAGTCGACCCCGACCGACCGTGCCAAGGCCGCCTGGCTCTACGCCCAGTTCGTCACCTCGAAGACGGTGGACGTGAAGAAGAGCCATGTCGGCCTCACCTTCATCCGCGACTCCACCATTCACGACAAGAGCTTCACGGAGCGCGCGCCGAAGCTCGGCGGCCTGATCGAGTTCTATCGCTCGCCGGCCCGCGTGCAATGGTCGCCGACCGGCACCAACGTGCCGGACTATCCGAAGCTGGCACAGCTGTGGTGGCAGGCGATCGGCGATGCCTCGTCGGGCGCAAAGAGTGCGCAGGAAGCGATGGATTCGCTTTGCGCCGAGCAGGAGAAGGTCATGGGCCGCATCGAGAGGTCCGGCGTCCAGGGCGATATCGGGCCGAAGCTCGCCGAGGAACATGATCTCGCCTACTGGAATGCCGACGCGGTCAAGGCCGGCAATCTCGCTCCCCAGCTCAAGATCGAGAACGAGAAGGAGAAGCCCCAGACCATCAACTATGACGAGCTGGTCAAGAGCTGGCAGAAGTAGGACTGACCTATGCGGGCGTTCGCGCCCGTGTAAAATTCAGGGAGGCGGCACGTTGCCGTCTCCCTTCTTTGTGTCGTGACGGAGGAAGTGCGAATGAATGGCTTTGTCCTGGCAATCGACCAAGGCACCACGTCGAGCCGGTCGATTCTGTTCGACGGCGACATGAAAGTCGTCGGCAGCAGCCAGCAAGAATTCACCCACCACTATCCTGCTTCCGGCTGGGTCGAGCATGACCCGGAAGATATCTGGGCCAGCGTCGTGGCGACCGTCAAGGGCGCATTGAAGAATGCCGGGCGGGAGGCATCGGACGTCGCCGCGCTCGGCATCACCAACCAGCGCGAGACCGTCGTCATCTGGGACAGGGCGACCGGCAAGCCGATCCACAACGCGATCGTCTGGCAAGACCGGCGCACCGCGCCGCTGTGCCGGAAGCTGAAGAAGCAGGGATTGGAAAAGACCTTCACCAGGAAGACCGGCCTGCTGCTCGATCCGTATTTCTCCGGCACGAAGATAGCCTGGATGCTGGACAAGGTGAAAGGCGCCAGGAGACGCGCCGAGAAAGGCGAATTGCTGGCCGGCACCATCGACAGTTTCCTGATCTGGCGCCTGACCGGCGGCAGGGTGCATGCCACCGACGCCACAAACGCCTCCCGCACGCTAGTCTACAACATCGAGAAGAATGCCTGGGACGACGAGCTGCTGGCCATCCTGAACATTCCGGCAAGGATGCTCCCCGAGGTGAAGGACTGCGCCGATGATTTTGGGATCACGCAGAAAAATCTCTTTGGCGCCGAGATAAGGATCCTCGGCGTTGCCGGCGACCAGCATGCCGCGACCATCGGCCAGGCCTGTTTCGAGCCCGGCATGATGAAATCGACCTACGGCACCGGCTGTTTCGCGCTGCTCAACACCGGCACCGACCTGGTGCGCTCGAAGAACCGGCTGTTGACCACGATTGCCTATCGGCTGAACGGCAAGACCACCTATGCGCTGGAAGGATCGATCTTCATCGCCGGCGCCGCCGTGCAGTGGTTGCGCGACGGCATCAAGGTGATCGGCAAGGCCGAACAGAGCGGCAAGCTGGCGGCCGAGGCCGATCCGACCCAGGACGTGTATCTGGTGCCGGCCTTTGTCGGGCTCGGCGCGCCCCACTGGGATGCCGAGGCGCGGGGCGCGATCTTCGGCCTGACCCGCAATTCGGGGCCGCCGGAGTTTGCCCGCGCCGCGCTCGAATCCGTGGCCTACCAGACGCGCGACCTGCTCGATGCCATGCGCAAGGATTGGAAGGGTACGGCGGCCAAGACGGTGCTTCGGGTCGATGGTGGCATGGTGGCATCCGACTGGACCATGCAACGACTGGCCGACATTCTCGACGCCCCGGTCGACCGTCCGACCATTCTGGAGACAACCGCGCTCGGTGCCGCCTGGCTCGCCGGCTCGAAGGCGGGCGTGTGGCCGAAGGCGCGGGAATTCGCCAAGACATGGGCGCTCGACCGGCGCTTCAGACCGGACATGGAACCAGCGGTACGCTCGGCCAAGCTGGCGGGGTGGCGCGATGCTGTTCGCAGGACGCTGAGCGTGCCATAACCAACAGTCGGATCGGGCGAGGGGGAAATGAAGCCAAACTGGTACTCTGCTTGGCGCGCCGAGGCTATCAAACAACTTGAGGCCAAGAATAAGCGCTTGGAGGAAGAATTCCGCATCGGCCACTGGTCGCGCTATGACTTGAGCAACGGAAAGCTCTTGTTCTCCAAGGACGGAGCGATCAAGGTGATCACCGAAATCCAGATCGCCGGTTCCACGAATGTCAAGGCACAGAACTGGCTCTGGGCGTGGGCAAATTCAAATCTGCCCGATAGTCTTCTTAGAGATGCAAAGCTGGTTCGGTTCTTCGGCGAGAAGAACGGCATTGACGAACTGGCTCAGGCTTACGTGATAGATGGGGATCAGCTGGAAGTGCTGGGTTGGGAATTGGCGGCCGTCACGGTTCGAATTTGCGATGCCGTCGGAGCGTACCGATCACCCCGTGGTGAAGGTGGCGCACTTTATTATATCTTCAAGACCATTAATTGGGCCAGCTGATCACAGCCTGCCCGGGGACCGTCCTCGCACGACAGAAAGCCCGCGCCATTTCCGGCACGGGCTTTGACTTTCTATCCCTCTGACGAACACTGTCGCCCATCAGTAGGGTGAAATGCACTGCTGGCGCGGGCCGTTATACGGCTGGAACGTGTTGTCGGATGCGCGGTAGGAACGGTAACGGTCATAGCACCACTGCACATGCGAATTGCCTTCATAGACGCGGTTCCGGTTGTTGGCGATCGCGCCGGTTATCAGCGCGCCAGTGGCGAAAGCAGCCAGCGGGAACCAGAAATCGCCGTGACGGCGATAGCCCGGGCGATATTCACGGTAGCCGCGATGGCCGTTCCAGTAGGCTCCGCGGTTGTCGCGGTAGAAGTTGCGGTTGCCGCGAAACTCGCCGCGGAAGTTACGGCGCCGCTCCCAGGGCCTGTACTGCACGGTCTGGACATCGGACGAGACCGATGCAGGCTGCGGCACATAGGCCGGTGCGGCTTCGACCGGCATGGCCGCCGCCACTGCGAACGAAGCTGACAGTGTGGTCGCCAGCAAACCCGACAGGACTTTGTTCATGATCTTCTCCTTGAGAGGTTGACGTCCCTTGTGGCGGAGGAAACGGACACGCTCGCGAATTGTTCCTGGAAAAAAAGGCAAGTTGCTGATTTGTAATGTTTCTCCGGTTTGGGATCGATGGAGGCCACAGGGTCTTCGCCTGGCTGGCAAAGGTTCGGCATGTCCTTGCCGAAACGGTCGGCCGGGAGAGCCGGCACGGCGGGAACGCATGGCTTGGTGGCCCCGTTTTTTCCGGTTGACCGGTCGAGGCACTCTCCCTATGTTCCGCGCAATTTCGAGGGCGCCGTTTCCAGCCCACGGGAGCGCGTAGCTCAGCCGGTAGAGCAACTGACTTTTAATCAGTAGGTCTCGGGTTCGAACCCCGACGCGCTCACCACTCAGTCCCGTGACAAATGCACGTTCAGGACAGCGGCTTTTTTGGCGATCAGTCCTTCCAGATCCGCGTCCGATCGGGTGGTGCCGGTGCGTTGGCGCAGCAGGGAGATCATCGCGCTCATCGAAAGCGGGGCGGTTTTTTGCTGAATCAGGATCGCGTCCACCGCGCCGGCAACGTCGGGGCCTTCCGCTGGTGCTCTCATGGTCGGATCCTTTCTGTCCAGCTCCGCCTCGGTGCCGCCGACCGATCCTCTGATGCCGCGGTCAAAGACGACGGCCAACCCGTTCTTGACGGCGAGGGCCGCGACCATGTCGTCGAGTTCGTGGTCCGAAAAGCTGCGGTCGGAAGGCGTGGGTTTCAGGATTCTGTGAATCACCCTGGCGGCCTGGTCCGTCGAAACATAGCCGAAGCGCTGTTTTCTAGCTTCGACATATTGTTCGATGATCATGTCAAGCCGGCGGGCTGCAATGTCCTTTGATTGCTGCATCGGAACCTCCTCGGGTCGTCATGGCGCGCAGGAGCAGCACCTAAAGAGATAGGGCCGCCCGGAAGAACATCAAACATGAGAAATGACGCATCTGCCGATGGCGGAGGAACGATCGCGCCGCTGATGCATTTTTGCCTTTGACCAGCTTATTGAGGGAACGCAGGCCAATGAAGATCGCCCATATCGCGCCGCTGTATGAATCCGTGCCGCCAAGGCTCTATGGAGGCACCGAACGCATCATCTCCTATCTCACCGAAGCTCTGGTCGGGCTCGGCCACGATGTAACGTTGTTTGCCAGCGGCGATACCAGGACCTCCGCCCGGCTGGTCGCGTGCCGGGAACGGGCGCTGCGCCTCGATCCCCGGCCGTTGAAGTCGGAGATCGCGGCGCATCTTTCGATGCTCGAGGAAGTCAGGAGACAGGCCGACGATTTCGACATTCTTCACTTCCATCTCAGCCACTTCCTGCATTTCCCGTTTTTCCGCCATATGCCGGAGCGCACGGTGACGACGCCGCATGGCAGGCTGGACTATGTGGATCTGGCACAGGCCTATGAGCGGTTCCCGCGTTTTCCGATGATTTCCATTTCACGCAGCCAGAGGACGAGGCTCGCGTCCGCCAACTGGTTGGCGACCATCCATCATGGGCTGCCGCTCGATCTCTATAGGCCGGATTTTGAAGCCGGCTCCGACGGCACATATCTGGCGTTCCTCGGCAGGATGTCGCGCGACAAGCGGCCGGACCGGGCGATCGAGATTGCCAGGCGCACGGGCCTGAGGCTCAAGCTCGCGGCCAAGGTGGGCGACGGCGACCGGGCCTATTTCGAGGAGGTCGTCCAGCCGCTGATCGATGGCGATCGCGTCGAATATGTCGGCGAGATCAGCGAGGACCAGAAGAGCAGGTTTCTCGGCAATGCCGCTGCCTTGCTGTTCCCCATCGACTGGCCCGAGCCTTTTGGTCTGGCGGTAATCGAGGCGATGGCCTGCGGAACCCCTGTCATGGCTTGGAGCTGCGGCGCCATGCCCGAGATCATCGATCACGGTGTGACCGGCTTCGTCGTCGAAACCCTCGAGGATGCCGTCGCCACCATGCCGGCCCTGCTTCAGCTCGACAGGCGCCGGATAAGGGCCGTTTTCGAAGGACGGTTCTCGGCCGACCGCATGGCGCGCGACTATGTCGCCACCTATTCACAGGCGATCGACACTCAACAAATCAGGGCTTCCTAGTACAGTGCCCCGTTCAGAAACAAGCACGGGACAGTCTTCTTGACCATCACCCAACTTGACGAGCGCAAGCTTGATCCCGCAATAGCCCTGGCCTCCCTGGACGAAACCGCGCCGAGGGAACCGCACCGGCTCTTCGCACTCAAGCATGGCGACTGCTTCGCCGTCGCCGATTCCTATGGCGACATACGCGGTGTGGGCGACGGCTTCTTCCGCGACGACACGCGCGTGCTTTCCGAATTCCGCCTCGCGGTGGGCGGTCGTTCGACGTCGTTGCTGGGCGCATCGCTGAGCCAGGACAATGTCCTGTTCACCTCCAACCTGACCAATCTGCCTATAGAGAGTGCCGGCGGCCGTCCCATCCCGCAAGGAGCGATCCACATCGAGCGTGTCAGGCTGCTGTGGGAGGACCGGCTGTATGAGCGCCTGACCCTTTCCAACTACAGCCAGGAACATTCGACCGTCCTGCTTTCGCTGCGCTTCGCCGCCGATTTCCGCGACATGTTCGAAGTTCGTGGCTCGACACGCGCCAAACGAGGCACCGCCCATACCGCCGAGATGGACCAGAACTCGGTTCTGCTTCGCTATGAAGGCCTGGACAAGGTGGTGCGTACGTCGACGATATCGTTTTCGCAGAAACCCGACGAATTGACCTCCGACCGGGCGGATTTCTTCATTGCAGTCACCAAACGCAGCCGCAAGACACTGTATGTCGAGGTCGGCAGCGAGATGGCCGATGTGCCCGACCGCGACCGGTTTCGCGCCGCAGCGGCGCGCGCGCGTTTCGGCATGCGCGCCAAGCGCCGCCATGGCGCGACGCTGCACAGTTCGGGCAGGGTGTTCAACGACTGGATGGAGCGCGCCCGTGCCGATGTGGCGCTGCTCACCACCGAACTTGCGACCGGCCCTTATCCCTATGCCGGCATTCCGTGGTTCTCGACGGCCTTCGGCAGAGACGGCGTGATCTCGGCGTTGCAGATGCTCTGGCTCAATCCCGGCCTGGCGCGCGGCGTGCTTGCCTTTCTCGCGCAACATCAGGCGACCGAAACCTCGCCCTTCAGCGACTCTCAGCCCGGCAAGATCATGCATGAAACGCGCAAAGGTGAAATGACGGCGCTGAGCGAGTTGCCGTTCGGCCGCTACTATGGCGGCGTCGACACCACCCCGCTCTACGTTCATCTCGCCTGCGCTTACGCGGACCGCACCGGCGACATGGTCTTTATCGACGGCCTGTGGCAGTCGCTATGTGCAGCCGCCGAATGGATCGAGGCGGCAAGCGCTTCGACCGGATTCGTCACCTACCGGCGTGCGGCGGAGTCAGGCCTCGCCAACCAGGGATGGAAGGACAGCTTTGATTCGGTCTTTCATGCAGACGGTCGTATCCCGAAGGGGCCGATCGCGCTGGTCGAGGTGCAGGGCTACGTCTTCGCGGCGTTCCAGGGGCTGGCGAGACTGGCTCGCCGGCGAGGCGAGACAGAAAAGGCGGAAGGCTGGGAAAGGCGGGCCGAAGAGATCCGCCGGCGGGTTGAAAGTCATTTCTGGATCGAAGAGCTGGGTTACTACGCGCTGGCGCTCGATGGCGACGGCCGACCATGCGAGGTGCGCACGTCCAATGCTGGACATCTGCTCTATGTGGGGCTTCCGGATCCGGATCGGGCGCGGATCGTCGCCGATCAGTTGCTGTCGGCTTCTTTTCACTCCGGCTGGGGATTGAGGACGCTCGCCGACGACGCAATATTCTTCAATCCCATGTCGTATCACAATGGCTCCATCTGGCCGCACGACACGGCGATATGCGCGGCAGGCCTTGCGCGGTACGGCATTCGCGACAATGTGGTGCGGCTGATGAGCGGGACGTTCGAATCCGCCGTCCATTTCAACATGCGCCTGCCCGAACTTTTCTGCGGCTTCACCCGCGCACCGGGCGAGGCGCCGATCGCGTATCCGGTCGCTTGCCTGCCGCAGGCCTGGTCGGCAGGTTCCGCCTTCATGCTGATGCAGGCCTGTCTGGGCCTCCATATCGACGGCTGGGCCGGCGAAATCCATGTCACAAGGCCGCGCCTGCCAATCGGCATCGACAGCCTGGTGATCCGCCATCTCGCGGTGGCGGGCACGGCAGTCGACCTGACGTTCCAGCGTGTAGGAGATCGTGTGGGCGCGTTCCTGGCCGACCGCCATGAAGGGTTGGCGCCTTTGATCGTGCGCAGCTAAAAACCGGAACCATCACCGGCGACGTGCGTTGCACCATCTCCCCCGCGGAGAGGCGCGACCTAGGCCGGAGCAATTCACATCGATGCCAGACAACAATTTTGACTTCCTCCACTCTGCCTCCGCTCTATGGTTCGTCATTCTTGCCAGCCTCTGCGTTTCCCTTGTTGCCTTGGTGATTTCCGCGCTGCGATCCCGCCGGACCCCGCCGGAACCGGCGAATGTCGAGCCTCCACCGGCTCGTGTCGTATTGCGGGAGTTCGAAAAGAATGGCCATTCCGCCGACGCGGCGCTCGTCAACTGGTCGCCCTCGACACTGCGCGAAATCCTGGCGAAGGAACTGCCGGATGCGCAAGTGATCGTCGTCTCCAACCGCGAGCCCTACATTCACAATCTCAGGGATGACAATGTCCACCTGGTTGTGCCGGCCAGTGGACTTGTCTCGGCGCTGGAGCCGATCACCCGTGCCTGCGCGGGAACCTGGATCGCCTATGGCGGCGGCTCGGCGGATCATCTCGTCGTCGACCAGAACGACCGCATCGAGGTCCCACCTGAGAACCCATCCTACACGTTGCGCCGTGTCTGGCTGACCGACGAGGAACAGCAAGGCTATTATCTGGGCTTTGCCAATGAGGGTCTCTGGCCCCTGTGCCACATAGCCTTTACGCGGCCCGTCTTCCGCACGTCCGACTGGGAAACGTACGAAGCCGTCAATCGCAAATTCGCCGATACCGTCGTTGCCGAAGCGCGGAACGAACGCCCGATCGTCCTCGTCCAGGACTATCATTTCGCGCTGCTGCCGCGAATGATCCGGGAACGCCTGCCCGATGCGATCATCATCACCTTCTGGCACATTCCGTGGCCAAATTCGGAAGTCTTCAGCATCTGCCCCTGGCGGGAAAAGATCCTGGACGGCCTGCTGGGGAGCTCTATCATCGGCTTTCATACGCAGTTCCACTGCAACAACTTCATCGAGAGCGTCGACCGCTTCCTGGAAAGCAGGATCGAGCGCGAGGATTCGGCGATCTCCTATGGCGGCCAGACCAGCCTGGTCCACGCCTATCCGATCTCGATAGAGTGGCCGCCGGCTCAACTCGGGAAATTGCCCGCCATCGCGCAGTGCCGCGCGCGAATTCGCGAAAAATTCGGGCTGGCGGACAATGTCAGCCTCTGTGTCGGCGTCGAGCGCCTCGATTATACGAAAGGCATTCTCGACCGGTTTCATGCATTGGACGAACTGTTCAAGCAACACCCGGAGTGGATCGGCCAGGTGGCCTTCCTGCAGATCGCGGCGCCAAGCCGTGGAACCTTGCCGGCCTACCAGCAACTGCACGAGGAATGCCTGCGTTGCGCGGCGGAGCTCAACGAGCGTTATGGCCGGGACGGCTACACGCCTGTCTTGATGGTGGCTGAACACCATTCCCAGGAGCAGGTCTACGAAATCTACCGAGCCGCCGATGTCTGCATGGTGACCAGCCTGCACGACGGAATGAACCTGGTCGCCAAGGAATTTGTCGCCGCACGCGACGACGAGCAGGGCGTGCTGATGCTCAGCATGTTTGCCGGCGCTTCCAAGGAGCTTCTCGAGGCACTGATCGTCAATCCTTACGACGCGACGATGATGGCCGAGGCGTTGCTGCAGGCATTGACCATGGTGCCCGCCGAGCAGCGCCAGCGCATGCAGCGCATGCGCGAGATCGTCCGCGACAACAATGTCTATCGCTGGGCGGGCAGCATGCTTCTCGACGCCGCCCGCTTGCGCAAGCGAATCGCGATCGACCCCGCCGGGCCGGGCTCCGTTGCCGCGGCCAATGTGATATCGCTGCTTGATCGCAAACGGGTCGCGGCGCTGTGATGTCGGGATCGGCAAATCTGTCCGTGCCGACCGTCCCGCAAGGCCGATGGGCACTCTTCCTGGACATTGACGGTACGCTTCTGGAACATGCCGCGCATCCCGACGCGGTGGTCGTCGGTGATGCGTTGCGAAGCATGCTGACAAGGCTGGACGGGCGTCTGGCTGGCGCTCTGGCTTTCATTACAGGAAGATCCGTTTCCGCCGTCGACCGGCTCTTCCAGCCGTTGCGCCTGCCGGCTGCGGGTCTATACGGCCTGGAGCACCGGCTTGTCCGTGACGGGCCCGTCGAGGCGGCCGACGAGCCCGCCGACATTGCCGCGCTTGCCGAGGAAATCGAGGCGGAACTGGACAATGTGGATGTCTATATCGAGCGCAAGGGCCCGATCCTGGCCATTCATACGCGTGCGGCGCCGCAGTTGCTGCAACGGGCGACGCAACTGGTCGAACAGGCCCTGGAGCGGCTTCCGCGAGGATATCGGGTTCTTGCCGGCAATGCCGGGGTGGAACTGATGCCGCTCGAGGCGGCCAAGGGAGCGGCAATCAGGCGTTTCTGCGAGTTGCCGGCTTTCCGGGGGCGGATTCCCGTATTCCTCGGAGACGACACGTCGGATGAGAACGGCTTCGAAGCCGTCAATGAAATGGATGGCATTTCGGTCCGCATCAAACCGCAAGGGAAAACCGTGGCGCGCCACGCGCTGGCCGATGTCGCCGAGACCCTGGCCTGGCTCGAATCCCTATGCCACGACCGATCCGGCACGGGCCGGTTTGAGGAGGCGGTCCAGTCCCCTGTCCGGAGTTGAGGCCGCAACGCATTTTGCGTCTTTTAAGAACGGGTTTCAGGAGTTGATCAATGGTCCAGTTCACCAGCCTCATTCACGAGATCATGCCCGCATGGCTCTGGCGGCGTTCGCGCCCGCGTATGCAGGACACCGAGACAACTTTCGATCCATCACGTCCCGAAGATGCCGACGCCGTCTGGCGAAAGGCCGTCGAGAGGGACCTGTTCGGCGCAAACACGCCCGACTATACCGAGACCGAACAGAAGAAGCGCGATCACCACTGACGGAGGCTGTCAGCCTTCCGCGAAGACCAGCGAGACATTGCCGCCGGCATGCCGTTCGAGCCGGCCGGCGAGGTCGAGCTCCAGGAGCACCATGAACACCTGGGCCGGATGCAGGCCGGTGTGGCGGATGATCTCGTCGATCGCCACCGGCGTCGGGCCGAGCGCTTCGGTCACCCTGGCGCGGTCGTTTTCGCCGGGTGGCGGCGTGGCCGAGAAATCGGGGGGATCTTCAAAGGGCGGCAGTTCGGGGGCCCGCAAACCGGTCAGCGGCGCGATTGCCCTGTGAATGTCGGCGGCTTCGGTGACCAAGGTGGCACCGTCCTTGAGCAGGCCATTGGTGCCGGCGGCGCGTGGGTCAAGCGGCGAGCCGGGTACGGCGAACACCAGCCGGCCCATTTCGCCTGCGAGCCTGGCGCTGATCAGGGACCCGGAACGCTGTGCTGCCTCGACCACCACCAGACCGACTGCCGCGCCCGCGACGAGGCGGTTGCGGCGCGGAAAATCCTGGCCACGCGGCTGCCAGCCGAACGGCATCTCCGAAATGATGGCGCCGCCGCGCTCGACGATCTCGTCGCACAGGCCGGCATTCTCAGGCGGGTAGGGCAGATCGAGGCCTCCGGCCAACACGCCGATCGTGCCGGTCGAGAGGCTGCCCTGATGTGCTGAAGTGTCGATGCCGCGCGCGAGGCCGGAGATGATGGCGTAACCGTCGCGGCCAAGGTCGGTCGCCAGCATGCGCGCCATCTTGATGCCGGCGAGCGAGGCGTTGCGGGCGCCGACGATAGCCACCGCGGGCAGCCGGAACACGGCGCCTTCGCCTTTCACCGCCAGCAGCGGCGGCGGATGGTCCATGTTTTTCAACAGGGCGGGATAGTCCGGCTCGCCAATACCGACAAAGCGGGCGCCTGCCCGCCTTGCGGCCTCCAGTTCCGCTTCGGCCTCGGCGATCGAGGGAATGCGGGCGATCCTGCTGGCGCCGCCCGAAATCATCAGTTCCGGCAGCATTTCCAGCGCGACCTCGGCCGAACCGAAGCGGTTGATCAGGTCGCGAAAGGAGGCGGGACCTACATTCTGGGTGCGGATCAGCCGCAGCCAACTCAACCGCTGCCGGTCGCTGAGGCGCGGTCCGGCGAGCGGCTTGCTCACTCCTTCGCCCCGATTTTGCCCTCGGTGCCGGCAAGCAGGCGTGAAATGTTGGCCCGGTGCTTGATGAAGACGATCAGGCTCATCACGACGAACAATGCGGCAATCTGCGGTGTGCTCAGGAAATAGAGGGCGATCGGCACGGCGACCGCGGCCGTCAGCGCTGCAAGCGAGGAGTAGCGGAACAGGAATGCCATGGCCAGCCAGACGATGGCGAAGATCAGCGCCACCTGCCAGGCAAGGCCGATCAGCACGCCGAGATAGGTGGCCACGCCCTTGCCTCCCTTGAATCCGAGCCAGATCGGGAAGAGATGGCCGAGGAAGGCGCCAAGGCCGGCCCAAGCGCCGAGTTCGGGCGCGAAATGGCCCGCGATCAGCACCGCGGCCGTGCCCTTCAGCGCGTCGAGCAGCAGCGTGGCCGCGGCAAGGCCCTTGTTGCCGGTGCGTAGCACATTTGTCGCGCCGATGTTGCCGGAGCCGATCTGGCGCACGTCGCCAAGCCCTGCCGCACGGGTCAGCAGAAGCCCGAACGGAATCGAGCCCAAGAAATAGCCGAGCACCAGCGCCGGGATCAGGTTGTAAGTCATTGTTCCCCGCATTTCCCCCTGACGGGCTGAATTCGGCGCGATGCGCCGCCGCCAGCTCAGACCGAGAACACTGTGCGGCCCGCCACCAGCGTTTGCAAGACCTTGCCTTGCAGGCGCGCGCCTTCGAAACAGGTGTTCTTCGAGCGCGAGCGAATGCCGCTTTCGCTGACGATCCAGGGTTCATCCAGATCGACAAGCGCAAGATCCGCGACAGCGCCGGGCTTGAGCGTGCCGCCAGGCAGGCCGAACAGCCTTGCCGGCGCCGTGGACAAGGTCTCGATCAGCCGCGGCAGCGGCACGTCGCCATTGTGGTAGAGCCGCAAGGCGGCGCCCAGCAACGTTTCGAGCCCAATGGCGCCGGCTGCGGCGTCGGCGAAGGGCAGGCGCTTGGTGTCGACGTCCTGCGGATCGTGCGAGGAGACGATGATGTCGACCGTGCCGTCCCTGATCGCTTCGATCATCGCCAGGCGGTCTTCCTCGGCGCGCAGCGGCGGGGTCAACCGGAAGAAGGTGCGATATTCGCCGACATCGTTTTCGTTGAGTGACAGATTGTGGATCGACACGCCCGATGTGACGGTCGCGCCGTCGGTCTTCGCGCGCGCCACCGATGCCGCCGCCATCGCCGTCGATATCTTTGCCGCGTGGTAGGAGCCGCGCGTCAGGCGCGCCAGGGCAAGGTCGCGCTCCAGCGGGATGGTTTCGGCTTCACGCGGAATGCCGGAAAGCCCCAGCCAGCTGGCGTAGAGTCCCTCGTTCATCACGCCCGACGACGCGAGGTCGGCATCCTGGGTTTCGTGCACGATGGTTGCGCCGAAATCGCGGGCATAAGTCAGCGCCCGGCGCATCACCAGCGCGCTTGATATGGTGTGGCGGCCGTCGGTGAAGGCGGCGGCGCCGGCCTCGCGCAGCAGCCCGAATTCGGTCATCTCGCGGCCGTCGAGGCCCTTGGTGATGGCTGCGGCCGGGAAAATATTCACGATTGCCGTGTCCTTGGCGGTGCGCAGCACGAATTCGACCAGGGCCACATTGTCGATGACCGGATCGGTATCGGGCATCATGACGATCGAGGTGACGCCGCCGGCAGCCGCGGCGACACTTGCCGACGCGATCGTTTCGCGATGTTCTCCGCCCGGTTCGCCGATGAAGACGCGGCCGTCGATCAGGCCTGGAATGACCGCCTTGCCGGCGCAGTCGATGATGGTGGCGCCCTCGGGCGCCCCCTGGTTCAGCGCAGCCTTGCCGGCGGCGGCTATCTTCTTCCCGTCGACGATGACCGTCCCGGTCTCGTCTACGCCGCGCGAGGGGTCGATGATGCGGGCGCGCTCGAACACCGTAATGGTCATGCGCCGCGGCCCTCATGGTTGCGGCGCGGATCGAGCAGCGCTTCCATCACCGCCATGCGCACGGCGACGCCCATCTCGACCTGTTCCTGGATGACGCTCTGCGGGCCGTCGGCGATTTCCGAAGCGATCTCGACGCCACGGTTCATCGGGCCCGGATGCATCACCAGCGCATCGTCTTTCGCGGCCTTCAGCTTCTCGGCGTCGAGGCCGAAATAGCGGAAATATTCGCGCACCGAAGGCACGAAGGCGCCTTCCATTCGCTCGCGCTGCAGGCGCAGCATCATCACCACGTCGGCATCTTTCAGGCCCTCGGCCATTGAGCCGGTGACGATCACACCCATCCTGTCGATGCCCGCAGGCAGCAGCGTCGAGGGTGCGACGACGCGCACCTGCGCGCCGAGCGCATTGAGCAGCATGATGTTGGAGCGGGCGACGCGCGAATGCAGGATGTCGCCGCAGATCGCCACGATCAGTTTCGACAGCGGACCCTTGGCGCGACGGATGGTCAGCGCGTCAAGCAGCGCCTGTGTGGGGTGCTCGTGCGCGCCGTCCCCCGCATTGACCACGGAGCAGCCGACCTTCTGCGCCAGGAGGGCGGCCGCACCGGCCGACTGGTGGCGGATGATCAATATGTCGGGCCGCATGGCGTTCAGCGTCATGGCCGTGTCGATGAGCGTCTCGCCCTTCTTCACCGAGGAACTCGCCACCGACATGTTCATGACGTCGGCGCCGAGACGCTTTCCGGCCAGTTCGAACGACGACTGCGTCCGCGTCGAGGCTTCGTAGAAAAGGTTGATCTGGGTGCGGCCGCGCAGTGTCGAGGTTTTCTTCTCGGATTGCCGCGAGATCGCGACAGCCCGGTCCGCCCTGTCGAGCAGAAGCTCGATGTCGGCGGGGGAAAGATCGCGGATGCCCAGAAGATGGCGGTGGGGATAGAGTGGCAGGGACGAAGCGTCGGTCATCTCAAGGGGCTGCTATAGGGTGGACGTTCCATGGCTGCAAGCGCCAGCTTTGGATTGCGGCTGTTCTCCCCGGTATTTTCGTCGCGCGCCTTGGGCTATATCTAGCCGATGGCTCCGGATTCGTAGCCGCCTGGCAGTAAGGATGAAGCGTGACCGACGACGTGACGAACCAGCCGCCGCCGCTGACAGGCGGCAACGCCTGGCGGGGCGATCCGTTGCTGATCCAGCTTGCCGAGCGCTTTTCCGATCCGGTGCGCAAGGATCTCGACGGGCTCGGCCGCTTCGTGTTGACGCAGGAGGCCCAGGAACTGGCCCGCCTCGCCAATGTCGAAACGCCGAGGCTCAGGACGCATGATCGCCAGGGCCGGCGCATTGATCTGGTCGAGTTTCACCCCGCCTATCACGCCTTGATGCGCCGTTCCGTCGCCAACGGGCTGCACTCCTCGGTCTGGGAGAACGGCGACGCCGAGATCGGCCGCCGCCATCAGGTGCGCGCGGCCCGGTTCTACCTGACGGCCGAACTCGAGACCGGACATCTGTGTCCCATCACCATGACCAGCGCTTCGCTGGCGGCGCTGATGGCGAGCCCGAAACTGTTCCGCGAGTGGGCGCCGCGCGTGACGACGCGCAAATACGACCAGAGCCAAAAGCCGCCGGTCGAGAAGACCGGGCTTACGCTTGGCATGGGCATGACCGAGAAACAGGGCGGCACGGATGTGCGCGCCAATGTGACGAAGGCCGAGCGCGTCGGCAGCGGCTTCTATCGCCTGACCGGCCATAAATGGTTCATGTCGGCGCCGATGTCGGATGCCTTCCTTGTGCTGGCGCAGGCGCCGGAGGGATTGTCGTGCTTCCTCGTGCCGCGCGTCCTTGGCGACGGCTCGGGCAACGGCTTCCGTTTCCAGCGCCTGAAGGACAAGCTCGGCAACCGGTCGAATGCGTCTTCCGAGGTGGAGTTCGTCAACGCGATCGGCGAGATGGTCGGCGAGCCGGGCGCCGGCGTGAAGACGATCATGGACATGGTGACCTTGACCCGGCTCGACTGCGCCGTGGCGTCTTCGGCGATCATGCGGGCGGGGCTGGCCGAAGCCGTTCATCACGCCCGCCATCGCCAGGTGTTCGGCACCAGCCTGATCGAGCAGCCGCTGATGCAGCGCGTGCTGGCCGACATGGCGCTCGACGTCGCCGCTGCCACGGCGCTGTCGTTCCGGCTGGCACGTTCCTTCGACGAGGCGGCGAGCGATCGCGGCGAGGCGGCCTTTGCCCGCGCCATGACGCCGGTCGTCAAATATTGGGTCTGCAAGATCGCGCCGCCGCTGCTCTACGAGGCGATGGAATGCCTCGGCGGCAACGGCTATGTCGAGGAGGCGCCGCTCGCCCGCTACTATCGCGAAGCCCCGGTCAATGCGATTTGGGAAGGGTCGGGCAATGTCATGGCGCTGGATGTGCTGCGTGTGCTTGGCCGCGCGCCGGGCCTGTTCGAGGAGGTGCTTGCCGGCATAGATCGCGATCTGGGCGCGGGCGGACGCGGCACCATCGGTGTGCTGAAGGCGGCGATGCAGGTCGCCGCGACCGACGAAGGCTCGGCCCGCCTGCTGACGGAGCAACTGGCGCTGTCGGCGGCGGCGGCGGAATTGCGCCGGTTGGGGGCAGGGCGGATCGCCGATGCCTTCGTCGAGACGCGGCTGGCGGGCCAGTGGCGCAACACCTACGGCATGCTCGATTCGCGCCATGATGCGCGCATGATCATCGACACGCTCTATCCGCCAACCACCTGAGCAGCAGCCATGGACCACGCCTTGGTCATTCCCCCGCGCCGTTAACCTTAACAAATGGTTTCCGTTGCGAGGGCTGGCGGCAAAGCCCACTGTCATTCCTGTCGAAGCAGGAATCACGATGCGACAGGTATTGACCTCTTTTCTCGCCTTGCACTGGACGATCGTTTTCGCCCTGCTGGCGATCATCTGCATCGATGGAAACCGCGGCGTGGCCGGGGCGCTTGGGGTGCTGGGCGTGACGATCGAGAGCGCCCGCTTCGTCGATCTCGAAAATGTCGTCGTGGTTGCGCCTCTGGCAACGGCCCTGCTTGTCGTGGCGGTGCTGTTCTTCTGGGCTTTTGTCGAGGCGCTGATCAACAATGCCAGCAATCCGGGCGCCGACAGCGTTGCCCGCATCGCCTTCATCAGCGCTTCCGGCGTGCTGTCGCTGATCTTGGTCGGAGGCGCGGCGCAAGGCATCAACGGGCTGTTCCTGGGCGTCGCCGTGCAATTGGCCGCACTTCTGGCCTCCTATGTCGCCATGCTTGCCGAGCGCCGCACCCTGGCCACATCGGATGAGGTTGAAATCCACGCCACGGCGCACAGCATGGCCAGGGCCGCAGCCCACAATTCGCTGCTTTCGCTGATATCGGGCCGACCCCAGCCGACCCGGAAGGGAGGCCGCTGATGCGTTACATCTTCGCATTGTGGGCGGCTCCGATGGCGCTTTTCTGGGGCTGGTTCTACCTGTCGCTCAACGACATGAATTTCGGCTACGTCATGCTGAGCCGGCAGTTGCATGATTTCGTCTTCCAACTCTACGGCCAGATGCTCGGCATCGACCCGGCAATCATTCCCGGTATGGTGGGAAGAGCCTGTATATTCGACGGCCTGCTGCTGCTGGCGATCTGGGCGTTTCGCCGCCGTCGTGAAATCATCGGCTGGATCAGGAGGCGGCCGGCGGTTCCGGTGCAGTTCGAGCGGCTGCACCGAGCGAGCGAAGCCGGTCCAAAACTCCCTGCAGAATAAAGGCGGCGGCGGCCGAATCGATCTTGCCGGCGCGTTTGGCGCGCGAAAAATCCATCTCGATCAGCGTCCGTTCAGCGGCTACCGTCGACAGCCTCTCGTCCCATAGCAGGAAGGGAAGGTCGCTCAAGGCGGCCATGTTGCGTACGAAGGCGCGCGATTTCTGCGCGCGCGGACCTTCCGAGCCGTCCATGTTGACCGGCAGTCCAATCACCACCGCGCCGGCATTCTCCTTTTGCAGCAGATCCAGCAGCACGGCCGCGTCGAGCGAGAATTTCCGTCGGATGATGACCGGGCGCGGATGCGCGAAGGAAAAGCCACGGTCCGAAACGGCGACGCCGATCGTCTTGTCGCCGAGATCGAGCCCGGCAAGCGTCCTGCCGCCGGCCAGCCGTGCCGGCAATTCCTCGATGGTAATGATAGCCAACGGTTTTCCTTTGACCCGACAGCGCCGTCGCGGCGTTTTGAACACGCGAGAACGCCGTAACACTTTGCTCTTGAGCTGACGCCGTTCTATCCTCCGGCGGAGCAAAAATCGAGGAACTCGCTGATGAAACTCACTTGGTACGGACAATCCGCCTTCAAGATCGAGGTGGCGGGCGCAAGCATCCTGATGGACCCGTTCCTGAGCGGCAATCCGCTTTGGAAGAAAAGCTGGGAAGGCCCGGCCGAAGGTGTCACCCATGTGCTTTTGACGCATGGTCACGGAGACCATGTCGGCGATGCGCTCGAGATCCTCAGGAAGACCGGAGCGATGCTGGTCGCCAACCCCGAGGTCTGCGGCTATCTCGGCGGCCAGGGCGTCGACCAGAACAATATCAACCAGGGCAACACCGGTGGCACGGTGGACTGCGGCCCGTTCACGACGACTTTTGTCCAGGCATTGCATTCCTCGTCCTATGGGGACGGCATATATATGGGCAATCCCTGCGGGCTGGTCCTGCATTTCCAGGACGACAAGACGCTCTATCACATGGGCGATACCGACATCTTCTCGGACATGGCGCTGGTCAACGAGCTGCATGAGCCGAAGATCGGCCTGGTGCCGGTCGGCGACCGCTTTACCATGGGAGGTGCTGTCGCGGCTCTCGCCTGCCGCCGCTATTTCAAGTTCGATGTCGCCGTGCCATGCCACTATGCGACTTTCGGCCTGCTCGACCAGACGCCCGACAAATTCGTCGCCGGAATGGAGGGTTCGGGCGTGAATGTCGTCGTGCCTGGGATCGGCGAGGCGGTCACACTATAAATTGAAAACGGAATTAAACCATGGGCTTGAGGAACTCTCTTTGCGTTTCGATGCTGTTTGCGGCGTCGCCGGCGCTTGCCGCGGACGATTTCATTGAAGGGGTATACCTCAAGTCCGAGGAGCTCTGCGCACAGGCCAGGAAAGACACCCTGCAGACGCTGATCGATGCCGGCAACATCGTGCTATCGGCCCATGGCCTGCAAGGGGTCGAATACAATTGCGAGTTCTTGCAGATCAGCAAGGCGACACGCTCGCCGAGCTGGGCGGTGACGGCCATTTGCCAGGAGCCGGGCTACGTTTTTCCCGACGTGCTCTCGGTGACGCAGATGAGCCCGACTCAGATCGATCTCGTCTCCGTCCGGCCCATCGAAGACGAGAGCGAGGCGAGCGGCAACAGCGGCAGCTACTATCTGTGCGAGGGCATGGCCCCGCCGTGAGGCCATTTGCCCGATTGTGGGCATGCACATGTTGCGCGCCGCGCGCGGCGCCGCTATAGGCCGGGGCTGGTTTCCCGAGGCACAAACATGTCCGTTGACGTCAAGACAGTGAAGCGCGTCGCGCGTCTCGCCCGCATTGCGGTGAGCGAGGAAGATGCCGAACGCATGACCGGCGAGCTGAATGCCATACTGGGCTTCGTCGAACAGCTGAACGAGGTCGATGTTTCCGGGGTCGAGCCGATGACTTCGGTAACTCCGATGGGGATGAAGAAGCGCCAGGACGTCGTCACCGACGGCAACAAGGCTGCCGACATCGTCGCCAACGCGCCTGCCACGGAAGAGAACTTCTTCCTCGTGCCGAAGGTCGTGGAGTAATAGGCCGATGGCCATCGAAATCGCCATCGAGACGCCGCTGCAGGACGATGTGCGCGGCTTGGTCGCGGAGCTCAACGAGACGCTGCTCGAACTGACGCCGCCGGAACACTGCTATCATCTGACCGTCGAGCAGATGGCCGGCCGGGACACCACGGTCTTCGTCGCCCGCGACGACGGTCTTGCAATCGGTTGCGGGGCGCTGAAGCGCCATGACGGTGCCATAGGCGAGGTCAAGCGCATGTACACGCGGCCCACTCATCGCGGCCAGAAAATCGGCGCCAGGATCGTGGAGCGTGTCGAAGCGCTGGCGCGCGAGGAAGGATTGAAGCGTCTGGTGCTGGAGACGGGCGATCGCCATCCTGCCGCCTGGGCTGTCTATGAACGTTCCGGCTTCTCGCGTTGCGGTCCGGTGCTGGATTATCCCGATTCCGAGTGGTCGGTATTTTACGAAAAGAGCCTTGCCTGATGAGCGACCTGACCCGACTGACGATTTCGCAGGCCCGCGCCAAGCTGCGCGCCAAGGAAATCACCGCGACCGAGATTGCCGACGCCTATCTCGCTGCGATCGACCGCGCCAATCCGGCGCTCAACGCCTATGTCGTGGTAACCGGGGACAAGGCGCGCGACATGGCCAAGGCCTCCGACGCCAGGCTGGTCAAAGGCGAGGGCGGTGCGCTGGAAGGCATTCCGCTCGGCATCAAGGACCTGTTCGGCACCGAGGGCGTGCACACCCAAGCGTGCAGCCATGTGCTCGACGGCTTCAAGCCGCATTACGAATCGACCGTCACCTCCAATCTGTGGGCCGACGGGGCGGTCATGCTGGGCAAGCTCAACATGGACGAGTTCGCCATGGGCTCGTCCAACGAGACGTCCTATTACGGGCCGGTGGTCAACCCGTGGCGGCGTTCGCGCGTTGACACGATGGTGATGCCGACGACGCACCAGGGCGATGGCGGCTTCGTTTCGGCCGGCGGCACCAGGACCGCGCGCACCCTGGACAATGCGCAGCTGGTGCCGGGTGGCTCGTCGGGCGGCTCGGCCTCGGCCGTCTCGGCTTTCCTGTGCGCGGGCGCCACGGCCACCGACACTGGCGGCTCGATCCGCCAGCCGGCCGCGTTCACCGGCACGGTCGGCATCAAGCCGACCTATGGCCGCTGTTCGCGCTGGGGTATCGTCGCCTTCGCCTCGTCGCTCGACCAGGCCGGGCCGATCGCCCGCGACGTGCGCGATGCCGCGATCCTGCTCAAATCGATGGCCTCCGTCGATCCGAAGGACACGACCTCGGTGGACCGGCCTGTGCCGGATTATGAGGCGGCGATCGGCAAGCCGATCAAGGGTATGAAGGTCGGCATTCCCCGGGAATACCGCGTCGACGGCATGCCGGAGGAGATCGAGGCCCTTTGGCAGAAGGGCATTGCCTGGCTCAGGGATGCCGGCGCCGAGATCGTCGACATCTCCTTGCCGCACACCAAATACGCGCTACCGGCCTATTACATCGTGGCGCCCGCCGAAGCCTCGTCCAACCTTGCGCGCTATGACGGCGTCCGCTACGGCCTTCGCGTGCCGGGCAAGGACATCGTCGAGATGTATGAGAAGACCCGCGCCGCCGGCTTTGGCCGCGAGGTCAAGCGCCGGATCATGATCGGCACCTATGTGCTGTCGGCGGGCTATTACGACGCCTACTATCTGCAGGCGCAGAAGGTGCGCAATCTGATCAAGCGGGACTTCGAGAACGTCTTTGCCGCCGGCGTTGATGTCATCCTGACACCGGCGACGCCATCTGCCGCCTTCGGCATTGCAGACGAGGACATGGCTTCCGATCCGGTGAAGATGTACCTGAACGACATCTTCACCGTCACCGTGAACATGGCGGGCCTGCCGGGCATTGCGGTGCCCGCCGGCCTAGACCCCAAGGGCTTGCCGCTCGGCCTGCAACTGATCGGCAGGCCGTTCGAAGAAGAGACGCTGTTCCAGACCGCTGCCGTCATCGAGCAGGCGGCCGGAACGTTCCAGCCGGAGAAGTGGTGGTAGGATCGTTTCTCATCTAAGGGGTGAGGGATGTTCTTTTATCTTTCGAAAATCTTCTGGTTCTTTATCCAGCCGCTCAACCTGACGATCTTCCTGCTGCTGGCGGGGCTGGTCTCGGCATTTTTCGGCCGCCCGCGGCTGGCAGCCACCGGCGGCGTGCTGGCGTTTTTGGTTCTGGCGCTTTCGGCCTGGACCTCGCTCGGCGCATTGCTGCTCAACCCGCTGGAGGAACGCTTTCCGCGCCCGCCGCTGCCGCAAAAAGTCGATGGCATCGTCGTGCTCGGCGGCGGCTTCGAGGGCGGCATCAATCTGGTGCGCGGCGGTTATGAGCTGAACAGCGGCGGCGACCGGATGGTCGAGACGGCCGTGCTGGCGCGGCGCTTTCCCGATGCCAAGGTGGTCGTCTCCGGCGGCAATGGCGAATTGTTCCTCGAAGGCGAGGGCGATGCCACCACCGCGCCGCGCCTGCTTGGCGCGCTCGGCGTGGCGCCGGAGCGCCTGATCCTCGAGGGCAAATCTCGCAACACCTATGAGAATGCCGTCTTCACGAACGCCTTGATAGCGCCGAAGCCGGGCGAAACCTGGCTGCTGGTCACCTCGGCCTACCATATGCCGCGCGCCAAGGCGCTGTTCGACAAGGCCGGCTTCGTGACCGTCCCGTGGCCGGTCGACTATCGAACGTCGGGACGCGAAGGCATCGGCCTGTTCCGCGACAATCCGGCCGATGCGCTGCAGGCGGCCACAATGGCGATCCGCGAATGGATAGGGCTGTTCGCCTATTGGCTGTCCGGCCGTATCGATCAGCCTTTTCCCGCACCTGGCGGCTGACCGATCACGGCGCGGCGCGCCGCCGAGAAGAACTGGCGCCGCACCAGAACGGCCAGGAGCAGAAGCGTCGACAGCACGAACACCACCGGATCGACGAACCAGCCGAGATAGCCGATCGAAAAGAACACGCCGCGCAGGCCGGAGTTGAAATGCTTGCCTGCCAGCATGTTCATCTGCGCCGCCCTCCACACCGCCGTTTCGGTGACCGGGTTGCGCGAGGCTTCGCCATGCGGGATCGGCACAGCACCGATCAGGATCGAGCAATAGTTGAACAGACGGTAGGCCCAGCCGAACTTGAAGAACGAAAACGCCAGGATCAGCACCAGTCCCAGCACCTTGATCTGAAAAGCCGGGCGCGACGAGGCGCCGCCCAGAGGCAGGGTGCTTAACACCTCGAGGACGCGGTCGGAGGCACCGAGCAAGGCAAAGCAGCCGCCAAGCGCGATCAGGGAACTGGAGGCGAAGAAGGCGGTGCCTTGCTGCAGGCCACCCATGATGGCTGTGTCGACGATGCGGATCTCACGCTCGGCCATCCGGTGCATCCAGGCTTGACGCTGCGCATTCATCGCCGTTGTCAGGGACATGCGGCTGACCAGCACACCGTCCGAGGCGAGCGTATGCAAAACCCACGCAATGAGGAAGAACGCCAACGCCGCGAGATCGGCTGTCGAAAGATCGAGGGAATCGCCCATTGGCGGAACCTATCACATCCAGTGCGATTGCTTCGATCGTCCGCCGGCAGCGACGGTCATGTCGCTGCCGGAGCAAACAAGGTCGGCGGGCGCTGCGCCGCGCCGTTCAAAACAGCGGAAACATCGCGGGAGTTCCTATATGTAGTCCCAGAGCGGCTTCGGGAGATTGTGGCGCGTGTTCCTTTCGGTTTTCGACCTGTTCAAGATCGGCATCGGACCATCGAGTTCGCACACGATGGGACCGATGACGGCCGCCCGCCGTTTCCTCGACGAGATCGCCGGAGACGACTGGCCGCGTCCGGCCGGCGCCAAGGTCGCTCGCATCGGCGCCAGCCTGCACGGCTCGCTCGCCTATACCGGCATCGGCCATGGCAGTGACCGTGCCGTCATTCTCGGCCTTGCCGGGCAGACGCCGCAGACGGTCGACCCTGACCAGGCGGACGGCATTGTCGCTCGCATCACCGCCGACAAGCTGATTTCACCGCCTGGTCATCCTTCCTACCGTTTCGATCCGGCCGGCGACCTGGTGCTCGACCGCAAGACGCCGCTCACCGGCCACGCCAACGGCATGGCGTTTTATGCCCATGATGCCGGCGACCGCCTGCTGCTCAAGCGCATCTATTATTCGATCGGCGGCGGCTTCGTGGTTTCGGAAGAAGAGCTGCAGCGGATGAAAGCCAAGGGTTCGGTGACGACCGAAGGCAAAAAAGTCCCTTATCCCTTCAAGAACGCCCTCGAGATGCTGAAGATGGCTAGCAAGAGCGGCCTTTCCATTGCCGAGATGAAGCGGGTCAACGAGGAAACACAAATGTCGCGCGATGAGCTCGACGCCGGCCTCGACGCCATCTGGGGTGCCATGAAGAGTTGCATCGAGCGCGGCCTGTCGCAGGACGGCATCATGCCGGGCGGGCTGAAGGTGCGCCGCCGGGCCAGGCAATTGCACGACAAGCTGCAGGAGCAGTGGCAGCAGAACCGGCCCAATCCGCTGCTCGCCAATGACTGGCTGTCGATCTATGCCATGGCCGTCAACGAGGAGAATGCGGCCGGCGGGCGCGTCGTCACCGCGCCGACCAACGGCGCGGCCGGGACGCTGCCGGCGGTGCTGCGCTACTGGCTGCATTTCCATCCCGAGGCCGACCAGCCCAGCATTCGCGATTTCCTGCTCACGGCAGCCGCCGTTGGCGGCATCATCAAGTCCAATGCGTCCATCTCCGGCGCCGAGGTCGGCTGCCAGGGCGAGGTGGGCTCGGCTTCGGCCATGGCGGCGGCCGGCCTGTGCGCCGTCATGGGCGGCACGCCCGAACAGGTTGAGAACGCCGCCGAGATCGCGCTGGAGCACCATCTGGGCATGACATGCGATCCGGTCGGCGGGCTGGTGCAGGTGCCCTGCATCGAGCGCAATGCGCTGGGCGCGGTCAAGGCGGTGACGGCCGCCTCGCTTGCCATCAAGGGCGACGGCACCCATTTCGTGCCGCTGGACGCCGCGATCGAGACGATGCGCCAGACCGGCCTCGACATGAACGAGAAGTACAAGGAGACCAGCCTCGGCGGGCTGGCGGTCAATGTGGTGGAGTGTTGAGCCCGCTGGCACTGTGGAGAACTTGCTCAGGCCGTTGACGCATCCGTGCGACGGATTAAATCTTGGGCGATGGCTCTCAACCTCCTAAAGCTCTGCGTCGGCTGCGACAGCGTCGAGGATCTCGAAGAATGGATCGCGTTCCGCCTCGACGAGCGGCGCCGTGCCGGCGAACCGGCCGAGCATTGGCACACCACCCGCATGGTGCCGACGCGCGCCGATGAGGTTACCGACGGCGGCTCGCTCTACTGGGTGATCAAGGGAAGTGTGCAATGCCGGCAGTTGATCACCGAGATCCGGCCATTCACTGATGACGAGGGCATCGGCCGCTGCCATCTGATGCTGGATCCGCAAGTGGTGCGCACCGACTGGCAGCCGCGCCGCGCCTTTCAGGGCTGGCGCTATCTAAAGCCATCGGATGCACCTGCCGATCTTGGCAAGGGCAAGCCGGGGCAGGTCGAAATGCCGCCGAAACTCCGGCGCGAGCTCGCCGATCTCGGCCTGCTCTAAGTCACAATCGGCTTGTTCCGAGCCGCCCATTGGCTTTCTCCGAGCCGCCAGTTAGCTTGCTCCGGGGCAATCTGGCGGCATGGTCGGCCCGTATAGGCGGACTGCGGTTGCTGGCCCTCAATGTTGCTGTCCGTTGGACTTGCAAGCGTCGCGACAACGCCACATCTTGAAAATCATGAGCGATAGGAACCATCCGGTTTCGATATCTGACGCATTCGCGCCGACCACATCGCGCCGCGGCGTGGTGGGATGCGGACCATGTGTCGCGCAAGGTCATGATTGCGGCGCAGAAATAACACCCGGTGGCGGCATGCTCGTGTTCAGGAATAGTCTGGAAAACCGGCCGATCGCCAGGCATTCACGGGGCAGTGGAATATGGTAGGCGCGATCATCGCTGTCGTCGCATTGCTGCTGGTGCTGATGGGCCTGGCAACGGCTTTCGTGCGGGCCGACCCGAGCAGGCTTGCAGGCGACATGAGGAAGGTTGGGCCGGTTTTGCTGGCGTTGGTCGGGGGCGCCGTGCTGCTGGTCGGGCGCGGCGGTCT
Organism: Mesorhizobium sp. B2-6-1; assembly: GCF_006440475.1. Classification (NCBI taxonomy): domain Bacteria; kingdom Pseudomonadati; phylum Pseudomonadota; class Alphaproteobacteria; order Hyphomicrobiales; family Phyllobacteriaceae; genus Mesorhizobium; species Mesorhizobium sp. B2-6-1. The sequence continues at coordinate 133,321 of NZ_VFUH01000005.1, forward strand.
CGGCGGCATCATCCTGCTCGCAGCGATCGCCTGGTACGGCTCGATGCGGCTGAACCGGCGAGCCGTGATGCCGGCGCGGAGACGCTCGACCGTACGCACAGCGGCGCTGGAAATGGACCTCGATCACGATACAGGAGGCCTTGAAGGCCTTGTCCTGGCAGGCCGCCATGAAGGCAAGATGCTTGGTGCGATGGGCAAAGCCGAATTGCTGCAGCTGTTTCGCGAACTCTCCGGTGACCCGGAGAGCCGGCAACTGCTAGAGACGTATCTTGACGGCAGATTTCCCGTCTGGCGCAAAAACGCTGAGGCGCACAGTGGCGAAGGGCTGGGTATTGCGCCAGGTCCGGGCGCCATGACTAAGGAGGAGGCCTACAAGGTCCTTGGTCTTGAAGCGGGGGCCGCCGCGGCGGATGTCCGCAAGGCGCACCGCCGCCTGATGCAACGCCTGCACCCCGATATCGGCGGCACGTCTTTCCTGGCGGCGCGGATCAACGAAGCCAAGGACGTCTTGCTCTCCAATCACAACTAGTCTCCTTCGACGCAGAAATTTTCCGGGAGATATCTTCTACGCCGTCCCTACTGCTGGACGGCGTAGCACTCGATTTTCTTCTTCTTGAGGGCGGTGCAGGCCTTCCAGGCCGCGGTCTTGGAACCGAAGCCGCCGAAGCGGGCGCGGTAGTACGTGACGCCGTCCTTGTCGAAGGCGACGGTGAAGCCGGAGGCATCTGCCAGCGCCTTGGGCGCCTGCTTGGTGGTCTTGTCGAGGAAGGCCTGGGCTTCGGACTGTTTCGGCGACGAGGCGACCTGAATGGCCCAACCCGACGGCACCGACGCGGTATTGACCGGGTCGACGGCCGGCGCGGGCTCGGCATAAGCGGACACCACCTGTGCCGTGGCGACCTTGGGGGCGGAGACGATAACCGTCTTCACCTTCTTTGCCGGAACAACCACTTTGGTTTCTTCGGCTGCGTTATCGTCGGCGTCCTCGCTGTCGCCCTGGGCTACCGTCGCGTCGTCGGCAACGGCCTCGTCCGCGTCATCGGCGCTGGCCACCGCCATCGGCTTCTCATCCGGAGTCGGTGCGTCGTGCTTGGGCAACAGCACCTTGGCCAATGCCGTCACCGGGTTGCCGCTATCGGCCTTGGCGACCAGATCGCCGCCGCCTCGGGTCGATGCCCGCGGCAGATAGGTGTTGATCAGGGCCGCCATCTGATTGTCGCGGCTGCTGCCCGAGGTGCCGCCCATGACCACGCCGACAATGCGACGGTTGCCGTCGGAAACCGACGAAACCAGGTTGAAGCCCGAAGCGCGGGTGTAGCCGGTCTTGATGCCGTCGACGCCCTTGATGCGTCCAAGCAGGCGGTTGTGGCCGTTGATGCGCTGGCGGCCATAGAGGAAGGAGCGCTGCGAGAAATAGCCGTAATATTGCGGGAAATGTTCGCGCAGCGCGATGCCGAGCGTTGCCATGTCGCGCGCAGTGGTGAACTGGCCGGGATCGGGCAAGCCGTTGGCGTTGCGGAACACGGTGCCGTTCATACCGAGCTGCCGCGCCTTGGCAGTCATCATGCGGGCGAAGTTGGTCTCGTTGCCGCCGAGCATTTCGCCGAGCGCGGTGGCCGAATCATTGGCCGATTTGGTCACCATCGACAGGATGGCGGTCTCGACCGCCACCGATCCGCCCGGCTTCACGCCGAGCTTCGTCGGCGGCTCTGCCGCGGCATGAGCCGAGAAGACGACCGGCGAGTTCCGGCTGATCTTGCCCTTGGCCAGAGCCTCGAAAGTCAAATAAAGCGTCATCATCTTGGTGAGCGAGGCGGGATAACGCCGGGCGTTGGCATCCGAGGAGTAGAGCACCTTGCCGGTCTTGGCGTCGACCACGATGGCCGCGGACTTCGCGGCGAGCGACGGGGCCGCACTTGCAACGACGATGGTCATCGCCACGGCGATGATCATGACCGTTTTGAAAGGGGACGCGGATTTGGAAACGATGCCCGACAACGCCTGACGCACTGATAGTTCCTTTGAATTTCTTGTTGCGCTGGAGGCGGCAAAGGGATCCTGCCTCACTTCCGGGCAAGCTATCGGGGCAGCGTTACCAATCCGTTTATGGTAACCGCCGCGTTCACCATTTTCTGGTGGTTTGAGCCTCTGTTTATTCGAATTTTAGCCATTGCCCACACCGGCTAGGACGGAAGCTGGCGATTTCTTGACTTTTGTGCGTCGCACAATATATTCGAGTGCATTGCACAAGGCGCTCGGGGCAGGGCGCATCAACCGTCCAGGGAGAATTGAAATGACGCAGACCTATGAGGACTTCAGCAAATACGGCAAAGAGTTCGCCGACACCGGCTTGAAGAGCTTCGCCTCTTTGTCCAAGGGCGCGCAGGCAATTGCGGCCGAGGCCGGCGAATACACCAAGAAGAGCTTCGAAGCCGGCAGCGCCGCTTTCGAGAAGATTGTTTCGGCCAAGTCGCTCGACAAGGCGATCGAGGTCCAGTCCGACTATGCCAAGCAGTCCTATGAGGCGTTCGTCGCCGAGGCCACCAAGATCGGCGACCTCTATGCCGAACTCGCCAAGGAAGCCTACAAGCCGTTCGAATCGATCGTTGCCAAGGCGAAGTAATTTCGTTCGGCAGTACGAGATCTGGGCCCATTGGGCCAAGACAGAGCCCGGCCGCGCCAGCGTGGCCGGGTTTTTTCATGTCAATTTCCGATCAGGGGCCTGGCTCGCCTTCACGATTGCGAAAATCCGCCAAGTTGGGCACCTAGCCATATTGTCAGCTAACCAGAAGGGCTTAAAATCGTCCATCGAACACCTACATGTCGAACTCGCATGAGGATTCGAAAGAGGCAGGATTACGTGACGATCGGTTTGACTGCCACCAGGGCACGGATGCAGAACGGCAGCGGCGACGGCAATGAGGCCGGCCGCGGCACGGCGGTCATCACGCGCACAAAGACCAAGACCAAGAAACCCAGCCTCTATCGGGTCCTCATCCTGAACGACGACTACACACCGATGGAGTTCGTGGTTCACGTGCTGGAACGTTTTTTCCAGAAGGACCGCGAAGCCGCCACACGCATCATGCTTCATGTTCACAATCATGGAGTGGGCGAGTGCGGGGTCTATACATTCGAGGTGGCCGAGACCAAAGTGTCCCAGGTCATGGATTTCGCCCGACAAAATCAGCATCCGCTGCAATGCGTGATGGAGAAGAAGTGAGGTAACATGCCGGCTTTCTCCCAAGGCCTGGAAAAGGCGCTTCACCAAGCGCTGACGCTCGCCAACGAGCGGCACCATGAATATGCAACCCTTGAACATCTGCTGCTCGCCCTGATCGACGACACCGAGGCGGCCGCCGTCATGCGCGCCTGCAATGTCGATCTCGACGAGTTGAAGCACACTGTTCTCACCTATATCGACACCGAGCTCGACAATCTGGTTACCGGCTATGACGAGGATTCCAAGCCGACCGCCGGCTTCCAGCGCGTCATTCAGCGTGCGGTGATCCATGTGCAGTCGTCCGGCCGCGAAGAGGTCTCCGGCGCCAACGTGCTCGTCGCCATCTTCGCCGAGCGCGAGAGCCATGCCGCCTATTTCCTGCAGGAACAGCAGATGACCCGTTACGACGCGGTCAACTACATCTCGCACGGCATCGCCAAACGTCCGGGCGCGTCGGAGACGCGTTCGCCGCGCGGCGCCGATGACGAGCAGGGTGGCGCGAACGGCGCCGAGCCGCAAGAGGAAGGCGGCAAGAAGAAGCAGCAGCAGGACGCGCTGACCGCTTATTGCGTCAATCTCAACAACAAGGCCAAGGCCGGCAAGATCGATCCGCTGATCGGGCGCGAGTCCGAGATCAACCGCACCATCCAGGTGCTGTGCCGCCGTTCCAAGAACAATCCGCTTTATGTCGGCGATCCCGGCGTCGGCAAGACGGCGATCGCCGAGGGCCTCGCCAAGCGCATCGTCGAGGGTGATGTTCCGGAAGTCTTGCACAACGCCACCATCTTCGCGCTCGACATGGGCACGCTTTTGGCCGGCACGCGCTATCGCGGCGATTTCGAGGAGCGACTGAAGCAGGTCGTCAAGGAGCTCGAGGATTATCCGGGCGCTGTGCTGTTCATCGACGAGATCCACACCGTCATTGGCGCCGGCGCGACGTCGGGCGGCGCCATGGATGCGTCGAACCTGTTGAAGCCGGCACTGTCTTCGGGTGCGATCCGCTGCATCGGTTCGACAACCTACAAGGAGTTCCGCCAGTTCTTTGAGAAGGACCGCGCGCTCGTACGTCGCTTCCAGAAGATCGACGTCAACGAGCCGACCATCGAGGACGCCATCGAGATCATGAAGGGCCTGAAGCCCTATTTCGAGGAGTTCCACAAGGTCCGCTACACGACGGAAGCCATCAAGGCTTCGGTTGAGCTGTCGGCGCGCTACATCAACGACCGCAAGCTGCCGGATAAGGCGATCGACGTGATCGACGAGACCGGCGCCTCGCAGATGCTGGTGCCGGAGGCCAAGCGCAAGAAGACCATCGGCATCAAGGAGATCGAAGCGACGATCGCCACCATGGCGCGCATCCCGCCGAAGACTGTTTCGGCCGATGACGAGAAGGTGCTGCAGGGTCTCGACATCGAGCTGAAGCGCGTCGTCTACGGCCAGGACACTGCGATCACCGCGCTGACCTCGGCGATCAAGCTGGCGCGTGCCGGCCTGCGCGAACCGGAGAAGCCGATCGGCTCCTATCTGTTCTCGGGTCCGACCGGCGTCGGCAAGACCGAAGTCGCCAAGCAATTGGCCGCTTCGCTCGGCGTCGAGCTGATCCGTTTCGACATGTCGGAATATATGGAACGCCACACGGTCTCTCGGTTGATCGGCGCGCCTCCCGGCTATGTCGGTTTCGATCAGGGCGGCCTTTTGACCGACGGCGTCGACCAGCATCCGCATTGCGTGCTGCTGCTGGACGAAGTCGAGAAGGCGCATCCGGACCTGTTCAACATCCTGTTGCAGGTGATGGACCATGGCAAGCTGACCGACCACAACGGCAAGCAGATCGACTTCCGCAATGTGATCCTGATCATGACCACCAATGCGGGCGCGTCGGATGCGCAGCGCGCGGCGATCGGTTTCGGGTCGACCAAGCGCGAAGGCGACGATGTCGAGGCGATCAACCGGCTGTTCACGCCGGAGTTCCGCAATCGTCTCGATGCGATCATCCCGTTCGGCTCGCTGCCGGTGCCGGTTATCCATCAGGTGGTGCAGAAGTTCGTCATGCAACTGGAGGCCCAGCTCTCCGAGCGTGGCGTCACCTTCGACCTGTCGCCGGATGCGATCGCCTGGCTCGCCGACAAGGGCTATGACGAGCGCATGGGTGCGCGTCCGCTCGGCCGCGTCATCCAGGAGCACATCAAGAAGCCGCTGGCAGACGAAGTGCTGTTCGGAAAGCTCAAGAAGGGTGGCACGGTGCGCGTCAGCGTCGAGAAGAAGGAAACCGGCGAGACCGGCCTGAAGCTCGAATCGCTCGCCGACGAGGCACCGGTGAAGCCCAAGAAGGAAGAACCGGAAGACGCCCCCAAGCCGCGCAAGGCAGTGGCCAAGAAGCCGGCGGCCAAGAAGGCCGTCGCGCAGAAGCCCGAGCCCAAGGGCAAGGACGGTGGCAAGCGCAGCCTGGTGCCGCAACTGCCGCGCAAGAGCTGATAGTCACTCCCTCGAAAAAGCCCCGGAGACGGGGCTTTTTCATTGGCACAAAGCGACGATCACTGAAGCGCTGCTGTCGGCCCCTGGACAGCAAGCGGCGTTGGGCGGGTTTTGGCTGATTTGTCCGTCCAGGACGGTGGTGCTCCCACGTTGGCGCCGACCATGCCGAACAGGCCGGGCGCGCGGCCAAAGACCTCGCAGGCCGCGTATTTCGGCTTGCCGCCGAGGAACGATTTTATGCGTTGGCCTGACGGTATCGAGATATGCAATCCCGACGGCGCCTTGCCGGTGACGAGCATGCGCGAAAAGTCGTTTCCGAAAGTAGCGCCCAGACTGTACGCATCTCCGATTTCTGAGACCATGGCCTCGTTGGTGAAGGAGTTCGCTCCACGGGACCAGACCATGGCAGCGCGTTGGATGCCGTTCCGGTCAAGTGCCTCCGCCTCGACCGCGAGCCCTCCAAAACCCAGGGGAAGGCGCGGAATGGAACCGGCAGCACGGCGACGCCCCTGACGTTGTGGATGGCCATCCAGGCACCGGCATCCGTCAGCCTTTTGCGCAGACGCGAAATATGGGCGTCGATGGCGTTGGACTGGATCTCGTCCTCGTATTTGTAGACGGCTTCTTCCAGCGTGGAGCGGATGACAGTCTTTCCGCGCCGCTTTGCCAGGGCGGGCAGGACGGACAGTTCGCGTCTCGGTATCGACGGGGCTGGACCCGACCGTCACGCTGAAATTCAGCGGGTCGATGGTGACCATGCCAACGGTAATCCGCGGCTCCTGCGCAACACCGCCCGCAGCCGCGCCATCAGTTCATCGATCAGGAAGGGTTTGCCCAGATAGTCGTCGGCGCCGGCATCGAGCCCCTCAATGCGCTCTTTCGGCTCGTTGCGGGCCGTCAGGACGATCACCGGCGCATCGACACCTGCCGCCCGCAGCCTGGGAATGAAGCTCAGTCCCTCTCCATCCGGCAATGTTCGGTCGAGCAGGATTGCCCTCATAGACGTGCTGGCACGACAGTTCGATAGCATCGCCAAGCAGCATGGTGTGATCGACGACGACGCCTTGTTTGCCAAGCGCCCTGGTGAGCGCGTCAGCCATTTCTCTTTCGTCCTCGATCAACAGAACCCGCATTGCACGTCCACGTCTCGCCGGTGCCTTGTCATCCGTCAGGATTACAGCAGCATTGCGAACAACAGCCGTTCGCCAGATGGCTGCGTGCGTTCATTTCCATGGGATGGGGAATTTTATGTCCGGACCAGGCCAGATCATCATCCTCAACGGCGCACCGCGATCGGGGAAATCGAGCATCGTCCAGGCAGTTCAGGAGAGCTTCGAGGGCCCATGGATGAACCTGGGGGTCGACACCTATGAGCAGGTCACGCCGCTGCGCTGTCGCCCGGGCATAGGTTTGCGGCCCGGCGGCGAGCGCCCGGATATCGAGGGTCTCGTGCCGAGGTTCTACGCCGCGCTCTACGAATCGATCGCCGCCCACAGCCGAGTGGGGTTGAATGTCGTGGCCGATCTCGGTCATCACGACAGCTATTCGCGACCCCTTGATTGCCTTGTCGATTGCGCCCGGCGCCTCGCAGGCTTGCCGGTTCTGTTTGTCGGTGTCCGCTGCCCGATCGAAATCATCATGCAGAGGCGCGCCGACAGTCCGGCGGGGAGGGGATATGTGACGGGATCGCCCGACGACCCCATGCCGTTGGCGGTGCGCCTGTGGCAGGAGGAGGTACACCGGCCTGGCGTGTATGATCTGGAAGTCGACACATCGCTGCTGACGCCAGCACAATGTGCGGATGCGATCCGCGGGCGGCTCAGGCAAAATGTGGAGCCTCCGACGGCGTTTGAGAGGCTGTCGGCATTCTCCAGGGACAAGCTATCCTGATCGCGTGCTCTCAGCCGGCGATGGGGGAATCTCGGCCGCGCGGCGCGATCGTCGTCCACGGCGGGCACAATTTGGTAGATGTTCAGCGGAATGGCGATCACGCTGATATGCTGGCGGCTCGGGTTCATCGTTTTCGATGCGCAACTTCCCCAGACGGCCGCAATGGGGCAACTGAAAGCCAGGCGTCAGGATAGTGGCATGGCCGCCTTTATCCGGCCGGCATTCTCGGCCAGCACCTCGGGTTTCTCCATCTGGCCCGTATGCGGCTTCAGCGCGATGCCTTCGAAGCGCGGAATGACGTGGACGTGAAGGTGATAGACGGTCTGCCCGGAGGCCGGCTCGTTGAACTGCATCACGGTGACGCCATCGGCCTTGAATGCCTTGCGGACGGCGACCGCCACCTTCTGCACGACCGTGAAAAGCGGGCCGAACGTTGCCGGATCGGCGTCGAGCAGATTACGCGACGGCGCCTTCGGCACCACCAGCGTATGGCCCGGCCCCTGCGGCATCACATCCATGAAGGCAACGACCGCTTCATCCTCGTAGACGCGATGCGAGGGAATTTCACCGCGCAGGATCTTGGCAAAGATGTTGTCGGTGTCATAAGCGGTTTCGGCCATGGCGAACGCTCCGGATTGTGCCTCGCTGATTGGTGTAGCGAAGCCTTTCGTGAGCGGCAAGACGATCAGGCGAGATCGATGAAGCCGATCTCGACAGGCGTGCACTGCCAACCCAGGTATGCCGAACCTGACATATGCTCCTGCCCCGCGGGATGGCCTACTCCTCCAGATCCTTGCGGAATGGCGTGTGTTCTTCGAGATATTCGCTCATGCGTTCCACCTCGCGCCGTTCGCGCCTGAGATAGTCGGCGACGGCGTTGCGCAGGCCGGGATGGGCGATGTAATGCGCGGAATGCATGATCACCGGCCGGTAGCCTCGCGCCAGCTTGTGTTCGCCCTGTGCGCCCGCCTCGACCACCTTCAGCTTGCGTTCGATGGCGAAGTCGATGGCCTGGTGATAGCAGACCTCGAAATGCAGGAACGGATGATCCTCGATGCAGCCCCAGTTGCGGCCGTAGAGCGCATCGGAGCCGATGAAGTTGATAGCGCCGGCAATGTAGCGGCCGTTGCGCCTGGCCATCACCAGCAGGATGTCCTCGGCCATGCGCTCGCCGATCAGCGAGAAGAATTCCCGGTTCAGATAGGGCCGGCCCCATTTGCGGCTGCCGGTGTCCATGTAGAAGGCGAAGAAATCGTCCCAGGCCCGTTCTGTAAGGTCCTTGCCGGTAAGCCAGTCGATGGAGATGCCGTCGGCAAGCGCCTCGCGGCGCTCCTTCTTCATGGCCTTGCGCTTGCGGGAGGCCAGCGTGGCGAGGAAATCGTCATAGGTCGAGAAGCCCTCGTTGACGAAGTGGAACTGCTGGTCGGTGCGATGCAGGAAGCCCGCCGCCTCCAGCACGTCCACGTCGCTCTCCTGCGCGAAGGTGACATGCGCGGAAGAGACGCCGAGCTTTTCCGCCACTGCCTTCAATCCCGCGGCGAGCCCGGCCTTGACGGTGCCGGAATGCTGGCCCCTGCTCACCAGCAGGCGAGGGCCGGTGACCGGCGTGAACGGTACCGAGCATTGCAGCTTGGGATAATAACGGCCGCCGGCGCGCTCGAAGGCATCCGACCAGCCGTGATCGAACACATATTCGCCCTGGCTGTGTGACTTGAGATAGCAAGGGACCGCGCCGAGCAGCGTGCCTTGACCATTCTCCAGCCTGAGATGATGACCTTGCCAGCCAGTGCGCCGCACGGCGCAGCCGGAATCCTCGAGTGCGCTCAGGAAAGCATATGAAACGAGGGGGTTATAACCGTTTTCGGCATCACTGCGCGTGGTCCCGGCGAAACCGTCCCACTCTTCGCAGGTGAAGGCGCCGATGCCCGCCGCAATGCGGATCGCATACTCCGCATCAACCGTTTGCCCGTCGCCGTCGTCGCCCTGATCCATGAGGCTTATTTAAGCTCCATCCGGACCGCTACAAGTCACGTTCTAGGCACCCATATCAAGCGACCTTGACCAGATCGGGCTCGAACCCTTCGAACGTCATCTGGTCCGCATATTTGAATGTAAGATCGACCGCCGGCTGGTCATGCACCGTCCAGGTGATGACCGGCATTTTGAGCCGTTCACGGACAAAGCTGACGAATGGATTCGGCAGGTCGCCCGCTGCGTAGGAGGTGAAGGCGATCTGATGCGCCAGCATGGCGAAATGCGCTTCGATCAGCCTGTCGTCTTTGCCATAGGCGGTCAATCCAGCCGGGATGCCCGGCGCATCCCTGGCGAAATCGCGGATCAGCCAGTGGTCGAACGACATGATCGCCACCTTGCCTTTGTAGCGCTTGAGCAGCCTACCGACGCTCGCCACAAGGCCATTGTCGTATCCAGCCACGCCTTTTAGTTCGACCACCAGCGGCACCCGCCCGTCGATCAGATCGAGCGCCTCGCGCAGCGTCGGCACATGATCAGACGTGCCGCCGACCTTGAGCGCTGCCAGTTCGGCCGCCGTGCGCTGCCAGACGAAACCGTCGTGCCCAGTCAGCCGCTGCAAGTCGCCATCATGGATAATGACGGGAACTCCGTCCGACGACAGGTGCACGTCGCATTCGATGGCATAGCCGCGTTCGGCCGCGGCGGCAAAGGCGGAGAGGGTGTTTTCCCAGCGCGTCTTGTTCATGTCGTGAAAGCCGCGATGGGCGACAGGCCGGGCAATCAGCCAGGAAAGGTCGGTCATGTCAGGCTCGCTCACTCGACTTCGAAGATCGCTTCGATTTCCACCGCGGCATTAAGCGGCAGCGAAGCCGTGCCGACGGCGGAACGGGCATGCTTGCCGCGCTCGCCGAGCGCCGCCACCAGGAAATCGGAGGCGCCGTTTGCGACCAGATGCTGCTCGAGGAAATCCGGCGCCGAGGCGACGAAGACGGTGATCTTGACCAGCCGGCGTATCTTCTCGAGATCGCCAAGTGCCGCCTTGGCCTGCGCCAGAATGTTGATCGCGCAGTATTTTGCCGCTTCCTTGCCGGTTGCTGTGTCGACGTCCAGGCCAAGCAGTCCGCTCGCCTGCAGCTTGCCGTCCTTGAGCGGCAACTGTCCGGCGGTGAAAAGCAGGTTTCCGGTCCTGCAATAGGGCACGTAGTTGGCGGCAGGCGCCGCGGCCGCGGGAATGGTGACCCCGAGGTCGCTTAGCCGCTTTTCGATTGTTTCACTCATTGCTTTTCCCTATTGCTGGAAGGTGCCGCGCCGGCCGGGCCGAAATTGCTATTTTTGCCTCGCTTCCGCCACGACTTTTTTTAAGCTGGACCATCTTTCCCTGCGGCCTGCCATCAGCCGCGATGATCGGAGCCTCTCATGCGCGCAACGCGCCTTGTATTCCATGCCGTCCTGTTGCCGGCGGTCTTTTCGATAGGTCCCGCTTTCGCCGTGCCGGCGCTGCAGGCGCATCGCGCCGTTTACGACCTTACGCTCAAGAAGGCGGACGACCGCTCCGGGATCACCGGCATTACCGGCCGCATGGTCTATGAATTCAACGGCTCGGCCTGCGAAGGCTATACGGTGAAATTCCGCTTTGTCACCCAGATTGCCACCAGCGACAACACCAAGCTGACCGACCAGCAGACGACGACGTTCGAAGACGCCGAAGGCAAGACCTTCTCGTTCGTGACCAAATCCTTCGTCGACCAGAACCTCGACAAGGAGGTCAAGGGTGTCGCCACGAAAGAAACGCAAGGGCTAAAGGTCGACATCGACAAGCCCGAGAAGAGCAGCCTGGAACTTGCCGCCACCCAGTTTCCGACCCAGCATCTGGTCGAATTGATAGACAAGGCCGAGAAAGGTGAAAACTTCTATCAAACCAATCTGTTCGACGGCTCCGAGGACGCCAACAAGGTGATGTCCACCACCGTCGTCGTCGGCAAGAGGACCGATGCCGACAAGGCCGATCCGGAAGCGCCGGCGCTGGCCAAGCTTGCCACCGACAAATACTGGCCGGTCGACATCGCCTATTTCGACGACAGTGCCAAGAACGGAGAAGAGACGCCGGAATACCGGATCAGCTTCAAGCTGCACGAGAACGGCATCACCCGCGATCTAACCATGGACTATGGCGATTTCTCCATGACCGGCAAGCTGGTCAATCTGTCGCTTTTCGACCAGACGAAGGCCTGCCCGACGAAATAAACTTCGATTTGCGTCGACGCAGCGCCGTCGCGGTCCACGGCTTGAAAGCGTCGCGGCGGCTTCTCATCTTCTCGAGGCCGCCGGCCGCTTCATCTTCTGTGCGAATCCCTTCTATCATCGCTCGTCGCCGGTACCGGTCGGCGGAAGAAGGAATGCGGCGAGCCTCATGGCGGTCTATGTCGACGCGGCGATCTGGAAATGGGTTGGCCATCGCTGGTGCCATCTGATGGCCGACGACACCGATGAACTGCATCGTTTCGCCGCGCAACTCGGCATCAAGCGCTCATCCTACCAGGGGCCGCCGAAGACATCGGCGCCGCATTATGACATAACCGGTTTCGAGCGCGACCGCGCGGTGCGGCTCGGTGCCATCGAGTGCAATCGTGAAGAGATCGTCGCGATCTTCCGGCGGGTGAGGGTGCCAAAGGGTAAGATAAAGCGTTGAGGGCACGCGCGGATCGCCGCAGGCGCGCCGCAATGCGTCGTTGCGCTTGCGTTTGGAGCACTTCCCCTCTATATGCGCGCTCATTCCACACACGGACTTTGGTGTCTGCCCGGGAGAAATCCGGCTGAAACCTCCGGTGGCGTCGAGGACTTCGTCCGAAAATGCCTGTGTCCGTGGAGGCTAACCGGAAAGGAAAATGAGAATGGCTCTGCCTGATTTCAGCATGCGCCAGCTTTTGGAAGCTGGCATTCACTTCGGCCACCAGACCCACCGCTGGAACCCGAAGATGGCGCCCTATATCTACGGCGCCCGCAACAACATCCACATCATCGACCTCAGCCAAACGGTGCCGTTGCTGCACCAGGCGCTGAAGCAGGTTTCCGACACCGTCGCCAAGGGCGGCCGCGTGCTGTTCGTCGGCACCAAGCGCCAGGCGTCCGACATCGTCGCCGATGCCGCGCAGCGTTCGGCCCAGTACTATGTCAACTCGCGTTGGCTGGGCGGCATGCTGACCAACTGGAAGACGATCTCGAACTCGATCCAGCGCCTGCGCAAGCTCGACGAGATGCTGGCCGGCGAGGCGCAAGGGTTGACCAAGAAGGAGCGTCTCAATCTCGACCGCGAGCGCGAGAAGCTCGACAAGGCTCTCGGCGGCATCAAGGACATGGGCTCGACGCCCGACCTGATGTTCGTGATCGACACCAACAAGGAAGCGATCGCCATCCTCGAGGCCAAGCGCCTTGGCATTCCGGTCGTCGCCATCATCGATTCGAACTGCGATCCGGACAAGATCGACTTCCCGATCCCCGGCAATGACGACGCCGCGCGCGCCATCCAGCTCTATTGCGACCTCATCGCGAAGGCTGCCATCGACGGCATCGCCCGCCAGCAGGGCGCGCTGGGTGTCGACATCGGCGCTTCGGTGGAAGCTCCGGTCGAGCCGGTGCTCGGCGAAACTCCGGCGGCGGAAACTCCGGAAGCGTGATAGCGAGGGCCGGTCACGGCCTTCATCTTTCTAATATTTTGACGCGTTAAACGGACGCACCGTCGAGATTCGATGGTGCGTCGGCGCATTTGAACAAAGAGGCGACAATGAGCATTTCGGCTGCACAGGTCAAAGAACTCCGCGACTTGACCGGCGCGGGCATGATGGACTGCAAGGCGGCGTTGAACGAGACCAACGGCAACATGGAAGAAGCCGTCGACTGGCTGCGCAAGAAGGGTATCTCCAAGGCCGACAAGAAGGCAGGCCGCACCGCGGCCGAGGGCCTGATCGGCGTCGATTCCGGCGTGCGCGAGGCCGCGGTCGTCGAGGTCAATTCCGAGACCGACTTCGTCGCCCGCAACGCCGCCTTCCAGGAGATCGTCGCCAACGTCGCCAAGGTGGCGCTGGCCTATGGCACGAGCGAGGCCGTGGCTGCCGCGAAGTACCCGGGTTCGGACAAGTCGGTCACCGACACCATCAAGGACGCCGTCGGTACCATCGGCGAGAACATGGGCTTCCGCCGTTCGGCCAAGCTCACCGTTCCGCACGGCGCCGTCGCGACCTATGTTCACAACGCGGTTGCCGACGGCCTTGGCAAGCTGGGCGTCCTGGTCGCTATCGAGACCACGGGCAACGAGCACGCGGCCAATGCATTCGCCCGCCAGGTCGCCATGCATGTCGCCGCCACCAACCCGATGGCACTGACCACCGAGGAACTCGATCCCGCGGCAGTCGAGCGCGAGAAGGCGATCTTCGCCGACCAGGCACGCCAGTCCGGCAAGCCGGAGGCGATCATCGAGAAGATGGTCGAGGGCCGCCTGCGCAAGTTCTACGAGGAAGTCGTGCTTCTGAAGCAGGCCTTCGTGCTCAATCCCGACATCACCGTCGAGAAGGCGCTGAAGGATGCCGAGAAGGAGATAGGCGCTCCGGCCAAGATCTCGGCCTATCTGCGTTTCGCGCTCGGCGAAGGCATCGAGAAGGAAGCGACCGATTTCGCGGCGGAAGTCGCGGCGGCGGTCAAGAAATAGCCCGAAGAACAAGTAAGGCTAAACGGCTCAGGCAACTCGGCCGGGTGTCCGCATGGATGCCCGGCCGATTTCTTGTGCGGTGTCGATGAAGGCCCTCAGCTTCGGCGCCATCGACGCCCGGCGCGGAAAGTAAAGGAAAAGGCCGGGTTCCTCGATTGTCGTCTTTGGCAGGATCTGGACGAGGCGTCCTGCGGCAAGATCGACGCGCACCAGCGGCTCGAACACATAGGCGAGCCCGACCCCTGCAAGCGCAAGATCGATCGCCGCCAGCGAATCGGTCACGACGGCCGTGCCACGCGTCTCGACCACGACCTCCTTGCCGTTGTCGTTCAAATCCCAACGATAGAGCGCGCCGGAGCGGACAAGCCTGTAGCCTATGCAATTATGGTTCGCGAGGTCGGCCACGTCGCGTGGACGGCCGCGCTTTCCGATATAGTCCGGCGAGGCGACCAGCACGGCCTTGAAAGGCTGCGTCAGCCGTATGGCGGTCATGTCCTGCGCGATCATCTCGCCCAGCCTGATGCCGGCGTCAAAACCTTCCCCGACGATATCGACCAGGGCTTGATCGGCGAAAACCTCGACCGTCACATCCGGATAGCGTTCGGCCATGGCCGCGATCACGGGCGTCACCGCCAAAGGGATCGCGATGTTGGACGCATTGATCCTGAGCAGGCCGGAGGGCCGCCCCTTGACGCCGCGGATGCGGTCCATCCGCTCCGCGATGTCCTGGAGGGCAGGGCCCGTTGTCTCCACCAGTGCCTTGCCGGCTTCGGTCAGCGAGACGCTACGTGTCGTGCGCGCAAACAGCGGCTGGCCGATGCGCTCTTCCACCAGCCGCACAGCATGGCTGACCGCCGACGGGCTCATGCCGAGCTCGGCCGCGGCAAGCGCGAAGCCGCCGCGTCGCGCCACGGCAACGATGACGGGCAGGTGGGTAAGCAGGTCCCGGTCCATTCATGAATGATATCGCATAGTCTTTGCGAACAATGCAATCTTATCGACGGCGGCGCATTGATCCACATTGTCCCCGATACAGCGGGCGGGCTGATTTCCAGGAGACGAGACATGAACGCTTTGAAACATGTGACCTTCGCCGCGGGACTGGCGCTGGCGCCGATCGATGCCGGGGGAGCCGAACCGGCGGAGTGGCAGGCGCTTGCCGACGAGCGCGCGGTCATCCGCATCGCCGATGCCATCGACCGCGCCGTCGACGCGCAGGACTGGAAGCTTGTCCGCAGCTATTTCGCGGATCGGGTTACCGCTGATTTCAGCAGCCTGTCCGGACAGCCGGCGGCCAATATTGCCTCCGACGACCTGATCGGCGCCTGGGCCGGCAACCTCAAGGGCGGCAAGACCAGCCTGCATCTGCGCACCAATCACCAAGTCGTTCTCGAAGCGGACACGGCGACCGTCCTGTCGAACGGCTATGCCTGGAACCGGATGGAAGGCAATGGCGAGCCGCTTTGGGAAGTCTGGGGCACATATGAGCACCACCTGACCCGCTCCGGCGCGGGTTGGAAGGTCGACGGCTTCACCTTCCGCGTGACCCATGAGCGCGGCAATCCCTGGGTCAAGACGACACCCGGCCAATAACCCAACATCAAACTCGATCGGAGAATATCATGACCATGAACTACTACACGCTTGGCAACAGCGGCTTGCGCGTCAGCCGGTTGGCGCTGGGCACCATGACCTTCGGCACCGAATTGGGCTGGGGCACTGACAGGGATACAGCCCGCGCAATCTTCGACGAATATGTCGAGGCGGGCGGCAATTTCTTCGACACGGCCGATCTCTATACCGGCGGCACCGCCGAGACCTGGCTCGGCGAATTCGTCGCCGAGCGCGGATTGCGCGACAAGGCGGTGATCGCCACTAAATTCACCTTCAATTCAGAACCCGGCAATCCGAACGCCGGCGGCAATGGCCGCAAGAACATCATGCGCGCCGTGGACGCCTCTCTGAAGCGGCTCGGAACCGACTATATCGACCTCTATCTCATGCATGTGTGGGACAGGCTGACGCCGGCCGAGGAGGTGCTGCGCACGCTGGACGACCTGGTGCGCGCGGGCAAGGTGCGCCACGTCGGCCTTTCCGATGTGCCGGCCTGGTATGTGGGGCGGGCGCAGGCGATCGCAGAATTGCGCTGCTATGAGCCGATCTCGGCCCTGCAGCTCGAATATTCGCTGGCCGAACGCTCGATCGAGCATGAGTTCGTGCCTTTCGCCACGCATCATGGCGCCGGCGTCATGGTTTGGAGCCCGCTGGCCAGCGGCTTGCTCAGCGGCAAATATCGCCCGACGCAAGCCGGCAATGCCGGCCGGCTCGACGGTTTCCGCAACACCACGCATCCGAGCTTCCGGAAATTCAGCGACCGCAATTGGGCGATCGTGGCCGAGCTCGAAAAGGTGGCCGCCGAACTCGGCCGCAGCATGGCCCAGGTGGCGCTCAACTGGGTGGCGACGCAGCCCGGCGTCGCAACCGTCATCCTGGGCGCGACCAAGCTCGCGCAACTGCAGGACAACCTCGCGGCGCTGGATTTTTCGATTGCCCCCGAACTCCGCAAGCGGCTGGATTCGGTGAGCAGCATGCCGGCGCCGTTCCCGCATTCCTATTTCGGGCCCGAGATCCAGGTCAGGGTGGCCGGCGGTGTCGTGACCGGCGACAAGCCCTCCGGCTATTCGCCGCAGGTTCTGGTGGAAGGCGAGGCGGTCAGCATCAGCAGCAACTGATCGAAAAAGCCTGGGATTTTGCGCAAGGGCGCGGCGTGACATCGCCGCGCCCTTCGTGTATCGGGTCGAACCATCATGCCAGCGCCGCCAGGCGAAGCGGGGCAGTTTCGCCTCCTGATTTGCCGCGCCGAGATTTTCGAGGACCAGATGACGGTGAAGCCCCTCTACCGACGTGTCTTGCTGAAAGCGTCTGGTGAAGCGTTGATGGGCGAACAGCATTTCGGCATCGACGTCTCGGTCGTCGACCGCATCGCCGGCGACATCGCCGAAGCCCGCGCGCTCGGCATCGAGGTTGGCGTCGTCATCGGCGGCGGCAATATCTTTCGCGGTGTGGCGGTTGCCTCCAAGGGTGGCGACCGCGTCACCGGCGACCATATGGGCATGCTCGCCACCGTCATCAATTCGCTGGCGCTGCGCACCTCGCTGAACAAGATCGGCGTCGATGCGGTGGTTCTTTCCGCGATCGCCATGCCTGAGCTTTGCGAGAGCTTTTCGCAGCGCCAGGCAACCGCCTACATGAACCAGGGCAAGGTGGTGATCTTTGCCGGCGGCACCGGCAATCCGTTCTTCACCACTGATTCGGCCGCGGCACTTCGCGCCGCTGAAATCGGCGCCGACGCGCTGTTCAAGGGCACACAGGTCGACGGCGTCTATTCTGCCGACCCGAAGAAGGACCCGAACGCGACGCGTTTCGAGCGCATCAGCCATGCCGAAGTGATAAATCGCGGCCTTTCCATCATGGATACGGCAGCGATTGCACTTGCGCGCGAAAACAACATTCCGATAATCGTCTATTCGATCCACGAAAAAGGTGGTTTCGGCGATATTCTAAGGGGCGGCGGCCGCTGCACGGTCGTCGCGGACGATTGATCCGGGGCCTGATCGCGGAAAAAGGCGAAAACCGGTTTCGAAATCAGGCTCGAACACGGGGCCTTGCCCCGAAAGCAGTGAACCCGCGTCAGACGGGTCGAGGAGACTAAGATGAGTGGTGAGTACGACGATCTCAAGCGGCGCATGGATGGGGCAATCGCCGCGTTCAAGCATGACCTGGCTTCGCTGCGGACCGGTCGCGCTTCCAGCAACCTGCTCGACGCTATCCAGGTGCAGGCCTATGGCACCAGCATGCCGATTAACCAGGTGGCCAATGTCACGGTGCCTGAGCCGCGCATGATTTCGGTGTCGGTCTGGGACAAGTCGATGGTGAGCGCGGTCGATCGCGCCATCCGCGAATCCAATCTGGGCTTCAATCCTATCGTGGACGGCACCAATCTCAGGATTCCGCTTCCGGAACTCAACGAGCAGCGCCGTAAGGAACTCGTCAAGATCTCGCATGGCTACGCCGAGAACGCCCGTGTCGCAGCGCGCCATGTGCGCCGCGACGGCATGGACTTCCTGAAGAAGGCGGAGAAGGACGGCGTTATCAGCGAGGACGATCAGCGCAAGCGCTCCGACCAGGTCCAGAAGCTTACCGACGAAACGATCAGCACCATCGACCACCTGCTTTCCGACAAGGAAGCTGAAATCATGCAGGTTTAGGGTCTGGCCGGCGGCTGGCCCGAAAGCGAGATCATGGCAACGCCCGCGCATGTCGCGATCATCATGGATGGAAACGGACGCTGGGCCAAGGCGCGCGGCATGCCGCGGCTCGCCGGCCATCGCGCGGGCGTAGAAGCACTGCGCAAGACGGTGCGCGCCGCGCCCGATCTCGGCATTTCCTACCTGACTGTCTATGCCTTCTCTTCGGAAAACTGGTCGCGGCCGAAATCCGAAGTCAGCGACCTGATGGGCCTGTTGAAGCTGTTCATTCGCCGCGATCTCGCCGAACTGCACCGCAGCGGCGTGCGCGTCAGGATCATCGGCGACAGGGCAGGGCTGCAGCCCGATATCAGGCTCCTGCTCGAAGAAGCCGAAGCGCTGACGTCGGCCAACGAGGCGCTGACGCTGATCATCGCCTTCAACTACGGCGGACGCGACGAGATCGTGCGCACGGCGCGCAAGCTTGCCTCGGCCGTCGCGCGCGGCGAGCTCGACAGCGAGGCGATCACCGCCGAATCCTTTGCCGGCTGCCTCGACACGCAAGGCGTTCCCGATCCCGAACTGGTCATACGCACCAGCGGTGAGCTTCGCCTTTCCAATTTTCTTCTGTGGCAGGCTGCCTATAGCGAGCTTGTGTTCCTGCCCTGCTATTGGCCCGATTTCAGCCGAGAGCATCTAGCCGAGGCCTTGCGCGAGTTCGCCGGGCGCGAACGCCGTTTTGGCGGGCTGGATCCGCAAGATGTCGCTTCGCGGCCGGCCGCGGGATGAGCAATCTCCAGCTTCGCGTTCTTTCGGCGGTCGTGCTTGCCATCGCGACGCTTGGCCTGACCTGGTTCGGCGGCCTGCCGTTCCGGCTGCTTTCAGCCGCGATTTCGGCGGTGATCTTCTACGAATGGACGCGCATGTCTCGCCCTTCCGGGACGACCGGGCTCGGTTTTTTGCCGGAAGCGCTGCTGCTGGTGTTTCTCGGCGCCCTGATCACCGGCCTGCCTGCCTTGTGGCTGCTGCTTCTAGTGGCTGCACTGGTCGCCGTCACGGCCATCGCCGCCCAACTGCGCGGGGCCGGGCAGTGGGATGCCTCCGGCCTTGCCTATGCAGCCGTCTCGGGTCTTTCCCTTGCGCTTCTGCGTGACGGCGACCATTCCGGCCTCGTCGCCATCCTGTTCCTGTTCGCGGTGGTCTGGGCGACCGACATCTTTGCCTATTTCGTCGGCCGGGCCGTCGGTGGCCCGAGGCTGGCGCCGTCCATCTCTCCCGGCAAGACGCGAAGTGGCGCGCTCGGCGGCGCCGTGGGCGGGGTCGTTGCGGGGCTCATCCTGGCCGTCGCCGCCGGTGCGGGCAACCTGCCAATGCTCGGTCTCGTCGCGCTCGCGCTTTCAATCGTCTCCCAGGCTGGCGACCTCCTGGAATCCTGGGTCAAGCGCCGCCACGGCCGCAAGGATTCGGGCGCGCTCATTCCGGGCCATGGCGGCGTCATGGACCGTGTCGACGGGCTTGTCGCGGCGGCTTTCGCCCTATACGTCATCGGCTGGATTTCGGCGGGCGCCGATCAGCCGGCACAGGGGCTGTTTCCCATTTGAACGGCATCGTTCCACGATCGATGCGGGCGCGCCTTGGATTCGCCTGGATTGATGTCACAGTCGCGGCGCAACGGTGTCGCGGAAGAACTGAGGATTTGAGTTGAACGAGATTCTTCACGCGATCTTCGGCATGGAAGGCTTCCTTCTCGGCACGCTCGTGCCCTTCCTGTTCGTGCTGACCGTGGTCGTGTTCGTCCACGAGATGGGCCACTATCTCGTTGGCCGCTGGTGCGGCATCGGCGTCAGGGCCTTTTCGATCGGTTTCGGCCCGGAACTCTTCGGCTTCAACGACAGGCACGGCACGCGCTGGAAGCTCTGCGCCATACCGCTTGGCGGCTATGTCAAATTCGTCGGCGACATGAACGCCACCTCCAGCCAGCCGTCGACGGAAGAGATCGAAACGCTGACCGACGAGGAACGCAAGGTCGCCTTTCACACCCAGCCGATCTGGAAGCGGGCGGCGACGGTGGTGGCCGGGCCGCTGTTCAATTTCCTGCTGACGATCGTCGTCTTTTCGGTGCTGTTTTCAGCCTATGGCCGCTATGTCGCGGAACCCATGGTGGCCGAGGTGACCGCCGGCAGCCCGGCGGCGAAAGCCGGCATCCTGCCCGGCGACCGATTCGTCAGCGTCGACGGCAGCAAGATCGAAACCTTCGGTGACGTCCAACGCCTGGTTTCGGGCCGGGCCGGCGACAGCATCACCTTCGTCATGCTGCGCGACGGCAAGGAAGTGACCGTGACCGCCACGCCGCAGCTGATGGAGCAGCAGGACGCGCTCGGCAACAAGGTCAAGGTGGCCGTGATCGGCGTCGTCAACAACCAGGAACTCGGCCAGCCCAGGCTGATCACCTACAGCCCCGCCGGCGCGTTGGCCGCGGCGGTGGAGGAAACCGGGCACGTCATCCAGCGCACCGGCCAGTTCCTGCAGCGTTTCGTCGTCGGGCGCGAGGACAAGTGCCAGCTCGGCGGCCCGGTGAAGATCGCGGACATGGCCGGCAAGGCGGCGAAGCTCGGCTTCGAATGGCTCGTGCAGCTCGTTGCGCTGCTGTCCGTGGGCATCGGCATCCTCAATCTTTTGCCGATTCCCCCCCTCGACGGCGGCCATCTCCTGTTCTACGGCGTGGAGGCCGTCATCCGCCGGCCGGTGTCGGAACGGATGATGGAAATGGCCTATCGGGCCGGTCTGCTTCTGGTTTTGGGCTTCATGGGTTTCGTATTCTGGAACGATCTGTTTGGATGCTGAAATCATGAAGAAATTTGGCTTCGGGATGGTCGATGTTGAGACGCCGTTTACCATGCACGGGGATATGAGTGACGCGAAAGCCACGCACCAGGGTTAAGTAAATACAAATTAACCAGAAGCCTTGCGTGTAGGGAAAATCCGGTTAATACGGTACGAGAAATTACCGCACGTCCGGTTTTCTCGCCGTGGGGACTACGAGAAAAGGTTATTAAGCCCGATGAAGGCAGCATCCAAGTTTTTGAGCGCCGCTTCCGCGGCAGCCCTGTCCGCGGCTTTGGTCGTGCCAGGTGCGCTCGCAGTGCAGTTCGTTGCCACATCGGCGGCCGAAGCCGCTGTCGTCAGCAGGGTGGAGGTGAGCGGCAACCAACGTGTCGACGCCGATACCATCCGCAATTACATCACCATCAAGCCGGGCAAATCCTTCTCCAGCTCCGACATCGACAGCGCGGTCAAGGCGCTCTTCGGAACCGGGTTGTTCTCGGATGTGCAGATCAATCAGGTCGGTTCGACGTTGGTGGTCAAGGTTTCCGAGTACCAGGTCGTCAACCAGGTGCTGTTCCAGGGCAACAAGAAGCTCAAGGACAACGCGCTTGCGGCTGCCGTGCAGTTGAAGCCGCGCGGCACGTTCTCGCAGGCGGCGCTCGACGCCGATGTAGAGTCGGTCAAGGCCGCCTACAGGCGTATCGGCCGTGACGATGCCGCCGTGACCACCGAGGTCATGCAGCTCGGCGACAACCGCGTGAACGTGGTCTTCCATGTCAATGAAGGTGATCGCACGCAGATCGCGGCGATCAATTTCGTCGGCAACAGCGCTTATTCGAGCCGCCGCCTGTCAGATGTGATCACGACCAAGCGCTCGTCCTGGGTTTCGTTCATCCTGCGCGACGACGTCTATGACGACGACAAGCTGCGCGCCGACCAGGAGCTGCTGCGGCGCTTCTACTACAATCACGGCTATGCCGACTTCCAGGTCGTGTCCGCTGTCGGCGAACTCGACAACGCGACCAACAAGTACACGGTCACCATAACCGTCCAGGAAGGCGAGCGTTATACGTTCGGCGACATCAGCGTCGAAAGCACGATTCCGGAAGTCGACTCGAAGGCGCTGGAATCGGTGGTCGAGACCCACAAGGGCGACGTCTACAACGCCAAGAACGTCGAGGACACCATCATTGCCCTGACTGAGAAGGTGGCCGGCTCCGGCTACGCCTTCGCGCAGGTCACGCCGCGTGGCGACCGCAATTTCGAGAATCATACGATTTCGGTGGTCTACACCATCGACCAGGGCACCAAGGCCTATGTCGAGCGCATCGAGATCCGCGGCAATGACCGCACGCGCGACTATGTCATCCGCCGCGAGTTCGACGTCAGCGAAGGCGATGCGTTCAACCAAGTGCTGATCCAGCGCGCGAAGAAGCGGCTGGAAGATCTCAATTACTTTGACAAAGTCGAGGTTTCGACGGTGCCCGGTTCGGCGCCGGACCAGGTCGTGCTGGTGGTCGACGTGGTCGAAAAGTCGACCGGTGAATTCTCTGTCGGCGCCGGCTATTCGACCGGTGGCGACACCGCCGGTCCGTCCGTCGAAGGATCGATCACAGAGCGCAACTTCCTCGGCCGCGGCCAGTTCATCAAGGTGTCGGCGGGTGGCGGCAAGAACTCGCGCGATTACAGCCTTTCGTTCACCGAGCCCTATTTCCTCGGGCGCCGTATCGCCGCCGGCTTCGACATCTACAAGCGGACCAGGGAATACGACGACTACGACAGCGATACTGTGGGCGCGACGGTGCGCTTCGGCCTGCCGATCACAGACAGCATCTCGACCCAGCTGGCCTACAATATCTCCCGGGAGAAGTATGAGGTAGACGACGGTTGCGATGCCACCGATGTAGATCCCAGCGGCACCTGCGACATTTCCAGAGCCGTGTTGGATGGCATCGAGCAAAGCCCTTGGATCAAGTCGTCGGTCAGTCTGGGACTGGTTTATAACACCATCGACGACATGAAGAACCCGCATGAGGGTATCTATGCCACCTCCACGGTTGAAGTGGCCGGCCTCGGTGGCGACGCCAAGTTCGTGAAGGTCACCGGACGCGGCAGCGTCTATCAGACGCTGTCCGAGCAGTTCGATCTTGTCGGCCTCATTTCGGGCGGCGCCGGCCATGTCGAAGGCTACGGCGGCGACGGCGATCTGCGCATCTTCGATCACTTCCAGAGCACCGATCGCATGATCCGCGGTTTCGCTTATGGCGGCATCGGCCCAGTCGACAGCGACGGTGCGGGTGACCACCTTGGCGGCACCACTTATTTCAACGCGTCGGCAGAGGCTCAATTCCCGCTGCCGGTCGTTCCAGAAAGCTTCGGTCTGCGCGGCGCGGTCTTTGCAGACGCGGCAACACTCTATGGCAGCAAGGTTGCCAATGATTTGGTTGACCAATCATCCGTGGGCATGAAATGGCGCGCCTCGGTCGGTGTCGGCCTGATGTGGGCTTCGCCGTTCGGTCCGATCCGTATCGACTATGCGATCCCGGTCAAGAAGGAAGCGAGGGACGACGTGCAGGAATTCAACTTCGGCATATCGACCCGCTTCTGACCGGCGGATGACGATGCTCCCGGGTCGTTGAGATCCGGGAGAAAATGTTCCGATCTAGCTGGATATAGCTTCTGGAATGACCGATCCGGTGTTCTTCGCGCCATCACGCCGGTATACGGCGGGCGAAGTCGCGAATCTGACCGGCTCGGTGCTTGTCGATTCCGGCCAGTCCGGCGTTTTCATCGACGCGCTGGCGCCTGCCAACGAAGGCGGCGAGAATGCGCTCGTTTTCGTCGATGGCAAACGCAATTCCGTGCTGATGCCGTCGCTGCGGGCTGCCGCTGTGCTGTGCCCGGCGGAGTTCGCCGGCAAGGCGCCTGCCGCCATCGCCGTCCTTGTACATCCCCGTCCGCAACAGGCATTCGCGCTGGTCGGACGACTGCTGTTTCCGACGGCGGCGACCCCGGGGCCAATGACCGGTGAAACCGGTATCTCGCCGCATGCCCATATCGATCCGAGCGCACATGTCGAGGAAGGTGCCGTCGTCGAAGCCGGCGCGGTGATCGGTCCTGCGGTGTCCATAGGCGCCGGCACCGTCATCGCGCCTCACGCCGTCGTCGGCCGTTCCTGCCAGATCGGGCGTGACGGCTATATCGGCCCGGGCGCCAGCGTCCAATATGCCTTGATCGGCAACCGCGTCATCATCCATGGCGGCGCCCGGATCGGCCAGGACGGCTTTGGCTTCGTTGCCGGCGCCAAGGGGCCGGAACGTGTTCCGCAGATCGGCCGCGTCATCATCCAGGACGACGTCGAGATCGGTTCCAATTCCACGGTCGACCGCGGCGCCATGTCCGATACGATCATCGGCCAGGGCACCAAGATCGACAATCTCGTGCAGATCGCGCATAACGTCCGCATCGGCCGCAACTGCATCGTGGCCGGACTTTCGGGTATCTCCGGTTCCGTCGTGGTGGGGGACAATGTCACCATGGGCGGCGGCGTCGGGCTTGCGGATCACCTGACGATCGGGTCGGGAGCGAAGCTTGCCGCGAGAAGCGGATTCATGAGCAATGTGCCCGCGGGCGAGATCTGGGGCGGCTATCCGGCACAGCCGATGGCGGAAGCCATGCGCGAGATAGCCATGCTGCGCAAGCTCGCCAGGACCCGCAAACAGGGCGAGGGGAGCAATGGCTGACATCACCGGGACGACGCTGGAAGCAGTCGACATATTGGGGCTGATGAAGCTCCTGCCGCATCGCTATCCGTTCCTGATGATCGACCGCATCGTCGACATCGATGGCGACGAATCCGCCACCGGCATCAAGAACGTGACCATAAACGAGCCGCATTTTCAGGGTCACTTCCCCGAGCAGCCGGTCATGCCGGGCGTGCTCATCGTCGAGGCGATGGCACAGACTGCCGGGGCCATCTGCATCCGCAGTCTTCGCACTGAAAAGCCGTCGCTGGTCTATTTCCTGACCATCGACAACGCCAAGTTCCGCAAACCGGTCGTTCCCGGCGATCAGTTGAAGATCCATGTCAAGAAAATCAAGAAACGCGGCAACCTGCTCAAATTCGCCTGTGAAGCCCTGGTCGACGGCAACAAGGCCGCCGAGGCTGAGATCTCAGCCATGATGGTCACCGGCGACTGACAATCGAATGCTTATGAAAATCAAGACATCCATCCATCCTTCCTCCGTCGTGGAGGAAGGCGCTCAAATCGGCCAAGGCGTCCGCATAGGACCGCTCTGTTATGTCGGCGCAGATGCCGTGATTGGCGACGGCGTTGAACTGGTCAGCCATGTCTCGGTGATAGGCGCGACGACGATCGGCGCGTCGACCAAGGTCTATCCGATGGCGATACTGGGCGGGCCGCCGCAGAACACCAAGCACAAGGGCGGCCGCACCACGCTCGTCATCGGCGAGAACTGCACGATCCGCGAAGGCGTGACCATGCATGTCGGCACCGATACCAGCCGCGGCGAAACGACGGTCGGCGACAATGGCAATTTTCTCGCCTACGCCCACATCGCCCATGACTGCGTCGTCGGCAAGAACGCCACCTTCGCCAACGGCGCGACGCTGGGCGGACACTGCGAAATCGGCGACAACGTCTATATCGGCGGTCTCAGCGCCGTTCATCAATTCGTGCGGGTAGGCGACAACGCTTTTCTTGGCGGGTGCTCGGCTTTTGTGGGTGATGTCATTCCCTATGCAATGGCGGCGGGAAATCGGGCCAGCCTGCGCGGCCTCAACATCATCGGGCTCAAGCGCTCCGGTCTGCCAAGATCCGAGATCTATCTGCTGCGCAGGGTCTATAAGACAATATTCGACCGCTCGCGCACCGTTGGCGAGAACATCGAATTCGCCAAGGCGGAATTCGCCACGTCACCGACCGCCATGAAGATCATCGATTTCATCTCCAGTCGCGGCAAGCGGCACTATGCTGTGCCATCGCTCAAGGGGAGCGATGGCGATGACGGCGATGACGAAGACTGAGGCGGCGGCAGCGGATTTCGTTCTCTCGCCGGGGGCCAGGGTCGGCATCATCGCCGGTGGCGGCAGCCTGCCGGTGGAAGTCGCTCAAGGCCTGGCCGCGCATGGCTACCCGCCCTTTATCCTCTTGATGGAAGGCGAGGCCGATCGCCGGCAGGAGTTGCTGCGATACGAGCACGGCAGCCTTGCCCTCGAGCAGATCGGTTCACTGGTGGCGACGCTGAAGCGCCACGGCATCACTCATGTGATCCTTGCCGGCGAAATCAGACGCCGGCCCCGGCTGACCGACATCCGCCTGAGCCTTGGCTTGCTGGCGATCGTGCCATCGGTGATCATGGCGCTGGCGCGCGGCGATGATGGACTTTTGAAGGTGGTGACACGCGGCCTGGAGAAGCGGGGCATCAAAGTGGTCGGCGCGCATGAGGTCGTTCCCGAACTGGCCGCCGGCGAAGGCACGCTGACCGCGGCGAAACCAAAGCAATCGGACTGGCGCGACATCGAGGCGGCCAGGCTGGCCGCCAAGGCCATCGGCGCGCTTGATATCGGGCAGGCGGCGATTGCGATCGGAGGCCGGGCCATCGCGCTGGAAGGCATCGAAGGCACGAGCGGCCTGCTCGAAAGAGCGCGCGCGCTGCGTGGCCATGGCAGGCTTGCCGGAAAGACCCGCGGAGTGCTGGTCAAATGCGCCAAACCCGGCCAGGAGCTGCGGGCCGACCTGCCGTCGATAGGGCCGCAGACGGTGGAAGCAGCCCATGCGGCGGGGCTTGCCGGAATTGCCGTCGAGGCGGGGCGCTCTCTCATCCTGGAAGGGCCGGCGACGCTGTCGCGGGCGAATGCGCTCGGCCTGTTCATCGTCGGCCTGCCAGCAGGGGAGCCGGCGCATGGCTGACAAGGCGCTGAAGATCGCAATCGTGGCCGGCGAGGAATCCGGCGACCTGCTTGGCGCCGACATCGTGCGTTCGATCAAGCAGTCGACGGGGCGCGAGGTGCAGATCGTCGGTCTCGGCGGCCGCCATCTGCAGGCGCTCGGGCTGGTCTCGCCGTTCGACGCCGGCGAGATCGCGCTCATGGGCTTCAGCGCCATTCTGCGAGACCTGCCGCGGCTGATGCGGCGGATCGGCCAACTGGCCAGGATGGTCGCGGATGAGAAACCCGACTGCCTCATCACCATCGACAGCCCCGACTTTTCGCTGCGCGTGGCCAGGAAAGTGCGCGCGGCCAACCCCACCATCCCGATCATCCACTATGTCTGTCCCAGCGTCTGGGCATGGCGGCCGGGCAGGGCGGTGGCGATGAAGCCCTATGTCGACCACATCCTCTG
Source organism: Mesorhizobium sp. B2-6-1 (assembly GCF_006440475.1). Lineage (NCBI taxonomy): Bacteria > Pseudomonadati > Pseudomonadota > Alphaproteobacteria > Hyphomicrobiales > Phyllobacteriaceae > Mesorhizobium > Mesorhizobium sp. B2-6-1. The sequence continues at coordinate 161,023 of NZ_VFUH01000005.1, forward strand.
CATCCTGCCGTTCGAGGTGAAGGAGCTCGGCAGGCTCGGCGGACCGCCAGGGACCTATGTCGGACATCGTCTCACCCATGACACGGGCGTGCTCTCGGCAGCCAGGACGCAGGCCCAACCGCGGGATCTTTCGCCGGATCGCCTGAAGACGCTGCTCGTCCTGCCCGGCTCGCGACGCAGCGAAGTGCGGCGGCTGCTCGAGCCGTTTGGGGAGACCGTGTCGATGCTGCGTGCACGCGGGCATCGCCTGCGGCTGATGTTGCCGACCGTGCCGCATGTCGCCGATGTCGTGCGCTCGGCGGTCGCTCGCTGGGACGAGAAGCCCGAGATCATCCTCGACGCTGAGCGAAAGTGGCAGGCCTTCGGCAAGGCTGACGCGGCGCTGATCGCGTCCGGCACGGTTTCGCTTGAACTGGCGCTGTCCGATGTGCCGATGATCTCCTGCTACCGGCTTGACCCTGTTGCGCGCATCGTGGCGCCATATCTCGTTTCGGTCTGGTCGGCGCTGCTACCCAATCTGATATCGGATCGGGCGCTGATCCCGGAATTCTACAACGAGTATGTCAAGCCGAACAATCTGGCCCGCCAACTCGAAGCGCTGTTCGCCGACACAGGCATGCGCAGATGGCAGAAGGACGGGTTCGCCGAGATCGCGCGGCGCATGACAACCGCCAAGCCGTCAGGCGACATCGCCGCGCAGGTGGTGATGGGGTATATCAAGAGAGTGAGTAGTGAGTAGTGAGTAGTGAGTAGTGAGTAGTGAGTAGGATTACCGCTCTTTCCCTACTGACTACTCACTTTTATTCACTTCTTCCTTTTTACCGCTTCGCGATCGGCACGTAGTCTCGCTCCGGCGCGCCGGTGTAGAGCTGGCGGGGGCGGCCGATCTTCTGGCGCGGATCCTCAATCATCTCCTTCCACTGCGCGATCCAGCCGACGGTGCGGGCGACGGCGAACAGCACGGTGAACATGGTGGTGGGGAAGCCCAGCGCCTTCAGCGTGATGCCGGAATAGAAGTCGACATTGGGATAGAGCTTCTTCTCGATGAAATAGGGATCGGTGAGTGCGATCTTCTCCAGTTCCATGGCGATGTCGAGCAGCGGATCGTCCTTGATGCCGAGTTCGCCCAGCACCTCATGCGCGGTCTTCTGCATGATCTTGGCGCGCGGATCGTAGTTCTTGTAGACGCGGTGGCCAAAGCCCATCAGCCGGAACGGATCGTCCTTGTCCTTGGCGCGGGCGATGAATTCCGGAATATGATCGACATGGCCGATCTCGCCGAGCATGTTCAGCGCCGCTTCGTTGGCGCCGCCATGCGCCGGGCCCCACAGGCAGGCGATGCCGGCGGCGATGCAGGCGAACGGATTGGCGCCAGACGAGCCGGCGAGCCGAACGGTAGAGGTCGAAGCGTTCTGCTCGTGGTCGGCGTGCAGGATGAAGATGCGCTCCATGGCGCGCGCCAGGACCGGGTTGATCTTGTATTCCTCGCACGGCACGGCAAAGCACATGTGCAGGAAGTTGGCGGCGAAATTCAGTTCGTTCTTCGGGTAAATGAAGGGCTGGCCGATATGGTATTTGTAGGCCATGGCCGCGATCGTCGGCATCTTGGCGATCAGCCGCATCGACGCCACCATGCGCTGGTAAGGATCCGAGATGTCGGTGGAGTCGTGATAGAAGGCCGACAGCGCGCCGACCACGCCGCACATCACCGCCATCGGATGCGCGTCGCGGCGGAAGCCGGTGAAGAAGCGCGACATCTGCTCATGCACCATGGTGTGGCGCGTCACGCGGTAATCGAAATCGTCCTTCTGCGCCTTGGTCGGCAGTTCGCCGTAGAGCAGGAGATAGCAGACTTCCAGGAAGTCGCCATGTTCGGCCAACTGGTCGATCGGATAGCCGCGATGCAGGAGAATGCCGGCGTCGCCATCGATGAACGTGATCTCGGACTCGCAGCTTGCCGTCGAGGTGAAGCCGGGATCGTAGGTGAAGGCGCCGGTGGTGCTGTACAGCGTGGCGATGTCGATGACGTCAGGCCCGACTGAACCACTTCGCACCTTGAATTCGTGCGTCTTGCCGGCGAATTCCAGCTTTGCCGTGGCTTCCTGGGTCTTGCCGCCCAGTTCCCGTCTTGTCGCAGCTTCGGTCATTGCAAACTCCTTCTTGTTTCCTCATGCCGGCAAAGGCAAATTCTGCAAAGCGACACGTCGAAGTCACCGAATGCGCGTATTCGCGACCGCATTTTAGGAAGTGCGTGCCAGATTGGGCCAAGGCTCAATGTTGCACTGCGAAACGCGCCTTTCAATGCCAATCTTCTTGGGCCAGATTGCTCCTAATCGATTTGATCGGCGATGCGCGCCAGGCTCTCCTCGCGACCAAGCACGGCGAGAACGTCGAACACGCCGGGCGAGGTGCTCTTGCCTGTCAAGGCGGCGCGCAAGGGCTGGGCGACGGCGCCGAGCTTGTGGCCGCCGGCCGTCGCATAGTCCCGGATCGCGGCTTCAGTCGAGGCCGCCGTCCAGTCGCCTGAAACCGCCTCGAGGGCGTCGCGAGCGCCACGCAAAATCTTGCGCGCCTCGTCATTGAGCAGCAGGGCTGCCTTTTCGTCGATCGGCAGTGGCCGCGCGGCTAACAGGAAGGCGGCGCCGTCGACAAGTTCGACCAGCGTCTTGGCGCGCTCCTTCAGGCCCGGCAGCGCTGCCAGCAACTGCGCCCTGTTCTTGTCGTCGAGGCGTGCGGCCATCGCCGGGCCGCCCTCGAGATAGGGCAAGGTGGCAATGAAGATATCGAACAGCTCGGCATCGCCCATGCGGCGCATATGGACGCCGTTCAGCGCCTCCAGCTTGGCGAAATCGAAGCGGGCGGCGCCCTTGTTCACATCGCCGATGTCGAACCATGCGATCATGTCCTGGATCGACATGATCTCGTCGTCGCCGTGGCTCCAGCCGAGCCGAGCCAGGTAGTTGAGCAGCGCTTCGGGCAGGTAGCCCATGGCGCGGTAGGCCTCCACGCCCAGCGCGCCGTGCCGCTTCGACAGCTTGGCGCCGTCGGCGCCGTGGATCAGCGGTATGTGCGACATTGAAGGCACATCCCAGCCCATGGCGTTGTAGATCACGGTCTGGCGGGCGGCATTGGTCAGGTGGTCGTCGCCACGGATGATGTGGGTGACGCCCATGTCGTGATCGTCAACGACGACGGCATGCATGTAGGTCGGATTGCCGTCCGAGCGCAGGATGATGAAGTCGTCCAGATCCTTGTTGGGAAAGCGCACGTCGCCCTGGACACGGTCATGCACCACCGTCTCGCCTTTGGTCGGCGCCTTGATGCGGATCGCGCCCTTGACGCCAGGAGGCGCCTGCGAAGGGTCGCGGTCACGCCAGCTTCCGTCATAGCGCGGCGGCAGGCCCTTGGCCCGCGCCGCGTCGCGCATTGCCTCAAGCTCGGCAGGGGTCTCGTAGCTGTAGTAAGCCTTGCCCATGCGCACCAGCTCCTCGGCCACCTCGCGATGGCGCGGCGCGCGCTCGAACTGCGAGACGGCGTCGCCGTCCCAGGTGAGGCCGAGCCAAGTCAGTCCTTCGAGAATGGCTGCTGTCGCCGCATCGGTGGAGCGCTCGCGGTCGGTGTCCTCGATGCGCAGCAGCATCGTACCGCCGGTGTGCTTGGCGTAGAGCCAGTTGAAGAGCGCCGTACGCGCGCCGCCGATGTGCAGGTAGCCGGTGGGCGAGGGGGCAAAACGGGTGACAACCTTGTCGGACATACAACTCTCGGGAAACGTCTGGAGCGGGGTGCGGATCACACGCACTTTCGCGCGTCGCGCGTTCATGTAGCATAGGGTGTCGAGGGCGCAAGGGGCAGACCCGATGGCTGGAGCGGGCAGGGGCGCGGAGGAAGGCGAGGACGTCGTTGCCGGCGTCAGCGAACGCTCTTTTTTTGCCACGCCCGCGCCCGCCTCATTGCCGCTGGCGTTGTCGCCCCTACAGCAGCCGAGCAAGTCGCCGCCGGCGGATGTTTCCACGCCGCCCGGCATTCCCGCAGCCGGCGCGGCCGTGCGTCTGCGCCGTGAGTTCGGCCGTGCTTCATGGCCTCGTCTGCGCAACGGCGTGGCCAGAGCGTCCGAGCTCGAACTCGATCGGGGCATAGCCTTCCTGCTCGTGCCGGTGTTCCTGGCATGCGGATCGATCGCCTATTTTTCGCTGGCGGCGGAGCCGGGCTTTGCCAAGCCTGTCGCGGTCGCGATCCTGATGTCGCTGTGCGCGCTCGTTTCACGCTCATGGCCGAAAACGCATCTGTGCTTCATGGCGGCGCTGTTGTGCGCGCTCGGCATGCTCGCCGGCAAAGTCGAGACGTGGCGAGCGGGAACGCGGATGCTGGGCTCGGAAATCTCCACGCAAATCACCGGCCGCGTCGTTTCGGTCGACCAGATGGAGACCGGGCGCATCCGGCTGACCATCGATGTGACATCGACCGCGCGGCCGAAACTACTCTACGCGCCGGAGCGCGTTCGCCTTTCGGCACGCAAGGTGCCGGCTGAAGTGACGGCCGGTTCGCTCGTGACCGGCTATGCCAGGCTGTTGCCGCCGACCGGACCGGTGCGGCCGGACAGCTACGACTTTTCCTTCGACAGCTACTTCGCCGGCATAGGCGCCAGCGGCTTCTTTCTCGGCAACCCCAAAATCGTCTCAGCCGATGACAGGCCGCTGTGGGCCGCCCTTTCAGCCGCCATCGAGAGTGCTCGCGAAAGCATTGCCGACCATATCAGGGGCAGCATCGGCGGCGCCGAGGGCGAGATCGCCGCGGCGCTGATCGTGGGTGTGCGCGCCGGGATTCCCGACGAGATCAATGAAGCGATGCGACGCACCGGCATCTACCACATCATCTCAATTTCCGGGCTGCACATGGCGCTGGTCGCCGGCACGGTCATGGGTCTGCTGCGTGGCGGCTTCGCGCTGTTCCCGAATTTTTCCTCCCGCCGGCCGGTCAAGAAATACGCGGCCGCGGCGGCACTTTTCTCCATCGCCGCCTACCTCGTCATTTCGGGCGTCGTTGTCGCCGCCGAACGCAGCTTCATCATGCTGGCGGTGATGCTGATCGCCGTTCTGTTCGATCGGGCGGCACTCACCATGCGCAATCTGGCTATTTCGGCGATCGCCGTCATCGTGGTGTCGCCGCACGAGGTGGTAGGGCCGAGCTTCCAGATGTCCTTCGCCGCCACCGCGGCCCTGGTCGGCGCCTATGCCGGCTGGTCGGATCGCAAAGCCGACAAAGCGCGGACCCCGCCGCCGCAACGGACCTTGCCTGGCCTGCTGACGCGAAAATTGCTGCTGGCGACAGGTGGGCTGGCGATGACCTCGATTATCGCGGGAAGCGCCACGGCGCTTTTCGCCATCTGGCATTTCCAGCGCGTGTCGCCGCTCAGCCTGTTCGCCAATCTTGCCGTCATGCCGATCGTTTCGGTCGTGATGTTCCTTGCGGTTGCCAGCGCGCTGCTGATGCCGTTCGGGTTCGATGGACCATCCCTTTATCTGATGGGCAAGGGACTGACCGCGATGATCGCCATATCAGGATGGATCTCGCAACGCTCGCCGGTCGACGCGGTCGGGTTGATTTCGCAGCAATCCGTCCTTCTGGTGGCGATCGCCCTGGTCATCGCGACGATGGCCACGACATGGCTGCGGCTGGCGGCACTTCCCTTCGCGCTCGCCGGCCTGTTGACCGTCTCGGACACGCGCACGCCGGACGTGCTGATTTCGGAGGATGCCCGCCTGGTGGCGTTGCCGATCGGCGGCGGCGAGCTCGCGATCAACCGGGCGCGCCCGAACGAATTCACCGTCGATAATTGGAAACGCGCGCTGAAGTCCGAAACCATCGTTGCGCCGGAACTGTTCGACAGCGGAGACCGACAGTTCGACATCTTCGATCCCGCGCAACTTCCGGCGGGAGCGCCTTTCTATTGCTTCACGGGCCTGTGCATGGCCCGGCATACCTCGGGGGCGATCATCGCGCAGGTGGAGGATCGCAAGGACGCCTGGAGGGCCTGCTCCTATGCGGATCTGATCGTCATCAACGACCCCGCGGGCTACGATCCCTGCCACAATCCGCTGGTTCTCGTCATCACCAAGCGGCAGCTCGCTCGCAAGGGAAGTGCCGCCGTCTTCTTCGACCAGCAATCGGCGACGGCACCGGCACGGGTCAGCTTTGCCGTCGACAGGCCATATCGGCCCTGGCACGAACAGCGGAAATTCTCACGCGAGGCAAGGGGACTGCCGCCTTACCGTAAACCCGAAAAGCCCACCGCCGACCCCGCTCAGTAGCGCCTGATCAGGCCGACCAGCTTGCCTTGCACCTTGACCCTGTCCGGTCCGAAAATACGTGTTTCATAGGCCGGATTGGCAGCCTCGAGCGCAATCGAAGCACCCTTTCGGCGGAAGCGCTTCAGCGTTGCTTCCTCCTCGTCCACCAGGGCCACGATGATCTCGCCGGGACTTGCGGTGTCGGCATTGCGGATGATGACCGTGTCGCCGTCGAAAATGCCGGCCTCGATCATCGAATCGCCCTTGACCTCCAGCGCATAGTGTTCGCCGCCCATGATCATGTCAGGCGGCACTGAAATGGAATGCGTCTGATGCTGGATGGCGTCGATCGGCACACCCGCTGCGATGCGACCCATGACCGGGATCGACACCGCTGAAACCGCGTCGTCGTCATTGCCGGCAGCGGGCAGACGCGAAGACGTCGCCGGCTTGATCTGCCGGCTAGGGCTGCTGCCCTGTCCGAGGCTGCCCTGGATGACGCTCGGGGAGAACTTCTTTGCCGCGTTAAGACCCGGCGCGATCGAGTCCGGCAGGCGCAGCACCTCCAGCGCGCGCGCCCGGTTGGGCAGGCGGCGAATGAAGCCGCGCTCCTCCAACGCCGTGATCAGCCGATGAATTCCCGACTTGGAGGCGAGGTCCAGCGCTTCCTTCATCTCGTCGAAGGACGGCGGAATGCCGCTTTCCTTCAGCCGTTCATGGATGAACATCAAGAGTTCATGTTGCTTGCGCGTGAGCATGGCGGCCCCCAAAGGCATTGCACGAAGGGTCTGGAACCAGAATCAGAAAACAAACCCAGAACAAACACTATCTGTTCCAGTTGTGTTCCGCAACCATTTAAAGTTTAATGAATTTGTTAAGGCGACGGAAACGAAATGCCCTCCCGCAGCCAGCATCCTGCCAGCGCGGTCCGTCGTCAATGCGCTCCCGGGCCCTTTGAAACTATTTTGGTTAATGGCCTGTGGCCCGACCGGTCTCCACTCTTGGCACAAGCCTGCAAGCTGGGTGACCGGCAGGTGCGGGGTGCGTTTGGGCGGATTAGAAACCCCTGCGGCTCGTGAACGAAACGAAACCAAAATGCCAACTTCCGCCGGAAAACGGCCAGACACCACCACTGGTCGCGACGGGCTGCGTTCGTTCGTTCGCTTGACGAACCGTATAATAATGTACGGTTTTCGAAGAGGAACACCAATGACCACGCCGAAGCAGGCCGCGCGACGCGAACGGATAGAGGAGGCCGCCTATGCGGTGCTCCGGGAAGCCGGCTACAAGAGCGCCTCCCTGCTTGCTATCGCCAAGCGGGCATCGGCCTCGAACGAAACCCTCTACAACTGGTACGGCAACAAGCAGACCCTGTTTCGATCCTTGATCGAAGCCAATGCGGGAGAGGCAAGGAAGCTGCTGGAGGACGCCCTTCACCAGGCGCGCGATCCGCTCGAAACCCTGAACTTGCTCGGGCCAGTCCTGCTGACCCTCGTGACGGGCGACAAGGCGGTGGCGCTCAATCGCGCCGCGGCCGGCGACGTCAACGATACAGGCACGCTTGGCCAATCGATCGCGCAATTCGGCCGCAATACCATAATGCCGCTTGTTGGCGACCTGCTTCGAACCGCAAGTCGGGCCGGCCCGATCGCCTGTGACGATCCTGCCGAAGCCGCCGACATCTACATCAGTCTTTTGATCGGCGATCTCCAGGTTCGCCGGATCGTTGGGGTGCTCGAGGAACTGCCTCGGGCGGAAATCGAGCAAAGATCGAACCGGGCGTTCACCCTGTTCTTGCGCCTCTATGCGGCCAGCCCTTGCCCGGGCGGCAAAACAGCCGGCCCGTTTCCAGGGCGCTCTTCTCACCGAGGAACATCGCGACCATGAGCAAAATTCCCGATCTCGCAGCGATCGAGGCAATGGACACCGCGGATCCGCTGCGTGCCATGCGTGACCGCTTCACCTTGCCCCAGGGGGTGATCTATCTCGACGGCAATTCGCTGGGCGCCGCTTCGCCAGCCGTGTTCGGCGAGCTGCAGAAGGCCGCCACGCAGGAGTGGGCGCAGGATCTCATCCGCGCCTGGAACACCGCCGGCTGGTTCGACATGCCGGTCGAACTCGGCGACCAACTCGGGCGCCTGATCGGGGCCGCCGCCGGCCAGACGGTGGTCTGCGATACCACCTCGATCAACATCTACAAGGTGCTGCATGCGGCACTCGGGATGCGGCCGGACAGGTCAGTCATCATCGCCGAGGGGGACAGCTTTCCGACCGATCTCTATATGGCCGAAGGCGTTGCCTCGACGCGGCCGGGCACGGTGCTGCGGCTCGAGGGTGTCGATGCGCCGACCATAGAAGAACTGATCGACGAGCGGGTCGCGGTCATCCTGGTCAACCACGTCAACTACAAATCCGGGCAGTTACGCGACATGGCCGCGCTGACGCGGACGGCACATGATGCCGGCGCGCTGATCGTCTGGGATCTCTGCCATACCGCCGGCGCCTTGCCGGTCGAGCTCGACCGTTCGAACGCCGATTTCGCCGTCGGCTGCACCTACAAATATCTCAATGGAGGCCCAGGTGCCCCGGCCTTCATCTACGCGGCCGAGCGCCACCATGGCGATGTCCGCCAGCCGCTCAGCGGCTGGTGGGGCCATGCGCGGCCTTTCGCCTTCGAACAGGGTTTTGCTGCCGGCACAGGCATCCGCCGGTTTCTCTGCGGCACGCAGCCTGTGCTGTCGATGCGCGCGCTCAAAGGGGCCCTCGATGTCTGGAACGACGTCGATATGGCAGAGGTGCGCAGGAAGAGCATCGCATTGACCGATCTGTTCATCCAGCTCGTCGAGGCAAAATGCGGCGCCTACGGCCTCGAACTCGAAGGCCCGCGCGACGGCAATGAGCGCGGCAGCCAGGTGTCGTTCCTCCACCCGCATGGCTATCAGGTGATGCGGGCCTTGATCGAGCGCGGCGTGATCGGCGATTTCCGCGCGCCATCCACGATTCGCTTCGGCTTTACGCCGCTTTATGTCGGCTATGTCGATGTCTGGCAGGCTGTCGAGGTGCTGGAAGACATTTTGCGCACGGACGCGTGGCAGGAGGCGCGTTTCGCCGTCAAGGCGGCGGTGACTTAAGAGCCTGTCGCTCAGAAAAGCGCAGCGGGTTCGGGATAACGATATGCAGTCGGCAAAGCTACGTCAGAGCCGGGTGCGGACCTTCCACAGCTCCGGGAACAACTCCACCTCCAGCATCTTCTTCAGGTAGGACGCGCCCGATGTGCCGCCGGTGCCGCGCTTCATGCCGATGATGCGCTCGACCGTGGTGACGTGGTTGAAGCGCCAACGGCGGAAATAATCCTCGAAGTCGACCAGCTTCTCGGCGAGTTCGTAGAACATCCAGTAGCGCTGCGGGTCGCGGTAGATGGTCTGCCAGGCGACAAGGACCTCTTCGTTCTCGGTCCGCGTTTCGCGCCAGTCCGTACGCCTTGCGTCGGCGCCGATGTCGAAGCCGTTGCGGGCGAGCAGCAGCAGCGTCTCGTCGTAGAGCGACGGTTGCGCCAGAATCGCCTCCAGTTTCTCGCTGAGGTCCGGCCGGTGTTTGTGCGGTCCGAGCATTGCGAGATTGCGGTTGCCGGCCACGAACTCGATGGCACGGTACTGCCAGGACTGGAAGCCCGAGGACTGGCCGAGCGCATCACGAAACTCGGTGTATTCACTGGGCGTCATGGTGCGCAGCACGTCCCAGGCATTGTTGAGCTGCTCGAAGATGCGGGCGACACGCGAAAGCATCTTGAAGCTCGGTTCGAGACGGTCGGCGCGGATGGAGCGGATTGCTGCGCCGATTTCGTGCAGCGCGAGCTTCATCCAGAGTTCCGACGTCTGGTGCTGGATGATGAACAACATCTCGTCATGGGCTGACGAAAGCGGATCCTGCGCCTCGAGCACCTTTTCCAGATGCAGATAGTCGCTGTAGGACATGCGCTCCTTGAACGACATTTCCGCGCCCTCGGCGGACGGGTCGTAGGGCTTGCTCAATTGATCTTCTCCGCGCGCAGCCGGAAGCGCTGGATCTTGCCGGTCTGCGTCTTGGGCAAAGCGGCGATGAATTTTACCGAACGCGGATATTTGTAGGGCGCGATCATGGCCTTGACGTGATCCTGCAGACGCTTGACGGTCATTGCGTCTGGCGCCACGCCTTGCACGAGCACGACATGAGCCTCGACGATCTGACCGCGCTCGGCATCCTCGGCGCCAACCACCGCGCATTCGGCGACATCGGCATGCGCCAGCAGCGCCGCTTCGACCTCAGGGCCGGCGATGTTGTAGCCGGCACTGACAATCATGTCGTCGGAGCGCGCGGCGAAGTGGAAGAAACCGTCCTCGTCCTGCCAGAACGTGTCGCCGGTGAGATTCCACCCGTCGCGGACATAGTCGCTCTGCCTGGCATCGGCCATGTAGCGGCAGCCGGTCGGTCCCCGCACCGCGAGCCTGCCCGCGGTGCCGCGCGGCACTTCGCGCATTTCGTCGTCGACGACGCGCGCCTGATAGCCGCCAACGGCCTTGCCGGTGGAGGCAGGCTTCATGTCATCGAAGCGGTTGGAGATGAAAATATGCAGCATTTCCGTGGCGCCGATGCCGTCAAGGATCGGCTTTCCGGTTTTCTCAGTCCATTCCTCGAAGACCGGCGCGGGCAAGGTCTCGCCGGCCGAAACGGCGACGCGCAGCGACGATAAATCGGCCCCTTCGTCCATGGCCTTGAGCATTGCGCGATAGGCGGTGGGCGCGGTGAAGGAGATCGTCGCTTTGTAGGTTTCGATGATGTGGACCATGTTGGGTGGCGTGGCCTGTTCCAGCAGCGTCGCCGCGGCGCCGAAACGCAGCGGAAAGATGGCGAGCCCGCCAAGGCCGAAGGTGAAGGCCAGCGGCGGCGAGCCGACGAAGATGTCGTCAGGCGTCACCTGCAGGATCTCGCGGGCGTAGGCGTCGGCGATGATCAGGAGGTCGCGGTGAAAATGCATCGTCGCCTTCGGCACGCCTGTCGTGCCTGAGGTGAAGCCGAGCAGGGCGACGTCGTCACGCCCGGTCTGCACCGCAGTAAACGTCACGGGCTTGTCGAGGGCGGCGCGATCGAGCTCGGCGTCATGGTTGGCGGTGCCGTCGAAACCGATGACCTGCTTGAGGAACGCGCTGTCCTTGGCGCAGGCGGTCATCTCGTCCATCAGCCTGGTGTCGCACAGCGCTGTCGTGATTTCGGCCTTGTCGACGATCTTGGCGAGTTCGCCGGCGCGCAGCATCGGCATCGTGTTGACCACGACGGCGCCGACCTTGGTGGCGGCCAGCCAGCAGGCCACCATTGCGGGGTTGTTGGCCGACCGGATCAGTACCCGGTTGCCTGGCTTGACGCCGTAATTCTCGACCAGCGCATGCGCCAGCCTGTTCGTCCAGTCGGATAATTCCTTGTAGGTACGGCGGCGGCCGTTGCCGATCAGCGCGGTGTGGTCGCCCAACCCTTTCTCGACCAGCCTGTCGGTCAGTTCGACGCCGGCATTGAGCCGTTCGGGATAGTCGAAGCCGTCGAGCAGGAAGTCCGGCCATTGATCCGGCGGCGGCAGGTTATCGCGCGTGAACGTGTCGATATGCGCTGATGGCCCAAGCATTTTCGGCTGCCCCTGTCTGCCTCACGCCCATCGCTGAACAAAGCACAGGATCGCACCAGTCGAAATTTGTTTCAAGCCTAAAATGTTTTGCCTTGGAGCATTGACGTTGCCGCTGTCGATGGCCATTGCTAGCGGCTGAAACGATGCCGTCCGGGGGAGGGTGCCGATGCTCGAACATCGCATTGCCGATTGGGACAATGCCTACGCCAACGGCGCCAACATCGCCGGCAGCGATCGCTGGCCGGCCGCATGGGTCGAACCGGCGCAGGCATTTCGCGATGCGCTTGCGGCAAAGGGCAGGGCTCAGCTCGACATCGCCTATGGCGACAGGCCGCGCAACCGGCTCGATCTCTTCCTTCCCGCCGGGGCACCCAAGGGGCTCGTCGTGTTCATCCATGGCGGCTACTGGCTGGAGTCCGACAAGGATAGCTGGTCGCATCTCGCCAAGGGCTCGGTTGACAGCGGCTTTGCCGTGGCGATGCCGTCCTATACGCTCTGCCCCGCCATACGCATCGCCGGCATCTCCCACGAGATCGGCGCGGCGATCGGCAAGGCGGCGGCGATGGTCGGGGGACCGCTTATGCTGACCGGGCATTCGGCCGGCGGCCATCTCGCCAGCCGCATGGCGACGACATCAACGCCCCTGGCGGCCGGCGTGGCAAGGCGCGTACGCCACGTCGTTTCGATTTCGGGCCTGCATGACCTGCGTCCGCTTATGCGCACCGGCATGAACGCGGCGCTGAAAATCGATGAAGCCGAGGCGCTGACGGAAAGCCCGGCGCTGCTGCGGCCCATGGATGGCGCTCGCGTCACGTGCTGGGCCGGAGGCGGCGAGCGGTCCGAGTTCTTGCGCCAGAACGCCTTGCTGGCCAATATCTGGACAGGGCTTGGTGCCGTCACGAGCGCGGTGGTCGAGCCGGACCGACATCATTACGACATTGTCGAAGGCCTGGCTGATCCGGTCCATCCGCTGACACGAACTTTGCTTGCGGAGTAGAAAAACGGCGAAACTTCACCTCAGCATTATAACGCTGCAGGCATTTCCTACAGCCGCGGCGGACGCAGACGGTTCGCGCACGATCAGTCCGTTGGCGTCGGCCAGTATCCTCAGCATCGAGGAATCCTGGATGCTGAAAGGGGTTGCCACCAGCATGCCGGCCTCTTGCCTGACCACCGCCCGCACATAGTCCTGGCGCAGATCATTGGCCTGCATGGCGGCGCCCAGCCTTGCCTGACGAATATCTTGCCGGAAATCGCGGCCGCCGAGGCGTGCCAGGAGCGGTTTCAGGAACAGTTGCGAGCAGACGAGGCTCGCCACCGGATTGCCGGGCAGGCCGATGCACCTGATGTCGCCGAGGCGGCCGAACATCAGCGGCTTGCCGGGACGCATGGCGATCTTCCAGAAACCGAGCGTCATGCCTTCGCCGGTCAGCACGTCATGGATCAGATCGTGGTCGCCGACCGAGGCGCCGCCAAGCGTGACGATGACATCAGCGCCGGCCGCGACCGCTTTCCTGACCAGCGCCGCGATGGCTTCCTCGCGATCAGCGGCAATGCCGAGATCAAGCGCATGCGCGCCGACCGATTGCGCGGCGGCGGCGACGCCATAGGCGTTTGACGAAATGATCTGGTCGGGGCCGAGTTCGCTGCCGGGCGGCAGCAGCTCGTCGCCGGTGGCGATGATGGCAACCAGCGGCCGCTTTACGACGCCCACCCGGGGATGGTTGGCCGAGGCGACAAGCGACAGTGCTGCCGGATCGAGCACGCGGCCTTTTTCCAGCAGGATGTCGCCCTCGGAGAAATCGAGCCCGAAGCGGCGGATGTTGCGCCCCTCGGCCGTCGGTTCGACCACCTCGATGCTGCCGCCGCCGAGGTCACGAACGTTTTCCTGGATGACGATGGTGTCTGCGCCTTGCGGCAGCGGAGCACCGGTGAAGATGCGCACGGCCTGCGCCTTGCCGACGGCGCCGTCAAAGCCGCGCCCGGCCGCCGCCACGCCCATCACCGAAAGCCGGGACGGCACGGACGCGACATCGACAGCGCGGACCGCGTATCCGTCCATGGCAGAGGCGTTGAAGGGCGGTTGGGTGCGCAACGCCACCACCGGTTCCGCGAGAACGCGATCCACGGCCTCGAGGAGCGAAACGCTTTCGCTCGCAAGCGGCGCAGCACCCTCCAGCAGGCGTTCGAGCGCTGCTGCGACCGGAAGCAGCGCCATCAGGCGACCGCCCCATCTTCGCCAGCGGCTTTGTAGTCGCCCGACTTGCCGCCGGTCTTTTCGACCAACCGGATGCCGGTGATGATCATGGCACGGTCGACCGCCTTGGCCATGTCGTAAATGGTCAGGCAGGCAACCGAAGCCGCGGTGAGCGCTTCCATCTCGACGCCGGTCTTGCCGGTGACGCGCGCCAGCGCAATGATCTTCAGTCCGGGCAGGGCAGGATCGGGCTCAATGTCGACGGAGACCTTGGTCAAGAGCAGCGGATGGCAGAGCGGGATCAACTCATGCGTCTTCTTCGCTGCCATGATGCCGGCTATGCGCGCGGTGCCCAGCACATCGCCTTTCTTGGCATTGCCGGCCAGGATCATCTTCAGCGTCTCGGGCCGCATCGAGACGAAACCCTCGGCGACAGCGGTGCGCGTCGTTTCGTCCTTGCCGCCAACATCGACCATGTTGGCCTGGCCCTGCGGGCCGAGATGGGTGAGGGCGGCCGTCATCGTCAGACGGCCTCGGCCGCTGCCTTGCCGGTGAGCAGCACGCGCGTTGCCGCGGTCACATCCTGCTGGCGCATCAAACTTTCGCCGACCAGGAAGGTGCCGATGTCGCTCTTCTGCAATCTGAGGCAGTCGTCATGAGAGAAGATGCCGCTTTCGCTGACCAGCAAGTAACCGCCCGGAATCATCGCCCGCAGTCGTTCCGAGGTTTCGAGACGGGTCTCGAATGTCCGCAGATTACGGTTGTTGATGCCGATTAATTGCGACGACAGCTTCAGTGCGCGCTCCGTCTCGGCCTCGTCGTGGACCTCGATCAGCGCATCCATGCCGAGTTCGAATGCCGTCGCTTCAAGCTCGCTCGCCAAATCATCATCTACGCTGGCCATGATGATCAGGATGGCGTCCGCCCCCCAGGCGCGAGCTTCATGGACCTGATAAGGATCGAACAGAAAATCCTTGCGCAGCGCGGGCAGGGTGACGGCGGCTCTTGCCTTGGTGAGAAATTCCGGCGCGCCCTGGAAAGACGGTGCGTCGGTCAGCACCGAAAGACAGGCGGCGCCGCCCTTTGCATAGGCCCGCGCGAGCGCTGGCGGATCGAAGTCGGCGCGGATCAAGCCCTTGGACGGGCTTGCCTTCTTGATCTCGGCAATCAGAGCGAAGCCGCCGGATCTGCGCTTCGCCTCAAGCGCCGTGAGAAAGCCGCGCGGCGCGTCAGTGTCTTTCGCCCGCGCCTTGATCTCGGCCAGCGGCACGCGCGCCTTGGCCGTCGCGATCTCGTCGCGCTTGTAGGCCTCGATCTTGCGCAGGATGTCCGACATCTGTCTAACCGTTCGAAATCTCGACCAGCCGGTCGAGCACCTGCAGCGCCCGGCCGCTGTCGATGGCTTGCACTGCCGTCGCCATGCCGTCGGCGAGCGTCGTCGCCTTGCCCGCCACCACCAAGCCGCCGCCGGCGTTCATCAGCACGGTGTCGCGAAAAGCGCCCACGGCGCCACCCAGCATAGCGCGCAACGCCTCGGCGTTGTAGGCAGCGTCGCCGCCGCGCAGTTCTTCCTTGGTGTGACGGGTCAGGCCAACCGCTTCGGGCGTCAAGGTGAAGGTGCGGATCTCGCCGCCGATCAGTTCGGCGACATGCGTTTCACCCGTGGTGGTGATCTCGTCGTAGCCGTCACCATGAACGACCCAGGCATGCTCGGTGCCCAGCGCCTTCAGCGTCTGGGCCACCGGTATGATCCATTCCGGCATGAATACGCCGACCATCTGCCGGCGCACGTCGGCCGGGTTGGAGAGCGGACCGAGCAAGTTGAAGATGGTCCTGGTGCCGAGCTCCACGCGGGTCGGGCCGACATGCTTCATCGCCGGGTGATGTGCCGGCGCGAACATGAAGCCGACACCAGCCTCGTGGATGCAGCGGCCGATGGCCTGCGGCGTGAGGTCGATCTTGACGCCGAGCGCGGTCAGGACGTCGGCCGCACCGGTCAGCGAAGACAACCCGCGATTGCCATGCTTGGCGACCGGAACCCCGCTGGCGGCGATGACGAAAGCGGATGCCGTCGAGATGTTGACGGAGTGCGAATTGTCGCCGCCGGTGCCAACGATGTCGATGGCGCCGACAGGTGCGTCGACGCGAAGCATCTTGGCGCGCATGGTGGCGACGGCGCCCGAAATCTCGTCCACCGTCTCGCCGCGCACACGCAACGCCATCAGGAAGCCGCCGATCTGGCCGGGCGTAGCATCGCCCGACATGATGATGTCGAAGGCCTCGCGCGCCTCGTCGAAGGACAGGGCGGTGCCGGTCGCGACCTTGGCGATATGGGTTTTCAGCGCGCTCATCTTGTCGAGGCTTGGGCAACGGCAGCCTGGTCGACGCGGACGCCGTACTGCGTCTGCAACTGCGCCACCAACTGGTCGAGCAGATCGTCCGACATGCCGGAGGTGAAGGACTTGCGCGCGTCCTCGGGCACCGAACTGGCATCGGCCCCGGCGGGTTCGAACACCTCGGCGACCTTGAACAGGATTTGCGCGTCGCTGGTGGGAGAGGGGATCAAGCCGGTGCCGCCTTCGCCGACGCCGAACATCACCGCTGCACCTTCCTTGCCGAAATCGGCGTCGTCGGCTTCGCGCTTCAGGCCACGCTTGGTCTGCTTTTCCAGCTTGAGCTCGCCGGCAATGACGTCGAGCGTTGCGCCGGCCTTGAGCCGCTTTTCCAGCTCCTGCGCCTTGGCGGTCAGCCGCTTGGCCGTCTCGGCCGCGGTCCAGTCGGCAACGACCTTCTGGCGAACTTCGTCCAGCGTGCGGTCGCGGGCCGGCGTGATCGAAGCCACTTCATAGAAAATGAAGCCGTTATCGGCCGTGGTCAGCGCCTCGTTTTCAGTATTCGGTTCGGCATCGAAGGCAGCCTTGATCAGGGCCGGCGATTCCGGCAGATCCTTGACGATGGAGCCATCGGGCCGCAGGCCACTGCGATCGATCGCGTCGACAGTGACGACCTTCAGCTTCAGCTTGGCGGCGGCGTCGGCCAGCGAACTGCCGGCGGCGCGACTGTCCTCGTAATTATCATGCACGTCCAGAAGGATGCGGTTTGCCTCGCCCAGCGCCAGGTCCTTGCGGATCTGGTCCGACACTTCGGCCAGCGGCTTCACGACTTCGGGCTTGATCTCGGTGACGCGCAGCAGCACGGGACCAAAGGCACCCTGCACGACAGGGCTGACCTCATTGACGTTGAGCGCAAAAGCAGCGTCGGCGACCGCCTTGTCGGCGATCTTGTCCTTGGCGAGCGTTCCGAGCAGCGTGTCGGCCGGGATCTTGCCTTCCGCAGTGACGAGCTTGTCGAAGGTTGCGCCGGACTTCAACGAATCGAGCGCGGCCTTGGCCTCGTCCGGCGTCTTGAACACAAGCTGCTCTATGGTGCGCATCTCGGGAGTGGTGTAGCGCGCCTTGTTCTTGTTGTAGTCGTCGCTGACCTGGGCGTCGGTCACCGAGCTCGTGTCCATGATGTCCTGCGGCTCGAGCCTGACATAGGAAAACTTGCGGTATTCGGGCGCGGCATAGGTCTTCTTGTTGGCCTCGAAATAGGCCTGCAGCGCGCTGTCGCTCGGCGCCTCGATGGGTTCGACCAGCGTCTTCGGCAAGGTCAGATAGTCGACCGTACGATCCTCGCCACGGTACAGGGCCACCGCCTTGAAGAAGGTGTCAGGCGCCTTGAGGCCGTCCGAAACCGCCTCGACGATCTGCTGGCGCACCGCGACCTGGGCACGATTCTTCAAATAATCCTCCGGGCGCATGCCAACCTCACGCAGCCTGTATTCGAAGGCTCTCCGGTCGAACTGTCCGCCGGGGCCCTTGAACGCCGGATCCTCGCGGGTGAGTTCCGCCAGCCGGTCCTTGGACAGGCCAAGGCCGAGCTTGCGAGCCTGTTCGTCGAGGACCGCGCCCGAAACAAGCTGCGCCAACACCTGGTTGTCGACGCCGAGCGCCTTTGCCTGTTCGTGGGTGAGGCGCTGACCGAACTGCTGCGACATGACGGCGAGCTGGCGGTCATAGGCGAGGCGGTATTCGTTGATCGACACCTTGGTGCCGCCGGCCGTGATGACGGAGTCGTGGCCGGCAAGGCCACCCATCAGCCGTCCCGATACGCCCCAGACCGCAAAACTGACCACCAGCAGCGAAAGCAGTAACTTCGCGACCCAGGTGCCCGCCGCGCTTCTCAATATACCAAGCATCGTTACTTCCGATTTATGCGCATTTTCGGATGCGCCGAGTCTGAAACAAGCGCAATAGCGCCCTTCCGGTCCACTGTCGATTGCTTTGTGGCTTGATTTTGGTAGTGAGAACGCCAGCCGAATGTCACCCGGAGAAGCAAACGATGACGCCAGGAATTCGCCCGCTCGTCGCAGGCAACTGGAAAATGAACGGTACCAGCGCCTCGCTCAACGAACTCAGGATGATCGGCAACGGTTTCATGAGCGGGCTCGACGCAGACACCGAGGCGCTGGTCTGCGTTCCCGCGACCTTGCTCGCCCATGCCGCCGAGATTCTGTCGCGTACGCCGGTTCATGCCGGCGGTGAGGATTGCCACGCCAAGGAGAGCGGCGCCTACACCGGGTGCATCTCCGCGGAGATGCTGAAGGATGCGGGCGCGACCCACGTCATCGTCGGCCATTCCGAATGCCGCGAACAGCGCGGCGAGGATGATGCGACAGTTCAGGCCAAGGCCTCCGCAGCCTGGCGCGCCGGGCTTGTGGCCATTGTCTGCATCGGCGAGACGCGGCAGGAGCGCGAAGCGGGCGCGACGCTGGACGTGCTGTCACGCCAAGTTGCCGGTTCGGTGCCGGCAAGCGCTACCGCGTCCAACACGATCGTTGCCTATGAGCCGGTGTGGGCGATCGGCACCGGCCTGACCCCGACCGTCGCCGATGTAGCCGAAGCGCATGCGCATATTCGCGAAAAACTGTCGGAGAAGCTCGGCGCCGCCGCGGGCAAGATGCGCATTCTCTATGGCGGTTCGGTCAAGCCGTCCAATGCAGTGGAACTGCTTGGGGTCAGGAATGTCGACGGCGCGCTGGTTGGCGGCGCCAGCCTGAAAGCGGCCGACTTCCTGGGCATCGCGGACGCCTATCGCAGCATCTCTTGATGACTTCGCGCGGCGCCGAAGCTGCCGCGGCGCACGGGAAATCGTTGTAAAGGACGCCTTGCTTCCCATATTCCGGCCGCGGGCTTGGAAATGCCGTGAAAGCATTGTATTGAGCCGCCTCCAATTCCCCGGTCGTGTCCGCGGCCGGGCAGGGCATTGCCAGGATAAACTATGCAAACCGTACTGATCGTCATCCATCTCATGGTCGTTCTGGCCCTTGTCGGCGTTGTGCTGCTGCAGCGCTCCGAAGGCGGCGGCCTTGGCATTGGTGGCGGATCCGGCTTCATGACGGCGCGCGGCGCCGCCAATGCGCTGACCCGGGCGACGGCGATTCTGGCGGCCGCTTTCTTCGTGACGTCGCTGACCTTGTCGATCATTGCCCGCTACGGCGAGAAGCCGATCGACATTCTCGACCGCGTTCCCGCAACATCGGACGGCGCCGGCAAGGGCGTACTCAACCAATTGCCTGGCACGACCACCCCGACGCCGCCTTCAGGCAACGCCGCGCCGACGCCGCCTTCCGGCAACGGAGCCGCGACAACGCCGCCTGCCAATGCTCCGGCCACGCCGCCTGCCGCCGGCTCGACGCCGCCGGCGACCAACGGCACCAGCACCGCGCCCGCGGCCCCGCAGGTTCCGAACCAGTAATCCGGGTTCGTTCAAGGGCTATCTGACAGGGAGCGCCGGCGTGCGAACGCCGGCATTCTGCGTCGTTACAACCGAACTGCGCTCGGTTCCGGTTCTCGCCGCCAGGCTCTCGGCCCGCTCTGATCTCTTACACTCAGCCGATCTGTTGTCGTTTGATCACAGTCGCGGCAAATGCGGCGGCATCACGAAGATTCGACGGGAAGTGCAGCGGCCTCGCGCTTGAGGCGCCCGCGCTTATTCGACTATAGATTGCGCGCGGCATTTTCGGTGTCCTTGGGGGACGCCGGGCGACGCCGTGGGCAACAAATATTGAACGATCGGATCTTCGCCATGCAGCTTCGCAGCTTCATCTTCCTGGGACTTTGCGCCGCACTCGGCATGAGCTCCCCGGCTTTCGCCGGCGTGCCAGCCAATTTGGCCGCCAATCAGTCGGTCGGCAAGACCGACGCCATCAACGTCGCAGCCAAGAGCGATGCGGCGCAGTTGAGGCTTCTCAAGAAGAAGAAAAATCCGACACCGGACGATCTCGTCCAGATCAAAAAGATCGAGGCCAAGATCGTTGCCGACAAGGAAGCCGCCAAGGCCAAGGCGCTGGAAGCCAGGAAGATGGCGATGCGCGAGGCGGCGAAAGCGAAGGCCGAGGCGGAACGGCAGGCGTTCCTGGCCAAGAAAGGCAAGACTGCCCCAGCGACCGAAGTGGCCGCGGCCAAGCCGGCCAAGAAGATCACGAAGATCATCGAGCCGTTGACGCCGATCGAGCCGATTCCTTCGGCCGAACCGGAATCGGCCGAGGTGATGAACGTTGCGCTGACCGGCAATAATGGCGAATTGCGCAGCGAGCTGCCTGGCCAGAAACAGCGCACCGGCGGCGGCCTGTTCGCCGGACTGTTTGGCGGCCAGATGGCATCGTCCTCGATCAACTATCTGCCTGAGACCCGTGCGCTGGATTCGGCGTTCGCCAGGAAAAACGCCAAGAAGCCGTTCAAGGTAAAGCCGGAGTTCGTGCCACAGGACGTGGAATTCACCGGTTACGAGGCCGGCACGATCGTCATCGATACCAGTGCCCGCCGGCTCTATCTGGTGGAATCATCGTCCACCGCCCGCCGCTACGCCATCGCGGTCGGCCGCGAAGGATTGCAGTTCAAGGGCACCGTGGCGGTCGGCGACAAGCAGGAGTGGCCACGCTGGATCCCGACGCTGGACATGCAGAAGCGCGAGCCCAAGCATTATGCCCAGTACAAGGACGGCATGCCCGGCGGCGGCCAGAATCCGCTCGGCGCCCGCGCCATCTACCTCTATGACGGCAAGAAGGACACGCATCTGCGCATCCACGGCACCATCGCGCCGCAGTCGATCGGAACCAGCGCTTCCAATGGCTGTTTCCGCATGATGAACGAGCACGTCATGGACCTCTACAGCCGCGTCAAGGTCGGCACCAAGGTCGTCATCATCTGACGTTTGCAGCAGCTTGCCAAAAGGGCCGGTTCAGCCGGCCCTTTTGTTTTGCCTCGCTCTCGGTCGCGTTCCAGTGGAACGGGCCAGCCCGTTCGACATGGGCCTATCCGAAAACCGGATCCCATTTTCGGATCACGGTTCGAGCGCCTTGTTGGGAAAAAGCCTTAGCGGCGGTTTTTTCTCTGGCGGAATCAATCCGGCCGCGTTAAGCGATGACTCCCATGGCGCGATATGTATTCATCACAGGCGGCGTGGTTTCCTCACTTGGAAAAGGCATTGCCGCAGCGGCCCTCGGGGCTCTCTTGCAGGCGCGGGGCTATCGCGCACGCATAAAAAAACTCGATCCCTACCTCAATGTCGATCCAGGCACGATGTCGCCGTATCAGCATGGCGAGGTGTTCGTCACAGATGACGGCGCGGAGACCGATCTCGATCTTGGCCATTACGAGCGGTTCACTGGCCGTTCCGCCAACCAGCAGGACAACATCACCACCGGCCGCATCTACAAGAACATCATCGAGCGCGAGCGGCGCGGCGACTACCTCGGCGCCACCGTGCAGGTCATCCCGCACGTCACCGACGAGATCAAGAATTTCGTCCTCGACGGCAATGACGACTATGATTTCGTGCTGTGCGAAATCGGCGGCACCGTGGGCGACATCGAGGCGATGCCGTTCCTGGAGGCAATCCGCCAGCTCGGCAACGACCTGCCGCGCAACAACGCCGTCTATGTGCATCTGACGCTGATGCCCTATATCCCGACCGCGGGCGAATTGAAGACCAAGCCGACCCAGCATTCGGTCAAGGAGCTGCGCGGCATCGGCATCGCGCCCGACATCCTGCTCGTCCGCGCCGACCGGGCCATTCCCAAGGAAGAGCGTAGAAAACTGTCGCTGTTCTGCAATGTCAGGGAAAGCGCGGTCATCCAGGCGCTCGACGTGCCGCACATCTACGACGTGCCGATGGCTTACCACAAGGAAGGGCTCGATTCGGAAGTGCTGGCCGCGTTCGGCATCGACCCCGCGCCGAAGCCGCGCATGGAGCCGTGGCAGGCCGTGTCCAACCGCATCCACAATCCGGAAGGCGAGGTGACCATCGCCATCGTCGGCAAATATACCGGCCTCAAGGACGCCTACAAATCGCTGATCGAGGCGCTGTCGCATGGCGGTCTGGCCAACCACGTCAAGGTCAAGCTCGACTGGATCGAATCGGAAATCTTCGAGAAGGAGGATCCGACGCCCTGGCTGGAAAAGGTGCATGGCATCCTGGTGCCCGGCGGTTTCGGCGAGCGCGGCTCGGAAGGCAAGATCCTGGCTGCGAAATTCGCGCGTGAGCGCAAGGTGCCGTATTTCGGCATCTGCTTCGGCATGCAGATGGCCTGTATCGAGGCGGCGCGGTCGCTGGCCGGGGTCGATGAGGCCTCCTCGACCGAATTCGGCCCGACCAAGGAGCCGGTCGTCGGCCTGATGACGGAGTGGCTGAAGGGCAACATGCTGGAGAAGCGCCGGGCAACCGGCGATCTCGGCGGCACGATGCGGCTCGGCGCCTATCAGGCCGAGCTCGCCAAGGGTTCCAAGATCGCCGACATCTATGGCGACACGCAGATTTCCGAGCGTCACCGCCACCGCTACGAGGTCAATATCGACTATAAGCAGCGGCTGGAGGATTGCGGCCTGGTGTTTGCCGGCATGTCGCCCGACGGCGTGCTGCCCGAAACGGTCGAATACCCCGACCATCCCTGGTTCATCGGCGTGCAATACCACCCCGAGCTGAAGAGCCGGCCGCTCGACCCGCATCCGCTGTTCGCCAGCTTCATCGAGGCGGCGGTCGAACAATCGCGCCTGGTATAGGCGCGCCAGGCGGGGTTCGGCATCCGATGCAGACCTACGTCGCCCTTCTCTACAGCATCGTCCTGGGAGAAGGGCGCCGGGTCGTGATGTCCGACCTGAAGGCGATGGCGGAAGGCCTCGGGCTGAAGAATGTCCGTACGCTCGTGGCGACGGGCAATCTTGTCTTCGAGGCGCCGGCGACGGACGTCGCCGGTCTCGAGCAGCGTCTGGAGGCCGCCTTCAAAAAAGCTTTCGGCCGACATGTCGATATCATCGTGCGCGCTGCCGAAGATTGGCTGAGGCTCGCGGCCGGCAATCCGTTTCCGGCTGAATCCGCCGAGACCGGTGACCAGGTGGCGGTCCGGATAATGCGCAAGCCCGTGCCCGATGATGCGGCGGCGGCGCTCGAGACCTATGCCGCCGCCGATGAGAAGGTGATGTCACGCGGCGGCGACATCTGGGTCGTCTTTTCGCGGGAACGACCGAGTTCACGGCTGCTCGCGGCCGCCAATCACAAACGCCTGGGCGTCGGTACGTCGCGCAACTGGAACACGGTGCGCCGGTTGGCCGAGATGGTAGGAGCAGGCAGTAGGCAGTAGGGGGAAGCCGTCTGCTTTCCCTACCTTTCCTGCCTACTGCCCCATTTCAGGCCTTCGCCGTCTTGGCGCCGGCACCCACGGCGGCGGTGCGCAGCACGTAGTAGATGATGCCGGCAATCCCGACGCCGAAGAACCAGCCATAGACGCCCCACCAGGATGGCAGCCAGTTGGTGAAGTTCGGCAGGATCGAGGAGAAGACGGCGCCAATGCCGGCAGCGATGAAGGCATTGACATGCCAGCCGCCCTGGAAGCGGAACTCGCCGTCCTCGCGATAAAGCGCTTCGACGTCGACCTCGCCCTTCCGGATCAGGTAGTAGTCGACCATCATGACGCCGAAGATCGGCCCCATCGTCGCGCCGATGATGTTGACGAAGGACGCAGCGCTGCCTTCCCAAGGCGCGAAGGGATAGAGCACGAGCGCGATCAGTGCCGCGATGTAGCCGCCCTTCTTGAAGTCGATCTGGCGCGGGAAGACGTTAGAGAAGTCGAAGGCCGGCGAGACGAAGTTGGCCACGACATTGATGCCGAGCGTCGCCACCGCGAAGGTCAAGGCGGCGAGCGCGGCCAGGAACCAGCTGCCGAATTTCGCCGATATCTGGTCGGGGTGCAGCAGCACCTCGTGATAGACGTCGTAAGCGGCAATGGTGGTGACGCCAGCGACCAGCGAGAACAGGATGAGATTGATCGGCAGGCCCCAGATATTGCCCTTGCGCAGCGATGCCTTGTCCGGTGCATAGCGGGCGAAATCGCAGAAGTTGAGATAGAGGGCCGAAAAATAGGTCACCCAGATCGCGGCGACGGCGAACAGCGACGTCCACGATCCCGGCGTACCTGGCACGCCCGCATCCTTGGTCTTTTCGAGCAGCACCTCCACCGGAATGTCACTGGTGAAGGCGAAGGTCCCGGCTTTGACACAGAGATAGACGGCCAGGATCAGCATCATCACCCACACGGCTGGCCCGGCCCAATCCTGGAAGCGGCGCACCGTCTCCATGCCGTTCTGGATAATCAGCAGCTGCAGCGCCCAGATGACCACGAAGCAGATCACTTCCAGCCCGGAGTGGCCGAGGAAATGGGTGTTGGCGTTGAAATCGGCGAACCATTGCGAGCGGATCAGCAGCGCGACAATGGCGCCGGAAGCGGCCGCCGTCTGTGCGCCGTACCAGAAGCAGGCGACGATGGCGCGCACCAGCGCCGGTATGTTGGCGCCCCATATGCCGAACGAGGCGCGGGCGAGCACTGGGTAAGGCACGCCGGTCTTCACGCCGGCATAGCCGACCATGTTCATCAGCGCGTAGATGACGAGCGAGCCGATGCCGATGGCGATGATGAAGTTGACGAAACCGCCGCAGAACAGGAAAAGGCTGGCGGCGAGATAGTAACCCCAGAGGCTGTGCACGTCCGACGTCCAGACGTTGAAGATCGAGAATGGTCCCCAGTTTCGTATCTTGGCCGGTGCGAGATCTTCGTTATATAGATCCGGCGATGCGCCTTGTATCGTCATTGCAATTGTCCCCTTCTTGCAGCACGCGCCCTCACGCGTTGACCGTCAAGGTTACGCCTGACGCGAGGGAAGGGGCAATCGGCTGATTTGCCGGCTTTGGCCTTAAAGATATTCAATGGGGATCGCCATTGTCGCGCGGCATGATGCTTGCCCTCTGATCGGCGAGTCGGGTTCGTGGCGCTTTCAAGCGCCGGCGCGACGACATCGGAGCCGCGACGGGCAAACCTGCCCTTTTTTTGCCAAGCGTACGTTTTTTATGGAACCAAGTGGATGATGGCGCGTTTGATGGGGTTCGGTCGAACACGTCGCGACCGAGCGGGAGGATATGATGGACTATTTGCATTTTTTTTCGCCCGTGCGGATTTCACGCGGGCAGGGACACCCTATCGAGGAAATCGACAGTGTTGCCGAGGCCATGATGTTTTTGCGTAAATGGCCGACCGGGCGACGTGGCCCTGTCTATCAATGCGCGCTGAACTGCTGCGCGGCCGCCCTGTCGGGGCAGATGTCGGCTGAAGAAGCCAGGAAGGCGTTCACCGGCTTCGCCCGGATCACGCGGCTTCTGGATGACGACATGGCCTTGTCGGTGGGCAGCGAGCCAGCTGGGCGCGTGTACGCGCTGCGGCGGTAACGTTCTGAACCGGCTGTAGTCGAAAATCGGCGCCGACCCCCGGCGCCGATCGACTGTTTGTCCGTTTGCCATGGCGTCGGCGAACGCCTAATGCGGCGCGGCCCAGGATGGCCACCATCTGCTTGTGGTCGGCAACTTCGGAAAGCAGCCAATCCTGGAAAGGCGGTCCCCCGTCTTGTTCGCCGCAGTTGAAAGACTATCGACCAGGTCGCAAAACGGCGTGCCGCTCTCCTGCGGTGTAGCAAGGGGGTGCAAGCTTCCGATTTCTTGGAGCGATTTCGCCCAGCACTCGAAAAAAACGAGAAGACAGCACTTCAGGCCATAGGATTTGGCAGGCGCAGAAGGACCGCCTTCAGACTTACTGCTCGAGCGAGGGGCTTGCCTACTTCGCATATGTCGCCGATATGAGGATTGGTGGCCATACCGCCCGCATCAACCAACCAATTGACGCAAAAAATGTCGAGATACCAAGAGCATAAGGTGGCAATCGCCCCGATGATGGATTGGACGGACCGCCATTGCCGGTTCTTCCATCGCCAGCTGACTCGCCGTGCGTTGCTCTACACCGAGATGGTGGTGGCGGACGCGGTCATCCAGGGCGCGCGCGAGCGCCTGCTTGGTTTTGATGAGGCGGAACATCCGGTCGCGCTGCAGCTCGGCGGCTCCGATCCGGGGAAGCTGGCCGAGGCGGCGCGCATCGGCCAGGCTTTCGGCTATGAGGAAATCAACCTCAATGTCGGCTGCCCGTCGGACCGCGTCCAGTCCGGTACGTTCGGCGCCTGCCTGATGAAGGTGCCTGACCTCGTCGCCGACTGTGTCGCGGCGATGAAGGCGGCCGTGACCATTCCCGTAACCGTCAAATGCCGCATCGGCGTCGACGAGCAGGATCCCGAGCCGGCGCTGGATGCGCTTGCAGACGGCGTTTTCGCGGCCGGCGCCGACGCCCTTTGGGTGCATGCGCGCAAGGCATGGCTGGAGGGGCTGAGCCCCAAGGAAAACCGCGACATCCCGCCGCTCGACTACGGTCGCGTCTATCGGCTGAAGACGAGAAAAACGAGCGAATTCATCGGCATCAATGGCGGTATTCAATCGCTTGAAGAGGCGCAGACGCATCTCCAGCACCTCGACGGCGCCATGCTCGGCCGCGCCGCCTACCATACTCCAGGCATTCTGACCGGCGTCGATTCCATGTTTTATGGAGAGCGGACCGTTCCCTTCGATTTCGCCGCGCTGATCGACGTCATGGCCGGCTACGCCGCACGCCATGTCGAACAGGGCGGGCGGCTCGGTCATGTCACCCGCCACATGGTCGGGCTATTCCATGGATTGCCCGGTGCGCGCCGCTACCGCCAGATCCTCTCCACGGATGCAACGCGCCCCGGCGCTGGGCCGCAGGTGCTGAAGACGGCGTTCGCTGCGGTCGACCTCAGCGGGGCGGTCGACAAGGCCGCCTGAACCGCTTTCGCCGAACGTCAATCCCGGAGGGTCATCCGGTCGCCGCGCACGTCGAAGCCGGACAGCGAACTGATGAAGTTCATGCCGAGCAGGCTCTGGCCAAGCATACCGGGTGCCGCGACCATCACCGGCATATTCTTTCGCACGATGCCGCCGATGGCCAGTTCGTTGGTTTTCACAGCCGCGGCGCGCGCCGTGCCGTTGGCGGTCGAGACCGGTATGGTGAAATCGAGAGCGGCGGGATTGATCCCGGCTGCCTGGGCGTCCTGCGACGTCAACACGGTGCTGGTCGCTCCTGTGTCGACCACCGTGCGCACTGGCGCGCCGTTGATCAGGATGCGCGCCTCGAAATGGCCATTGTCGGCCTTGTCGAGCGTCACGGTGGCATGGCCGTCCTCGATGCCCAGCGCCAGCGGGCTGCCGGGAACAAGGCCAGCGGTTACCCGGTTGGCGAAATCCTGCAATTCGTAGCGATATTGATAGCCGGCGATCAGCGCGAGCGCGATCGCCGCCCACGCGCCGAGATTGCGCGCCATGGCGCTGAGCGGGCGGCCCGACCTTAGAAGGCCGGCGCCGATGAGCGCGCCGAAGGCGCCCAGCCAGATCAACCGGCCGAAATCATCGTTCTCGACGCCGAGCGTATTGCCGGCGGAATCGTTGAACATCAGCAGCACCGCGCCGACGCCGATGACGAGCATCAGGATCCAGAACAGGCGGTTCATGTCGGCAATCCGTTCACGAGAGCGCGTCGCGTTCCCGTGCCATACGGGTGCGGCGGGTTTCGCGGCGCGGCCGGCGCTCGACCGTCTCCAGCCTTGCAGGCAGTTGGGCCATGACGTTACGGCGCGCCTGCGCCGTCATGTCGATCCAGGCGCCGATCTCGTCCCGGGTGCGGCCGCACCCGAAACAGAAACCGGTCTTCATATCGATCGAACAGACCAGAATGCATGGGGATTCGATGGCCGTCATGAATGTTTCCTTGGCTGACTTCCACATGGTGCAACGGCATGGCCTTTGCAAGCCCTCGGGAATGCGTCGCTCGCGGCCGCTTTTACATCAGGCGCGGGAGGTTGTGCCGGCGCACGAGGGCGGCTATGCCGCTGCCATCTGCAAGGACGATTTCCACGACATGACCAGAGCACAGCCCTTCGACGATTTCCGTAACCTGCTGGCCAACCTGCCGGCGGCCGACACGACAGCCGAGGCCCGTGTGCGAACGCTGTTCGCCAAGGCGGACAAGCCAAGGAACTCGCTTGGTCGCATCGAGGATATCGCTGCCTGGCTGGCAGCATGGAGCGGCCGTGCGCCGCCGGCAGTGACGCGGCCTCTGGTCGCGGTCTTTGCCGGCAACCATGGTGTTGTCAGGCACGGCGTCTCGCCGAGAGTCGTGGCGGCGACCGCCAACGCCGTCGAACTGTGTGCGGCCGGCGGTGCAGCGATCAACCAGGTCTGCGTCGCCAACGACCTCGGGCTGAAGGTTTTCGATCTCGCCTTGCATATTCCGACAGCCGACATCACGCAGGATGCCGCACTCGACGAGCGGGGTTGCGCCGCGACCATGGCCTTCGGCATGGAGGCGATCGCCGGCGGCGCCGACCTGCTTTGCCTCGGCGATCTGGGCGTCGGCAATTCCACCGTCGCCGCGGCCCTGTTCGCGGCCGTGTTGGGCGGCAAGGGCACCGATTGGGTCGGCCCGGGCTCCGGCGCCGATGCGGCGATGCAGGCGCGCAAGGCGGAGGTGGTCGATGCGGCGCTGGCTTTCCACGCCGGCCATCTCGATGAACCGTTGGAGGTGCTGCGCCGGCTCGGTGGCCGTGAGTTCGCGGCGATAGCCGGCGCCATCCTTGCGGCACGGATGCAGAGAATCCCCGTGCTGCTCGACGGAGTTGCGGCAACGGCCGCGGCGGCGGTGCTGCATGCCGCAAATCCTGCGACACTGGATCATTGCCTGCTCGCCGGCCTGTCGCCGGAGCCCGCGCATGCGCAGGCCGCCGAGCGCCTTGGCCTTCGCCCCTTGCTTGACCTCGGCGTCGGCCACGGCGAGGGAGTAGGCGCGGCACTTGCCGCCGGCCTAATCAAGGCAGCGGCACTGACCAGTTCGGGCATGGCCGCGGCCGTTCGCGGCTAGGCCGAGCATTCGTCGCTCATTCCACGCATGAGGCGCGTCAACGCCGACGCGCCGCGACCGCCGCGGTCGGCAGGGCCGGGAGTTCCTCCATTACCCGGCTCAGCGGGAAGATGGCAATCGCCTCTGTGCCTTCGCGCAGCTTGGAATGAAGTTGGAATTCGCCGCCATGCATGGCGAGCAGGCCCTGCACGATCGGCAGACCAAGTCCGGTGCCCTGTTCGGCGCTCTTGATGGCGATCGAACCCTGGCCGAAGGCCGAAAGCACTACCGGGATCTCGTCTTCCGGTATGCCGGGGCCGTTGTCCCTGACCGAGATGTATTGTCCGCCGCCGGCCGTCCAGCCGACGCGCACGCGGATTTCGCCGCCGGTAGCGGTGAACTTGATCGCGTTGGACAAGAGGTTGAGGGTGATCTGGCGCACCGCGCGCTCGTCGGCGAACAGGCGCGGCAAGGCATGTTCGAAATCCTGAATGACGCGGATATCCTTGTTGCGCGCCTTCAACTCCATCATGTGGCAGCAATCCTCGACAATGCCGAGCAGCATCACCGGCTCTTCATTGAGCTGGTACCGGCCGGCCTCGATGCGCGACAGGTCGAGGATCTCGTTGATGAGGTCGAGAAGATGCTGGCCGGATTCGTGCACGTCATGGGCATAGTCGCGATAAGTGGGATTGCTCATCGGCCCCAGCACTTCGTTCGACATCACTTCGGAAAAACCGAGAATTGCGTTGAGCGGCGTGCGCAATTCATGGCTCATCGAGGCAAGAAAGCGCGATTTGGCCAGATTGGCATCTTCCGCGCGCCGCCGCGCCTCGTCCGACATCGATTTCGCGGTCTCGACTTCGGCGATCAGCGCGTCCTTTTCGGAGCGGAACGACAAAAGCATCAGGGAGGAGCGGTTGAGGTTCCGCGCGATATAGGCAAAGAAAGGCAGCGAAAGAACGAGCAGTACGGCCATGATCGCCCCGACAGGCATCCACAGTCTTATTTCGGCGTAGGCGTAAAGCGTCACCGGAACAGCGAAAGTCGCCAGCAGCGCCCCGCGCAGGGATGAGGCCATGATAGCGGTTCCGGCCATGGCAAGCAGCAGCACCACGGCCTTGACCACCTGAAACTGGTCGACCGCGCAGGCACCGCAGCCGAGCCAGACGAACCAGCCCCAGCCGAGGCCGCACAGGAAATGTGCGAACAGGAATTCTCTCTGGGTTTGCAACGGGTTAAGCTCGGACGCTTCCACGCGTTCGACGCGGCGCGCCATGAAAGCCAACATCGTGTAGCAGGTCAGGGTGAACAGCGCCCAGAGAATGATCTCATTGCCGATGCCGGCCAGCCGGCCAAGCGCGGCGATCGCCAGGACAAGCAGCGGAATGGCAATGGCCCCGCTGGTCATCGCGCGCGCATGGAGTTTCAATAGTTCGCGATCGAAATCCGGATTGCCGGCCTGTTGCGAAAGACGGTCGCGCGTCTTGCGCACCGCGCGCGCGACATCGCTGTTGCGATGGCGTTTCCTGCGGTCCACAATGAATTTGTCCGCTGTGTTCGAGCGTTGCAAAGGCATGAAGACTTCAATTATGCGGGCGGCATTTCAAGGTGTTAAGCTACGTTCGAATGATTAACCAACCGTTTGCCATATGAGCCGTTCCTGGTCGCAAGGACCGCGCCGGCGGTACGCTGCGCCGCGTCCGCGAAGCCCATGGCGCAAATTGCTGGACTACGGGCTGACCGTCATTATTCTGGGGTTGCTGATCGTGCTTGCGGCGCGCCTCGATCGCGTGGAGACGCGAAAGACACAGGGCGTCGCCATCATCAATGATGGCGACTCGATCACGCTCGGCGCCGAACGCATTCGCATGCGCGGCATCGACGCGCCGGAATACACTCAGACCTGCCGCAAGAAAGGCGCCGACTATTCCTGTGGCACGCTTGCGCGCCAATCTCTGGTGCGCCTGATCGCCGGCAGGCCCGTCATCTGCAGCGGCTGGCAGCGCGATCGTTACGGCCGGCTGCTCGGCGATTGCAGGGCCGGGGACACCGATCTCAACCGCGCACAGGTCGAGGCGGGCTGGGCGGTCGCTTTCGGCGATTACGAGAGCGAGGAAGCGATCGCGCGCGCGGCAAAGGCCGGTATCTGGGCAGGTACGTTCGACCAGCCGCAAGATTGGCGCGACAGCCACCATGGCGAGTCCGTCGAGAGAAAACATGGCACGTTCGCCTCCATCGGCGATGCCGTGCGAGAGATCTTCCGCTTCTGGTAAGCCGGCGGAAGCTGAACCCTGCCATCACCGGCAAGAACTGGAGGATCGAATGAAGCTCTTCGACGGCGGCCGGGCGCCCAACCCAAGACGGGTTCGCATTTTTCTGGCCGAGAAGGGAATCGCGGTTCCGCTGGTGTCCGTCGACATGGGCGCGCTGGAACACAGGCAACAGGCGGTCAGCTCGCGCAATCCACTGCGGCGATTGCCGGTGCTGGAGCTTGACGATGGCACCGTCATCACCGAGTCCGTCGCCATCTGCCGCTATTTCGAGGAACTCAATCCCGAGCCCGCACTGTTCGGTCGCGGGGCGCTCGGCAAGGCGCAGGTCGAGATGTGGCAAAGGCGGATGGAATTCAACCTGCTGACCTGCGTCGCGCAAGCTTTCCGCCACACCCATCCGGCCATGAAGGAATGGGAGATCCCGCAGATTCCCGAGTGGGGCGAGGCCAACAAGCCGAAGGCAATCGAATTTCTGCGACTTCTCGACGGCGAACTGGGAACCCGCGAATTCGCCGCCGGCGACGCCTATTCGATCGCCGATATCACCGGGATGATCGCCATCGATTTTATGAAACCGGCGCGCATCAAGGTGCCGGACGAGTGCAGCAATGTGTTGCGCTGGTATCGGATGGTTTCGAGCCGGCCGAGTGCCGCGGCCTGAGGATGACTGCGGAACTCGAAAGCTTCGCCGCGACGGTTCGCGCCTGCCGCATCTGCGTCGACAATCCGATCGGCCGGCCACTGCCGCACGAACCGCGCCCGGTGCTGCGACCCTCGTCGAATGCCCGCATCCTGATTGCCAGCCAGGCGCCGGGAACCAAGGTGCATCTGTCGGGCATGCCGTTCACCGATGCTTCGGGCGACCGGCTGCGAGACTGGCTCGGCGTCACCAGCGAGGAGTTCTACGACACCGAGAAGTTCGCTATCGTGCCGATGGGCTTCTGTTTCCCCGGCCAGGACGCCAAGGGCAGCGACTTGCCGCCAAGGCGTGAATGCGCGCCGGCCTGGCGCGCGCCGTTGATGGGGCTCATGCCGCAGATCGACTTGGTGCTGACGATCGGCATCTACGCGCAGTCCTGGCACATGGGTGCCGCGCGGCGCCCGTCCCTGACGGAAACGGTGAGGGACTGGCGCTCCATCTGGGAGAAATCCGCTGGCCAGAAGGTGCTGCCGCTGCCGCATCCGTCCTGGCGCAACACCGGCTGGCTGAAGCGGAATCCCTGGTTTGAAATGGATTTGCTGCCTTTCCTCAGGTCGGAAATCCGCTATCGCCTCGGTTAGACATTCAGCAAGAAACCACCGGCTTTTCCGCCAATCAGCAGAATTTTTTTCTTGTGGAAGCCTATAATAACGCCGATTATGGCCAATCCATTCCTTCAGGAGCTTTCAATGGACCGCCTTGACCGAAAAATTCTCCGCCTCCTGCAGGAGGACGCGACGCTCGCGGTCGCAGATGTCGCCAAGAAAGTGGGACTGTCGACGACCCCTTGCTGGCGGCGCATCCAGAAGCTCGAGGAAGAGGGCGTCATCAAGCGGCGTGTCGCCATTCTCGATCATGAAAAGGTCAATGTGCGGGTCACCGTCTTCGTCTCGATCCGCACCAATTCGCACAGCCATGAATGGCTGCGGCGCTTTTCCGAAGTCATCCAGGAATTCCCCGAGGTGGTCGAGTTCTACCGCATGAGCGGCGATGTCGACTACCTCCTGCGTGTCGTGGTGCCCGACATTGCAGCCTATGATGCTTTCTATAAGCGGCTGATCGCCAAGATCGAGATTCGCGACGTCTCGTCCTCCTTCGCCATGGAGCAGATCAAATACACGACCGAAATCCCGCTCGATTACATGGTGCTGGACAAGGAATCGGGTGCGAACGCGGCCTGAGCGCGCGTGGCCTTGATGCATGCAAGGTCACGCAAGCTCGCCTTGCTTAGTTCTTCTTTTTGTTGAGGAAAGTCCAAGGCGAGTTGACCGGTAGGGTGACTGTGTCCGGCACGGTGTCGACGCCGGTCACGTCTGCCTTGCGCACGGTATAGCCCGACTGGATGACCGAGACGCCGTCCAGGATGAAAAGCTGGCTCTTCTCCATGCCCGGTTTCAGCGCGCCGGTTACGGAAACCGGCTGGTAGGCCCGCGATATTTTGTAGGGCTGAGCCGGGGTGACCAGGACGATCTGGTTGGGTGGTGGTGTCGGCATGTGGCTGCAGGCGCCGGTCCACGGCACCAGTAGGAATTGATAGACAAGATCGCCTTCGCGATCGACCGGCAACGCATAGCCGGCTATTTGTATGGTCTTGTCCTGCAGGCCGAGGGATAACGTCTCGCCGCGATCGGGCAATTTTGCCGCGATCATCGGCAGGCCAGCTTCTTCGGCAACCGCCTGGGTCGCCGGGCGCAAATCCTTCCAGAATATGTGTGTGGTCTCGGCCGAAGCGAGGGCGGCTGTAAAAGCCGACATCGCGCCCGCGAACGCTGCCATGGCTATCAGACGTTTGGTCATCGGACGTTTTCCTTTGCGTTCGAGTAAAGACACCGCCACCGGCGACGTCAACGCTCGAGCCGCATTACATGCCGGCGAGAACCGGTCATGCCGGCGTCGTGAAAGCCGCGCGCCGCAAACATGTCGCGAAACCCCATGAAACGGTAGCTCGGCGATGCCTCGCCCACCGGATAGGCCTCAATGATATGCGCCCCCTTGGCGAACGCGTGGTCAATGGCCGCATCGAGCAATGCGGAAGCAAAACCGCGACCGCGCAAAGCCCTTGGCACATAAAAGCAGACGATTGACCATACCCCCGTCTCGCTGTCGTCCTGCTGCTTTGAAAGCCTTCGGTAGGTTTCGCGCGGCGCGACCGAACACCAGGCAACGGTCTTGCCGTCGATCTGGGCGAGGATGCCGACCGGCCTGCCGGCATCGATAAGTGCCATCATCTGGCGCTTTTTCTCATCATTCGGGATGTGCTCGCGGACGGACTGCCGCCACGCCATGCACCAGCAATATCTTGGCGCACCCGGCTGCTCGAACAATATCTCGAAGTCGCCGCGTGTTGCCGGCGTCACCTCCGTGAACCGGATATCGGCAAGATCAGCTTTTTCTGGAGGTGAGCCGTTCCAGCCTTTTGGCATCCGTTAACTCCTTCACGGCGTCCCGGCCGATCCAGCTAACTCCTTCACGGCGTCCCGGCCGATCCAGCGCGCCGTCTTGTCGGATGATCCGGCCAACTTTTGCGCGAGCGCAAGGGCAGGGGCATGCAGCGCCGCCGAGCGTTTGCCGATCTGCCGCAGCGCCCAGCTGACCGCCTTCCTGACGAAATTGCGCGGATCGCCGGCATGCGCCTCGATCAACGGCAGATAGGCGAGAAACGTCGCGTCCGGCTCCTGCTTCAGATGCACTGCGCTCCACGCCACCATGGCAAAGCCGGCGCGGCGCACGAACTCGCGTTCGTCGGCAGCAAACTCCTCGATCAACTCACGCCGGAACGGCGTTTCAGCAAAGAGATCCGAAACGCTGTCTACGATCTCCCATGAATCGAAATCGCCGGCCCAGCGGCGGCACTGCTCGGCCGTGATCCTTTTCTGCTCCCCGGTGAACGCCGCCACCAGCCGCGCCTCGCGAACACCGCTGTCCCACAGGGCAAGCGCCCGCTCGTGATTGCGCTTCAGCTTGCGCGCCAGCGGCCGCAAATCCGAATTGCCTACACCAAGCGCCGTCGCGGTGTTGATGCCGAACCGGGCCATGCCGGCGCGGTTTTCCTGCGTGCCGATCGAGCGCAGGTGAGCGACGACGTCGTCCGCGCTCCAGCTCGGGCAGGGCAGGGACATCTGCGTTCTACTTTTCCAGCCTCGCCAGCAGTGAGGATGTGTCCCAGCGCCTGCCGCCCATCGCCTGGACGTCCTTATAGAACTGGTCGACGAGCGCCGTCACGGGCAGTCTGGCCCCGTTGCGGTCGGCTTCATCAAGGCAGATGCCGAGATCCTTGCGCATCCAGTCGACCGCGAAGCCGAAGTCGTATTTGCCTGCATTCATCGTCTTGTGCCGGTTCTCCATCTGCCACGAGCCCGCTGCGCCCTTGGAGATCACATCGATGACCTTCTCGATGTCGAGCCCGGCTTTCCTGCCGAAATGGATGCCTTCGGACAGTCCCTGCACCAGCCCGGCGATGCAGATTTGGTTGATCATCTTGGTGAGCTGGCCGGCGCCTGCCGGTCCCATAAGCCCTACCATCCGGGCATAGGCGTCGATGACGGGCCTGGCTTTGTCGAAGGCTGCCTGATCGCCGCCGACCATGACGGTCAGAATGCCGTTTTCGGCGCCGGCCTGGCCGCCGGAGACCGGCGCGTCGAGGAACGAGAAGCCGCGCTCCTGTGCGGTCTCGGCCAATTCGCGCGCGACCTCGGCCGATGCCGTGGTGTTGTCGATGTAGACGGCGCCCTTTTTCATGGCCTGAAAGGCACCGTCCTTTGCCGTCGTCACCGAACGCAGATCGTCGTCATTGCCCACGCACGAGAAAACAAAGTCCTTGCCTTCGGCAGCCTGCGCCGGCGTCAGGGCGAGAGCGCCGCCGTGCTGGGCGACCCATTGCTCCGCCTTTGCCCCGGTGCGGTTGTAGACGGTGACGTCATGGCCGCCCTTGTTCTTCAGATGCGCGGCCATGGGGTAGCCCATGACGCCAAGACCGAGAAATGCCACCGATGCCATGGCTTGTTCCTTCCGACGGGAGCAAAGATTGCAGTTGCGGAAGGTCTAGGCCATGCGGCGGATTCGTCAAGGCGCGCGCCGCGCCATCGACTGGCACAGATCAGGTAGGCTTACCGTTTCAGGTGAATGGTAATCCGGCGCTCGATCCATTCGACCCCGTGGCGCAGGATCTCGACCATCACCAGATAGACGATTGCCACCCAGACATAGGCCTGGAAGTCGAAGGACTTGGCGTAGGCGAGTTTCGCATTGCCCATCAGGTCGTAGACGGTGATGATGGCGACGATCGCGGAGGCCTTGATCATCAGAACGAGTTCATTGCCGTAGGGTCGCAAGGCCACGATGATCGCCTGGGGCAGTATGACCTTGCGCAGCGTCTGCAACTTGTGCAGGCCGAGCGAAGCGGCGCCTTCCCACTGGCCCCTTGGAACGCTCTCTATGGCGCCGCGCAAGATTTCGGCCTGATAGGCGGCCGTGTTGAGCGCAAAGGCGAACACGCCGCAGTTGAAGGCGTCGCGGAAGAACCACCATAGCCCAACCGATTCGAGCTGCACGCGGAAAGAACCGACCCCGTAATAGACCAGATAGACCTGGACCAGCAGCGGCGTGCCGCGGAAGAAATAGACGTAGCAATAGGCGGGCCACGACAGCAACCGGTTGTTCGACATGCGGCCATAGGTGACGGGCAGCGACAGGATGGCGCCGGCCACCATCGACACAGCCACCAGCGACAGGGTGGTTCCAAGTCCCTGCAGATAGGCCGGCGCATATCGTGCGAAGAACTCGCCGTTCCACGCGGAGACCAGATAGGCCAGTATGCCGAAGCCGAAGAGGATCCAGAGGCCGACGAGTGCGTATCCCACGATACGGGCACGCGGCCAGCCGCGCGCCGGCGGCGGCGGCCGATCGACGGCAATGGTGTCGGTGACGCTCATCGCGCTTCCTTCTGCCCGAGCGACCGCAAGATGAAGCCGGTGGCGATCGAAGACAGGATTGCCAGGATGAGAAAAACCAGCGCCGCGACGCTGTAGAACAGGAACGAATGTTTGGTGACGCGCGCCGCGACGCCCGCATTGCGCAAGGTCTCGGCGAGGTTGACGACCGAGACCAGGGCTGTGTCCTTGAGCAGGCTGAGCCAGCAATTCTCGAGACCGGGGAAGGCGATGCGCAGCAATTGAGGCAGGATCACCTTGCGCATGGTCAGCCACTTCGACAGACCGATCGCATAGCCGCCCTCATACTGGCCCTTCGGAATGGCGCGAAAGGCCGAAAGGAATACCTCGCTGGCATAGGAAGAGAAGATCAGCGAGAGCACGATCATGCCGGCGATGAAGCTGTCGACATCGATCGTCGCCTCGGGCCTGAAGAAGCGGATGATGTATTGCAGCAGGATGGGCATGCCGAAGAAGAACAGGAAGAGCGTCACCAGCTCCGGAAGGCCCCGAAACATGGTGGTGTAAATGTTCGCGGCCAGCCGCAGCGAAGGCTCTTCGGATTGCTTTGCCCAGGCAATGAAAAAGCCGATCGTCAGGCCGATCGGAAGCGTGGCGAGCGCCAGCGCGATGGTGACCACCGCGCCATAGGCGATATCGTCAAGCCAGCCATTGGGTCCCCAACTGAGAAGTGTCCATATGCTTTGGGCTGGCATCGAGTGGTGTTATCTCCAGAGCTCCCAGATCGGGTAAGGCGGCAGGGAGACCCTGCCGCCCTTGGAGGTGATTATCAGGACTCGGCGCCGTAGACGTCGAACTTGAAGTACTTGTCGTTGATTTCCTTGTATTTTCCGTTGGCCCTGATGGCGTCGATGGCGGAATTCAGCTTGTTGACCAGATCGGTCTCGCCCTTGCGCACGGCAATGCCGGCGCCAGGTCCGAAAATCTCGACCGGCTGCGGCGAGGGCTGGCCGAGGATCTTGCAGCAGGCACCGTCAGGCGAATCCAGCCACTGCTGCAGCACCACGATATCATCCTCGATGGCGTCGAGGCGGCCGTTGGCCAGATCCGCCTGTTCCTCGGGGCTGCTCGGATAACCCTTGATCGTGCTGTCGGTGTAGGTCTTCGAGGCATAGTTGAAATGCGTCGTCGTGGTGGCCACGCCGATACTCTTGCCGGCGAGGTCCTCCTTGGTCACGCCCTTCAGCGTCGAATCCTTCGGGACGGCGAGCGCCGAGGGCGTGTTGTAGTATTTGTGAGTGAAGTCGACCTTCTCGGCACGCTCCGGTGTGATCGACATCGAGGCCACGATGGCGTCGAACTTGCCCGCCTGCAGCGCCGGGATGATGCCGTCCCAATCCTGGGCGACAAAGGTGCATTTGACCTTCATCTCGTCGCAGAGCGCCTGGGCGATGTCGATGTCGAAACCGACGAGCTTGCCATCGGAAGTCAGGTTGTTGAAGGGCGGGTAGGCGCCCTCGGTGCCGATCCTCAGGGTCTTTTCCTGGGCCTGGGCTACGCCGAGCGTCAGCAGCGCGGCCGAAGCGGCGAGCGCGATACGCAGTGCAATACGCATAATGATCCTCTCTTTATGGTCCCGGCCGTCGTTCCGAAACGGCTCTGTGGGGGCGGTGCTTTTGACCGCCCGCTGGCCCGATACTCCCACTCTTTCCAAGAAAAAAGCAACTGCAAAACCACGAAAATCGGCAATGTCCTTCTGCCGTTACGTTACTTCTCAAGCAACGAGGCCGGTCGCGCGCTCGACGAAGTCGGCTATCGATTTCACGTCGTCGAGATCGAACACCGGCAGGCTTTTGTCCTCGATGACGAAGTCGGCCGCAATGGCAACGATCCCGGGGTCACCCGCCGAAAGCGGCGTCCGGTCCTTCGCCTCCAGGCGCCGGGTTTCGATCTTGCGGTGGGCTTCGCGCTTGTAGCCTTCGACCAGCACGATGTCGGACGGCGCAAGCCGCGACAGGATGGCTTCCAGCGCCGGCTCATCCTCGCCGCGCAATTCGTGCATCAGCGCCCAGCGATTGGCGGAGACGATGGCGACTTCCATGGCTCCTGCCTGCCGGTGGCGAAAGCTGTCCGCGCCCGGCTTGTCGATGTCGAAATCATGATGGGCGTGCTTTACGGTCGAAACCCTCCAGCCGCGCCCAACGAGTTCCGCGACCAGTTTCTCAGTCAGGGTCGTCTTGCCGGAGTTCTTCCAGCCGGTGATGCCGAAGAGGCGCTTGTTCATCTCAGATGCTCTGCAGCAACCGCGCCGCCTTGGCAAGATCGTCGGGCATGTTGATGTTGATCGGCCGCCGTGGCCAGCCGCTTTCGAGCCGCAGCAAGGTCTTGTCGCCGCCGCCCCTGCATCTGGATTGAACGCCGGCCAGCATCAATCCCGCAATATCTCTCACCATCATCGAGCCCGTGCGCCTTCGCGAAAATTCCCCGCGAGCCTCTTATATGCCGTCCGGGGCCATGGCAGGACCAGTGCTTTCCGCGACGATCCTGCGCCGGCCGACGACGCGCTCACGATAAAGCGCGTAAAGGCCGGAGCCGACGATTGTGCTGGCGCCGATGATCATTGTCATGTCGGGGACATCGCCGAAGACCAGCAGGCCGAGCACAATGGACCAGAGCAGCGCCGTATAGCGGAACGGTGCTATGAAGGAAATCTCGCCCGAGCGCATCGCCATGATGATGAATTGGTAGCCGATGAGCACCAGCACTGCTGCGAGCGCCAGCAGCGCAGTGGCTTTTCCCGTCATCGGTGTCCAGCCGCCCATCGGCGACAGCAGCAGCGCGCCGACCACCGTCATGGCCAATGCCGTTGCGGTGGAGACCAGCAGCGTGGGGATAGCCTGCGGAATCCGCTTGGTGGCGAGGTCGCGCACTGCGCAGCAGGCGACGCTGGCCAGCGCCACGAGCGAAAACATGCTGAACCCCTCGAAGCCCGGGCGCACCACGACCAGCACGCCGGCAAATCCAACGGCGATCGCCAGCCAGCGGCGCCAGCCGACCGCCTCGCCGAAGACAAGGGCCGCGCCCATTGTCACGGCCAGCGGCAGTGCCTGCAGGACGGCCGAGACGCTGGCGATCGGCAAATGGGCAAGCGCGACCAGGAAGGTCACCGTCGCGCCGGCCTCGGCAAGGACGCGCAGCGCCACCAGTGGCTGCAGCATCGAGCGCGGCCGGACCAGCGCGCCGCGCTGCCAGGCAAGCAGGCCGACGAAGAGCGAGGCAAATGCGCCTCTGATCAGCATGACCTGCGCCATGTTCATCGACTGCGACGAATATTTGGTGATCGCGTCATTGAGGGTGAAGCCGGCCATCGCCACCACCATGAACAACGCACCGCGAAGATTGGGAGAAAGGGGCAAGATCTCTACCGGTTCTGCTTTGAAAAAAGCCTGTAGCAGCCGGGACCGAAACAGCAACGACAAAGGGCTGGGCCACGGCCTTGATCGCGGCCCAGAATTTCAACCGCGGATGACCGGCCTTACTTCTTCGGCGTTAGCACCTCGGTGCCGCTGCCGTCTTTGCCGGCGATCGTCCACAGGCCGTGCAGCGAGCCGTCGTCATCCATCTTGTAGACGACAAGGCCGATCTCCTTGCCCAGGACATAGCCGGCCGAGAAGGCGTTGTCGTTGCGCATGCAGATGCCGTCCGAGGACGAGCCGCCGGTTTCCCAATGGATCGTGCAGGTCGTGCCGCTTGTCAGCGTGATGGTTGCTTCGCCGCCATAGGCCGAACCATCGAAATTGGTGCCGGCGACATCGTAAGTGCCGCCGATGGATTGCGCCGCCGCCGGCATGGCGGCGAGGCCGAGCAAGGCAACAGAAAAGATGAATTTGCGCATAATGTTTTCCCCACGGAGCGAAAGCCGCTACCGGATGGAAGGCTAGGCGCGAAAACGGCTGGGGTAAATCAGGCGGGCATCCGCCGGCGGAGATTTATTGCGGCATGGCCGCAATAGTCACGGTCCCTCGAGGCTGGCGGCGATGGCGCTGACCAGCGGGTCGTATTTCGACTTCACGGCCGGCGGATATTCGATCCAGACGGTGCGGATGACGCCGTCCTTGCCGAACAGGCGGCGCTCATAAAAGATGTTCCCGGCCTTCAGCCCCGAAAGCACGGCCCAGTTCTTTCCCGTCCTGCTGTAGGTGACCTTGTAACCCGCCTCCGTGCTGGCTTTCTCGGTCGCGACGAAGTGTCTCGGCGTGTCGTTGTCGATATTCAGGATGCCGGAACAGATCAGGCTGGCGCCGTCGGGCGCGAGCCATTGCTGGCCGTCACCGTTGTCCGGTTCGGGCTGGCGGTCGGTGAAAACATCATCGGGAAAGGTGCAGACCGTGCCGAATCGCTCGTTGGTGTAGGTGAAAGGAGCGGCGGCCGAGGGGATTGCCGCGATCGCCGCAACGAATGCCAATACCGAGCGCGCGCACTTCATTCCATTCCTCCAGCAGTCAGCCGGAAGCGATCCTGCACCAGATCCGTGGGAAAATCAGCCGCCGGTGACGCTCATATGCCGCGACACGGAGGGGCGGCTGGTGCGGCGGTCGATGATGAAATCATGCCCTTTCGGCTTGCGCCCGATCGCCTCGTCGATCGCCGCGCCGACCAGATCGTTGCCTTCGGACGCACGCAACGGCTCCCTGAGATCGGCGGCATCCTCCTGGCCCAGGCACATATAGAGCGTGCCGGTGCAGGTCAGCCGGACGCGGTTGCAGCTCTCGCAAAAATTATGGGTCATCGGCGTGATGAAGCCGAGCCGGCCACCGGTTTCCGCGACATGGACATAGCGGGCCGGACCGCCGGTCTTGAACGGGACGTCTGTCAGCGTGAACTGGCGCTCCAGCGAGGCGCGCAGCAGCGACAGCGGCAGGTACTGGTCGGTGCGGTCGGCGTCGATCTCGCCCATCGGCATGGTTTCGATGACGGTCAGGTCCATGCCGCGGCCATGCGCCCAGCGCATCATCTCAGGCAATTCGGCGTCGTTGAAATCCTTCAGCGCCACGGCGTTGAGCTTTAGCTTCAGCCCCGCCGCCTGCGCCGCATCGATGCCGGCCATGACCTTGCCGAGATGGCCCCAGCGGGTGATTGCGTGGAACTTGTCGGCATCAAGCGTGTCGAGCGAAACATTGATGCGCTTGACGCCGCAATCGGCGAGCTCGGCAGCAAAACGCGAAAGCTGCGAGCCGTTGGTGGTCAGCGTCAGTTCTTCCAGCGCGCCGCTTTCGAGATGACGCGACAGCTGACGGACCAGGTGCATGATGTTCTTGCGCACCAGCGGCTCGCCGCCGGTGAGACGCAATTTGCGCACGCCCTTTGCGATGAAGACGCTGCACAGCCGGTCGAGTTCCTCGAGCGACAGCAGGTCCTTCTTGGGCAGGAAAGCCATGTCCTCGGCCATGCAATAGGTGCAGCGGAAATCGCAGCGGTCGGTGACCGACACGCGCAGGTAGCTGATCGTGCGGCCGAAAGGATCGATCATGTCCATGCGTGAAGCGTTTCCCGTGGCTGTGAACGACGGCGTTATATATCGCTATGTGATACGATCCGGCCTGTCGTTCAAGATAGCCGCTCTCGATCTTTGGTAACATTCCCCGACCGACACCGGATGTCGGCTGCCTGGTACGGGCTTTTCCAATCCGGCGAAGCGGCGTAGGGAAGGGCGGTTCGAAACGGAAAAACACCATGACGGCGCCGAAGGAACTGCGGGTCTCCAAAGACCGCAAACTGCTCTCCGTGACCTTTCCCGGCCACCAGCCATTCGAGCTGCCGGCCGAGCTGCTGCGCGTCGCCTCGCCGTCGGCCGAGGTGCAGGGCCATTCGCCGGACCAGCGGGTGACCGTTCCGGGCAAGCGCGATGTCGCCATCCTCAAAATTGAACCGGTCGGCAACTACGCGGTGCGCATCACCTTCGATGATTTCCATAACACCGGTATCTTCACCTGGAATTACCTGCACACGCTGGGCCACGAGAAGGATGCGCGCTGGAATGCCTATCTTGCCGAGCTGGCACAAAAGGGTCTCAGCCGCGACCGTTAGCCGGCGGGCGTCGTCAAGATGTCATGGAGCGGGAGTAGGGGCGGCGGATCGGGAGACAAGACAATGTCCATCATAACCACCGTCGAACAGCTTGAAGCGTTCTATGGCCTGCCCGGCGAAGCCTCGGTGGTCAAGGAACTCGACCACGTCATTCCCGAATACGCCGCCTTCATCGAGGCCTCGCCCTTCGTCGCGCTGGCGACCAGCGGGCCGGAAGGGCTGGATTGCTCGCCGCGCGGCGATCTCGCCGGCTTCGTGCGCATCGTCGATCCGAAAACCCTGATGATGCCGGACCGGCGCGGCAACAACCGCGCCGATTCGCTGAAAAACATCATTCGCGATCCCCGCGTCGGGCTGCTGTTCCTGGTGCCGGGCTCCGGAACGACGCTGCGCATCAACGGCCGCGCGCGCATCACCACGGATGCCGCGCTTTGCGCGTCGTTCACGGTCGACAGCAGGCCGGCACGCTCGGTGAGCGTCATCGATGTCGATACGGTCTATTTCCAATGCGCCCGCGCCATCGTGCGGTCGGAACTGTGGAACCCGGAAAGGCATGTCGATCCGAAGTCCCTGCCGACGCCAGGAAAGATCCTGGAGATCACCAGCCGCAGGAACATCGACGGCGAAACCTATGACAAGGAATGGCCGGAGCGGGCAAAAAAGACGATGTGGTGATCCGCTGGACCGCAATGGCGGTCAGGCGTCCTTCAACACCT
Organism: Mesorhizobium sp. B2-6-1; assembly: GCF_006440475.1. Classification (NCBI taxonomy): domain Bacteria; kingdom Pseudomonadati; phylum Pseudomonadota; class Alphaproteobacteria; order Hyphomicrobiales; family Phyllobacteriaceae; genus Mesorhizobium; species Mesorhizobium sp. B2-6-1. The sequence goes on from NZ_VFUH01000005.1 coordinate 205,207, forward strand.
CGTAGATCTTGCGCATCTGCTCGCCGATCATGTCGCACTGCTCCGGCGTCGACTGGCTCATCGCTTTCTCGATCAGCGCCATGTGCACCTTCAGCGCCTGCATCAGCAGCGCCTCGCCAGCTTCGGTGAGGGCCAGCCGCAGGATGCGCTTGTCCTTCTCGTCGCCTTCGCGGCGCAGCAGGCCGCGTGCCTCGAGCTGCGGCAACAGCATGGTGATGTTGGAGCGGCCGACGAGCAGCTTGCGGGCGAGATCGTGCTGCGACATGCCGGGATGGCGATAGAGATTCATCAAAACATCGAGCTGCGCGGGCTTCAGATCGAGCGGCGCGAGCTTCACGGCAAGCGTGCGCTCCAGCACATGGCAGGCGCGCGCAACCGCGACCCAGTTGCGAAACCGCGGGTTGTTCCAGGGCAGCTCTTGTTTATTGTTCATCTTTGAACTATTATGTTCATGCTTGAACGTATGGATGGAGTCCCACTATGGCATCATTCGGACTGAAGGTCATCCGGGGTGTATTCGGGGCCGCCGAACACGTCGCCCCGCGCCTTACGGGGCGCGCCGCATTCGAGCTGTTCTGCCGTACGCCGAACGCCAGGGTGCTGAGCGAGGGCGAACGCCGTGCCGTCGACCGCGCGGCAGATTTCATGGCTGAAGCGCGGCATCACCGGCTGAAAGCCGGATCCGGCTGCGTCATGGTGCATGAATTCCGTCCGGAGCCGGGCAGGGCGTCCGCCGGCACGGTTCTCGTCGTCCATGGCTGGCGCTCGCGCACCGAATATATGCGCATGCTGATCGAGGGCTACCGCGCCGCCGGCTACAGGGTCGTCTCGCTCGACCTTCCCGGCCACGGCCAATCGCATGGCCGGCGGTTGAACATGGTCAATGCCGTGGATGCGGTGCGAATCGCGGGCGAATGGTTCGGCCCGTTCGCGGCGGTGGTCGGTCATTCCTTCGGCGGCGCCGTCGCCGCCAATGCAATTGCCGGATCGATCAGGAACATTGCGCCGCTGGCGGCCGGGCGCCTGGTGCTGATCGCCGCGCCGAGTTCATTGCCGGCCATCTTCGCCGACTTCAGTCGCATGCTCAATGTCGGTCCGCGCTCGCAGGCCGCCATGGCGGACCGTGTCGAACATCTTTCCGGCCGGCCGCTGCACGAATTCACCGGCGATCGCCAGCTTGCCCAGGCGCCGGTGCCGACGCTGGTCATCCACGCACCCGACGATCGCGAAGTCTCGGCCGATCATGCCTGGCGTTATGCCGGCGCCGGTGACCATGTGTTGCTCCACTGGGCCGAAGGGCTCGGCCATCGCCGCATCCTGGCGGACAAGGGCGTGGTGGAACGCGCCGTCAGCTTCGTGGCCGCGCACCGGGAGCCGTCGCTGCTCCATTGAGCGCGCAATCAGGGCTGTTTCTTCTTCTCGCCGGGTTCCACCGGCAGTCCGGCCGCCTTCCAGGCGGTGTAGCCGCCAAGGATATGCTTGACCGGCGACAGCCCCATGTCCTGCGCGGTCTTGGTGGCGAGCGCCGAACGCCAGCCGCCGGCGCAGAAGAAGACAAAGCTCTTTCCCGAAGCGAAGAACGGCTTGTGGTAAGGGCTCTCGGGATCGATCCAGAATTCCAGCATGCCACGGGTGACATGTTTGGCGCCGGGAATCCTGCCGTCGCGTTCAATCTCGCGAGGATCTCGCAGGTCGACAAAGATGGTGCCTTCGTCCTCGATCAGGGCTGCCGCTTCCTCGGGCGAAAGCACTTCGATCTCGGCATTCGCCTCATCCAGCAGTTCGCGATAACCCTTTTTCACCGTCCGATCCTCCCGGCCCGTTTAGACTGGCGCTCCGTCCGTTCGGATTTCGAGCACAACGCCCGGCGTTTGTCATCCCGCGTCGGTACCGGCTATCATCTTCCAGGCGGCCATTGCCCCCTCCACGGTTGCCAGCAGGGCCGCATGCGAAGCACCGTCGCGCGCCTGGATCGACATGCCGTGTTGAACCGTCGCGAAAAAGGTCGCGGCGGCTTCGCAGTCGAAACTCCTCGGCAATTCGCCCTCGGCCACGCCACGCTCCAACCGCCTCTGCAAGGCTGCGTGGTTTTCGGCGCGCCGACGGCGCAGGTCGTTGCAGATGGCGCCGCGCGAGCTGTCCTGATGCAACGCGCCGAGCGTGACCAGGCATCCTTGCGGGCGGTCGGTCTGCGAATAGGCCTTGGCGGTCTGACGCAGGAAAGCCTCGATCGCCTCACGTGCCGTTGGCGCCTCGTCCAGCGCGGTCCAGATGTCCGTGCCTTCGGCCTGCGTGTAAAACTCGGTCGCCTCGAGGAAGAGCGCTTCCTTGCTGCCGAAGGCGGCGTAGAGACTTGGCGAATTGATGCCCATCGCCCCGGTCAGGTCGCTTATCGACGTGCCTTCATAACCCTTGGCCCAAAACACCTCCATCGCGCGCCGTAAGGCGGCGGTTCTGTCGAAGGTGCGGGGGCGTCCTCGTTCCGGCATGATCTCTTTCTGTGCTGATCGATACATAAATCAGTTGACGGGGCCGAACAAGCCTGACATCTATTTCTGTATCGATCATTACAGAAAGGAGAAATCGATGTCACCGAATCGTTTGAGCGGCAAGGCCGCGCTCGTCACCGGCGGCAGCCGCGGCATCGGCGCAGCGATCGCTCGCAAGCTGGCGGCAGACGGCGCCAGCGTGGCACTGACCTATGTCAATGGCGAGGAGCAGGCCCGTGCGGTGGTCGGCGAGATCGAGGCCAATGGCGGACGCGCCATCGCCATCAAGGCCGACAACCGCGACGCCGCGGCGGTCGCGAGGGCGGTCGACGATGTTGCTTCTGCCTTCGGACGGCTCGACATATTGGTCAACAGCGCGGGCATCTGGCGCGCCGCGCCCATCGACACCCTGTCGCTCGCCGACTTCGATGAAACCATGGAGGTCAACCTGAGAGCGCCGTTCGTCGCCTCCAAGGCCGCGGTGGCACATATGGGCGAGGGCGGCAGGATTATCTCCATCGGCAGCAATCTGGCGGAGCGTGTGACCGACACAAGCCTCAGTGCCTATTCCGCGAGCAAGGCGGCGCTGGTCGGACTAACCAAAGCCCTGGCACGCGACCTCGGTGCGCGCGGCATTACCGCCAATATCGTCCATCCGGGCTCGACGGACACCGACATGAATCCGGCAAGCGGTCCGCATGCCGAGCATCAGCGGGAAAAAATGGCCACACCGCGTTTCGGCGACGCCGATGAGGTCGCCGGCATGGTCGCCTGGCTCGCCGGTCCCGAGGGGCGCTTCGTGACCGGCGCCGCGCTGACCATCGATGGCGGCGCCAACGCCTGACGTCGCCCGCCCGCTTCGACGGCCGGAGCGGATTGTGTCCGCTCCGGCCGTCACGATGTTGTGAAACCGTTCTGCCACAGCTGCCCCAAAATTTATGAAAGCTTAACGAAATCGGTATGAATCGGTATAGTCGCGTCTTACATCCGCCATGCGGTGGGCAAGACGCACGAGCGTGCGGAACGGAGCCGGTTGCGGCTGGAGCGGGTGACCATGAAATTGCCGGGAAACAAAGCTACCGCGTTGCCGCTTGCAGCGCTCGTGGCGACGCTGGCCCTGGGAACGCCGCAAGCAGGCGCGCAGGGGCTTTTCGACATGCTTTTCGGCGGCGGCGTAAGGCACGAGCCGCGAGGTGAGTTTCCTCCTCCGCCACCAAGGCGCAAGCCGAACCCCAACGTATCCGCCGGCGGTGGTGGCGGCGGCAGCGTGAAGATCAGCAGCCCTTCCTACTACACCTACAAAGCCGACAAGCTCGTGCGCGTCGACTTCTCGGCGCTTACGGCAGCGCCGCAGCCGGCGACGCCGCAGGACGCCGCCTTCGTGCCCTCAGCCACCGGCAACGCCTTTCGCGAGGCAATCGCCGGACTGAGCGACTACGAGCTCTATGCGGAGCCGGATATCGCCAAGGCGCTGATCGCCTATTATTCGGCCAATCCGGATTTCATCTGGGTGACCGGAGCCAACGCCAACAGCCGCGCACAGGACGCGGTGCGGGTGCTTGGCGAGGCGGCGAGCTACGGCCTGGCACCGTCCGACTACACGGTCGACGTGCCGACCGCCGCTGCGTCGACTGGTGACGCCGCTGCACGTTTGAAGGAGTTCGTGCGCTTCGAAATGGCGCTGTCGGCTCGCGTGCTTCGCTATGTCCATGATGCCCAAAGCGGCCGCGTCGAACCCAACCGCATGACCGGCTACTATGATTTCCCCGCCAAGCCGCTCGACATGGAAGGCGTTTTGAAGACGCTGGCGCACACCCAGGAAGTGCGCACCTATCTCGAATCGCGGCATCCGCAGAACCCGGAGTACCAGGCGCTGCGCGTCGAGTTGGAGTCGCTGCAAGCGAGCGCCGAAAACGAGATCGTCGTCGATCCCAAGCTGTTGCTGAAGCCGGGCGAAACCAGTCCCGAGCTTCCCAAGCTGCTGAGCCTGATCGCGCGCAATCTCGACGACGAGATGGGCGGCGCCTACGGCGAAGTGCTGTCGCGGCTCGCCACCAGCGACGTCTACCTCCCTGAGCTGGTCCCGGTCATCAAGGCGGTGCAGCAAAAAGCAGGCATGAAGGGCGACGGCGTCATCGGACCGCGCACCGTCGCGTCGCTGGCCGGAACGTCCAAGGCCGACCGGCTGCTCAAGGTACAGGTGGCGCTGGAAGAACTGCGCTGGCTGCCATCCGACCTCAGCAGCCCGCGTGTGTTCATCAACCAGCCGGCCTTCACGGCGAGCTACATCGACAATGGCGAGGAAAAGCTGAAAACCCGTGCGGTCATCGGCAGGACCACCAACCAGACCGCCTTCTTCTACGACCAGATCAAGCAGGTCGACTTCCATCCTTATTGGGGGGTGCCGCAGTCGATCATCGTCAACGAAATGCTGCCGAGATTGCGCAGCGATCCGGGTTATCTCGACCGGGCCGGCTATGAGGTGACCGATTCGCGCGGCAAGCGCATTCCGTCCTCGGCGGTCAACTGGGGCGGCTATGGCGCGAACATCCCCTACAGCGTGCGCCAACTCCCGAGCGAGGCCAATGCGCTGGGCGAATTGAAGATCCTGTTCCCCAACAAGCACGCCATCTACATGCATGACACACCGCAGAAGTCGTTCTTCCAGCGCGATATGCGCGCGCTCAGCCATGGTTGCGTGCGGCTGCAGGATCCGCGGGGCATGGCGGCTGCGGTGCTGGGCACCTCGGTCGACGATATCGCCGAGAAGCTGAAGCACGGCCATTCGACCGAGAGCGTGACGCGCACAATCCCGGTCTACGTCGCCTATTTCACTGCATGGCCCGACATGTCCGGCAAGGTCGAATACTTCAACGACGTCTACGACCGGGACACGCGGTTGAAGCAGGCCCTGGACGCCACCGAAGCGGCACGCTCGCCGTCGAGCTGAGAATTCAGCGGGCCGAGAGCGGTCGCCGGAAACCGGCGTCGCGCCCTGCGATCAGCCAGTAGACAAGCCCGGCGACCAGGCCGGCAGCGGCGATGATGCCTATATCGGCCCAGCGCTCCGACGCCATGTCCTCGAGCGCGCTCGGCCAGATCAGGGCAAAGCCGCCGACCGCCGCCGCACCGCCGAAGAGCATGTGTAGCCAGAAGCCGCGCAACGAGAAGCATTCGACGATCAATGCGAACACCAATGTCTGCACCCCGGTCAGCACGATCGTCAGGAAATAGATGAACATGCCGAGCGGCGGCACCACCAGCGCCGCGATCGGCGAGACGCCCATGAGGTCGAAATACCGGGGCGCATTGGGTAGGGAGCTCAGCACGGCATAGATCGCGACAACGGCGATCAGGCCGACCAGCACGGCGACGAGATAGCCGGCAAGCACCATCAAGATACGTTTCAACACATGCCTGGCCGTCGCCATGCATACCCCCCGTGAAGCTCCGCTGTAATCAGCCATCAAAGGTGCATTGGCGCAAGGGCGGGCACATCTCACGCCGCAGGCTCGGCATTTTCAGATGGGACCGGTGATCATTGCCGGGAGGGATCGTAGAACGGGTTGCCCGTCCCGCAGGTTTCCCCTGACGAAGCTATCTGGGTTCGGCTGTCACCGGATCATAGGTGATTTCGACCTTCGCCTTGTCGGCGGTGTAGTAGGTGACGGTATAGGCGCCATCATCCCAGTCGACCTCCTTGACATAGCGGAAGCCATCGCGCTGCTCGACCTTGGCGATGATGTCGGACAATTTCTTGGCATTGGGCGGCGGCAGCGGTTTTTCGTCGGCCGCCAGAACCGGGCCGGAGCCGAGAAGAACGGCGACGCTTGTCGCCACGAGAAATCTGGTCATGGTTTTCCCTCAAGTTTCGACAGGGGGAAACTCAGTGATGGGGAGGTTTGTTCCCCAGGCGGGATGGATGGCCAGGCTATGCATCGGCTTTGTGACTGCCCTCGAGCAATTCCCGATTTTCTTGCAATCAACCCCGCCGGCTTTGTCCCGGCGCTACAAGACGGCGAATGATCATGGTCGAATCGATCGCGATTCTCGAATACCTGCTCGCCCGCACGGGCCGAGCCCGCTCGCCGTCGCCCCACATGATCCGGCTTTCGTCGCCTACCTGCAATTTTTCGGAGGGCTTCTCAACCCCCACGCGTCAGGCTGACCGCTTAAGCTCTGCCACCTGCACACCCAGCCGGAACGCCTGACCGTCGGCGTATGAGCGCGCATAGCTTTCGGCTGAGAATGGGACGGTGGTGGTGACGCCATTGACGGTCACGCGAACCGACCACGACTTTTCCCTGACGATTTCAACGGCGTGTTCTGCCATGTTCTCCCCCGAGAATCTGACGTTGAGGAAGCTACCATAGCGTCGCCCAACTGATTTGCATACAAACAAACCGACAGATGGTGACGGAAACCCAAAATCAATAAGGGCGAGGCGCCAAGCTGTTTGGCCTACGCGCCAGTAGCTTTTTTGGACAAAGTGGAGGGGCCTAGTCATCCAACAAATCAGTTTAGTTGGATGGTGGGCGATGCAGGGATTGAACCTGCGACCCCACCCGTGTGAAGGGTGTGCTCTCCCGCTGAGCTAATCGCCCGCTCGTTGCCCGAAGGCCAAGCGAGCCGCGATATAAGGGAGGGCGGTGCGGGAAGTCAAGGCGGTGTCCGGCGTTCTCACAAGGGGCAATCGCTTCAGGTTTCGTCATACTCTTTCAAGCGCCGGCGCCGCCCCTCACCTGCCTGCCGGCATCCTCTCCCCGTATAGACGGGGAGAGGGGGCTGTGTCGCCGTTTTCGCCAATTTTTAACGTTGCAATGGAGGCGCCAGCGTTCCGGCCAGACCCTTCTCCTCGTCTCTGTGCGGGGAGAAATGCCCGGCAGGGCGATGAGGGGCGGCGCCGACTTCGATCATTAGAGGCATCCGCCGCAAACAGGAAACTGTCATTGAACCTGTCCCGGCCGCCCGCTATCCGTTCAATGTTGCGCCGCGGCGATCAGCCGCTCAGCTAGGTCCAGCGTCAGCGCGTCGAAATGCGAGATTACCGCCGAGGGCTCGAACTCGCGCACGTGGCGGTCGGTGTAGCCGAAGTCGACGGCCACCACTGGGATGCCGGCGGCTTTCGCGGTGTCGATGTCGGTCTGCGAATCGCCGACCATCAAAGCGCGGTGCGGGTCGCCGCCGGCGCGCTTGATGGTTTCGGTGAGGTGGCGCGGATCGGGTTTGCGGAAGGCGAAGGTATCCTGTCCGGCAATCGCCGCGAAGTGTTTGGTCAGGCCGAGCGCCTCGATCAGCGCCAGCGAGTTGGCCTCGTATTTGTTGGTGCAGACGGCCAGGAGGTAGCCGGCCTTCTCGAAGCGGGCGATCGCCTCGAGGACGCCGGGGTAGGGGCGGGACTTGCCGGGAATGTTGAGGGTGTAGTGGTCGAGGAACAGTTTCAGCAGCCGGTCGTGTTCGGCGACATCGAGCGACCGTTGCTGCGCGGCGTGCGCCCGTTCGATCATCACGCGGCCGCCATGGCCGACGAAGCGCCTGAAGCCGGCTTCGTCGACGGCCGCGAGCGCGCTGGCGGCAAGGCTGTGGTTCAGGCTGTCGAGCAAATCCGGTGCTGTGTCGATCAGCGTACCGTCGAGGTCAAACACGATGATCGGGCGGGTCATGATCCATCCTGGGCAGTTTATGCAATGGGCAGGCGATAAAGGCTGCGGCGCGTCAAGGCAAGCGCCGGGCAGGCTCGTTCAGGCAAGCAAGCTCCCCGGACCGGGCATTCGCGACGAACCGCCAGCCATGAAAAAACCCGCCAGTGCGGCGGGTCCCGGCGCAAATCTGCACCATAGGCAAATATGTAGCATAACTGCCTTCACCCAGTCAATGGCATATAAGAAAAAATTCCTATGAACGTTACTCGCGCATCGCTCGCTGGCCGCGCGGGCACACCATTGACGGGAGGCCGAACGTCATCAACCTACGCCGCTGCAAGGGCTTTGACCGGACCGGCAAAAATGGTAGGAGCCGCAAACACCAGGTTCCGGGGCGGTAAAAGCGGCATGGATGCAAGACAGTTGAAGGTCGAAGCCGCGCGGGCGGCCCTTGCCCATGTCACCGACGGCATGCGGCTCGGCATCGGCACCGGCACCACCGCCGACGAGTTCGTGCGGCTGCTTGCCGACAAGGTGGCCACGGGCCTGACCATCATCGGCGTGCCAACGTCCGAGCGCACCGCCTCGCTGTGCCGCGAACTTGGCGTGCCGCTGTCGACGCTGGAAGAGACGCCGGAACTCGATCTCACCGTGGACGGCGCCGACGAAGTCGACCCCGCGCTGACGCTGATCAAGGGCGGCGGCGGCGCATTGCTGCGCGAGAAGATCGTCGCGGCGGCTTCCGCTCGCATGATCGTCATCGCCGACCGGTCCAAGATGGTCGAGACGCTCGGCCGTTTCCCATTGCCCATCGAGGTCAACCCATTCGGTCTGCGCGCAACCGAAATCGCGATCGGCAAGGCGGCTGCAAGGCTCGGCCTTTCCGGTCCGGTTACATTGAGGATGACGGGCGGCCAGGCTTTTGTTACAGACGGCGGCCACTTTATCCTCGATGCATCTTTTGGCCGCATTCCGGATACAAGAGCGCTATCGAATGCTCTCCACGCCATTCCCGGCGTGGTCGAGCACGGTCTTTTCATCGGGCTGGCGTCAGCGGCCATCATCGCCGGGGGCGATGGCATCCAAACCGTCCATGCCGCCTGAAAACAGGGAGTTCTATCGACCATGATGTTGCATAACCGGGTTCGCCGCTTTTCCGTCCTTCTGGCGGCATCGGCCGTTTTGGCCTTCTCTTCGCCGGCGTTCTCGCAGGACGTCACGGAAGCGCACCTGAAGGCGGCGCGTGCCGCGGTCACCGCGATCCATGCGACCGACCCGTTCGACAACATCCTGCCGCAAGCCGCCGCCGCCCTCGAATCGCAGCTCATCCAGAAGAACCCCGACATGCAGGAGCTGATCGCCAAGACGATCAGCGAGAAGGCCCTGGCGCTGGCCTCGCGCCGGGCCGACCTGGAGAAGGAAGCAGCCCTTGCCTATGCGAAGGTGTTTTCCGAACAGGAACTCAACGACATCGCGACCTTCTACAATTCGGACTCCGGCAAGAAGCTCCTCGAGAGCGGCCCGGCCGTGACGCGCGACCTGGTGAAAGCGGCCGATATCTGGCAGAACGGGCTTGCTCGTGACCTCGCCCAGCAGGTCGGTGAAACGCTGGCCGCGGCGGCCAAGGCGAAAGCGCCGGCAGCGCCTGCTAATGCGGCCGCGCCCGCCGATGGCGCCGCCCCCGCCGACGGGTCGGCCCCTGCCGACGACACGCAGAACTGATCCTGCCATTTCAAACGGCCCTGCGGCCATCTGTGAAGCCCGGCTTGTCCGGGCTTTTCTTTTTATGCTTTGCGGCCTACCTGTCACTCACATTTTCCGAAGCTCAAGGAGCCGCGCAATGGCCGCTTACGACTACGATCTTTTCGTCATCGGCGGCGGTTCGGGCGGGGTGAGGGCGGCGCGCGTCGCCGCAGCGCTCGGCAAGCGCGTCGGCATCGCCGAGGAATATCGCTTCGGCGGCACCTGCGTCATCAGAGGCTGCGTACCGAAGAAGCTCTATGTCTATGCTTCGCAATTTCCCGAGCATTTCGCCGATGCCGCCGGCTATGGCTGGACGGTGCCGGAAGCCAGTTTCGACTGGCCCACGCTGGTCGCCAACAAGGACCGCGAGATCAGCCGTCTGGAGGCGATCTACAAGAGGAACGTCGAGGGCGCCGGCGGCGAGGCCTTTCACACGCGCGCCATGATCGTCGACCCGCATGTGGTGCATCTTCTGGACCAGGACCGTACCGTCACCGCCGACCAGATCCTGATCGCCACCGGCGGCCGTCCGGCGCCGCACCCGGCACTGCCCGGCCACGAATACTGCATCTTCTCCAACGAGGCCTTCGACCTCGAGCAGTTGCCCAAGTCGATCATGATCGAAGGCGGCGGCTATATCGCGGTCGAATTCGCCAACATCTTCCATGGCCTGGGCGTCGACACCACGCTGGTCTATCGCGGCAAGGAGATCCTCAGTCGCTTCGATATGGACCTGCGGCGCATGCTGCACGAAACGATGGAGAAGAAGGGGATCAAGATCCTTTGCCATGCCGTCTCGGAATGGATCCGCAAACGGCCGGACGGCCGGCTCGACGCGTTGCTCACCGGCGGCCAGACGCTGACGGTCGACCAGGTGATGCTCGCCATCGGCCGCATCCCCAACACCGAGAATATGGGACTGGAAGGCATCGGCATCGAGATGACCGCGACCGGCGCGATCCAGGTCGACGCGTACTCCCGCACCAACGTCGAAAACATCTGGGCGATCGGCGACGTCACCAATCGCGTGCAACTGACGCCGGTGGCGATCCACGAGGCGATGTGCTTCGTCGAGACCGCCTTCAAGGGCAACCCGACCGCGCCCGACCACGACACGATCGCCACCGCCGTGTTCTCGCAGCCGGAGATCGGCACGGTCGGCCTGTCGGAAGACGAGGCGGTCAAGCGCTTCCCCGACATCGAGATCTATCGCGCGGCATTCCGTCCGATGCGGCACACCTTGTCCGGCCGCGACGAAAAGATGCTGATGAAGCTGGTGGTCGATGGCGCGTCTAAGAAGGTACTCGGCGCGCACATATTGGGGCCGGATGCCGGCGAGATGGCGCAGCTTCTCGCCATTCCGCTGAAGGCCGGGCTGGTCAAGGATGATTTCGACCGCACCATGGCCGTGCATCCGACGGCCGCGGAAGAGCTTGTGACCATGTACAAGCCGACTTACCGAGTGAAGGATGGCGAGCGCGTAGACTGACGGACAAACGCGCCGCGGCAAGGTACTTGCCGCGACGCAGCTAGGAGAGCTGCTACAGCAACGTGCCGCGCAGGATCACCTGCGCCACCGAGAAATAGATGACAAGCCCGGTGACATCGACCAGCGTGGCGACAAACGGCGCCGACGCGCTGGCCGGGTCGAAGCCGACGCGTTTCAAGGCGAACGGCAACATCGAACCCGACAGCGAGCCGAAGGTGACGATGCCGACCAATGCCGCTCCGACCGTCGCGGCGATCAACGGCCAGTGCGGGCCGTAGTCGTAGAAGTCGAAATACTGCCAGAGCGCGATGCGGCAGATGCCGACGACGCCGAGTATCGCCCCGAGCAGGAGGCCGGTGGGCAATTCGCGCAACGCCACCCGCCACCAGTCGCGCAGGCCGATCTCGCGCAATGCCAGCGCGCGTATGACCAGCGAGGTCGCCTGCGAGCCAGAATTGCCGCCGGAACTCATGATCAGCGGAATGAAGAGCGTCAGCACGATCGCTTTTTCCAGCTCGCTCTCGTAGCTTTGCATCGCGTTGGCCGTCAGCATCTCGCTGATGAACAGCGCGCACAGCCAGCCGGCACGCTTCTGGATCATGGCGAGGAAGCTCATCTTCATGTAGGGCTCGTCCAGAGCCTCCATGCCGCCGAAGCGATGCACGTCCTCCGTCGTCTCCTCGATCATCGTGTCGATGATGTCGTCGATGGTGACGATGCCGAGGATCTTGCCGTGATCGACGACGGGAACGGCGAGCAAATCGTATTTGGAGATCGTCTGCGCCAGGGTTTCGCGATCGGTCAAAGGCGTGACGGTCACCGGCACGCGGTCCGGCGCCACCGACAGGATCGAATCGTCAGGCTCGCCGGTGATGAGCCGGCGCAGACCGGTCGAGCGCATGAGCAGATGCGTCTCGGGATCGACGATGTAGATGGCGTAGACGGTTTCGCGCGTCCGCTCGACCTTTCGGATGTAGTCGAGCGTGCGGCCGACGGTCCAGTCCGAGGGCACGCTGACGAACTCCGTCGTCATGATCGAAGCGGCACTGCCTTCGGGGTAACCGAGAATCGAGAGCAGGGTTGCGCGCAGCGGGGGCGCCAGCACGCCGAGCAGCTCGGAACGGGCGGGTTCGTCAAGATCGCGCAGGATGTCGGCAGCGCGATCGACCGACATGGCGGTAAGCAGCTTGCCCGCCTTGGCGCGAGGCAAGGCCTCCGCCAGCTCGGGCGCGCCCTCGAGCTCCGGCTGGTCGAAGATCTCGACCAGCCGTTCGAACGGCACTTCGCAAAGCAGCTCGGTCGCCGTTTCGCGCGACTCGCGGTTGAGCGCTTCGACCACGTCTGCGACATGGTCGTTTGCAAGGATGCGGGCGATGGCGACGGCCTCGTCGTCCGCTACGGGGGAAAAATCGTTCATGGTTCACTCCTTGCCGTCCGGCAAGACGTGAACCGTCGAGGTCACGTCAGGGCGGACGGCGGTTGCGTTCGACTGTGACTGTCGCCAGGCATGGCGCGGTGACCTTTCCGCTCGCGGGTTCGAGTTTGATGTCTGCGAGCGGGTGCAACATAGGAGCTCGCCTTGCCCTGTCAATCGAGGTGATCGAGGAAAATGCGGGCAACATGCCCCAGTCGCGAGACTGTGATCGCTGAAGCGTATCGCGCCGAAACAGTAAAATGGCTGGACGGCCTATGCCGCGGCGAGTCCGGCTACTTCTGCTTCAGCCGGCGCGGAAAACGCAGCCATTTGTCGTCGACCGGCCTTGGCACCGGCCCCGGCTGTGCGAGAATGGTGGTGAGCTCGGGAGGCAGGCTCGGCACCAGCGGCTTCTTGGTGGCGACGCCGTCCGCGATCGCGACGATCGAGTGGTAGAACTCGGCGCCGGTGACCGATCGCGGCGCCACCGCTTCATGCATGACGCTGATCACCGTTACATCGGGGCAGTTGTCCTTGATCGCCTGGTGGAAGGCAACCTTGCCCTCCGGATCGAGTGCGCCGGTCGCCTCGTCCAGGAATAGTAGCCCGGGTTGATGGAGCACGATGCGGGCCACCACCAGCTTCTGTTTCTGACCGCCGGACAGGACCTGATCCCAGCTTTTGCCTTCGCGGCTTTCGTCGCCCATATTCTCGATGAAGTCGCCCAGACCCGCCTTGTGCAGCGCGGACGCGACCTGCGCGTCGCCATGGTCGTGCTCGGAGCCCGGCAGGCAGACCAGCTGCTTCAGGGTCACCTGCTGCAGCTTGACCTCCTGGGCTGCATAGAAACTCTTCACCCCTTCGGGGAAGACGATGGTGCCGCGGCCGTAGGGCCACAGGCCGTTGATGGCCTTGATCAGCGAGGTCTTGCCGCAGCCGGATTCGCCTTTCAGGAAGGTCCATTCGCCGCGCCGGAAGCGCAGGTTCGCCGCTACGAGGAAAGGCGTTGCGTCCTCACCCTGATGCGCCAGTTCGAGCTTCTGGATAGTCAAGCCAAAAACCGGGTTCTGGCTGGCGTAGCGGAAGTCGGAACGGCCGCTCTGGCTGTAGAATTCCTGGGGGTGCTGAACGTTCTCGATCGCATTGGCCAACTCGGTGACACGCTGGCTGTTGGCGCGCAGGGTGGCGATGGCGGGCATGACATGGATGAACCACGAACATTGGCCGATCAGCGAATTGACCAGTTCGGAGCCGGTTATGTAGCCCTTCAGGTCGAAGCCGTTGTGGATGAACGGCACAAGGCCCGGTCCATAGGCGACAATGCGGGCGCCGATGAAATTGTAGATCAGCTCGAACGACATGTAGACGGTGTTGACGATGTTGAGCCGCGTCCATGTGCCGTCAATATCGCCATAGAGGCGGCCATGCATGGTCCTCTGCACGCCTTCGCCGCGCGAGGCCGCGACATGGAAGCTGCGGCGCAGGAATGTCGTCAGCTCGCCACGGTAACTGCCTTCGGCCTGCTGCATCCTGACATTGAGACGCTCGAGCATGCCACCGAGCTTTACCGCGATCCAAGTGTTGAGCGGCACATAGATGGCGACGGCAAGGAGGGCGAGGATGGCGCTGCCATAGCTGCCGAGGAATTCGAGCCCCTTTACCTCGACGGAGGTCTCGAGCAGCTTCTGGCCGACGAAATAGAGCGAGGTGGCGACACCCAGCACACCCATGGCCAGCCCGATGGCGCCGCCCGTCATGTCCTTGATCGATTCCTGGACGCGCTGATCGATGTTGTCGGGGGCCGGCGCGCCATTGCCGGTCGAGGCATGCTGGGCGTGGAAATGGGTGTGGTTGCCGTCCAGCAGCGCCTCGTTGAAACGGCTGTCGAGCCAACCGCGCCATTTGCGGTGCAAGGTTGCTGAGACGAGATTGCGGATGCCCGTGAAGCCGGCGTCCTTGAGCACGACCAGCAGCACCAAAATACCGGCATTGGCCAAAAGCGTCTGGAGAGGGGTGGTGTTGGCGGCGTCGTGGAAGAAGGCGATCGAGTTGACCAGTTCCCCGGATGCTTCTGCGAACCAGACGCCGGCCTTGCTGGACAGAGCGGTGAGCAGCGCGATCACCAGCGTCAGCGTCCAGGCCTCCTTCCACCGGTCCGAGACCCAGTAGGCCCGCATCAGGCCCCAGAAGCTGCGCATCGAGGAAACCGGGGTCAGAAGCGACCGCCTTGCGGCATCGCTGTGTAGTCCATCTGTTCCTGACAGTTGCGGTGGTCTGTCGACCCGAATCACAATCCCGCCCAAACCTTTTTTGTATTGTTACGGATGGTAACACCAATTGATCATTTTCCATTAATTTTTATAGGGGGGCAGCGGGATTGAGGTGGATGCCGTGGCTGCAGGGCAACAGGTTCGGCTTCCCGAGCGTCGCGCCAAAGCCGACGAAAAGCCGGTTTAAGCTAGTGATGTCAGGTAATTACGCGGCATCAGAGCGCGACGTTTCTACCTTCCCCTAGGGAAGGCGTTCGCACGAATTTGTGACCCGCTTGGGCTGCCCGGCAAGCCGGCTTTTCATTGCAGGCTAATCAAAATTCCGGAAAACACGTCGCCCTGGACGCCTGATTCCTCGCCGGCATGTCCCCGCCGGAAGTCCGGAAATGACCTGAGACGCTGGGCAAGCCAGCGATCGACCGGACCGGCGGCATCAAGGCAGGCCGCGACGCCGGCAAAGCCAATGATCGCGGAACCCACCGGGGCCAGGCGTTGCCTCACGCCCGGGGAGGGCTGCTTGAAAATCCTGCGTTGAAGATCGGGTTCAGTCGACTTTTTCCAGTTCGCCACGCGCCTTGGCGGCGGCTACCTGGCGGATGGCGTCGGCGAGCGTGTCGACGTCCTGCGCGCCCATCACCGCGTATTTGCCCTCCAGCAGGAAGCATGGCACGCCTGATATGCCCATGCGCGACGCGGTGGCGATCTCGGTGCGAACCGCCTCGACATCGGCATCGGTCGGCAAGAGCGTCTCGACAACGGATGCGTCCATTCCGGTCTCGCGCGCCGCCTCGACCAGCACGGCGTGATCGCCGATGTTGGCGCCTTCTTCGAAGTTCAGCTGGAACAGGCGGCGCACCAGCCGGTTCTGCACGTCTTCGCCGGCCGCACCGGCCCAGCGAATGACGCGATGGGCATCAAGCGTGTTGGGCGCGACCTTGATGGCGCCGAAAGCGAAGGAAATGCCTTCGGCTTCACCGAGCGGCTCGATACGGGCGTGGATCTGGCGAATGTGTTCGTCGCTGCCGAACTTGGCCAGCATATACTCGCGGCGATCCTTGCCTTCCGGCGGAATGGTCGGATCGAGCTGGAACGGCCGCCAGCGTATATGCACATCCACCTCGCCGGCGGCGGCGACCGCCTTATCCAGCCGCTTCTGGCCGATGAAGCACCATGGGCACACGA
Organism: Mesorhizobium sp. B2-6-1; assembly: GCF_006440475.1. Lineage (NCBI taxonomy): Bacteria > Pseudomonadati > Pseudomonadota > Alphaproteobacteria > Hyphomicrobiales > Phyllobacteriaceae > Mesorhizobium > Mesorhizobium sp. B2-6-1. Next base: position 221,436 of record NZ_VFUH01000005.1, read on the forward strand.
CGTCGGACACCACGTCTATGGTGATCGTATTCGCTTGGCTCATCTCGATCTCCTGAACGTTCGGGCGCCGTGCACTTACCGGGCTTCCACTCCTGGGCCTATGCTCAGTTCGGCTTTCGCCACCAGGTCGGCAACTGGTAACCGAATATGGGCGTCTTTTGCGGATGGTCCAGATAATTCCAGTAAGCGATCCATTGCTGCGTGTTGTGCTGCATCGGCACCATGTAGTTGCCGGAGATCAGCAACCGGTCGAGAACGCGCACGGCGGCGACGTAATCCTCCTTGGTGCGGGCGCGCAACATGGCCTCGATCGCAGCGTCCACCGCGGGATCGGCGACGCCGGCGAGGTTGAACGAACCTTCAGCCTTGGCGGCGGAGGATGACCAACGCCCGATCTGCTCGATGCCGGGCGAGAGCGAATTGTTGAAGCCGCTCGAGCCGATCAGCACCTCGAAATCGAAACGCTGCTTGCGCGACTGTATCTGGTCGCCGTCGAGGCTGCGGATGGAGACATCGATGCCGATCTTTTCCAGCGTGCGCTGGTAGATGCCGGCGAGACGCTCCTCGTCCTGCGAGGCGGTCAGGATCTCGAAGCCGAAGGGCTTGCCCTCGGGGTCGAGCATCGTGCCGCCCTGCAGGTGGTAGCCGATGCTTTTCAGGAGATCGAAAGCCGCTTTCAGCACCTTTCGGTCCTGGCCCGAGCCATCGGTCACCGGCGGCCGCCAGGTTCCGTCCATGACGTCGGCCGGCACGCGGCCGGGGTAGGGCGCCAGCAACGCTTTTTCCCTGTCGTCGGCCGGATGGCCGAGCGCCGAAAGCTCGGAATTCTGCCAGTAGCTCATCGTTCGCGCGTATTTGCCGCCAAACAGGTTCTTGTTGGCCCATTCGAAGTCGTAGAGCATGCCGAGCGCCTGACGCACCACGGGGTTCGAGAATTTCGGCAGCCTCGTGTTGAACAGGAAACCGGTCACGACGGGTGGAATACCGGTGTCGAAAGTTTCGGCAACCACCTCTCCCCTATGGAAAGCGGGAAAATCCAGATCGCGTTCGCGCTTCACCGGATCGCTGTCGTCGTCGATGGCGCAAAGGCCTTTCTTGAACGCCTCGAGCTTGGCATTGGCGTTGAGGAAATATTCGATGGTGATCTGGTCGTAATTGTCGAAGCCGCGCTTGGCCGGAATATCCTTGCCCCAATAGTCCGGGTTGCGCTTGAAAACGATGCGCTGGCCGGGCGTCACCTGTGCGATCCTGTAGGGGCCGCTGCCGATCAACGGCTTCAGCGTCGTCCTGTCGAAAGTCTCGATGTCGAAGGCGTGCTTGGGGATGATCGGCGTCAGCGCGATGATCAGCGGAAATTCGCGATCGGCCTTGTCGTTGAAGGTGAACCGCACGCTGTGGTCGCCGGTCTTCTCAAGCTTGGCAATCCTGGCCATGCGGTCGCTGTAGGGCGGACGGCCTTTCTGCGTATAGGCATCGTAGGTGAACAGCACGTCCTCCGGCGTCACCGGCTGGCCGTCCGACCATTTGGCATTCGGGTTGAGATGGAATTCGATGCTCTTGCGCTCGGAATCCATGTCGGCCGACTCGGCAAGCAAGCCATAGAGCGTGAAGGCCTCGTCGGCATTGCGCTGCATCAGCGGCTCGAAGACCAGATTGCCGAAGATCGTGTCCATCATGCCGCGCGCCGTGGTGCGCAGGCTCTTCAGGATGAAGGGGTTGAGATTGTCGAAACTGCCGACGACGCAATAGGTAATGCTGCCGCCCTTCGGCGCGTCGGGATTGACGTAGTCGAAATGCGCATAGTCGGGCGGCAGGGCCGGCTCACCCTGCATGGCAATTGCATATCTGGGTTCCGACGCCGCCGGCAGGGGCGAAAGGGCGAAAAATGATGTCGCGGTGATCAGCCAAACGAGAACGCGGCCCATGACCGTCTCCTTACCGGGTCGGCTTGATGATTCGGTGCGCACACTAGCATGGGGCACCGCCAATGTTCGTTGCCAAGAATCGCAGATTGCGGGCTGGATTCGGCACCGCTTGCAGTGTAACACGCCGTCCGAAGTCATTCTGTTGCCTCATTTCGGCAACAGGTAGCTGGACCACACGGCGCGAAGAAGCGGGTCCCCGGGATCATTTGAGAGGAAGTGCACGACATGACGAGCCTGAACAGCAATGCGTACCGCCTGTCGGTCATGGCCGCTGGCGTGATCGGCTTTCTGGGCGCGGCAATTCCCGTTGCTTCCGCACAGCAGCAACAACAGATCCCGCAGGGCTGGTTCAAGGCTTGCACAAAGCAGGAAGACGTCGACATCTGCAACGTGCAGAACATCACCACCGCCGGCAACGGCCAGTTGGTCACCGGCGTGAGCCTGATCGAGCTGAAAGGCAAGGTGAACCGCAAGGTCTTCCAGGTGACGGTTCCGACCGGTCGTCTGGTTGGTGCCGGCATTGGCCTCCAGATCGATACCGGCAAAACGCAGAAGCTTGAATATGTGGTCTGCTTCCCCGACCGCTGCGTGGCGGAAGTGCCGCTGACCGACCAGCTCGTCGCCTCCTTCAAGAAGGGCCAGGCGCTCACCTTGACCTCGATCAATTTCCAGAACCAGCCCAATCCGATCAAGGTCGCGCTGCAGGGCTTCAGCGGCGCCTATGACGGCCCGCCGCTGCAGCAGTCGGACATCGAGGACCGGCAGAAGAAGCTCCAGGATTTCGTCGCCAAGAACAACCAGGACTTCGCCAAGAAGCTCAAGGAAGAGCAGGACAAGGCGAAGACCGCGAACTGATCGGTTCGGGCATTCTCAAAGCCACAAAAAAGCGGGGTCATGCCCCGCTTTTTTGCTTCTGCACCTGACTCACTGATCAGTGCCTGAGGTGATCAATGCCTGGACTGCCGTTTCGGTTCGTAGCGTCCGTCCGGCTTTTTGTCGAACATTTCCTTGATCTGCGGGTGGCGGACCGGTTCTCCCGATTGGTCCTCGAGCAGATTCTGCTCGGACACATAGGCGATGTACTCGGTTTCCGAATTCTCGGCGAGCAGATGGTAGAACGGCTGGTCCTTGCGCGGGCGCACGTCGACGGGGATCGCCTCGTACCATTCCTCCGTATTGGCGAATTGCGGATCGACATCGAAAATGATGCCCCGGAACGGAAACAGCCGATGGCGAACCACCTGTCCGATCGCGAATTTGGCTGTTCTCATCGTACTCACCACTGAATTCCTTAGCTTTATTTGGCGCAGACTCCGAATCAATTCAATCCCGAAGCTTTGAGCGTCCTCAAGCTGCGTGTGATACGGAGCAAAGATTGTGGGCGAGTTGCCGGCCATCGATGCCTGCCGGCAGCAAATGTGTTCGCAAGCTCACTGCTGGCGCGCTTGCTTTCCCAAGCCACCGCCAAGCGCCGCAAACCCGCTGCCGGGACGGAGCCCTTCGCGCATGAAGAAAGCGCGAAGCGGTGCAAAACCACCAAGCACGCCGAGCCCGGCACCGCGCGCCATCTGCGCCGGCAGCAGGTCGGAAAGCAGCGACATGTTCAGTAGATTGACCGCGCTGCTGCGCGCCAGAATATCGGGCCGGCGCTTGAAGTCATAGATGGCGAGGGCTTTCGCGGCCCCTGGGTCTTCATAATTTTCATTCGCGATTCCAATAAGATCGTCGATATCCCTGATGCCAAGATTGAGCCCTTGCGCGCCGATCGGCGGAAATACGTGGGCGGCTTCGCCGACAAGCGCCACCCGGTCGCGCGCAAAACGCAGCGGCGTCGCCGTTGCAAGCGGATAGACCTGCCGGCCTGGCTCGACCGTCACCCGGCCCAGCATGGACTGCATCCGCTGTTCGACCCGCAGCGACAACGTCGCATCGTCCAGCGCGGCAAGTTCCGTGGCGGTTTCCGGCTTGACCACCCAGACCAGGCTCGAGCGGTTGCCGGGCAGCGGAACCTGCGTGAACGGACCGGTTTCGGTATGGAGTTCGGTCGAGGTGAAGGCATGATCGCGGCCGTGGGAGAAGTTGAGCACCAGCGCTGCCTGGGGATAAGTCCGGGCGGCGGTCGAGATGCCCGCCGCCTGGCGCGCCGGCGACAGGCGTCCGTCGGCGGCAACCGCCAGGGATGCTTCGATCACGCTGCCGTCGGCAAGGGCCGCGCGAGCCTTATCGGCGCCGAGATGCCAGGCATCGACCATGGATGTCAGCCACGCGATCCCGGAATGCGCGGCAACCCTGCCGGCGAGCGCGGGAATGAGGACGCTATTGGGCAGGTTGAGCCCGAACTGATCCTCGTCGATCTCGCTGGCGCGGAAGGTGACGACCGGACTGCGGATCAATCGGTTGGTCGCGTCGACGATGCGCATCACCTTGAGGGGCGCGGCCTGCGGCTTGATGTCGGCGAGGACGCCCAGCCGCTCAAGCACCTTCAAGGCAGGGTTCATCAGTGCCGTCGTGCGGCCATCGCGGGCGGATGCCTCCGGCCCGACGAGCGTCACCGGAAAGCCGGCATTGGCGAAACCGAGCGCGGCGATCAGCCCTGCCGGCCCCGTGCCGGCGATGAGTATCCGTGTTGTTTTCTGATGCTCCAAGATCGGCTTCCGGCTTGCGATGCGGGGCAGCGCACGCGCCCCGCCACTCGATGAGCATATAGGTCAGGTCATACGGCTTGATCAACGGGGCGATTCGGCCCATTCGAAGGTCATGACCGGCCGCCAGGACGACTTCAGCCATCTCGACAGCGCAGGCCGTGCGACGGCCGATATCGCACGCAACCCGCGTTTGACGGTGAACCTCGTTGTCGGCGCCGGCATCCTGCTTGCCTGGCTGTCCCTGGCCGCAATGGCGGTCCGCGCCGCGGAGGGACGCGCCGCGGGTATCGGCGCGCCCGGCGACGCCTTGTTGAAAACCCTGCCGCAGCTGCCGTTGCCCGATTCGCTGGCCCGGTTCTTCGCCCTCTGCCTCTCGGCCGCGCCCCTGGACGGAGATATCGGCCCGCGCGTCGGTGCGCTGACGGCAATGTGGTTCCTGATGGCGACCGCGACGATGCTGCCCTCGGCGGCACCGATGATCCGAACCTATTGCGAGATCGCCGATACGGCCAGGATCAGGCATGAGCCGGTCGTCCATCCGCTGGTGCTGGTCGCCGGCTATCTCTCGACATGGCTGGCCGCGTCGGCTGGGTTTGCGGCGCTGACGCTCGCCATCGATGCGTTCGCCTCGTCAGGCCAGATGTTCGATCCGGTTCTGGGCATTGCCGGTACCGTCGCCTTGCTGGTCGCCGGCCTCTACCAGTTCAGCGGCCTGAAGGAGGCCTGCCTGAAGAAATGCAGGAACCCGTTCGCGATCCTGTTTGCCAACTGGAGCGCGCGGCCTGCAGCCATTTTTCGGCTCGGCGTCGCGCAAGGCATCTGGTGCCTTGGCTGTTGCTGGGCACTGATGCTGGTGATGTTCGCCGTGGGCGCGATGAACGTCTTCTGGATGGCGCTGATCGGCCTGTTCACCCTGATCGAAAAACAAGCCGCGGGCAGGCTTCCAACCCGGCTGGCCGGTGCGATACTGCTTGTCTGGGCAGCCGCGCTGCTAGTAGTCTCGCTATGAGTGGGGGAAACTCGATGACGGATCCGAGCTGGGCAATGAAGGGGGAGCTCGTACTCTCCTGCAATTGCACGGTTTTTTGCCCTTGCGTGCTGTCGCTGGGCAGCCATCCTCCGACCGAAGGCTATTGCCAGACCTGGGCGGGTTTCCGTATCGATGCCGGTCATTTCGGAGAGGTCGACCTGTCAGGGCTTAATCTCGGGCTGATCATGGAAATCCCCGGCTATATGAGCCGCGGCAACTGGACCGCCGGCCTGTTCATCGACGTCAGAGCCTCGATCTACGCCGTCAAGGCGTTGACGAAGATCTTCACCGGCAAGGCGGGCGGGACGACGTCGCTGCTTTCGATCCTCGTCGGCAAATTCCTCGGTGTCGAACAAGTGCCGATTACCTATGAGACACGCGACAAGACGCGTATCTTCCAGATACCGAAGATCATCGATGGGGCGGTCACGCCAATTGCCGGCAAGGACCGCGACAAGGACACGGTGATCAGCAATTCCGAATATTGGATCGCGCCGGAGATCATCGTGGCCAAGTCCGACAAGAGCAAGATGCGAGCCTTTGGTCGCAACTGGAATTTCGGCGGCCGTTCAGCCGAAATCTGCAAGCTGGACTGGCAGGGCCCGTGAGCAAGAACACAACGGCCAGGAAAGCCGCCAAGAAAATCGCCGACCGGATTCCGCGGCCGAAGAAGAAAGTCACCTGGCCGCAGGCGCGCGCCTTTTCGGTGCATCTCCTGACCGCCTCGGGTTCGTTCCTGGCCTTCCTGTCGCTGGTGGCGGCGAGCGAGGAGCGCTGGACGGCCATGTTCTGGTGGCTGGGGCTGGCGCTGTTCGTCGACGGCATAGACGGGCCGATCGCGCGCAAGCTCGAGGTCAAGGAAATCCTGCCAACATGGTCGGGAGAGCTCCTCGACAACATCATCGACTATGTCACCTATGTGCTGATCCCGGCCTTCGCGCTCTATCAGCGCGGCTTCATGGGCGAGGGCCTGTCGTTCCTGTCGGCGGCCATCATCGTGGTGTCCAGCGCGATCTACTATGCAGACACCGGCATGAAGACGAAGGAGAATTTCTTCAAGGGATTCCCCGTTGTCTGGAACATGGTGGTGTTCACGCTCTTCGTCATCGAGCCGGGACAATGGGTCTCGTTCGCGGTGGTCGTGGTGGCGGGCATCCTGACATTCGTTCCGATCAACTTCATCCATCCGGTTAGGGTGGTGCGGCTGCGGCGCATCAATCTCGCAATGACTCTTTTGTGGTGCGCTTTCGGCGCGCTTGCGCTTGCGCAAGCGGCACTCGCCGCCTTCTATGACCAGATCGGCGTGCTGGGCGCGCAGGTCAGCACCTTCATAAAGATTGGCATTACCGTTACCGGGCTCTATCTCGCCTGTATCGGCGGCATCATGCAGTTCTTTCCAAATCTCGGTGCCAAAAAAGCCTGATCGGCAAATTTCTCAAGGAAGCCCACCATGCCCAAAGCAGTCCGCATCCACGCCCATGGCGGTCCGGAAGTCCTGACCTATGAGGACACCGATCCCGGCCAACCGGGATCAGGGCAGATCCTGGTCAGGCACACGGCAATCGGCCTCAATTTCATCGACGTCTATCATCGCTCCGGTCTCTATCCGCCGCCCGGCGGGTTTCCGCTTATTCCCGGCAGCGAGGCCGCCGGTTTGGTCCTGACTGTGGGCGAGGGCGTTGACTGGCTGAAGCCCGGCGACCGGATCGCCTATGCCGTCACCACAGGCGCCTATGCGCAGGAGCGCGTCATCGATGCCAGCAAGGTCGTCAAGGTGCCGGACGGCATCAGCGACGAGCAGGCGGCAGCAATGATGCTGAAAGGCATGACCGCCGAATATCTCTTGCGCCGGACCTTCAAGGTCAAGGCAGGCGACACCATCCTGTTCCATGCGGCAGCCGGCGGCGTCGGGCTCATTCTCGGCCAATGGGCGAAGCATCTGGGCGCGACCGTCATCGGCACGGCAAGTTCGAGCGACAAGATCGAACTCGCAAAGGCACACGGCTTCGACCATGTCATCAACTACAAGGAGCAGGATTTCGTTGCCGGCGTCGCGGCCATCACCGGCGGCAAAAAATGCGACGTCGTCTACGACTCCGTCGGCAACGACACATTCCCGGCCTCGCTCGACTGCCTGAAGCCGCTCGGCATGTTCGTCAGCTTCGGCCAGTCGTCGGGACCGATCCCGCCATTCTCGATGTCGCTGCTGGCGCAGAAAGGCTCCTTGTTCGCTACAAGGCCGACGTTGTTCGTCTACAATGCAAAACGCGAGGATCTGGACGCCTCGGCCGCGGCCTTGTTCGAAGTCGTGCTTAGCGGCGCCGTCGAGATCAAGATCAACCAGCGTTATGCACTCAAGGACGCGGGCAAAGCCCATGCGGATCTTGAAGGCCGCCGGACCACGGGCACGACCATACTGGTTCCCTGACGGGAACTGCCCTGGTTTTGAGCTCTCTGCCGCAGGTGCGGGCACGGTTTGCGCGAAAAGGCGGCCCGCCGCGTGGTTGCGCGAAGAAGACTGATCTTTGCCCTTGAGTTTCCGCTGAAATTCTTGAAGCTCTTTCAAGTCGAGTGCTGCTTTCGCATGAGAGCTGGCCGCGCATACGATGCTTGCGGGAACACAGAACATATCCGGGAACCCGGATGGGAGGCACTGTGAGTGCAAATCATAACGGAGCGAATCTGCTTGAGGTTCGCGGCCTGACCAAGATTTTCGGCACGCTGACGGCGTGCGATCATGTCGACCTCGACATAGCCAAGGGTGAGATCCACGCGCTGCTCGGCGAGAACGGCGCCGGCAAGTCGACGCTGGTCAAGATGCTGTTCGGCTCGCTGGAACCCAATTCCGGCGAGATCTTCTGGAATGGCCAGGCCGTCCGAATTACCAGCCCGGGCGTCGCGAAAAAGCTCGGCATCGGCATGGTATTCCAGCACTTCTCGCTGTTCGAGGCACTGACGGCGGCCGAGAACATCGCGCTTTCCCTGGATGACGGTTCGCCGATCAGCAGCATCGCGGCCAAGGCGAGGGCGCTTTCCTACAGCTATGGCCTGCCGCTCGATCCGGAATCGCTGGTCGGCGACCTGTCGGTGGGCGAGCGCCAGCGCATCGAGATCATCCGCTGCCTGCTGCAGACGCCGCAGCTCATCATCCTCGACGAGCCGACCTCGGTGCTGACGCCGCAGGAGGCCGACAAGCTGTTCGAGACGCTCGAACGTCTGCGCTCGGAAGGCAAATCGATCCTGTACATCTCGCACCGGCTGGAGGAGGTCAAACGCATCTGCGACCGCGCCACCGTGCTGCGGCACGGCAAGGTGGTCGGCCACTGCAATCCGCGCGAGGAGACCGCCGCGTCCTTGGCCCGCATGATGGTCGGCAACGAAGTGCAGGCCGTGGTGCGCGCGCCGGTCGCGGGCATCGAAACGGCACAGTCCCTGCTCGAAATCCGCGGCCTCAGCCGCAAGCCGGCGACGCCGTTTTCGATCCCGCTCAAGAATATCAATCTCACCGTCCGCGCCGGCGAGGTGATCGGCATCGCCGGTGTCGCGGGCAACGGCCAGGGCGAGTTCTTCGAATCCGTTTCCGGTGAAGTCCCGCAGCCGGATGCCGCCTCGGTGCGCATTCGCGGCAAGGATGCGGGCAGCCTCAGCATCACCGGGCGCCGGCTGCTGGGTGCAGCCTTCGTGCCGGAGGAGCGCCTCGGCCATGGTGCCGCCCCGCGCATGCGGCTTTCGGAAAACCTGCTCCTGTCGCGCCATGCCACCGACGGCAAGACCTTCGTCGGGACGGGCGGAATGGTCAAGAGCGGCACCGTCTATGCCGCCGCCCAGCGCATCATCGAGGCGATGGACGTGCGCAAGAGCGCGCCCGATCCGGAGGCGGCAGCGCTGTCCGGCGGCAATCTGCAGAAATTCATCGTCGGCCGCGAACTCGACCGCAGGCCTGACGTCATGGTGGTCAACCAGCCGACCTGGGGTGTCGATGCAGGCGCAGCCGCCCATATCCGCCAGGCACTCATCGAACTGTCCCGCAGCGGATCGGCGGTGTTGGTCATCAGCCAGGATCTCGACGAGCTGTTCGAGATATCGGATGCGATCGCGGTGATGCACAATGGCGAACTGTCCAGGCCGCTGGCGATCGCCGAGGCGACCTTCGAAAAAATCGGCCTGCTGATGGGCGGCGCCGAACCAGGCCACGCCGAACACACGCTGGAGACGGCATGATGCGCCTCGAACTCGTCAAACGGCCGCAGCGCTCGGCGCTGTTTTCCATGCTGTCGCCATTCATCGCCTTCGCGCTGACGATCATCGCGGGCGGCATCATGTTCGCGCTGCTCGGAGTCAATCCGTTCAGCGCGTTCAACATCTATTTCATCGAGCCGGTCAGCCAGGTCTGGCAGTTGCACGAGCTGGCGATCAAGGCGGCGCCGCTGATCCTGATCGCGGTCGGCCTGTCGGTCTGCTACAAGGCCAACATCTGGAACATCGGCGCCGAAGGCCAGTTCGTCTTCGGCGCCATCTTCGGCTCGGCCGTTCCGGTGCTGTTTCCTGGGTTCGAGGGCCCATTGGTGCTGCCGCTGATGCTTCTGCTGGGCATGGTCGGCGGTGCCGCCTACGCGGCTATCCCCGCATTTCTGAAAACCCGCTTCAGCACCAACGAGATCCTGACCAGCCTGATGCTGGTTTACGTCGCACAGCTCTTCCTCGACTGGCTGGTGCGCGGACCCTGGCGCGACCCGCAGGGCCATGGCTTCCCGCAGACCATCCAATTCGGCGATTCCGCCATCCTGCCGGAACTGATGCCGGATGCCGGCCGCGCCAATTGGGGCTTCGTGTTCGCGCTGGTCGCGGCGGTGCTGGTGTGGCTGATGATGAGCCGCATGCTCAAGGGTTTCGAGGTTCGCGTGCTCGGCTCCAGCCCGAGGGCAGGGCGCTTCGCCGGCTTCGGCCTCAACCGCATGGTCTTCTTCGCCTTCCTGTTGTCGGGCGCCCTGGCCGGGCTTGCCGGGATATCGGAAGTTTCCGGCGCCATCGGGCAACTTCAGCCCGTCATTTCGCCCGGCTACGGCTTCACCGCCATCATCGTGGCGTTCCTTGGCCGGCTCAATCCGCTCGGCATCGTCGCGGCGGGCCTGGTGCTGGCCCTGACCTATCTCGGCGGCGAGGCGGTGCAAAGCGCGCTCGGCATCTCCGACAAGGTGGCGCGCGTGTTCCAGGGCATGCTGCTGTTCTTCGTGCTCGGCTGCGACACGCTCATCCATTACCGCATCCGGTTGATCGGTCTGGCGCTGACCAAATCGGAGAGTGCCGCGAAGCTCGAGGCCGCGCCAAAGTTGAAGGAAGCCCGCTGATGGACATCACCGTCAACATCCTCCTGACCATCGCCACGGCGGCGACGCCGCTGCTCATTGCGGCGATCGGGGAACTGGTGGTCGAACGCTCCGGCGTGCTCAACCTTGGCGTCGAAGGCATGATGATCATGGGCGCCGTCGGCGGTTTCGGCGCAGGCTATCTGACCGGCTCGCCCTGGATCGGGCTCTTGGCGGCCATCGCCATGGGCGCGCTGTTCTCGCTGCTGTTTGCCGTCATGACGCTGTCGCTGGCCACCAACCAGGTGGCGACCGGCCTGTCGCTGACACTGCTCGGCCTCGGCCTCTCCGGCATGATGGGAACCAGTTTCGTCGGCCAGCCCGGCGTCAGGTTGCCCAATCTCGATATTCCCGGGCTCAGCTCCATCCCGGTGGTGGGCAGACTGCTGTTCGGCCAGGATCCGCTGTTCTACATCTCGATAGCGCTGACGGCGGCGGTGATGTGGTTCCTGTTCCGGACGCGCACCGGGCTGACGCTGCGCTCGATCGGCGACAGCCACGCCTCGGCGCATGCGCTCGGCATCAGGGTCATCCGCTACCGCTATCTCTCGGTGATCTTCGGCGGCGCCTGCGCCGGTCTTGCCGGCGGCCATCTCTCGCTGGTCTACACCCCGCAATGGGTCGAGAACATGAGCGCGGGCCGCGGCTGGATCGCGCTTGCGTTGGTGGTGTTCGCGTCCTGGCGGCCGTGGCGGGTGCTGGCGGGCGCCTATATCTTCGGCGCGGTGTGGATCGGCCAGCTTCATGCACAGGCTTTTGGTATTCCGGTGCCTTCGCAACTGCTTTCTTCGTTGCCCTATCTGGCGACGGTCGTGGTTCTCGTTCTAATCTCGCGCAACAAGCGTCTGACGATGATGAACACACCGGCTTCCTTGGGGCAGCCATTCGTTCCGGATCGTTGACAACAATAACAAGACGGGAAGCTCCAAGGCTTAACTCAGAGAGGTAACACGATGAAAAAACTGCTTATTGCCCTGATGACGACGACAGCGGCATTTTCGCTGGTCGCGTCCGCGGAGGCCGCCGACAAGCTGAAGGCATGCTGGGTCTATACCGGCCCTATCGGCGACTTCGGCTATTCCTACCAGCACGACCAGGGCCGCCTCGAAGTCGAAAAGGCGCTCGGCGACAAGGTCGAGACCGCCTATCTTGAAAACGTCTCCGAAGGCCCCGATGCCGACCGTGCTTTCGAGCGGCTGGCGCGCGAAGGCTGCAAGATCATTTTCGGCACGTCCTTCGGCTTCATGGACGCCGAAGTGAAGGTCGCCAAGAAGTTCCCCAAGGTGATGTTCGAGCACGCCACCGGCTACAAGACGGCGGACAATCTCGGCATCTACAATGCGCGCTTCTATGAAGGCCGCTATGTGCTCGGTCAGATCGCGGCCAAGGAATCGAAGTCCGGCGTCGCCGGCTACATCGTCTCCTTCCCGATCCCGGAAGTGGTGATGGGCATCAACTCCTTCATGCTCGGCGCGCAGTCGATCAATCCGAATTTCAAGGCCAAGATCGTCTGGGTGAATTCCTGGTTCGATCCGGGCAAGGAAGCCGATGCGGCCAAGGCCCTGTTCGACCAGGGAGCCGATATCATCGTCCAGCACACGGATTCGACCGCGGCCCTGCAGGTGGCCGAGGAGCGCAAGCTGCACGGCTTCGGCCAGTCCTCCGACATGATCAAGTTCGCGCCGAACGCGCAGTTGACTTCGCTGACCGACGAATGGGGACCCTATTACATCAGCCGGGTTCAGGCAGCCATCGACGGCACCTGGAAGCCCGACAATGTCTGGCTCGGCATCAAGGACGGCGCGGTGAAGCTCGCGCCCTACACCAATATGCCCGACGACGTGAAGGCGATGGCCGAGGCGACCGAGAAGAAGATCGCCGGCGGCTGGAACCCCTTCACCGGACCGATCGCCAAGCAGGACGGCTCGCCATGGCTGAAGGACGGCGAGGTCGCCGATGACGGCACGCTGCTCGGCATGAATTTCTACGTCAAGGGTGTCGACGACAAGCTGCCGCAATAAGCTCTACGTACGTTCGTCAGGGAAGGGCGCCGCGAGGCGCCCTTTTCATTCGGCGGCTTGCGCTACCGCCGGGACATGGCGAAACCGCACCAGGCCGGCGTCCACCACGAGGCTGAGCCGGATCCTGAGCCAACGCTGCACCGGCCGCTCGAAATAGCGCCAGATCGTCCACGACACCAAAACCATGAGCGCCACGCCGGTCCACGCTGCAATCCATTTTCCGGCCAGCGGCGTCAAGGCGTTGATGAAGAGATAGCCGGCATTCTGGTGAAGGAGGTAAAGCGGGTAAGTCAGCCCGCCGAGAGCCAGCGTGAGCGGCGACGGTCTGATCCGGTCGCGCAGCAGGACAGCGCCGATCAGCGCCGCGTGCATCGCTAGGTTGGCGGCCACGAGATGGGCGGACGAGACCGCAATGCCATAATGCCCGATCATCCACTGTTGCGTCACCGATAGCGTATAGCTGGAGAGCACGAAGGCGGCCGCCAGCAACAGCAAGGCCGGCACTGAGCGACCATGCGCGTGGAGATGATGGACCAGCATGCCGGCGGCGAAGAACGGCCCGAACTCGGTGAGAAACAGAAGCCGCGCCGCGCCGCTGCCGAGGAAGAGTTCGTTGATGGCCGAGATCGCCAGCCAGCCGAGGATCAGCCCCAATTTCCATCGCTGGAAAACGCCGGCAATCAGGGCCAGCGTCACCCAGCCGTAGAAAACCACTTCAAGCACGACCGACCAGTAGACGCCGTCCATGAAAGGTTGGCCGACGGCCGGCGCGAACATTGTGAGATTGGCGAGATACTGGCTGAAGGAGGCTGGGAGCAGCGGCGTGCCGGAAAAGGCGATAACCGCGAAGCTTATCGTCATGCAGAGCAGAAAGCCCGGATATAGACGCGCGAAACGCGCGACGGCGAACTCTTCCCAGCCGCCGCCTTCCGCCGACCATGCGATGACGAAACCGCTGATCAGAAAGAAAAGATTGACGCCGAGATAGCCGTACAGAGCGAGTGGCGCGGCATGAGGATAGCCCGCCGTGAGAAAGCCGTCTGCTGCCGCGCCGCGGAAGAAATAGTGAAACAGCACGACGGCCAGCGCCGCCGCCAGCCTCAACAGGTCCAGCGTCGCGATATAATCCTGGCGGACAGGTCTGGGGTCCATCCTGAGTTCCTGCGTTTACGGTCCGGAAACCATAAGGCAGGCGGCGGCCAAACAGGGTAAATGGCCGGAACTATCGCGAAATGTGGTAAATCGTGGTCCTCAGACGGCCGAACCGTAGAGATCATAGGCGTCGGCGCGATCGACCTTGACGGTGACGATGTCGCCGGCGCGCAGCGGGCGGCGCGACTGGATATGGACGGAGCCATCGATCTCAGGCGCATCGTATTTGGTGCGGCCCTTGGCCGATGTGCCATGCGCTTCGTCGATCAGCACCGGCAGGCGCTTGCCGACCTTCTTGGCCAATTGCGTCGCCGAGATCTTCTGCTGGCGCTGCATGAAGCGGTGCCAGCGCGCCTCCTTGATTTCCTGCGGCACCTGCTCAAGGCCGAGTTCGTTGGAGCGCGCGCCCCGTACAGGTTCATATTTGAAGCAGCCGGCGCGATCGATCTTTGCTTCGTCCAGCCAGTCGAGCAGCATCTCGAAATCCTCGTCGGTCTCGCCGGGAAATCCGACGATGAAGGTCGAGCGGATGGCGAGGTCGGGACACACATCGCGCCAGCCGCGAATGCGCTCGAGCGTCTTTTCGCCATGTGCCGGCCGGCGCATGTTCTTCAACACCTGCGGCGACGCATGCTGGAAGGGGATGTCGAGGTAGGGAAGGATTTTTCCCTCGGCCATCAGCGGGATGACGTCGGCCACGTGCGGGTAGGGGTAGACATAGTGCATGCGCACCCAGATGCCGAGCTTGCCCAATTCCTCGGACAGGTCGAGGAACTTCGCCCGCACTTCACGATCACCGAACATGCTGGTCTGATATTTGATGTCGATGCCGTAGGCGCTGGTGTCCTGCGAGATGACGAGGAGTTCCTTGACGCCGGCCTTGGCCAGTTTCTCGGCTTCACGCAGCACATCGGCCGCCGGCCGCGAGACAAGGTCGCCGCGCAGCGCCGGGATGATGCAGAAGGTGCAGCGATTGTTGCAGCCTTCCGAAATCTTGAGATAGGCATAGTGGCGCGGCGTGAGCTTGACGCCTTGAGGCGGCAGGAGATCGATATAGGGATCATGGCTCGGCGGCGCCGCCTCGTGCACGGCCGCCATGACGCTCTCATAGGCCTGCGGACCGGTGATGGCGAGAACGTTGGGATGCTTCTCGCGAATGACATCGGGCTCGGCGCCCAGGCAGCCTGTGACGATGACCCTGCCGTTCTCCGAAAGCGCCGAACCAATGGCGTTGAGCGATTCATCACGGGCGGAATCGAGGAAGCCGCAAGTGTTGACCACGACGAGATCGGCACCGTCATGCTTGCGCGCGATCTCATAGCCCTCGGCGCGCAGGCGCGTGATGATGCGTTCGGAATCCACCAGGGCTTTGGGGCATCCGAGACTGACGAAGCTGACGCGCGGGGCGGACATGGGCAAGGTTCCAATGGACATGAACCGGAAACGCTGATCCGGCTCGAAGTCTCGACATATAACGGTTTGCACGGCTCTGGCGGGAGCTCAATTCGGGCGGCGCAATAGCACGGCTTGCCCGATCAGGCAAACAGGCAAGCTCTGCGACGTCGGCGATCTCGTTGTGTGGATCGAAGCGAAGAAGCCGAAAGCCGTTGGTTCGTGGCTCTTACAAAAAGCGAATTGTCGGGTAATGGCAGCCAGTCAACGCGACTTTCAGCGCTATGATTAGGACTCACTAATATGCTATAGGCAGAATGGTGAGGGGCTAGTCCCATGAGACAGTTGCTAGGACACATTGCGTTGGCGTGGCTTGTGCTGCCCGGCGATGCGGACGCACACGGTTGGTATACGGGCAAGACCGATCCCGTTCTTCACTATGACTGCTGCGGAAACAAGGATTGCCGCCCCATCGATTCCAACGATGTCAGGATGACCAAAGACGGCTATTTTGTCAGGCTGCACCCTACCTACTTGAATGAGCCACAAGAAGCAGAGTGGTTTATCCCGAGAGAACGTGTCCAGGCTGCGCCCGATGATCGATACCACATCTGCGAGCGTCTAATGACGTTTTATCGAACGATCATTCCCCATATGAAGTTTGATCCTTACCAGCGATATAGGTGGACGTGCTTCTTCGCGCCGATGGGCACCGGTTCAATCCCGATTAGAATGAACCACTACGCTGCAATTTCAAACTGACCAACATCGGCGGGCGCGAGGGTTCCGGCTCAGTGGCCGCTCGACCCGAACCATGGCGCCAGGAAAGCGAATTGGTCGGGAAACTGCTGCACGGCGCCGTCGAGAAGCATCTTCACGGCGACGTAAAGGATGATCAGCAGGCCGATATAGGCGATCCAGCGGTATTTGTGCAGCAGGCGCGCGACGAAGGACGCGGCGAAGCCCATCAGCGCAATCGACAGAGCGAGGCCGATGATCAGCACCGTCGGATGGTTCATGGCCGCTCCCGCCACGGCCAGGACATTGTCGAGCGACATCGAGACGTCGGCAATGACGATCTGCCACGCGGCCTGCGAGAAGGTCTTGCGCGGCGACTTGCCGGCGATGGTCCCATCCTTGTCGAAATCGCCATTCGACAGCGCTTCGGTCGCGTCGCGCTCCTGCTCGTGGCTGACACCCAGCTCCCGCCACATCTTCCAGCATACCCAAAGCAGCAGCAGGCCGCCGGCAATGAGGAGCATGGGGCCAATTGTCAGCAGCCATTGCGTGATCAGGGCGAAGAAAATGCGAAGGACGGTGGCCGCGATGATGCCGACCAGAATGGCCCGTTTGCGCTGACTGGCCGGCAGGCCGGCCGCCGCAAGGCCGATGACGATGGCGTTGTCCCCAGCCAGCGCAAGATCGATCGCGATAACCTGAAAAAGGGCCGATAAGCCTGCGGCAGTAAATATTTCCATCGACCTGGAAGCCCTTGCCTGTTCGCCGAGTGTTCGTTGTCGATCGCCCAGCCCGCCCTAAAGGCATGGTTCCTTGCCGTCAAGACATCGCTTCGGGCAACGCCGCAAAACCGCTTTCGTTGCAGCGGCGCCATTGAGGGGATTCGACAATCACGGGCAGGCGAGCCGAAACGGCAATGAAAACCTAGTCGTAGCGCCTAATCGTAGAGATTGTATTTTGCCCAGTCGGTCTCTGGAATCTCGTCGCCGATGCGGTAGCGGAGCTGTAAAACCTCCATATGGTCCGGCGCCGTCTCGCACTTGAATTTCAGCCGGTACCATTGCCCCTTGCTGCGGAAGGCGGCTCCTGGGCTCTTAATGGCGTCGTCGCTCATGACCGGCGTGGCAAAGGCGTAAGCGACCACCCGATCCGCCTTGTACTTGCGGTCGTCATGGGTGATCCGGTCGAGAACTTCAGCGTCGCAGCGCTGTTCGAGGCGGGTTTGCGGGTCGAGTTTCAGGAGGCCTGCGCGCAAGGCGCTGTCCATGGCGTTGGCCGGAAAAGCCAGGGTCAAGAACGCCATGACCGTCGTGCAGAGTGTCTTCATGGGCGGGACAAGCAGCATATTTTGTCTGAAAAATCAACCAAAGGGCTGGGCGTTGTCCCGCGCTCAGGCACTCGGCGCGTTCAAAATCCCGTGTCGGGATTCATCGTGCGATGGCTGCGGCCAACGCATCAGCGAGGCACGGCCGGCGTCGGTCAGATCATAGACGCCGCGGTCGACGCGCGCAAACCAGCCATAGACATTGTGCAGCAGGATTTTCGGCGCAAGCGGCGTCAGCGCCTTGAGATCGCGCGGGCGCTTGGGCCCGTCGGCCAATGCCGCGGCGCAGGCGAGGGCGCTTTGGCGGTACGCTGTCATGATGGGATTGCGCGATCCCCCGCCCGCGACAGGATCGCCGCGGCGCCGGCGATGTTCGTCGACCAGCCGCGAGCGGCGCCGTGGGTTCTTGCGCGGCGCGACGGTGACCGGGCTCAGAAGCACCTCGACCCGGTCGCTCGCCGTCACGCCGAGCAGGCCGAAGCCAAGCCGGCGGCAAAGATTGCGAAACCGGGCGTCGCTCTCGCGTCCCTTGCCCCGGGCCGACATGCGCGCGGCCAGCCACACCTCGTCGCAGGCGGTCGCGCGGTCGACGCCTTGCAGCACCAGTTCGAGATTGAACGCCAGCTTCAACTCGCAAATGACGACGACGGGCGGCTCCCCCTCACGCAACGCGACAATGTCGCAGCCGCCGATCTCGCCCTTCACGGCAAAATCCAGGCTTTCGAGAAACCGCTTCACCGGCGCGTAGAGTGAGGTTTCGTTCATAGGCCCAAGGCTTAGCCGATTCGGCACGAAAAGCCTCGGGAGCAGGCCTACATGCCTTTCCGGGGTTCGCCGAACCATCGTGATGCGGCTTGAGCGGCTTCCTCCGGGTTGGGGTCATCCTCGCCAGCCCAGGCCACGAAGCCGTCGGGGCGCACGAGCACGGCGCTCAAGCCAAGCTGATCCCTGGCCTTTCCGGCGACGTAGGTGATCCGGTCGCCCCAGCGGCCTGCAAGCGCTTCAAGCGATGGGCGAGCGTCAAAGTCAAGGAACAGGCCCTTGCCCGGGCTGAGGAGCCCGCCGATTTTGACAGCGGCTCGGCTCCGAATGCGCGGTCTTCCTCGGATGGCGGTTCAATATCTCGGATAAGGCTCGACGCGATGGCATCAGCGGTCGCCAACTCTCGCAGGAACACCGCCAGCGCTTCCTCTTCCAGCAGACGTTTTTTCGGGGGAGCCATGTCGCACTCCATAGTCAACCAGTGGGATGAAAGTGGGGATCGGTAACGCAACCTGCGATTAGCGAAGCCATATCAACACCTTACGGCAATAATCTGGCGGAGGGAGTGGGATTCGAACCCACGGTGAACTTGCGCCCACGCCGGTTTTCAAGACCGGTGCCTTAAACCGCTCGGCCATCCCTCCAGCGACATCTCTTCGCCAACGTCACCCGATCCGATATTCGAGCCTGGCGGCGAATGAAGAGAGCCATCTCGCTGATGCTCTAGTGTGCCCGGCAAAGATCTGTCAACCGGCATGCGCGGACCGCATGTTTCCCGGCAGCCGACGCCGGGCAGGGTGGCGTCACAATCTTGCCCGGTTCCGGCCACAATCGATTAATAGCGTGATAAACAATTCCTGCGCACAAAGGACAGGGGTTCGAGGCGTCGTTGGTCTTAGTCAGGTAAGCTTTGGCTCCTGCGACGTTCAAGCCGCGGCGTTTTTGGTCGAGACTGTAGGGGACATCAGGAAATGCAAACTACGGCGCGCCCGCGTCTACGCCGTGCTTGCGCTTTCGCGCTATTCACCATGTCGGCAGCCTTGCTTGCCGCCTGCGCGTCGCAGCCTGAACCAAAAGGGATGGTCCACAAGAAGACCCGTTCCAAGGAATATTTCGCCGAAACCGAATATGGCGTGAAGGCCAGCCCTCGCGTCGCCTTCATGCGGCGTGGCGGCGGCCGCGACCAGCTCGGAAAACCCTACCAGGTTCGCGGCAAGTGGTACTATCCGAAGGAAGACAAGCACTATGCCAAGGTCGGCCTGGCGTCGTGGTACGGCGATGCCTTTCATGGACGGCTGACCGCCAACGGCGAAGTCTACGACATGAGCCATCTGACGGCGGCGCACCCGACCATGCCTCTGCCGAGCTACGCCCGCGTCACCAATCTCAAGACCGGCAGTTCGGTCATCGTGCGCGTCAACGATCGCGGTCCCTACCACCAGGGCCGCATCATCGATGTCTCGGAACGCGCCGCCCAGATGCTCGACTATGCCAATGTCGGCACGGCCGAGGTGAAGGTGGAATATGTTGGCCGCGCGCCGCTCGACGGCAATGACGACCAGTATCTGATGGCCTCCTACCATCCAGGCAACAGGATACCGGATCCGTCGGACGGCCTGCCGACCGGCGTCATGGTGGCCATGAACGGACCGTCGCCCAGCCTGCCGGTGGGCGCTGCCGCCGTGCCGTTTCCGGGTCAGCTGACGAATTCCGATATGATTCCGCAAGGGCAGGTGCCGGCACAATCGCCGGCCTTGGGTGACCTGGCGCTGCCCGACTTCGGTCCGATCGTGCCAGAGCGTCCGGATATCGGCCTGCCGCCGCAATCGCCGTTTTCGGTGGCCTCGCTCTCCTATGCCGACGAGCGCGTGCGGAGCGCCGATGTCTTTGCCGCACTTGACGACGACGGCATGTCGCCCGCCGACATCCTGCGCTCATGGAAGAGCGCCAATCCCCAGGCGCCGTCGCCGGCCTATGTCGCGGCCGGCACCTTCGATGACGCCACCGAGGCAAAACGCGTGGCCGCCGCGCTCGAGCCCTTCGGCAGGATCGAGATCCAGCGTTCCGAATTCGATGGCAAGGACTGGTATGCGGTGAACCTCTATCCGGACGGCCATGGCGGCGTCGACGATCTGCTGCAGGCGGCCTGGTCGCATGGTGCGCCGGACGCTCTGGCCGTGCGCAACTGATCTATTTTTCCCGCACGGTTGATCCTGCGGAAAAAACCCTGATAGCTTGGCTGCGCCAGAACCGGCAAACGGGTCGAGATTTCATGCAGTTGCGCGTCTTTCCGCCTTTGGCCGGATTTCTGGGATTGGCCCTGCTGCTGTTTTGCATCGCGCCCGCCAGCGCGCAGCTTTTCGAGACCAAGGCAGCCCAGGCCTTCATGATAGACGCCGACACAGGGACGGTGTTGTTTTCCAAGGACGCCGACAAGCCGATACAGCCGGCCTCGATGGCCAAGCTGATGACGATGGAAGTGGTGTTCAACGCCATCAAGTCCGGGCGCCTGACCCTCGACGACACGTTCGTGGTGAGTGAAAACGCCTGGCGCAAGGGCGGCGCCCCTTCGGGAACGTCGACGATGTTTGCCAAGCTCAAATCGGCGGTCCGGGTCGAGGACCTGATCCAGGGCGTGACGGTGCAGGCGGCCAATGACGGCTGTATCGTGCTGGCCGAAGGCTTGGCCGGGTCCGAGGACAATTTCGCCGCGCAGATGACCGAACGCGCCCGCCAGATCGGCCTGACCAAATCGACTTTCGTCAATTCGACCGGGCTGCCGGCGGAGGGCCAGCAGACGAGCGTGCGCGAGCTGGCAATGCTGGCTTTGCATCTGTGGCGCGAGTATCCGGACCTTTATCGCTACTACGGCCTGAAGGATTTTACCTGGAACAAGATTTCGCAGAGGAATCGCAACCCGCTGCTGGCGATGGACATCGGCGCCGACGGCCTGGCGGTCGGCAGCAGTGAGGTGTCCGGCTTTGGCATAGTCGGCTCGGTCGGCCACAATGGCGCGCGGGTGATCGCGGCGATGAGCGGGCTCGCCAGCGACAAGGAACGCGCCGAGGAGGCGCGCAAGCTGCTCGAATGGGGTGCCCGTTCCTTCGAGAAGACGCAAATCTTCGCCAAGGACGAGGTGGTGGGCCAAGCTCAGGTTTTCGGCGGCATTAAAGCCGGCGTGACGCTGAAGGCGAAAGGGCCGATCGCCATCTTCCTGCCGGTAGCCAACCGCGACAAACTGACGGCGAGCATCGTCTATGACGGACCGGTTGCCGCACCTGTGGAGGAGGGGCAGCCGGTAGGCGTGCTGCGGGTCTGGATCGGCGATACGCTGAGCCAGGAGACGCCGCTGTTCGCCGCCGAATCGATCGGCATCGGCACGCTGCCGCAACGCGCCCTCGACGCCGTCAAGGAACTGGCCGTCGGCTGGCTCCGCTAAAGCGCGTCGCGCTGAACCGGATTCACGCGATGCGCTTTAGCGTCTTTGTTTATGCATGTCGTTCTCTCAAAGCCGAGCTCACTTTTGAGCGACTGCGATAACGCCGGCGGCATGGACGTTTCCCCGAACGCGGACTATCTAGAGCGCTAGAATCCATTCAAATAAGGGACAAAGGCCTTTCGATTGGCACGCGGATTTTTCATCACCTTCGAAGGCGGCGAAGGAGCAGGCAAGTCGACGCAGATCGAGCGGCTGGCGGGAAAGATGCGCGCCAAGAAGTACGACGTCCTCGTCACCCGGGAACCGGGCGGCTCGCCGGGCGCGGAAGCGGTCCGGCATGTGCTGCTCTCGGGCGCCGCCGAGCCGTTCGGGCCGAAGATGGAAGCGCTGCTTTTCGCGGCGGCGCGCTCCGACCATGTCGAGCAGGTCATCCGCCCGGCGGTCGAGCGCGGCTCCATTGTCCTATGCGACCGCTTCCTGGATTCCTCGCGCGTCTACCAGGGCGTCACCGGCGGCCTCGACCCGGTGTTCATGGAGACGCTGGAGCAGGTCGCCATCAATGGCATGATGCCCGACATGACGCTGATCTTCGACATCGATCCCACGGAAGGCCTGAGACGCGCAACAGTGCGTCGCGGCGCCGGCGCCGGCCCCGATCGCTTCGAAAAGGAAACGCTTGCCATCCACCAGGCGCGCCGCGAGGCGTTCCTGGCGATCGCCGCGGCCGAGCCGGAGCGCTGCGTTGTGATCGACGCATCCGCCGCTCCCGATGCGGTAGAAAATGTCGTCACCGCCACGGTGTTCGCGGCGCTGGAGGCGAGGGCGCCCATGCGCAACAGACAGACCGCTCCCGCATGATCTTCGAACGCATCGCGCCGGAACAGCATGACACGCTGGACGGCGTCCCTGAACCGTCCGAAACGCCACGCCTGGTCGGGCACGGGCAGGCCGCCGCCATGCTCGCCGCCGCCTATCGCGCTGGAAAGCTGCCGCACGCGCTGATCTTCACCGGACCGCTCGGCATCGGCAAGGCGACGCTCGCGTTCCATCTGGCGCATCATCTCCTGAAGCATCCGGCCTTCGAGCAGGCGCCGGAGACGCTCGCCGTTCCCGATCCGGCGTCCTCGCTGTTTCGCCAGATCGCCACCGGCGCGCATCCCGGCGTGCTGCACCTGACGCGGCCGCTGAACGACAAGACGAAGAGCTTCAAGACGGTCGTCACCGTCGACGAGATCCGCAAGGTCAATCGCTTCCTGTCGATGACTTCGCATGACGGCAGCTACCGGGTGGTGATCGTGGACCCGGCCGACGACATGAACACCAATGCAGCCAATGCCTTGCTGAAGAATCTTGAGGAGCCGCCGGCGCGAACGCTGTTCATCCTCATCGTCCATGCACCGGGCAGCCTGTTGCCGACGATCCGCTCGCGCTGCCAATTGGTTCGGCTGTCGCCGCTCGATGCCGACGAGCTGATGGCGGTGCTGGAAACTGCCGAGCCGCCTCCGCCGGACGATCCGGCCGCGCGGACAGCCCTTGCCGCGCGGGCAGGGGGCAGCGCCCGCAATGCGATCCTCCTGACGCAGTATGGCGGGTTGGAGATCGCCGAAACGCTGGACGCCCTGGTGAGCGCCGGCAAGAGCGACATCGCCGGCGCCTATCGCCTTGCCGAAGTCGTGGCCGGGCGCGACCAGGCGATCCAGTTCGATATCTTCAACCGCCGCGCGCTCGATCTGTTGTCCGATGCGGCGAGCCGGGCGGCGCTGGCCGGCGATCTCGCACGAGCCAAAACGCTGTCGGACACTTGGCATGAGGCGCTGGACGCTATATCTGAGACTGATACCTACAATCTCGACAAGAAGCAGCACGCCTTGACCATGATCGACCGCCTGAAGTCTGCAATGCGAATGTGATGGTTCCCTCGGGATGGCAATCGCCACCCCGATGCGATATCCACCGCCACGCCTTCCATTCAGACATTCATGACGGTTCATTCATGTCACGCGATACATTCTACATCACGACCGCGATCTCTTACCCCAATGGCAAGCCGCATATCGGCCATGCCTACGAATTGATCGCCACCGATGCGCTGGCCCGCTTTCAACGGCTCGACGGCAAGCAGGTCTTCTTTCTCACCGGCACCGACGAACACGGCATCAAGATGCTGCAGACAGCGAAGAAGGAAGACATTTCGGCGCGCGAACTGGCCGACCGCAATTCGGCCGAGTTCAAACGCATGGCGACCGCTCTCAACGCCTCCAACGACGATTTCATCCGCACCACCGAAGAGCGGCACTACGCGGCCTCTCAGGCGATCTGGAAGGCGATGGCCGCCAATGGCGACATCTACAAGGGCGGCTATGCCGGCTGGTACTCGGTGCGCGACGAAGCCTATTACGGCGAGGAGGAAACCGAGGTTCGTCCCGACAATATCCGCTATGGCCCGCAAGGAACGCCGGTCGAATGGGTCGAGGAGGAAAGCTATTTCTTCCGGCTCTCGGCCTATCAGGACAAACTGCTGGCGCTCTATGAGGGCCAGCCGGATTTCATCGGCCCGGCCGAGCGGCGCAACGAAGTGATGAGCTTCGTCAGATCGGGACTGAAAGACCTGTCGATCTCGCGCACGACGTTCGACTGGGGCGTGCCGGTGCCCGGCGACGAGAAGCACGTGATGTATGTCTGGGTCGACGCGCTGACAAACTACATTACCGGCGTCGGCTATCCCGATGAAAAAGCAGATAATTGGAAATTCTGGCCGGCCGATGCGCACATCATCGGCAAGGACATCGTGCGTTTCCACGCCGTCTACTGGCCGGCCTTCCTGATGTCGGCAGGCATTCCGCTGCCGAAGCGCGTCTTTGGCCACGGCTTCCTGTTCAACCGCGGCGAGAAGATGTCGAAATCGGTCGGCAACGTCATCGACCCCTTCACCATGGTAGAGCACTACGGGCTCGACCAGGTGCGCTATTTCTTCCTGCGCGAGGTGCCGTTCGGCCAGGACGGCAGCTACAGCCACGAAGCGATCGTCAACCGCACCAATGCCGACCTCGCCAACGGCATCGGCAATCTGGCGCAGCGCTCGCTGTCGATGATCGCCAAGAACTGCGGCGGCGTGGTGCCGACGCGCGGCGAGCTGACGGATGCCGACAAGGCAATCCTCGATCAGGCGGCGGCCGCTCTTGCCGCCGCGCGCAAGGCAATGGCCGAGCAGGGCATCCATCTGGCGCTGGCGTCGATCTTCGGCGTGGTGGCCGAAGCCGACCGGTATTTCGCCGGACAGGAACCCTGGGCACTGAAGAAGACCAACCCCGAGCGCATGCAAACGGTGCTGTGGACAACGGCCGAGGTGGTCCGGCGCGTGGCGATTCTGTGCCAACCCTTTATTCCAGGATCGGCCGCGAAGCTGCTTGACCTGCTGGCGGTGCCGGCAGACGAGCGCAATTTCGTGCATCTCCACGCCGACCATGCGCTTGTGCCGGGCAGAGCGTTGCCTGTGCCAGAAGGCGTGTTTCCGCGTTATGTCGATCAGCCGGAAGCGAACGGCTGATGCTCGTCGACAGCCACTGCCATCTGGATTTTCCGGACTTCGCCGAGGAACGGGCGGCCGTCGTCGCCCGTGCCCTGGCCGCCGGGATCGGCCGCATGGTAACCATTTCGACGCGCGTGAAGCGATTTCAGCAAATACTTGAAATCGCAGATGCTTTCGACGAAGTGTACTGCTCCGTCGGAACCCATCCGCACAATGCCGCCGAAGAGCTTGACGTGACGACGGCGGATCTCGTGCGCCTGTCCGCTCATCCAAAGGCGGTGGCGATCGGCGAGGCCGGGCTCGACTATTTCTATGACAAGGCGCCCCGCGATGCGCAGGCGCAGGGTTTGCGCAACCACATCGCCGCTGCTCGCGAGACGGGCCTGCCGCTGGTCATCCATTCGCGCGACGCCGACGACGACATGGCTCATATTCTTGAGGAAGAAACGGGGAAGGGCGCCTTCCCATTCGTCCTGCACTGTTTTTCGTCGGGACGCAGGCTGGCCGAGGTCGGCGTCTCGCTGGGCGGCTATGTTTCGTTTTCCGGCATCCTGACCTTCAAGAATTCGCCCGAAATACGCGCCATAGCCGCCGACCTGCCGCACGACCGGCTGCTGGTGGAGACCGATGCGCCATATCTCGCGCCGATCCCATTTCGCGGCAAGCGCAACGAACCCGCCTATGTCGCGCACACGGCCAGGGTTCTGGCCGAGACGATCGGCGTCAGCGAAGGTGAAATCGCAGCTTTGACGACCGATAATTTCTTCCGGCTGTTCGGCAAGATGCCGCGACCCGCCGAGCAAAGCGCCTGAACGATGACAGACCGGCTGCGCCTCACCATTCTCGGCTGTGGCTCGTCACCCGGAACGCCGCGCATCACCGGCGACTGGGGCAATTGCGATCCGCACAACCCGAAAAATCGGCGCATGCGCACGGCAGCCCTTGTCGAGCGGATTGCCGAGAGCGGCGCCCGCACCACCGTCGTCATCGACACAGGACCGGATTTCCGCCAGCAGATGCTGATGGCGTCGGTCAAACGCATCGATGCCGTCGTCTACACCCATCCACATGCCGACCACATCCACGGCATCGACGACCTGCGCGGCTTCGTGCTCGACCAGCGGCAGCGGATCGATATCCATGCCGACCAGCCAACGATGCTGCGGCTGCGCCAGGCCTTCGGCTACTGTTTCGAGACGCCGCCAGGCAGTTCCTATCCACCGATTGTCGACGCCCATATCATCGATCACACAAAGCCGGTCGTGATCGAAGGCGAGGGCGGTGCCCTCACCCTCGAGCCGCTGCCGCAGGTTCATGGCGACATCATATCGCTCGGTTTCCGCATCGGCGGACTAGCCTATTGCCCCGACATCAGCGATTTTCCGGCTGCCACCGCCGAGCGGCTGCGTAATCTTGATGTCCTGATCGTGGACGCGCTTCAGTACAGGACGCACCCGAGCCATCTGTCGCTCGGCCAGGCGCTTGAATGGATCGAACGGCTGGCCCCGAAACAGGCTGTGCTGACCCATATGCATGGGCCGCTGGACTACGCTACCGTGATGGCTGAGACTCCGGCAAATGTCGAGCCGGCATTTGATGGCATGGCGCTTGAAATTCCTTATAGATCAGACAGATAGAATGTTCTCTTCATAGCTGGCATTGGTCGCCTGGCCATGAGCCGCGACTACAGGTGCGACGTCGAGATCTTGCACTTGGCATCGCCACACGGCCGCCGCCAGTTCGCTGCCGCTTCAAGATTGCAAAATGTTCAAAGAGGATTGCATTGTCAGGCCGGTGGATGCTCGTCGATCTGCATTGCAGGCCTGACAGGCAGTCGCAGTCTATGTGACAACTTCCTAAAATATACATTGAGAACAAGAGGCGCTAATCTTTGCCCGTTAGTTGGAAAGGAGAGGCCAGATGATTCGCAAACTCGTACTTACAGTGACGCTTCTTGCTCCTATCGCTACCACAGCGCAGGAATTGCCAACCGCCCCTTACTTGCCGCTTGAACGGGCAACCAAGGCAGCACAAGCCGCGCTGGAGGCCTGCGCTGCCGAAGGCAGCAATGTCAGCGTCGCCATCGTGGCGCGGAGCGGCGCGACGCAAGTGCTGCTCAAGGCCGATAATTCCGGCGCACACACCGCATCCAGCGCCGAAGGCAAGGCCTTCACCGCGGCAGCCTTGGGTCGCGACACTGCGGGGCTCGCCGAATTCATAGCCTCCAAGCCGGCAAATGACGGCATGCGTGACATGGATCGTCGCATGGTGATCCAGGCTGGCGGCTTGCCGGTCAAGTTCGATGCCTTGGTGGCCGGCATTGGCGTCGGCGGTGCTCCTTCGGGCGATATCGACGCCAAATGCGCCGCCGCCGGGCTCAAGGCGATCGGCGCCGCCGAGTAGACCTGCCTAGACCTGCCTAAGATGCCAACGCAGCCCGTCCAAGGCGGGCTGCTCTGTTGAACGGGGTTCAGTCTGTGAACCCTGTCTCCACACCGGAACCGGCGGACGTAAGATCGCATTCGACCGGCAACCGACGGCCGATCCTGAGACCCGAGCTGGAAGCTTAGTTCCATAATCTATCTTATGCGACTTTCGGCAAGGTAGGAATGTCGCTCCTGCTTGTGCGCAGCCAATCTCCCCACCTCAACTCTCCTGACACGGTTTTTGGTGCCCGTTCTGCTAAACTGGTGAATTGGAATGAACGCTTTGCAGATCACGGGCCACATGGCAGCCGCTTCGTCGCCGCCCGCGAGGGCATCGAAGCTGCAACAATGGCTGTCGTCGGCTACCTGCGTAGCCGCTCTCTGTGTTCGTCAAGAATGCGCTCAATGGTCCGGACTCGGTCCTGCCGACGGTTGAGACCTCTGCGTGCTTTGCCGCGAGCGTGCCGCTCATAGATTTCCCGGCTCGCCTGGAGCTGCTCGATATACACCTTATCGGGCTTCCCATTCTCAAGGCGGTCGAACACCCAGCAGAACGGCGCCGGGAGCTGGCCTTCGCGATAGCGCGGGCTTGCCGAGGCCTGATCTTCGTCGAGGATTTCCTGCAGCACGACCTGATCCCAGACTTCCGGGTTTTCATCGCTGCGCTTCTTCCACAAGGCGAGGATCTCGCGAGCAGCCGGCGTATCGTTGATGAGGATGGTTCCAGCCATCAGCCGGCCACTTTCGCGATAGACCGCGATGTCGCAATCAAAACCGGCGAGCTCCGGCCAGGGATCATGATGGAAGACCGTGTCGACGTCCACATACAGCAGCGGTCCCTGAAGCCTCCTACGCATATTGACAAGGAATGTCGGCTTCAGGCTCGCGTTGCGCACCCAGGATCCAGCGTCGGCGAATGGCCGGGCTTGGACAGAAAGGCCAAGACGCCACGCTGACGCGGTCATGCGAGCGGCTTCTGTCTCATAGAAGGAGTTGATCGTAAAGAACGCCACGATTTCACCGGCCTTGTCCGGGTTGCCGGACGGCTGTGGGTTTATCGGGAAGGGAGCGAGCATTTCCCGGTGCCTGTGTTTGGTGGCCCGGAACAAATCAAGAATGTGGGTGAGCAACGCGAAGCCTTATTAGGATATGAATATTTAGACGCCAAGCATATAGCAATAAGTCCGAATAGCCTCGCAATGCGATAAAGTCATCGGTAGCGGCGCAGAAAACATTGGGCCACAACCATTTTGTTGACGAGGGGCGCCAGCTGGGCCGAGGCCGCGGTCTGGAACTCCTGTCCTTGCGCTCAACCAGATCATTTCGCCGGCCATGATGCAGCCGTAAGGATACACCTGGTCGATGACCTCGGCGAGTTCGTGCTTTGGATCTGGCGACGCGCTGCTGGTTTGCCCCCGGCTTCTCGAGGCAACCTCCCTACCCCAGAACTTTCAATGAGCTCCGCTCGCTCTGGTTGCAGCATTCGGCCTACCGTTGCCAAAAAGGCTTTGCCAGCTCCGCCTCGACCTGTTGTCTCGTCAATCCGATGTCGTCGATCAGATGAGGATTGTCCTTCGACATTCGCTCAAGCTCCCAGCGAAAGCGTATCCGCTCGCGCCAGGTCCGATCGTGCCAGGCCGCGACAATGCTTCGCAGGGTCGCCAAGTGCCGACGCGACGCTTCCGCCAGCACTACAGGCATTCTCGGCCGCACCGTCTGACACCGCGTCGATGCAAGGGTATCGTTCATGGCAACCTCCTATGGTTTGAGGGTGGGTCCTCGACTTGGGACCTCGACCTGAAAGAGGTTGAATTGTGCCGGATGCAAACAGCGCCGTAATTAAGCCCTCCCAAATAGTTCTCAAAAGTTCCAAACGGGCTATAGATGCGCCTTATGCAGGGATCGCGCTTTGCCTTCGGTCCGTTCGTGCTTGATCCGGATGCGGGAACGCTGCTTCGGAACGATGATCCTGTTGCCGTCGGCTACCGCGGGCTGAAGCTGTTGGCGGCGCTCGTCGGGCGGCCTGGCGAAATCCTCGACAAGGCCAAGCTGATGGATGCGGCGTGGCCGGGTACGGCCGTCGAGGAAGGCAATCTCACCGTCCAGATCGCGCAGCTGCGCAAGCTGCTTGGTCCGTCCGCCGACGGCGGTGAATGGATCACCACTGTTCCGCGCGTCGGCTACCGCTTCACGGGGATGGTCGAACCCCTCGATGGCGCGAACCGAAAAGCTTTGCCGCTGCCCGACAAGCCGTCGATAGCCGTGCTGCCCTTCGTCAATCTCAGCAACGACCCCGAACAGGAGCCCTTCGCCGACGGATTGACCGAAGACCTGATCACCCACCTGTCCAGAGCCTCGGGCTTGTTCGTCATCGCGCGCAACTCGACCTTCGCCTACAAGGGAAAGGCAGCAGACGTGCGCGAAATCGCCCGGGAGCTTGGCGTGCGCTACCTTCTGGAGGGCAGCGCAAGACGTGCCGCGGGGCGCGTGCGCATCAACGCCCAGTTGGTCGACGCGGCGAGCGGCGACCACCTTTGGGCGGAACGCTTCGACCGCGGGCTGGACGATATCTTTGCCGTTCAGGACGAGGTGACGGCCAAGATCGTGGAAGCGCTGCTCGGCCGGCTGCGCGCGCCGCCGCCGCGCAATCGGCCCAAGACTCTCGAGGCCTACGATCTGTGCGTGCGGGCGCGCAAGCTGATCGACGATTCGCCGCAGACGGCGCGGGAAGCGCATCTGATGCTGACGCGCGCGGTCGCGCTCGATCCGGACTATGCCGAGGCCTATCGCTGGCTTGCCATGAACCACTGGATGGGATGGGTGCATTGGGGCGAACCGGTGGAACCGAACCGCCGTATTGCCCTGGAGCTGGCGCGCAAGGCGGTGGCAATCGATCCCAACGACGCCGGCTGCCGCTGGGTGCTCGGCAACCTGCTTGCCTATGAGCGCGACTTCGCCGAAGCGGATGCCGAGTTCGCCAGGGCGTTCGAGCTCGACCCCAACGAGGCCGATGCCTGGGCGACACTGTCTGACATCTCCGTGCTGGCCGGGCGGGTCGAGGAAGGGCTCGAACAAATCCGCAAGGCGTTCCGGCTCAACCCGTTTCCGGCAAGCTGGTACTATCTGACGCTCGGCGCGGCGCAATATGCGGCGCGCGACTACGAGGCCGCCGTCAAGACGTTGCGCCGGGACGAGACTTACCGCACCAGCTCACGCCGCTTCCTGGCGGCCAGCCTCGCGCAGCTCGGCCGGCTCGACGAGGCGCGCGCGGAAGTCGAACTGTTCCTCGTCGGCAATCCGCATTTCACCACCAGCCACTGGGTCTGGACGGAGCCCTTCCGCGATCCGGCGATGCTCGACCATTTCGTCGATGGCTTCCGCAAGGCCGGCCTTCCGGAGTGAAGCGCCGCTGGTCCGCTGACCACGCCGCCTTCCCGCCGTTTGTCTACTCCTCGAAGCGGCCCGTGGCGTCACGATCGCGCTCATATCGTCTCGTGAGCGGAAACGGCGGCAACCAGGACTCGCGACGGACGATCCAGCTTTCGTAGGTCGGCGTCAGTTGGTCAGGGGCATCCAGGGATCCCAGGTTGACTTCGATTTCGTCGGCGGTGCGGCCGAAAAGGGTCGAGCCGCAGCGAGGGCAGAAAAACCGCCCGACGTAGTCGCGTGTTTCGCCATCGATCGTGACCGCATCCTGAGGGAAAATCGCGGAAGCGTGAAAAAGGGCTCCATGATGCTTGCGGCAGTCGAGACAGTGACAAAGGCCCACCCGGTATGGGCGTCCAGTCGCCACAATTCGGACGTTGCCGCACAGGCAACCGCCGGTGAATCGGTCCATGCTGCATTCCTCCAAATCAAGCGAGTTGGATGTTTACGAACAACTCCACCATCCATGAACGCGACGCCAGCCTTTCAGCTAATGCGTCTGCGGTTGAAGTTCGATCCGATAGCCGAGCACGCACCTTCCGGCCGGCTCGATCAGCATCACTCCTGGCTTGTCGGCGAATTCGCCATCGAAATCCACCGGGCTGGCGAGGCCGTGCCAGGGTTCGATGCAGAGGAATGGCGCGCCGCCCGGCTTTGACCAGACGCCCAATTCCCGGAATCCGTTCCAATGCATCTCGATCGCCGGACCACGATCGGCACCGTAACGCACAGCGGTGCTGGAAGGCTGGTCCAGGATCAAGGCATCCTCGTCAAACAGCCGATCCGACAAAGCGAGAATGTTGCCCTCGATGGGCGTCGGCTGCCTTGCCGCCAGCAGTAACCCATCCTTGAGACGGCGGATCGGCGCATGCTCGGGCTTTGCAAAGGTCAGGCGGTAGGCCTCCTTGGGCAGGTCCGGCAGCAGCGGCCAGTTGAATGCCGGGTGCGCCCCGATCGACGCCGGTAGCGGCTCGTCGCCGGTGTTGGTGATCTCGAACGTGACGCCAAGCTGCCGGCCGTCGAGAGTGTAGGTTACCGCCAGACGGAAGGCGAAGGGGTAGTGCGTTCGGGTCTCCGCGTCGTCGGTGAGCACCAGCATGCAGGACCGAGAACCCCTCTCCGCCCAGGCAAACGACTTATCGCGGGCGAAGCCGTGCTGCGTCATCGGATAGGTCTGGCCGCGATGGCGCAGTTGGTCGCCCTTCAGCCGGCCGACGATCGGAAACAACACCGGGGAATGACGGCGCCAGGCCGGTCCGGCCTGCCACACAAGCTCCAGCCCATCCGCATCCCGCAGCGAGACCAGTTCGGCCCCCTGCCCGACTATAACGGCCGAGATGTCGTCGCCATGAAGTGTCTGGCTGTCCTGTGCCATATGTTCTCGCGGTTTGTCTTTGCTTGGCCGGCAGGCTAGCAAATGGCCAGGCGTGAACTCAAGGCGGCGGTTTGCATTGCGTTTCACACAGTCACGATGAACGTGCGATGGCACAAGCGGGCAAGGCGCCGTCTCAAATGAAGAGTGGCCGGAGATTTCCCTCCGGCCACGGCAAGATGCAAGGTGTTGCCTGCTACAGTTCGGACTATTCCCGCTCGCCGGTGAAGTTCAGCAACAGCTGGAAGATGTTGACGAAGTTGAGGTAGAGCGAGAAGGCGCCGAAAACGGCCAGCTTCTGCCGCGACTCCGCGTCGAAGTTCTCCGCATACTGTTCCTTGATCGACTGCGTGTCCCAGGCAGTCAGGCCGATGAACACGGCGATGCCGATCACCGAGATGGCGAACTGCAAAGCGGTCGAGCCGAGAAAGATGTTGACGATGCTGGCAATCACCACGCCGATCAGGCCCATGATCAGAAAGGACGAGAACTGGGTCAGGTCACGCCGGGTCGTGTAGCCGTAGAGGCTGGTGGCGCCGAACATGGTGGCGGCGATGAAGAAGGTGCGTGCGATGCTGGTTCCGGTGAAAACCAGGAAGACCGAGGCCAGCGACAGACCCATGACCGCACAGAAGGCCCAGAACATCGCCTGCGCGCTTGCCGCCGACATCGTCTGCATCTTGAACGAGAACAGCAGGACGAAGGCGAGCGGCGCCAGCATCACCACCCATTTCAGCGGGCTGGAAAAGATTGGCACGTAGAGCGCGGGCGTCGACGACACCATGAACGCGATGAGGCCGGTGACCACGAGGCCGAGGCCCATATAGTTGTAGACGCGCAGCATGTGCTGGCGCAGGCCCTCGTCGTAGAGGGCGCCGCTTTGGGCGCCGGTGCCGACGCGGTATCCCAGGTTGGGCGTGTTCATTTGCATTCTCCTTTGTGAACGGATCAGTAAAGCGTTCTCGCAAGCGTCTCGGCGGCGCGGTCGAGGTCGCGGACCTGGCTTTGCGCGACCACCGCATAAGCGACCTCGCCGATCTGGAAATAGGCCGAGGAAATGTCGCCCGAGGGCGCGACGGTCGGCTTGACCACGTCGAAGGTTCCCGGCCGTATCGCGAACAGCGACACCAGGCCCATCTCCTTGGTCTCGACCGCCATCTCGACGCTGGGGCCGAAGCGCGATGGATAGACCTGCACGTCGCGGACCTTCCAGTCCTTGGGCAAGGACGGCATGACGATGGCCGTCGCCGCGCGGATTTCGCCGGCATTGTAGTTTGGCGCCTCGGCCTGCGAAGACATGCTTTCACGCACAAGGGTCGTCCTGTGCGCGCGCACCGCCTCGTCGACATAGGCGGGCGGCTGCGGCGAGGCGACGACCCTGGTCACAGACATCGGCCCGACGATGCCGTTAGCCAGCCAGCCGGCAGCGACGAAAGCGGCCACCGCCGCGGCACGTTGCAAGACGCCGAAGATGCGGCCCCGGGCAAGTCCCCTCTCCAGGCGCCGCGCGGCATCGGTCGTCACCGGCCTCGCCATGCCTGATCCGGCCAGCGCCACGCGCAGTTCGTCCCGCATCCTGAGATCCGACATCACACGCGCGGCCTCTTCCGGCCGGGCGGAGAGGAAGGCCTCGACTTCGATACGGCGCGAGACGTCGAGCTGATCGTCGACATAGGCGTCGAGATCAGCGTCCGTCACGGGGTCGATAGTTCCTGTCATGACGGGCCTCCAACAATCCTGAGGTGATTTTTCGCCTTCGTCGGAGCCCCCTCCTCCATCTTCCGAAGCGCGGCGCGCGCCCTACCGATGCGCGACATCAGTGTTCCGAGTGGCACGCCGCTGGCATCGGCCGCCTGGCTGTAGGAAAGGCCCTCAATGGCGACGAGATGCAGGGCCGAGCGCTGTTCTTCGGGCAGGCTGAAAAAAGCATCGCGCACCTGGCCCAGGCGCACCGAATGCTCCTGCGGCGCCGGCGCGCTGCCATCCGCAAGGTATCCAGCCTGTTCGATGCGCGCTGCTTCAGAGCGTCGCGAGCGCATGCGGTCGACGAACGTGTTGTGGACGATGGACAGCAGCCAGGCGCGCAAATTTCCGCCCGAGCGGAAGGTGCCGCGCCGCTCATAGGCGCGCACAAGAGCGTCATGCACGAGATCCTCGGCATCGGCACCGTCGCGCGTCAGCGAGCGCGCGTAACGCCTGAGCGAACCGAGTTGTCCGACGATATCGAAGCGTGGCATCGACCGTTTCATGCCCTGTTTACGGAACATGTGGGGGTTTTAATCCCGGCCCTGCAGATTTTTTCGCGAAACGCCGCAGATATGCAGCCGCGGAGGTAGCTCGCAGCGATGCCAGGCCATGCGATTCAGGCTGGCGCGAGTTAAAACCGCTGGTGCAAGGGGTTCGATTTGCGTATCACTCCGCCGCGCCAACGGAACCATGCAGATGTTTGAAAACCTTCAGCCGGCTGCCGCCGACAAGATCCTTGCCCTAATCGGCCTCTATCGTGCCGATCCTCGACCCGACAAGGTCGACCTCGGTGTCGGCGTCTACAAGGATCGCGACGGCAAGACGCCGGTCATGCGGGCCGTGCGCGAGGCGGAGAAGCGGCTGCTGCAGGGTCAGGACACCAAGACTTATCTCGGCCTCGCCGGCGACACCGGGTTCAATACCGTGATGGCCAGGCTCGCCTTCGGTGCGGACGCAGACATGACGCGGATCCGTGCCGCGCAGGCGCCGGGCGGCTCCGGCGCGTTGCGGCTGGTGGCCGAGCTTTTGAAGCGAACCCGCGCCGATGCGACGGTCTGGTTGTCCGATCCCACCTGGCCGAACCACATGCCAGTGATGCGCGCCGCCGGGCTGCAAATCCGTGAATATCCCTATTTCGACGCGACATCGGGCGCCGTTCGCTTCGACGACATGCTGGCAGCACTGCGCACGGCGAAGGGCGGCGACGTGGTGCTGCTGCATGGCTGCTGCCACAACCCGACCGGCGCCAATCTGGACATCGCGCAGTGGGCCGCTGTCACCGATCTCGTCGTCGAGCGCGGCCTGCTGCCGTTTGTCGACATTGCCTATCAGGGCTTTGGCGATGGCCTCGAGGCCGATGCCGGCGGACTGCGGCTGCTGGCCGAAAAAGTTCCGGAAATGGTCGTCGCGTCCAGCTGCTCGAAGAACTTCGCCGTCTACCGCGACCGTGTCGGCGCGGCGATGATCCTGGCCAGGGACAGCGCGCAGGCCGACGTGGCGCTGGGCCAGATGCTGTCGGCGGCTCGTGCCATGTATTCGATGCCGCCGGACCACGGCGCAGCGGCAGTGCGCATCGTGCTCGAGGACGCGGTCTTGCGCGCGGACTGGGAAGCCGAGCTTGAGGAGATGCGCCTGCGCATGCTCAGGCTTCGGGTGCAATTCGCCGAGGCGCTGCGCCGGCAGTCCAATTCCGACCGCTTCGATTTCGTCGCCAGCCATCGCGGCATGTTTTCCCGGCTTGGGCTCACGGAAGCGCAGGTCGAACGGCTGCGCGCGGAATATGGCGTCTACATGGTCGGCGACAGCCGCATCAATGTCGCCGGCCTGCCGGAAGACGGCATGGACAAGCTCGCCAAGGCGATCGTTTCCGTGCTCGACTGACCGGACTTGTTCGGCGCAACTGTGGACAAGCCCGCTTCGCTCGCCGACAGCATTGGCCGCGCGGCGGACCGCGCGATAGCATCCGCCGCATGAAGCCATCGAAAGACATTTCGCGCCTGATCGAAATCATGGCGGCGCTGCGTGCGCCAAAGACAGGCTGTCCGTGGGATATCGAACAGGATTTCTCGACCATCGCGCCTTACACGATCGAGGAGGCCTATGAGGTGGCCGACGCCATCGCGCGCGGCGATCTCGACGATCTGCGCGACGAACTCGGCGATCTCCTTTTGCAGGTCGTGTACCACGCGCGGATGGCTGAGGAAGCCGGCGAGTTCGCTTTCGGCGACGTGGTCCAGGCCATCACCACGAAGATGATCCGCCGCCATCCACACGTCTTCGGCGACGAACAGGCCCGCAGTGCCGGCATGGCCAAGGGCATGTGGGAGAAGATCAAGGCACAAGAGAAGACCGAGAAGCGTAGCGCCCGTCTCGCGCGCGGACTCGACCCGGAAGACAACGGCAAGGGGTTTCTGGACAGCGTGCCGGTCGCCCTGCCCGCACTGACGCGGGCATTGAAGCTTCAGGAGAAGGCCGCCCGCGTCGGTTTCGACTGGAGCGAGGCAGCGCCGATCCTCGACAAGATCGAGGAAGAGATCGGCGAATTGCGCGAGGCGCTGGCCAAAGGCCAAACCGCGGAGATCAAGGATGAATTCGGCGATATGCTGTTTGCCGTCGTGAATCTCGGCCGTCACCTGAAGCTCGATTCGGAAGCAGCGCTCAGCGGCACCAACGAGAAATTCCGTTCGCGCTTCCACTATGTCGAGCAGGCCCTGGAGAAATCCGGCAGCTCGCTGGAAAAGGCTGATCTGGACGAAATGGAAGCGCTCTGGCAGGAAGCAAAAGGCACGAAGTAGAGCTCTTCGTCATCACGCAGCCTCGGGCGGAATAACGCCCAGCGTTTTTCCTGGAATCCCTTCAGCCGTTGTTCTTGCGACGCAATCTGCTTTCGATCTCTTCGCGGGCACTTTGCGTGGCCTTGAGGGAGATGGTGGCGCTGCCGTCGTCATTGTCGGTTCGCGAAACAACATCGCCATTGCGGTAAAGCCAGTCGACAAGGCCGAACTGCGCCGGCCCGATCGTCACCGTCAGATCCTCAAGCTCGCCGGACATGCGTGTCTCGATAATCGCGTTCAGCGCGTCAATGCCTTCGCCCGTGACGGCCGATATGGCGACGGGCGGCGCCTTGGCGTCCGTACTCTCGGCAAGCAGCCGTGCGCGATTGCCTTCATCGAGCAGGTCGACCTTGTTCCAGACTTCGATGACCCGCTTGGCGTCGCTAGCGTCGACGCCGAGATCGGCCAGGATGCGCTCGACGTCCTCAGCCTGGGCTGCGGTATCGGGGTCGGAAATGTCGCGCAAATGGATGACGAGATCCGCCTCGACCACCTCTTCAAGCGTGGCGCGGAAAGCCGCGATGAGATGCGTCGGCAGGTCCGAGATGAAGCCGACCGTATCCGAGAGGATGATCGGCGTGCCGTGCGGCAGCCGCACGCGGCGCAGCGTCGGATCGAGCGTGGCGAACAGCATGTCCTGCGCCAGCACCCCTGCCCCGGTCAGCTTGTTGAACAGCGTCGACTTGCCGGCATTGGTGTAGCCGACGATGGCCACCACCGGAAACGGCACCTTCTTGCGCTTGGCACGATGCAGGTCGCGGGTGCGGCGTACCGTCTCCAGCTCGTGCTTCAGCTTGACGATCTTGTCCTGCAGGACGCGCCGGTCCGATTCGATCTGGGTTTCACCGGGGCCGCCGAGGAAGCCGGCGCCGCCGCGCTGGCGCTCGAGGTGGGTCCAACTGCGCACCAGCCGGCCCTTCTGGTAGTTGAGATGGGCAAGCTCGACCTGCAGCGTGCCTTCCTTGGTGCGGGCGCGCTCGCCAAAGATCTCGAGGATCAGCCCGGTGCGGTCCAGCACCTTGGCGTTGAATTCCTTCTCGAGGTTGCGCTGCTGCACCGGCGTCAGCGGATGATCGACGATGACCACCTCCGCATGCCCTTCCTTGACGATCTCCGCCAACTCCTCGACCTTGCCGCTGCCGAGCAAGGTCGCCGGACGTGGATCGTTGACGGTAACCACGGCCGTGTGGATCAGATCGAGATCGATGGCGCGGGCAAGACCGACCGCCTCGTCGTGACGGGCCTCGGCTGAGCGCGTCAGCCGCGGACGGTTGGTGTCGTCCTCGCCGCGCGGCTGGCGGGTAAGCACCGGCACGATGACAACTGCCCGGGTCGGACCCTCGGCCTCCGTCCCCGGCTGATGTGCTGATTTTCCGCGAACGCTGCGGTCCGGGTCCTTCTCACGTGCCAATCAGGCGCCCTGGCTTTCCTCGCCATCGAACATCTGAACCGGCTGGCTCGGCATGATCGTGGAAATGGCGTGCTTGTAGACGAGCTGGGAGTGGCCGTCGCGGCGCAGCAGGACGCAGAAATTGTCGAATGAAGTGACGACGCCGGTCAGCTTCACGCCGTTGATGAGAAAGATGGTGAGCGGGTTCTTGCTCTTGCGAACAGAGTTCAGGAACAGGTCCTGAAGGTTTTGCGATCGTTCCGCCATTGTTCTTGTCTTTCGCCGATCCCCTTCGGTTTGCAGGCCAATGCGCCAAATTAACCAGCACATGTCAAGCGCGCAAACACCGTCTTGTCGTCAGTAACGACAAGCAGAACGAGATATATTGATGTTCATTCCACCTGTGCGGTTATCAGGCTGGACTTTTTTCCGCAATGTCAAAAAAGGCTTGCCGCAACGAAAGTGTTATCGAGCCGGGGTGGCCGTTGGCGATCGGGTCGCCGTCTATGGCCACGACCGGCATGGCGATCGTGGTCGCGGAACTGATGAAAGCCTCCCTCGCCGCCTTGGCCTCGGCGACGGAAAAACCGCGTTCCTCGATCTTGAGTCCGAGCTTGGCCGCCACTTCAAACATGGTGGTGCGGGTTATGCCGCGCAGAATACCGTGCTCGGCGGGCCTGGTGACCAGAACGCCGTCCCTGGTGACGATCCAGGCATTCGACGACCCGCCTTCCTTGACGTTGCCGTCCGTATCCACGAACCAGGCTTCCTGCGCGCCAGCTTCCTTGGCCTTCTGCTTGGCTAACACATTGGCTAGCAGGCCGGTGCTCTTGATGTCGACGCGATCCCAGCGATTCTCGGGCACGGTGATGACGGCGATACCGGTCTCGGCCCGCTTGGCTCCAGCAGCGGGATCCAGCTTCCTGGCG
The DNA here is from genome assembly GCF_006440475.1 of Mesorhizobium sp. B2-6-1. Taxonomy (NCBI): domain Bacteria; kingdom Pseudomonadati; phylum Pseudomonadota; class Alphaproteobacteria; order Hyphomicrobiales; family Phyllobacteriaceae; genus Mesorhizobium; species Mesorhizobium sp. B2-6-1. The sequence goes on from NZ_VFUH01000005.1 coordinate 260,882, forward strand.
GTGATCACCAGCGACGGCCTGGTATCAGCCGAGGGGAAGGCGAAGTCGCGGCTGGCGACGCCGCGTGTGACCTGGACGTAAACCAGGCCGTTGACGACATGGTTGCGATTGACCACTTCGCGCATGATGAGCGGCAGGACGCCTGGGGTGACCGGCCAGCCGATCGACAGCTCGCTCAGCGAACGGTTCAGCCGGGCGAGGTGACGCGGCATGTCCACGATGAAGCCGCGCGCCACTTCGCAGACCTCGTAAACGCCGTCGGCGAACTGGTAGCCACGGTCTTCGATATGCACAGCGGCATCGGCATGAGCGGTGTAGCGCCCGTTCACATAGGCAGTACGCGGCATTTGTCACCTCGGGGGATCTGCTTCGGCTTGTTTAGGCGATTCCGCCTCAACAGTGATGGATAATCGCGTGGGCCACTGAAGCAACTCCAGAAAGCGTGTAACGATTTTCCGGCCGGAACTGCTTGAGCAAGGTATCGAACCGGGCCGGCAATGCATCAAACGTCGAACCGCTCAAGATATCAGGTCAGACGCCGAGCGACTTCAGCTTGCGGTGCAGCGCGGAACGCTCCATGCCGATGAACTCGGCCGTTTTCGAGATGTTGCCGCCGAACCGGTTGATCTGGGCGATCAGATAGTCCTTCTCGAATTGTTCGCGCGCCTCGCGCAGCGGCAGCGCCATGATGTGCTGGTCCGACTGGTTCGGCGTGCGGGGCATGACATCGCCGATTTCGGACGGCAACAGGTCGGCGGTGATCGGCGCATCGACATTGTCGCCGCGCGCCAGAATCATCAGCCGTTCGACATTGTTGCGCAATTGGCGAACATTGCCTGGCCAATTGTGCGCCTGCAGCACCGCCATGGCGTCATCGCCGATGCGGCGCGGCTTGATTCCGGCCTGACGGGCGATCTGCTTCATGAAATTGTCAACGAGATAAGGAATGTCCTCGCGCCGCTCGGCAAGTCCCGGCACCGTCACCGGTACCACCGCAAGGCGATGGTAAAGATCCTCGCGGAAACGGCCATCGGCGATCATCGCCTCCAGGTTCTGCGACGTCGAGGAGATGATGCGGACATCGACCTTGACCCGTTTGGTGCCACCGACGCGCTCGAACTGCTGTTCGACCAGCACACGCAGGATCTTGTTCTGCGTCTCGCGCGGCATGTCGGCCACCTCATCGATGTAGAGGATGCCGCGATGGGCTTCCTCCAGGGCGCCGACCTTTCGCTCGACGCCGTTCGATTCGGTGCCGAACAGTTCGATCTCCATGCGTTCGGGCGTGATGTTGGCGGCGCTCAGCGTCACGAAAGGCGCGCTCTTGCGCGCCGACAGCGTGTGGATGGCGCGCGCGGCCAGCTCCTTGCCAGATCCGGAGGGGCCAATGATCATGACGCGGCTGTTGGTCGGCGCGACGCGCTCGATGGTCTGGCGCAACTGGCTCATCGCCGACGACATGCCGATCAGGTCGAAGGTCTCGCCGCTGCGCAGCTTGAGATCGGAAACCTCGCGCCTCAGCTTGGAGGTTTCCAGCGCACGCTCGGCAATCAGAATCAGCCTGTCCGCCTTGAAGGGCTTCTCGATGAAGTCATAAGCGCCGCGTCTGATGGCGGAGACCGCGGTTTCGATGTTGCCATGGCCCGAAATCATCACCACCGGCAGGTTGGGGTGCATGGTCTTGATCTCGTCCAGCAAAGCCAGGCCGTCCAGGCGCGAACCCTGCAACCAGATGTCGAGGAAAATCAGCCGCGGCGCTCGGTCGGCGATGGCTGCCAGCGCGGTGTCGGCATCGGATGCCGTGCGGGTTTCGTGACCTTCGTCGCTCAGTATGCCTGCGACGAGCTCACGGATGTCTTCCTCGTCATCGACGATCAGAATATCAGACGCCATTACCGACCTTTTCAGTTTCTCTTTCGTGTTCCATCCTGCTTTCGCCGCGCGCTGGCGCCACGGCCGCAGGTGGCAGGATGATGCTGATCATCGCGCCGCGCCCGCCATGGAAATCCGCAGGCGCATCGTGGAGCTCCAGCCTGCCGCCATGGTCCTCCACGATCTTCTTGACGATGGCGAGACCGAGGCCCGTGCCCTTCTCACGCGTGGTCATGTAGGGCTCCAACAGCCGCTGACGATTCTCCCGCGGCAGGCCTTTGCCATTGTCGATGACGTCGATGCGAATCGCGCCATTCTGACGTCCGGCTTGAATCCGGATTATGCCGTGCGAACCGTCCTTCTGTTCCAGCCCGTCGATCGCTTCGGCAGCGTTCTTGATCACGTTGCCGAAAGCCTGCGCCAACAAGCGGCTGTCGAAAGTACCCTTGAGCGGTTCGTTGCCGAATATGCGCTCGAACGTGATGTCGGAACGGCTCACCTCGACCAGGAAGGAGGCCTCGCGCAGGGATTCACGCAGGTCTATGGACTTCATCTCGGGCTTCGGCATGCGCGCGAAAGCGGAGAATTCGTCGACCATGCGACCAATATCCTCGACCTGCCGGATGATGGTGTCGGTGCACTGGTCGAACACCTCGCGGTCCTCAGTGATGACCTTGCCGTAGCGGCGCTTGATGCGCTCGGCTGAAAGCTGGATCGGCGTCAGCGGGTTCTTGATCTCATGGGCGATGCGGCGCGCCACATCGGCCCAGGCAGAGGAGCGCTGCGCCTGGACCAGATCGGTGATGTCATCGACCGTGACGACGTAGGATTTCTCCTCCGTGCCGTTATCGCCGGCCTCGATGGTGATCTGCACGTTGAAAGTCCGCTCCGTGCCGGCGCGGAAAAACGTCACCTGCTCGCGATAGACGGGCTTGCCCGATTGGCGGCCGATCTCGAAGACGCGGCCGACATGCGGGAGAATGGCGGAAAGGTTCTGCCCGAGCGCCGCACTGGCCGAAATGGCCAGCATGGACTCGGCCGAGCGGTTCACGATGGTGATAATGCCATAGGGGTCAACGCCGATGACGCCGGCGGTGACACCGGCCAGCACCGCTTCCGAAAAGCGCCGTCGCTCGTCGATCAGATCCTTGGCCGACAGGATCTCGTTGCGCTGCGATTTCAATTCCTGCAGCATCTTGTTGAAAGTATTGCCGAGCGAGGCAACGTCGCCGTCGGACGGGCGCACCGGCACGGCGACGTCGAGATTGCCGGTCGCGACCTCGTCGGCAGCGCCGATGAGCTGACGAATCGGCCGCACCAGCCGGTCGGCCACGGCAATGCCGGTCCAGATTGCCGACAGGATGATAATCAAAGTCAACGACAGATAAGGCAACGCGAAAGCCACCTGCGAAGTGCGCCTGTTGTCTTCGAGATTGCGATATTCGTCGGTGTTCGATCTGACGATCTGGCGCGCCTTTATCACCTCGGGATCGACCAGCCGGATCGTGTAGAGGTAGAGCCCCTCGATCTCACGCAGCTTGACGATGGCGCCCATGATGTTGCGCGTGCGCGGCTCGATCAGAACCGGCTTGCCGTCGGTGGCGCTGGCGACCGCTCCCTCCGGCGGTTCCGGCATGGCGAAGTCGGCATCGGTCTTGGCGCTCATCACGAAGGAGCCGTCGGGCTTGATCAGCGCGGCATGCGCCAGCGAGCGGCCCACCGCCTCCTTGCTCATCAGATCGAGGAAGCCAGTTCGGTCGAGGCCGTAAAGCGTGCGCGACGCGTCGAGGTCATAGGCCATCGACAGCGTCGTGCCCTGCAGGTTGCGCGCGTTTTCCTGCACATAGGCATCGGCGATGGAAAGCGACGAATTGACGATCGTCTTGGTGCGAATCTCAAACCAGCGGTCGAGACCGATATCGAGCGTGATCGACGCAATGATCGCCACCATGATGGCGGGGATGGCGGCGACGAGCGCGAACATGGCCACGATGCGCACATGCAGCCGCGAGGCTGCCTTGCCATGCCGGCGCGCCATGACGATGCGATGCACCTCCCGGCCGATCAGTGCGATCAGCAACAGGACGAAGATGGCGTTGAGCGCGATCAACGCCCAGGTTGTCCTGGCGTCGGGCGCAATCGGCGTCGCGCCGACCAGGATCGCGAACGAAATGGCCGCCATGACCAGCGCACCGACGACCGCCACCACGCCGGGCAGCGCCAGCAGCCGGCGCCCGTCACGCGTGCCGGGGTCGTTGAAAAGCGGTTCGTTCGGTGTCGGAGCCTGCGAAGCCATGTCGCCGTCTAGAGCCAGTGATTGCGTCGGATCTATGCAACGCATTGTGGCGATTATGCAACAAGTGTGGCCTGGACGGAAATCTTTCGCGGACAGTCCCCCGGAAAAAGCGCTTCGGCTCTATCCCGGCTCAGGCCTGGCGTGACGATTTGTAGACGTTGACGCCGAGTTCGCGAATCTTCTTGCGCAGCGTGTTGCGGTTCAGCCCCAGCAGTTCCGCGGCTTTGATCTGGTTGCCGCGCGTCGCGGTCATCGAGGCCAGCACCAGCGGATATTCGACCTCCGAGAGAATGCGCTGGTAGAGGCCGGCAGGCGGCAATTCGCCGGCAAACGAGGTGAAATAGCGCTGCAGGAAATGCTCGACCGCCTGGCCGATGGACAGGTCGTCGGGAATGAGGTTGCCGCCGCCCGGCACCACGGGACGCTCGCCGGTCTTGAGTTCCGCCTCGATGATCTCGGAGGAAATCTCGTCCTGTGAATAGAGCGCGGCGAGCCTGCGGACCAGGTTTTCCAGTTCGCGCACATTGCCCGGCCAGGGATAGCGCTTCATCAATTCGATGCCGCCCGACGAGATACGCTTGGTCTGGAGACCCTCCATCTCGCCGAGCTTGAAGAAGTGCCGGACGAGGTCCGGCACGTCCTCGGAGCGCTCGCGCAGTGCCGGGAGCCTGAGGGGCACGACATTGAGGCGATAGAAAAGATCCTCGCGGAAGAGCCCCTGGTTGATCAGCGTGCGCAAATCCTTGTTGGTGGCGGCGACGATGCGCACGTCGGTCTTGATCGGCGTGCGGCCGCCGACGGTCGTGTATTCGCCCTGCTGAAGCACGCGCAGCAGGCGCGTCTGCGCTTCCATCGGCATGTCGCCGATCTCGTCAAGGAACAGCGTGCCACCTTCGGCCTGTTCGAAGCGGCCGGTTGAGCGGTTCTGCGCACCGGTGAAGGCGCCCTTCTCATGGCCGAACAGTTCCGATTCGATCAGGTCGCGCGGGATGGCCGCCATGTTGATGGCAACGAAAGGGCCGCCACGGCGGCGGCCATATTCGTGCAGCGCACGCGCCACCAGCTCCTTGCCGGTGCCCGATTCGCCCGAAATCATCACCGTCAGGTCGGTCTGCATCATGCGCGCCAGCATGCGATAGATGTCCTGCATGGCGGCCGAGCGGCCGACCAGCGGCATCGTCTCGGGCTGCTCTTCTGGCCGCGCGTCGATCTTGGGGCGCCGCGGCTCCGACAGCGCCCGGTTGACGATGTTGAGGAGCTCGGTGAGATCGAACGGCTTCGGCAGATATTCGTAGGCGCCGGTCTCGGAGGCACGGATCGCCGTCATGAACGTATTCTGGGCGCTCATGACGATGACGGGCAGCTCCGGCCGAGCTTTCTTGATGCGCGGCAGCATGTCGAATGCGTTCTCGTCCGGCATCACCACGTCGGTGATGACGAGATCGCCCTCGCCCGCCGCCACCCAGCGCCACAGCGTCGAGGCATTGGAGGTCACGCGCACCTCATGGCCGACACGCGAAAGGGCCTGGTTGAGGACCGTACGGATCGCCGCATCGTCGTCGGCGACGAGAATATTGCCGCGAACGGTCATTTGCGGTCTCCTTCAGCGTCTTCATCGGTGCCGAGCGCCGTTTCCTTCCAGGCCGGCATCAGGATGCGGAACATTGTCGCGCGCGGCGTCGATTCGCATTCGATGATGCCGCCATGCTCGCCGACGATCTTGGCCACCAGCGCGAGGCCCAGTCCCGAGCCGTTCGGCTTGGTGGTGATGAAGGGATCGAACAGGATCGGCAGGATATCCTCCGAGACGCCGGAACCGTTGTCGCGCACGCAGAACTCGAGCGGCAGCGACACGCGATCCTGAGTGCCTGGAACCGAAACGCGAATGCCCGGCCGGAAGGCCGTCGACAGGACGATTTCACCTTGGGGATCGCCGCCGATCGCCTCGGCGGCGTTCTTGACCAGGTTTAGGAACACCTGGATGAGTTGGTCGCGGTTGGCGAAGACCGGAGGCAATGAAGGATCATAGTCCTCCAATATCTTGATTTTTTTCGCAAAACCGTTCTTGGCGATCGCCTTCACATGGTCGAGCACGACATGGATGTTGACGGGATAGCGGTCGATCGGCCGCTCGTCGGAAAACACCTCCATGCGATCGACCAGCGACACGATGCGATCGGTCTCGTCGGTGATCAGCCGCGTCAGCGCGCGATCTTCGTCTGAAGCGGACAGTTCAAGCAGCTGGGCAGCGCCCCTGATGCCGGAGAGCGGGTTCTTGATCTCGTGAGCCAGCATCGCCGCCAGACCGGTCACCGAGCGCGCCGCGCCGCGGTGCGTCATCTGCCGGTCGATCTTGTCGGCCATCGACCGTTCCTGGAACATCACCACGACGGAGCCTGGAAACTCCGGCACCGGGGCGACATAGAGATCGACCACCTTCTCGATGCCGAGACGCGGAGACGACACGTCGACCCGGTACTCGTTGACGGGGGCCCGGCGCTCGCGCACCTGGTCGACCAGCGTCAGCAACGGGCTGCCGAAGGGAATGAGCTTTGACAGCGTGTTGCGGGCGAGCATCGTCGCGCTCGAGCGGAAGAAGTCCTCCGCATCGGCATTGGCGAAGGTGATGAACCCCTCCGGGCTGATCATGATGACCGGACGGCGGATGGTGTTGAGCACGATCTGGGCGGCATCCGCCATTTCCGGGCCCTGGCCGACGGAGGCGTTCATGCGGCGCTCCGCCTGGGTGCTTGCTCGGCGGCCGAAAACACGTCGCGAAGCAAGATAATCGTCCGCGCGGGGTCGAAAGACGTGAGAATGGCCTTGCGCCTTTCGCCGGCAAGGGCGCCGGCATGGCGGTCCAGATACCAGCCGAGGTGCTTGCGCGCCTGGCGCAGGCCGCTTTCGACGCCGTAGAGCGCCAGCATGTCCTCGTAGTGGGCAATGATGTAGTCGGTCAGTTCCGCAGCGCTTTCCGGTAGCCGGGCAAGCTCGCCTGCCGCCGCGGCCGCGATGGTTCCGGCGACCCAGGGCGCGCCGTAGTGGGCGCGGCCCACCATCACCGCATCGGCGCCGGATTGCTCCAGAACAGCGGCTGCTTGCGCAGGCGAAGACACATCGCCATTGGCGACGACCGGGATCGACACGGCAGCCTTGACGCGGGCTATGGCACGCCAATCAGCATTGCCCTGATAGAACTGGCAGCGCGTACGGCCGTGCACCGTCACCATCTTGACGCCCGCCTGCTCGGCACGGCGCGCCAGGTCGGGCGCGTTGAGCGCATTCTCGTCCCAGCCGAGCCGCATCTTCAGCGTCACCGGCACGCCGACCGCTCCCACCACGGCGTCGACCAGCGACAGTGCATGATCGAGGTCCTGCATCAGTGCCGAGCCGGCATAGCCACCGGTCACCTTCTTGGCGGGGCAACCCATATTGATGTCGATGACGTCGGCGCCCTCGCCGGCGGCGATGCGCGCGCCTTCGGCCATGTGTGCCGCCTCGCGGCCGGCAAGCTGCACCATATGGACGGGCAGGCCCGAATGACGTATGCGCAGGTCGCATCCGGCCCTGCCTTTGGCGAGCTCGCCGCTTGCCACCATTTCGGATACGACCAGGCCGGCGCCATGCGCATGGGCGCGTCGCCGGAACGGCTCGTCGGTAATTCCCGACATCGGCGCGAGGAACACGCGATTGCGGATACTCACGCCGCCGACGTCGAGAGGTGCGGTCAATTTGGTCAGGTCAAGCATGCACAAAAACCAAGCATGTTCATTTGCTGCACATTCTCTAGCCATATCGGCCGCAATGTGCAACGCGGAATGACGCCACATTACGGCGCAATTGGGAAATGCCGAGCTCGGCTGCAGTCCCGAGCAAAGCGCCGCGCCTTGCACGAACACGCAATGGACGTTTTAGGGCTTCCTGTTCGGCCTACAATCTCTCCGAAAACCGATTACACTTTTGGGGATCGTGCGCTAAGCCAATCGGCATGACTGACGCGAGCGAAAATCAGGCTTTGGAGGCCAACGGCAAGGTCGCGGTGGTTATTGTTGCGGCCGGCCGCGGCGCGCGTGCCGGACAGGCCGATGGCCCGAAGCAATATCAGCAGATCGGCGGTCGCGCCGTCATCGCCCACGTCATCGATATTTTCCTGGCGCATCCGCGTATCGGCCCGCTCGTCGTGGCAATACACGCCGAGGATCACGAACTTTTTCGACATGCCGTCGGCGCACACTCCAATCGCGTCACGGCAATTGCGGGTGGCCCCACCAGGCAAGACTCGGTTCGACTCGGACTGCAGGCGTTGAGAAGCCACGCACCGGACAAGGTTCTCATCCACGACGCGGCGCGCCCCTTCGTCGACGCGGACCTGATCGACCGCACGATCGCAGCCATCGGCGAGCGCGAGGGCGCGCTCCCGGCGTTGCCCGTCGCCGACACGCTGAAACGCGAATCCACCGCCGGGATGGTCGCCGAAACGGTTTCCCGGAGCGGGCTTCACGCAGCGCAAACGCCGCAGGGTTTCCCATTCCTGGCGATTATGGCCATGCATGAGGAAGCCTATAACAGCGGCAAAACCGACTTTACCGACGACGCCGCGATCGCCGAGTGGATGCAGATGCCGGTCAAACTCGTTCCCGGCTCGCCGGACAACGTCAAACTCACCTGGGCACGGGACATCGCCATGGCGGACCAACGACTTTCCAGCGAGCGCATGCGCTTTCCCGATATCAGAACCGGCAATGGCTACGACGTCCACGCGTTCGAGCCCGGCGACCACGTCACGCTATGCGGCATCGCCATCCCGCATGACAAGAAACTGTCCGGCCATTCCGACGCCGATGTCGGGCTCCATGCCCTTACCGATGCGCTGCTGGCGACCTGCGGCGCCGGCGATATCGGCACGCATTTCCCACCCTCCGACCCGCAGTGGAAGGGTACTGCCTCCCGGATATTCGTGGAACATGCGGCAAAGCTGGTGCGCGCGCGCGGCGGCCGCATCGCCAATGCCGACATCACGCTGATCTGCGAGGCGCCACGCGTCGGCCCACATCGCGAGGCGATGACGGCTGCCCTGTCGCAGGTGCTGGCCATCTCTGCCGACCGTATCTCCATCAAGGCGACAACCAACGAGAAGCTCGGTTTCGTCGGCCGCGAGGAAGGCATTGCGGCGATCGCCACGGCGAGCGTGGTGTTTCCCGGCGAGGTGCCGGAATGAGCAACAGCGAACTGGCAAATGCATTGCTGCAAGCCTGCCAGAAGCGCGGCATTATGCTTGCGACGGCGGAAAGCTGCACCGGCGGCATGATCATCGCCGCGCTGACCGATATCGCCGGCTCTTCCGCCGTGGTCGATCGCGGCTTCATCACCTATTCCAATGAAGCCAAGATGGACATGCTCGGGGTTTCCGCCGCCACGCTGGAGGCTCATGGCGCGGTTTCACGCGTGACAGCGATCGAAATGGCAACCGGCGCGCTGGCGCGCTCCCGTGCCGGGCTCAGCCTCGCCGTTACCGGCGTTGCCGGACCGGGCGGCGGCTCGCCGGAAAAACCGGTCGGCCTGGTCTGGTTCGGGATTGGCCTAAGCGGCCGGCCGGTGACGGCCGAGCGCGTGCTGTTCGCCGATGAAGGCCGTGATTTCATTCGCCAGGAGACCGTCAGCCATGCACTCAAGCTGGGATTGCACGCGCTTGGGCATGCTCACGCCGGTTTTGCACCGTAGATGACATCAGCACGCTTCTCGAAGGCCTCGGAAAACATACGGAAGGCACGGTCGAACATCGTGCCCATCAGGGCGCCCAGAATGCGGCTCTTGAACTCGTAGTCGATGAAGAAGCAGACCGCGCAGCCGCCGTCGGCAGGGTCGAATCGCCAGACATTGGTCAGATATTTGAACGGACCGTCGATGTACTTGACGTCGATCGCACGCTCGTCGGGCTTCAGCAGCACCTGCGTCGTGAAGGTCTCGCGGATCGCCTTGTAGCCGATGCTCATATCGGCGACGAGGATAGTGCGCCCGTCACGCTCCTTGCGCGAGCGCACCGTCAGTGCCTCGCAAAGCGGCAGGAATTGCGGATAGGCTTCGATGTCGGCGACCAAGGCGAACATCTGTTCCGGCGTGTAGGAAACGCGGCGGGTGGCTTCGAATTTCGGCATGAACCCGGCTCTAAAGCGCGTCGCGTCGACACAGACTCATGCGACGCGCTTTAGAGTCTTTGTTTTCGTGCATGTCGTTCTCCCAAACCCGAGGTCACTTTTGGGCGACATGCATCAGAGCGATTTCTGGAGCTGCGCTTCGCGCGCGGCGCGCAGCCTGGCGAAGTCGTCGCCGGCATGGTGCGAGGAGCGGGTCAGCGGGCTCGACGCCACCAGCAGGAAGCCCTTGGTCCGGCCGATCGTCTCGAAGGACTTGAACTCCTCCGGGGTGACGAAGCGGATCACCGGGTGGTGCTTTTTCGATGGCTGCAGATACTGGCCTATGGTCATGAAGTCGACATTGGCTGAACGCAGATCGTCCATCAGCTGCAGGATTTCGTTTCGCTCCTCGCCCAGCCCAACCATGATGCCGGACTTGGTAAAAATCGAAGGGTCGAGCTCCTTGACCCGCTGCAAAAGCCTGATCGAATGGAAATAGCGGGCGCCTGGCCGGACCGTCAGGTAGTTCGACGGCACGGTTTCCAAATTGTGATTGAACACGTCCGGCTTGGCGGCCACGACGATCTCCAGGGCGCCGTCCTTGCGTAGGAAATCAGGCGTCAGGATCTCGATCGTGGTCGAGGGCGTCGCTGCGCGGATCGCACGGATGACGTCGGCGAAATGCTGCGCGCCGCCATCAGCGAGGTCGTCGCGGTCGACAGAGGTGATGACGACGTGGCTGAGGCCCATCTGCTTGACCGCGTGGGCGACCCGTGCCGGCTCGTCCGGGTCGAGCGCGGTCGGGATGCCGGTGGCGACGTTGCAGAAGGCGCAGGCACGTGTGCAGATCTCGCCCATGATCATGAAGGTGGCGTGCTTCTTGTCCCAGCACTCGCCGATGTTCGGGCAGCCGGCCTCCTCGCAGACCGTCACCAGCTTGTGCGATTTCACGATCTCGCGGGTTTCGGCATAGCCTTTCGACGCAGGCGCCTTGACGCGGATCCAGTCAGGCTTGCGCAGCACGTCCTGGTCGGGCTTGTGCGCCTTCTCCGGATGCCGCAGCCGCGGCGCATTGGCGATCGTGTCGAGGACGGTGACCATCGGAACCCTGGTTTTCTTTGCGATCGCCGCCGGCGATCGTCACTTACACGTCATCTAGGACTTTTCAGCACAAAGAAAAAGGCTGCGGCGGTACATGCCGCCACAACCGTTTTCGCATGGCGGAAACGATACCGACTAACGGCGCACCAGACGTCCGGCCCAGATCAGCAGGCAGGCGCCGATGAAACCGGTGATCAGGTAGGCGGTCCAGCCGACGCCAAACACGCCGATGTTCAAGGCTCGCAGGATCGCGTTCAGCACCACTGCGCCGGCAATGCCCAAGATGATGTTCATCAAGACGCCGGTATTGCTCTTCATGACCATTTCGGCAAACCAGCCCGCCAGGCCGCCGATGATGATGGCTGCGATCCAGCCCACGCCATTCACGTCCATATGCCCTCTCCTTGCTTGAGAAAAAACGCATCCGGAACCGAACTAACTTGCCGTCGAGCTCCTGCGGCTTTCGCATCTGAGTCTCGTGCGGCCAATCTATCATGCGTTCAACGCACGGCCATAGGCGTCGAGTACGCTTTCCTTCATCATCTCCGACAGCGTCGGGTGCGGGAAGATCGTGTGCATCAGTTCTTCCTCGGTCGTCTCGAGGTTCATCGCAACGACAAAACCCTGGATCAGTTCGGTCACTTCGGCGCCCACCATGTGGGCGCCAAGCAGTTGGCCGGTGTTCTTGTCGAAGATGGTCTTGATGAAGCCCTGGTCCTCGCCGAGCGCGATGGCCTTGCCATTGGCGGCGAACTGGAAGCGGCCGACCCTGACATCCTTGCCCTCGGCCTTGGCTTTCGCTTCTGTCAGGCCGACCGAAGCGACCTGCGGATTGCAATAGGTGCAGCCAGGGATCTTCAGCTTGTCGGTGGCGTGCACGCCGGGGAAATTGGCGATCTTCTCGACGCAGACGACGCCTTCATGCTCGGCCTTGTGGGCGAGCATCGGCGGGCCGGCGACATCGCCGATGGCGTAGATGCCGGACACATTGGTCTTACCGTAGCCGTCGACGACGACGCAGCCGCGCTCCGTCTTCACGCCAAGCGTCTCCAGGCCGAGGCCCTCGATATTGCCTTGCACGCCGACGGCCGAGATCATGCGATCGGCCGTGATCTTCTCCACCTTGCCGTCCTTCATCTCGACATGCGCGGTGATCGAGTTGGCGCCTTTCTCGACCTTGGTTACCTTGGCTTCGAGAATGATTTTCATGCCCTGCTTCTCGAACTGCTTCTGGGCGAATTTCGACACCTCGGCGTCCTCGACCGGCATCACGGCCGGCAGCAGTTCGACGACGGTCACGTCGGCGCCCATGGTGCGGTAGAACGAGGCGAATTCGATGCCGATGGCGCCCGAACCCATCACCAGCAGCGACTTCGGCATTTCCTTGGGCACCATGGCCTCGAAATAGGTCCAGATCAGCTTGCCGTCCGGCTCGATGCCCGGCAGCGCCCGCGGCCGGGCGCCGGTCGCCAGTATGATGTGCTTGGCGGTGTAGGTGCCCTCGCCCTTGACGCCTTTCGGCACAGGCGGCTGCGGCTCCATCGGCTTCTTGGCCGTCTTGGAGACGACGATCTCGCCCGGTTTTGTCAGCTTGGCCTCGCCCCAGATGACGTCGACCTTGTTCTTCTTCATCAGGAAGGCGACGCCGCCATTGAGCCGCAGCGAAACCTTGCGCGAGCGGTCGACGACGGCCGACGTGTCGACGCTGACCTTGCCGTTGAGCTTCAGTCCATAGTCCTTCAGATGATCCGAATAATGCATGATCTCGGCCGAACGCAGCAACGCCTTGGTCGGAATGCAGCCCCAGTTCAGGCAAATGCCGCCGAGATGCTCGCGCTCGACGATCGCCGTCTTGAAACCGAGCTGCGCGGAACGCACTGCCGTGACATAGCCGCCGGGACCGGAGCCGATGATGATGACGTCGTAGTTCTCAGCCACGGTTTTCTCCTTCAATCACAATTCCAGCATGACGCGCATGAGCGGCGTCAACGCCTCGCCGATGTTTCGCGTATTTTCGGCATCGAGATGGACGCCGTCGAGCGGCGTGGTCTTGGCCACCGTGCCGGCATCGAAGAAGCCGCAGCCAGCCTCATCGGCAAGCGTGGAATATTGCGGCGCAAGCTCTTTGGAGGCATCGTCGCCGCCGGCAAACATCGCCTTGAACTCGGCATCTTCGGTGCGACTGACGAGAGGCGGCGAGACGATGAGGATCTGCGGCGGCGGCCAGTCGAACGGATAGTCGTGGCCGCGCACGATGTCGATCAGGCGCTGGATGCCTTGTTTGGCCGCAACGGGATTGCCGTGGATCCAGGGCTTCATGTCGTTGGCGCCGAGCATGATGACGATGACGTCGATCGGCGCATGCGTGGTCAGCACCGTCGGCAGCGTTCTTGCGCCATTGCGGTCGGCGCCTGCCAGGTGATCGTCGAACGCCGTTGTGCGGCCATTTAGCCCCTCGGCAATGACATGCACGCCGTCACCGAGCCCAGCCTGCAGCACGCTTGGCCAGCGATCCTCAAGCGCATGGCGGCCACCCTCGGCATTGTAGCCCCAGGTCAGCGAGTCGCCGTAGCAAAGAACCGTCTTCATCTTGCTCAACCCGCCCTTGCGAGGGAGTATTCTTCCTCGGCATTGGTGACGACGGCGAATTCCTGCGCCTCCAAGCCGCCGGCGAAGAGGCCGGTGAAGAATTTCCGCACCGCCTTGTTCTTCCTACACCAGCATGCCCATCGGGTTCTCGATCAGCTTCTTGAAGGCTACCAGCAGTTCGGCGCCAAGCGCTCCGTCGACGGCGCGATGGTCGGTCGACAGCGTCACCGACATCACCGTGGCGATTCTGATCTCGCCGTTCTTGACCACCGCCCGCTCCTCGCCGGCACCCACCGCCAGGATCGTCGCATGCGGCGGGTTGATGACGGCGGCGAAATCCTTGATGCCGAACATGCCAAGGTTCGACACCGCCGTGGTGCCGCCTTGATACTCTTCCGGCTTCAGCTTGCGACTGCGCGCGCGGCTGGCCAGGTCCTTCATCTCGTTGGAGATCACCGACAGCGTCTTTTCATCCGCCTTGCGAATGATCGGCGTGATCAGGCCGCCGGGGATCGAGACGGCAACGCCGACATCGGCATGCCTGTGCTTGACCATGGCGCTTTCGGTCCACGAGGCATTGGCATCCGGCACCGCCTTCAAGGCCATGGCCATCGCCTTGATCACCATGTCGTTGACCGAGAGCTTGTAGGCGGGCGCCTCGCCCTTGTCGGTCTTCTTTACCGGTGCGGCCGCATTGAGCTGCGTGCGCAGCGAAAGCAGCGCATCGAGCTCGCAGTCGAGCGTCAGGTAGAAATGCGGGATGGTGGTCTTGGCCTCGACCAGCCGCCGCGCGATGGTCTTGCGCATATTGTCGTGCGGCACCAGCTCGTAGGAGCCTTCCTCGAACAGGCGCAGCACCTGATCGTCCGACATCGCCTTTACCGGCGCGGGAGCAGCGGCCGGCGCGCCAGCCGGAGCTTTGGCAGCGGGTGCCGCCTTGGCGCCGCCGCCGGCTATGGCGGCATCGACATCGGCCCTCACCACCCGGCCATGCGGGCCGGTGCCGGTCACGGCAGACACATCGACGCCCGCCTCTTTGGCAATACGGCGCGCGAGCGGCGAAGCAAAGGTGCGCCCTTCACCCTCCCCCTTGTGGGGAGGGTCGGCAGGCCTTCCGGCCGGGGTGGGGGGCGCGGCGGTGGGTTCACCCGCGGCGCGACCTCCCCCATCGGACGGAGAGGTGGGAGTCTCGGTCTTCGATGTCTCAGCCTTGGGAGGCTCCGCTTTCGCCGGTGCGGCATCGCCACCGCTTTTCGCGGCGGCACTTGCGTCCTCACCCTCGGCGGCAAGCACGGCGATCAGCGCATTGACCTTGACGCCTTCGGTGCCGGCGGGAACGACCAGTTTCGCCACCGTGCCCTCATCGACGGCTTCGACTTCCATCGTCGCCTTGTCGGTCTCGATCTCGGCAATGACATCGCCGGGCGAAACCTTGTCGCCCTCCTTCACGAGCCACTTCGACAGATTGCCCTCTTCCATGGTGGGCGAGAGGGCCGGCATGGTGATGTTGATTGGCATTGTGTCCTCCCGCCCGGTTCAGCGATATGAGACGGCTTTGACGGCCTCGATGACCTCGCCGACATTCGGCAAAGCCAGCTTTTCGAGATTGGCCGCATAGGGCATCGGCACGTCCTTGCCGGCAATGGTGATGACCGGCGCGTCGAGGAAATCGAAGGCTCGCTGCGACACCTGGTTGGCGACATGGTCGCCGACCGAGTTCTGCGGGAAGCCTTCTTCCACCACGACCAGCCGGTTGGTCTTCTTCACCGAGGCGATGATGGTGTCGAAGTCGAGCGGACGGATGGTCCTGAGATCGATAATCTCTGCGTCGATGCCCATGCCGCGCAGTTCCGCTTCGGCCTTGACCGCATAGGTCATGCCAATGCCGAAGGAGACGATGGTGACGTCCTTGCCTGATTTGTGGATGCGCGCCTTGCCGATCGGCAGCACGAAGTCGTCCAGCTTCGGCACGTCGAAGGACTGGCCGTAGAGGATTTCGTTTTCGAGGAAGATGACCGGGTTCGGATCGCGGATCGCCGCCTTGAGCAGTCCCTTGGCGTCGGCAGCGGTATAAGGCATCACCACCTTCAGGCCCGGTATGTGGCTGTACCAGGCGGCGTAGCACTGAGAATGCTGGGCGGCGACGCGAGCCGCAGCACCATTCGGCCCGCGGAAGACGATCGGCGCGCCCATCTGTCCGCCGGACATGTAGAGCGTCTTGGCGGCCGAGTTGACGATCTGGTCGATCGCCTGCATGGCGAAGTTGAAGGTCATGAATTCGACGATCGGCTTCAGCCCAGCCATCGCCGCACCGACCCCGACGCCGGCAAAGCCGTGCTCGGTGATCGGCGTGTCGACGACGCGACGCGGTCCGAACTCCTGCAGCAGGCCTTGGGTGATCTTGTAGGCGCCCTGGTACTCGGCAACTTCCTCGCCCATGACGAAGACATCGCTGTCGCGGCGCATTTCCTCCGCCATGGCATCGCGCAGCGCTTCGCGCACCGTGGTCGAGACCATCTCGGTCCCGGCGGGCATGTCAGGATCGGCGGCGACTTCCGTCTTCGGCGCGGCCGCCACAGGCGCCGCTGCCTCGCTCTTGGCCGCGGCGGGTGCCGGTGTCGGCGCCTTTGCCTCAGTCTTGGCGGGCTCTTCACCGATGCCTTCGCCGGCCTTGTCGACGTCTTCGCCATCGACAGCCAGCACGGCGATCACCGCGTTGACCTTGACGCCTTCGGTGCCTGCGGGAACCACGATCTTGGCAAGCGTGCCCTCATCGACAGCTTCGACTTCCATCGTCGCCTTGTCGGTTTCGATCTCGGCGATGACGTCGCCGGCGACGACCTTGTCGCCCTCGTTCTTCAACCACTTGGAAAGATTGCCCTCTTCCATGGTCGGCGAAAGGGCGGGCATGAGAATTTCGATCGGCATGTCCTTGCCCTCCCGTTACAATACGATGTCGGTCCAGAGCTCGGACGGATCCGGCTCGGCGTCGTGCTGGGCAAACTCGGCGGCATCGGCGACGACGTCGCGAACCTCCTTGTCGATGGTCTTCAATTCGTCCTCGCTTGCCCACTTCTTCTGGATCAGCCGCGCTTTGACCTGCTCGATCGGGTCATGCTCGGAGCGCATCTTCTGCACTTCTTCCTTGGAGCGGTATTTCGCCGGGTCGGACATCGAATGGCCCCGATAGCGGTAGGTCTGCATTTCGAGGATCAGCGGCCCATTGCCGGCACGGCACCATTCGGTGGCGAGATCGCCGGCGGCCTTGACAGCACGCACGTCCATGCCGTCGACCTGGATGCCGGGAATCTTGAACGAGGCGCCGCGATTCGAGAAGTCGGTCTCCGCCGAGGAGCGCGATACCGAGGTGCCCATGGCATAGCGGTTGTTCTCGATGATGTAGATCACCGGCAGCTTCCACAGCGAAGCCATGTTGAAGCTTTCGTAGACCTGGCCCTGGTTGGCGGCCCCGTCGCCGAAATAGGTCAGCGTGACATTGTTGTTGCTGCGATAGCGGTTGGCAAAGGCCAGGCCCGTGCCGAGCGACACCTGGGCGCCGACGATGCCGTGGCCACCGTAGAAATGCTTCTCCTTGGAGAACATGTGCATGGAGCCGCCCTTGCCCTTCGACAGGCCGCCTCGGCGGCCGGTCAGTTCGGCCATGACGCCACGCGGCGACAGTTCCATCGCCAACATATGACCGTGGTCGCGGTAGGCCGTGATCATCTGGTCACCGTCGATCAGTGCCATCTTCATACCGGTGACGACCGCTTCCTGGCCGATGTAGAGATGGCAGAAGCCGCCGATAAAGCCCATCCCGTAAAGCTGGCCGGCCTTTTCCTCGAAACGGCGAATAAGCAGCATGTGCCGGTAGGCGGCAAGCTCCTCGTCCTTGGTGAATTCCACTGGTTTGGGCGCGGAAAGGCCCGATTTGCCGTCGGATTTCGATTTGGCAGGCGCTTTCCTGGCTGCGGTTGCCATGCATCACTCCCTGTTGGCGTCTCTTCGCGGACATTTCGAGCAAGATGAAATCTGCTCGAGCAAGATGAAATCTGCTCAGGGGAGATCAGCTCTCCCCACTGATTTTGGGGAGGCTAACACGTGAGAACGTGTTCCGCCATGTCGAAATTGCATAGCTGGCATGCGACTAAGCAATTAGAATCATTGAAAATATTGGTGATTAACCTGATATTGGTTACTTTGCCGAGACCGGCAACATGATGGTGATTTCGTCGGCCTGGGACAAATTCAGCGCCTTACGCGCCTGCTCGTCGAGCATGTCCTTCTCCAGCGTGCCGTCGTGCATCAGCTTGACGCGCCGTTCCAGCTCCATCCTGCGCGCCTTGATCGCATCGAGCTGGGCCTGCAGGGCAACAGTCTCGGCCTCCAGCTGGTATTTCGAATTGATGCCGAACTCGCCGTGATAGGCATGAAAGCCGAAATAGGCCAGGAACACCGCGCAGAGCGAGGGGATGATCAGCCGGCCGGTGTTTCTCTGTTTGTGCTGACGCGTCCACATCGTCCGTTCCCTCGCAGTCGCGAACTCGGGCGACCACGGTCTTTTTCGCTCCATTGTGCTTAACGGACGGTTACGGATGACGCGTCCACAGGCGCTCCAACGAAAAAGGGCGGGAATTCCCGCCCCTCACCGCCATCCCTGTGTCAGATGCTCCGGCTCAGCCCTTCAACATCGACTTGCCGGCGTAGCGCGCCTGCTTGCCGAGTTCTTCCTCGATGCGGATGAGCTGGTTGTATTTGGCCATGCGGTCGGAACGCGACAGCGATCCGGTCTTGATCTGCCCGCAATTGGTGGCGACGGCGAGGTCGGCGATGGTCGAATCCTCGGTCTCGCCCGAGCGATGCGACATGACGGCGGTGTAGCCGGCCTTGTGCGCGGTCTCGACGGCATCGAGCGTCTCGGTCAGCGATCCGATCTGGTTGACCTTGACCAGGATCGAATTGGCGACCCCCATGCGGATGCCGTCGCGCAGGCGCGCCGTATTGGTGACGAAGAGATCATCGCCGACGAGCTGCGTCTTCTTGCCGATCAGGTCGGTCAGATATTTCCAGCCTTCCCAGTCATCCTCGGCAAGGCCGTCCTCGATCGAAATGATCGGATAATCGGCGGCGAGCTTGGCCAGGTATTTCGCCTGCGCCTTCGGATCGCGTGTCTTCTTCTCGCCTTCATAGACGTAGTTGCCGTCCTTGAAGAATTCCGTCGCGGCGCAATCGAGGCCGAGCGCAATCTCCTCGCCCGGCTTGAAGCCGGCCTGCTCGATCGACTCCATGATGAAATCGAGCGCCACCGGCGCGCTCTTCAGGTTCGGGGCAAAGCCGCCTTCATCGCCGACATTGGTGTTGTGGCCGGCGTCCTTCAGCTTCTTCCTCAGCGTGTGGAAGACCTCAGAACCCCAGCGCACGCCTTCGCGCAGCGTTGGCGCACCGACCGGCAGGATCATGAATTCCTGGAAATCGATCGGGTTGTCGGCATGGGCGCCGCCATTGATGATGTTCATCATGGGTACCGGCAGCAGATGCGCCTTGGTGCCGCCGACATAACGATAGAGCGGCAGGCCGGCGGCTTCGGCCGCGGCCTTGGCCACCGCCAGCGACACACCGAGAATAGCGTTGGCGCCGAGCCGGCTCTTGTTGGGCGTGCCGTCGAGTTCGATCATGGTCTGGTCGATGTGGATCTGGTTTTCGGCTTCCATGCCGCCGATTGCCTCGAACAGTTCGCCGTTGACCGCCTCGACGGCCCGCAGCACGCCCTTGCCGAGATAGCGGGCGCCGCCGTCGCGCAGTTCGACGGCTTCATGCGCGCCGGTGGAAGCTCCAGACGGCACGGCCGCGCGGCCCATCGAACCGTCTTCGAGCACGACATCGACCTCGACGGTCGGATTTCCACGGCTGTCCAGGATTTCACGCCCGACAATGTCGATGATGGCGGTCATTGCGATGTCCCCGATTGATCTGACGAAACGTCGCGCCCGTCTTAGCCAAAGCGGCGCAAAAGGCAATCGGGCCACCGCCAATTATTGCCGCCGGCGCGATTCACGAAGCGCAAATTCCTGTCATCATAAGTCATGCGCCATAGGATGGCCGCCGGTCTATGATGGCGGCTGCGCGGGGCGAAACAGGAGGAGTTTCGCCATGTCCGAGTTAAGCGGTATCGTGAGTTTGTTCCTGATCGCGGCGGCGTTCCTGACGTCCTGCGACAACCAGCAGCCTCCACAGGGCGCGGTGCAACTGTCGACCCTCCGCAGCGCGGAGTAAGCACGGCAGGCGATCATGTAAAAGGCCCCCGCTGGTTTGCGGGGGCCTTTTCACGTCAGGCTGGCCGGTCAATGCCAGTAAGGCTCGACCTTGTAGTAATTGTAGGAGGCGTCACGTGCGGCCTCGCCATCGGCGCCCGTCAGCTCGTTGATCGAATAGGCGGGAGCGGCTTTCAGCTGGTCCTTCGAGAATGGCACGACATAGCCGCCCCTATCCTCATCGTAATCCAAACTCGCCCACGGGATGGCGTGATATTTTTCACCCATGCCGAGAAAGCCGCCAAAACCGATCACAGCGAACATGATGCCGTTGGACAGCTTGTCGAGCATGACGTCCTCGATGCTGCCGATCTTCGTGCCTTCGGTGTTATAGACGGATGTGCCGATGACCCGCGAAGCAGCGATAGCCTCTGTGTGTCCTGCCTGGGTTGTCATGATGTGCTCCTCATTGTCGTTGCTCTGGACTTTCACAATGAGGGGCGAGATCGAAGGTTCCCGACTTTTCCGCCGGTCTGTTCGACTTTTTCCACCTGTATAAAGGTGACTTCTCACTGACGTGGCAGGCCGATATATGCCCTCCGCGGCGACGACCTTCAGCTGCGCCGGGTCAGCGGGCCTTCGCTACCCGATCGAACGCCATCAACCTTTCCAGAAGTGCCGGCATGTCCTTCAGCGGCACCATGTTCGGTCCGTCGGACGAGGTCGAATTATCCGGATCCTGGTGGGTCTCGATGAAGACGCCGGCAACGCCGACAGCGACAGCCGCGCGGGCCAAGGTCTCGACAAAGCGGCGTTCGCCGCCGGAGGAACCACCCTGCCCGCCCGGCTGCTGGACCGAATGGGTGGCGTCGAAAATCACAGGCGCGCCGATGTCGGCCATAATGGGCAGGGCCCGCATGTCCGAGACAAGCGTGTTGTAGCCGAACGAGGCGCCGCGCTCAGTGGTCAAGACATTGGGGTTGCCGGAGCCGGTGATCTTGGCCACCACGTTCTTCATGTCCCAGGGCGCGAGGAACTGTCCCTTCTTGACGTTGATCACCTTGCCCGTCCTTGCGGCGGCAACCAGCATGTCGGTCTGGCGCGACAGGAAGGCCGGGATCTGCAGCACGTCGACATGCGGCGCAACGATGGCGCACTGTTCCTCGGTGTGGACGTCGGTCAGTACCGGCAAGGAGAATTCCTTGCGCAACTCGTCGAAGACCGGGAGCGCCGCTTCCATGCCGGCACCGCGTGTAGCCGACAGGGAGGTGCGGTTGGCCTTGTCGTAGCTGGTCTTGTAGACGAGGCCGATGCCCAACCTGCCTGTCAATTCCTTCAGCGCGCCGGCCATGTCGAAGGCATGCTGGCGTGATTCGAACTGGCAGGGGCCGGCAATCAGCGACAGCGGTGCTGCGTTGTCGAAGACGACATTGCCGACGGTTACCGATGAATTGGGCGCCAAGGCGTTGCTCATTGTATCTCCCGAAAGATGAAGGCCGCGCCCTGCCCGGATGTCGGCTGCACGACGATATCACTGCCCGACATATCGTATCTGATGGAATTGGCTGCAAGCAGACCTGCCGCCACAGCGGCACGCCGAACCGAAAAGACGACTGCCGCGAAGCGGAGTTGCGTCGGCTTACCGGCGGGCACGCCAAAGCGTGCCGTGAAAGAGGCCGGGTCGAGTACAGCCAAGATAGCGTTAGGTAGACGAAAAATGGAGGCGCGCGCGTCAGCCGTCGGATCGTTTACTGCCACGGAAATCAGCCGGCGCTGCTCGGCGGGCTCGTCGCTGATCGCCACGATCTCGACAATTCCCGTGGCACCGTTGGCATGAGCCTGCAGCGCTGTGCGGTCCACTTCCGGCGCGTTGACGCGCTGGCAGGCGAACAGGAACGCATCGGTTGAACCCCCGGTCGACGCGAAGGCCAGTTTGAATGACGCCATGTCGCTTTTGCCGGCAGCGTCGGTGAACGCCCGCGAAAAGCCCAGCATGTCCCCGCCCGACAGGCTCGCATCGACAAAGCGTGCATGGTCCGCATCGGCGTCGTCCGTGGTCAGGACCACGGCGGAAAAACCTTCATTGCCATTGCGGTCACGATAGAGCCGGTCGCGCGCGACGAAGACATTGCCCTGGCCGGCGGCCTTCATCGCGGCCTGATCATCGCCTACAGCCAGCGGTTCCAGATAGGTGCCGTCCGCGAGGAAGACGCAGCAATTTTCCGTGCCGAATGGATGGATGCCTGTCGGCGCGACGATGAAGCCGAGGGCCGTTAGCCGCGCCCGCGCCACATCCAGGCTCGAGGTCGGCAGCACGAGGTGATCGAGCGGATGAGTGCCTGTGGGTGGTGTTTGGATCATGCCAGCGCGGTGTGCATCATTGCGCAAAAGGGTTCAAGGGCGCCCGAATCAGCTTCCGGCCACCACATCGGCGGAATAACGCAGTTCGCGCAATGGCTTGACCCTGCTGGTGGTCTGCGCATAGAGCGGATGCGCCTTGTAGGCGGCCAATGCGGCGGCATCCGTGAATTCGGCATAGACGACCACGTCGATCTCATCCGACAGCGGATCGACCTTGGTGTTCAGCGTCACCTCGAACAGGCTGGAATGGGGAATGCCGCCGAGCGCCAGCAGCCCAGAGCGCACTGCCTCCACATCCTCGCCACGCCGCGCGCTGAAGAAAACAATATGCCGGATCAACCCCGCCTCCTCGATCAAAAATCCGGGGTCTTTTGTGACGACGAAACCGTCAGGTCAACCGTTCAGGGTGCCGCGCGTCCTTGCGACGCGCCCGGGATGCACGAGACCTGAACGGGAACTAGGCCTTGCCGGTGACGTAACGCACCACGTGAGAGACATTCCTCACCGTCATATCGAGGTACCGGCCCTGGTTGTAGAGACCGTCCCAGATCAGGAAAAACGCAACGGCGGCGATGACGATGACATAACGCATGGCTAATCTATCGCATAAGCCCGGCTGTGCTCATAGACGTTTCCGCCAGGCAAAGACGGGATCCGTGTCGACCCTCGTCCGGTATATGAACTCTCGGCACCTGGAACTGCCAAATCAATGCCGGCGCGCCTTCGATCTCGTCGCCGGGCGACTGGCCGGGCATGATCCAGAAATGGCCCGCGGCCCAATTGCGAATGGCGGTCAGAGAAGGATGCGGTGTTTCGCAAATCCTGCCTCGCCGGCGCCCGCCGGCTCGATCTTCAATGACTTCACTTCGGCGATGAGGTCCTTCGCCTTGGGCCCTGTCTCGAACACGACGCTGGTTCCGGGCAGCGGCGCGAACGACCAGTTGCCGTCCGCCGACGGGTTGATGGTGCCCTGCTTGACGATGTAGCGGACGATGACGTCGCGGTTGGTGTCTGGCGCTTCGTAGATAATTTTGGAAGCGTCGATGTCAGGAAAATTGCCGCCGCCGCCGGCCCGGTAGTTGTTCGTTGCAACGACAAATTTCTGATTGGGATCAATCCGTTTGCCGTCGAACATCAGGCCGACGATGCGATTGGCACTAGCATTGGCCAGCCCGCCCTTGGCATCGTATTTCGGCGGCTGCGACAGATCTATTCTGTAGGTGACGCCGTCGATAACGTCGAAATTGTAGGACGGAAAGTCGGTGTTGATGAGCGCCTGGTCGGCCTTGCCAGGTTCGATCAGGTTGAAGATGCCGGCCGACATTTCCAGCCATTCCTTGACCTGCGCTCCGGTGATCTCAACGGCCCGCACGGTGTTGGGATAAAGGTAGAGGTCGGCGACGTTCTTGATGGCGATGTCGCCTGCCGGCACATCGGTGTAGTAGTCGGCGCCGTTGCGCCCGCCGGCCTTGAAGGGGGCTGCCGCCGACAGCAGCGGCACGTCCTTCCATTGTGTGTTTTTCAGGATGTCCTGGAGGTACCAGGTCTGCGCCTGGCTGACGACCTGAACCGACGGATCGTCGGCGACCAGCGCGAAATAGGAATAGAGCGGCGCTGCGGTCTTGCCGACGGGACGACGCACATAGGCGAGCGTTGCCTGATGGTCCTGCTCGAGCGCGGCGATGATGCGGTTGTCGTCCGCGACAGTCGGCTTGTTCTTGTTGTCGACACGTTCGAAGATCGGCCGCGCTTCCGAGGTGGCGGAAACGATCTTCCATTTCGATCCGTCGCGCTCCAGCATCAGGTCGATCAGGCCCATATGCGAGCCCCAGAAGCCGCCCATGACGGCCGGCTTGCCCTGCAGCGTACCCTTTTGCGCATCGACGCCTTCGAGCGCCTGAAAATCCTTCTTGCCAGGGAACACCAGATGCTGGTGACCCGTGAACACCGCGTCGATGCCTTCAACGCCGGCGACAAAGAACGATGCGTTCTCCATCATATCGCCCTGCTTGATGTCGATGCCAGAATGCGAGAGCGCGATGATAATGTCGGCGCCCTCTTCCTTCATCTGCGGCACCCAGGCCTTGGCAGCCTCGACAATGTCGCGCGTTCTGACATTACCTTCGAGGTTCTTGAGATCCCAGACCATGATCTGCGGCGGCACGAAGCCGATGATGCCAATCCTGATCGGTTGCTCGGTGCCTGAACCGTCCCTGATCTTCTTGTCGAGGATGACGTAGGGCTTGAGGTAGAGCTTGTCGTCGCGCGGGTTCGCGGCAAGCTCGGTGCCGCGGATCAGGTTGGCGCAGACGAAGGGGAAATTGGCGCCGGCCAGAACCTTGTCCATGAAGGACAGGCCGTAGTTGAATTCGTGGTTGCCCAACGTCGAGCACTCGTAGCCGAGCAGGTTCATGCCTTTCATGATCGGATGCAGGTCACCGTCCTTCATGCCCTTTTCATAGGCGATGTAGTCGCCCATCGGATTGCCCTGCAGCAGGTCGCCATTGTCGATCAGCATCGAATTAACGGCTTGCTTGCGCACCGCGTCGATCAGGGAGGCCGTGCGCGACAGTCCCATCGTGTCATTCGCTTTGTCGGCGTAATAGTCATAGGGCAGCACATTCACATGGATGTCGGTGGTCTCCATGATCCGGAGATGCGCCTGGTTGGCCTGGGCGCGGGCGGAGAAAGGGTGAAGCGCAATCAGCGCGCCTGTGGCGGCGGCGCCCGCGAGGAGACCGCGGCGGGAGACGGAATGGACCGGCGACATGTTTTCTCCTTTTCGACGACACGAAAGACCCTGGCCGAAAGCGAACTTCGCGCTGAAACCTATTCGAGTCCATTCAAGAAGTTGCGCGCATCGGAGTTGTCAGTCGATCAGCAACAGATGACGCGCGGATGAACGGGCGCAAGCGCGGAAGATCAGCCCTTGTCGTCGTCGCCCTGCGTGATCAGGCGGGCGCTGCGTTGGCCCGTGACGTAGATCCATAGCCAGCTCAGCGACACCGCGAGCCGGTTGCGGAAGCCGATCAGGAAATAGATGTGCGCCAGTCCCCACAGCCACCAGGCCGGCCAGCCGGTCAGCCTGATCCAGCCGAAATCGATCGCCGCGGCGCGCTTGCCGATCGTGGCCAGGTCCCCGGCATGCTTGTAGTGGAACGGCCTTACGCTCGTATCGCCGGCAAGCCTGGCCTTGATGGTCGCGGCAACATGGCGGCCCTCCTGCTTGGCGGAAGGCGCCACGCCGGGAACGGGCCGTCCATCGGGCCGCAGCACGAGAGCGGCGTCGCCGATGACGAAAATCTCGGGGCTGCCCGGCACGGTGAGATCGGGTTCAACCAGCACCCTTCCCGCCCGGTCGGCGGCGGCGCCCAGCCATTCGGCTGCCGGCGAAGCGGCAACGCCCGCCGCCCACAATATGGTCCTCGCCGGCAGATGCGTGTCGCCGAAGACGACGCCCTCGGCGTCGCAGCGCGTGACCGCCCGGCCGAGTTCGATCGTCACGCCGAGCCGCTTCAACGCCTTTCCGGCATAATCGGACAGTTTCGGTGCGAAATTGGCCAATATGCGGTCGCCAGCCTCGATCAGCACCACACGCGTCTCGCGCGTGTCGACGTTGCGGAATTCGCCGCGCAGTGTGTCGTGCGCCAGTTCGGCAATGGTGCCGGCAAGTTCGACACCGGTCGGACCACCGCCGACGATCGCAATCGTCAGCAGCGCCTGGCGCCTGGCAGGATCGGTTTCCCGCTCGGCCTGCTCGAAGGCGAGCAGAATGCGCCGTCGAATGGTGGTGGCGTCCTCCAGCGTCTTCAGCCCTGGCGCGAACGGCTCCCATTCGTCGTGGCCGAAATAGGCGTGTCGGGCGCCGGTGGCGAGCACCAGCGTGTCGTAGGCGACGGTGCTGCCGTCATCGAGCAGCACGCGTTTTCCGGCTCGGTCGATGCCGGTGACATTGGCGAGCAGCGTCGTCACGTCCTTGCGCTTGCGCAGCAGGTGGCGGATCGGCCAGGCGACCTCCGAGGTCGCCAGCGCCGTCGTTGCGACCTGGTAGAGCAGCGGCTGGAAAAGATGGTGATTGCGTTTGTCGATCATGGTGATGCGCACGGACGCACCGGCGAGAGCGCGGGTGAATTCGAGGCCGCCGAACCCCGCCCCTACGACGACGACATGGTGATTGGCTTGATCCATCGCATTCACCCTGACCAGCAATATCGCATGCCTTTGATGTAGGAGCTTTTGTGCAATGCAACAACACGAAGGCCGTGCCCGAGACTCGTCGTTCCATGTCGTGAATGCACATGTCGCATCCCCCCGCCGGGTATAGCGTTATGGAAAACAGCGAGGAGGTGAAGCATGGCCAACGATCACGACGACCAGGGTCCGGCGCAATATTCCTCGCCGCCATGCTTCATGCACGAACTCGATCCCGCGTTTCACGCGCCGATATCCGATTGGACCGACGTCAGACGATGGCGCAAGGCCGAACGGGAACGCCTGATCGCGGCGCGTCTCGCGGTTTCCGCCGATGCGCGAACGGCGATGTCGCAGAGCATCGCCGGAGCCCTCGACGCGGCGATCGGCGATATCGACGGCCGCATGGTCAGCCTCTATTGGCCGTTTCGCGGCGAGCCGGACCTGCGGCCATGGATGGCCGCCATCAATGAACGAGGCGGGCGCACCGCGCTGCCCGTCGTCATCGAAAAGGCACAGCCGCTGATCTTCCGGGCCTATGTTCCGGGCGACCGGCTGGAGAAGGGCGTGTGGAACATTCCGATTCCGGCCGAGGGCGAACCGGTCTTGCCCGACATCGTCATCTCGCCGATCGTCGGCATCGATTCCGGCAATTATCGCCTGGGCTATGGCGGCGGGTTCTATGACCGAACGCTGGCGGCGATGCCGTTCAAGCCGCTGGTCATCGGCGTCGGCTACGAATTGCAGCGCATCGCCACCATCTACCCGCAGCCGCACGATATCCCGATGGACCGGATCGTGACGGAGGCTGCCAAGGCGTAGACGGCTGAAGGCATGGAAGGCTGAGAATGCTCAGGCCATTTCGGGCTTCAGGCCCATCGCCGTCCGGTCGACGATTTCGCGCAGGGCAAAAGACGAATTGATCTTCGTCACATGCGGCATCGCCGACAGCCATTCCTTGTGGATGCGTTCGTAGTCGGCAAGGTCCTTGGCAGCGATTCTGAGAATGTAGTCGTACTCGCCCGACATCAGGTGGCAGGACAGCACGTTCGGGCAGCGCTTGATCGCAGCCTCGAAATCCGACAGCGTCTTCTCGAACTGGCCCGACAGCGATATGTGCACGATCGCCGTCATCTGGTGACCAAGTGCTGCATTGGAAAGCCGGGCATGATAGCCGCGGATGGTTCCGGATTTCTCCAGATTGTCGAGCCGGCGCGAACAGGCCGACTGCGACAGGCCGACCCTTTCGGCAAGGGCGGCGTTCGGCATCCTGCCATCCTTCTGCAAGGTCTCCAGAATGGCGATATCAATCCTGTCGAGTGGCATTCTTCGTGATTCCTGCGAATTTTTGCGCATTCTACGCAACAATTATCGAATAGCGAACCCTCCTGCAAGTGCATTCGCAAACACTTACGCAACGATTCGTGGTTGACTGCGTCAATACAGGGAACGAGCCCCGAAGGGCCGTGTCAGGAGAAAAGAAAATGCGCGTCGGCTGCCCCCGGGAAATCAAGAATCATGAATATCGCGTCGGACTTACGCCCGGCTCGGTCCGCGAATATGTCGCCCACGGACATGAGGTGCTGGTCGAGACCGGCGCCGGGGCCGGCATCGGAGCCGACGACAACGCCTATCGCGCTGCCGGCGCCACCATCGCCAAGACGGCGGCCGATGTGTTCGCCAAGTCGGATATGATCGTCAAGGTCAAGGAGCCGCAGCCTAACGAATGGGCCCAACTGCGCGATGGCCAGATCCTCTACACCTATCTTCACCTTGCTCCGGATCCGGAACAGACCAAGGGCCTGCTCGCTTCGGGCGTTACCGCCATCGCCTATGAAACGGTGACCGACGACCGGGGCGGCCTGCCGTTGCTGGCGCCGATGTCGGAAGTCGCCGGCCGCCTGTCGATCCAGGCCGGCGCCACGGCGCTGCAGAAGGCCAATGGCGGCCGCGGCGTGCTGCTCGGCGGCGTGCCCGGCGTGCTGCCCGGCAAGGTCACCGTGCTCGGCGGCGGCGTCGTCGGCCTGCACGCAGCCAGGATGGCGGCTGGCCTGGGCGCCGACGTCACCATCATCGACCGCTCGATCCCGCGCCTGCGCCAGCTCGATGACCTCTTTGCCGGCCGCGTCCATACCCGCTACTCGACCGTGGAGGCTCTGGAAGAAGAGTGCTTTTCCGCCGACATCGTTGTCGGCGCCGTGCTGATCCCGGGTGCTGCGGCGCCGAAGCTGGTCTCGCGCGAAATGCTTTCGGGCATGAAGAAGGGGTCGGTGCTGGTCGACGTTGCCATCGACCAGGGCGGCTGCTTCGAGACCTCGCACGCGACCACACATGCCGAGCCGACCTACGAGGTCGACGGCGTCATCCACTATTGCGTCGCCAACATGCCGGGCGCCGTGCCGGTCACCTCAGCACATGCACTCAACAACGCGACTCTGCACTATGGCCTTCAGCTCGCTGACAAGGGCCTGAAGGCGCTGGTCGACGACCATCATCTGCGCAATGGACTCAACGTCCACAGAGGCAAGATCACCAACCGTGCGGTCGCCGAAGCGCTCGGCTACGAACTGGTCGAACCGAAGGCGGTTCTCGCGGCCTGATTCTCCTGAGAGGATACCTGCCTCCCGTCAGCCCGCCGGTCATTCCCGGCGGGTTTTTTCTTTCCGGATTGGCGGCTGTCAGGCCTGCACCCGGCTCGGACTTAAAACATGTGCCGCAACCTGCGTCTCGGCGCCAATTGCAAGTTTAACTGAGCCCTCTAGGCAAATAGTCGAAGCCCATATGCTTCTTTGCGCAGAAAATTTCTGTGGAAGGTTCAGGCAAACAAAAAAGCGGAGCCAAGGCCCCGCTTCCTCGATGTCGAGATTTGCCGCCGGTTCATCCGCGGTCGACAAATCGATCGACGGCTACCCGTGTACCGCAATGGTATGACAGGAGTACGACAGCGCTCCGCTATCGCACCGCCACATGCGCCCGTCAGACACGTTCGATCCGGCACTGGAAGCAATTGTTGCGCGCCGAGCGGACATGCACGTAGGCAATCTCGTCGCGTTCCAAGAGAGCCTCGGCGCGCGCGGCGATCGCATCGGTCGCAATGACGCCACCGCTGCCATAGACGATGCGGTCATCCGTGCCGTAGCCGCGCACGATATAGTCCGGGCTTTCGAGAATTTCGGGAAGTGCCTGAGATTCCGCGGCGCGCTCGCATTCCTGCGCGTGAAGGAAGATCGGTCCGGTCTCGGCATAGGGCTGAAGTTTGGGGAATGGCCGGTAGGCCAGGATGAGATAGTCGTCTCCGTCGGCGATGTTCTTCAGGCAATGCCGGCATGGCATGCCGTCGCCGTCGGAGACCTTACGCTCGGGCGTGTTTCCATAGGCATCGGGCCCGCCGCGCTGAAGCGCTCGTACATCTTGTGTCGGCAAGGCTTTGAACTGGATGGTCATGGCGAAAATCTCCGCTGTCATTGATCGGAAATTATGCGCATCAGCCCCCGCGTCCCACCCGATTCCTGACAATCATTGGCCCTTGGTCGGCTTGTTCCAGCCGACCAAGGCAAGGCGAACTTCACCGGATTGTCGGAACTCCCTCAGCGAATGAAGTCGTCAAAGCGACGGAGGGTGACCCGCCGGTTCCGCCAGTTTTCGTTCTGCGTCTGCACCAGCAGGAATTCCTCGCCATAACCGACCGTCTCCAAAGCATAGGCCGGCACGCCGAACTCGCGCACCAGCGTGCGCTTCAGCGAGGCGGCGCGCTGTTCCGACAGGATCCGGTTCGATTGGAAGGAGCCGACGGCGTCGGTATGGCCCTCGATGAGGACGCGCGCCCCGGGGTTGCGGCGCAGGATACGCTGCAACGCATCGGCGATAGTGTCGATCTTGTCGTATTGCGAGCTGGAGATCGCGGCCGAGCCGAAAGCGAAATTGATCGACTGGATATCGATCGACCGGGCCATGCGGCGCAGGTCCGGCCGGCGCTTGAACTCACGGATGGTGACGCGCTCGTTCGGGCGCAGCTTCACGCGGGGTGCCGCCTCGAGCTTTCGTTCGATGGTTGCGGCCGAAGGCGTTGTCGCCTGCGCGGCGGCGAGACCGGGCATTGCGATTGCCGCGATCAGCGCGGCGGCAAGGGTACGGCGGGTCAGCATGTCTTTTCTCCTTCGGCCCGTATTATGTGCGGGCAAGATGGCAGAGACAGGCTGAAGCGCGGATGAACGAGAGGTTCAGCTTTTGTGAGGGCGTCGCTATGGCCGCATGACGCTGGCCGAGCGCTCGGCGAAGGGCAGAGGGTGAACGGTCTCCTTCTTCTGCGCCACCGGCGCGAAGCCGAGCTTCTGGTAGAGCGGCAAGGCAGCAGGATGGTCGAGCGTGCAGGTCTGCACCGTCACCCGCTTCGGTCCATACGACCAAGCCGCGGCGATCGCCGATCCCAGGAACCAGCGGCCGATGCCTTGCCCGGTGGCGTGTTCCATCATGCCGAAATAGGCAAGCTCGACTTCTTCCGGCAGATGCGGCTTGAGGTCGAAAAAACCGGCGGGCGCGCCATCGAGATAGAGCACCCTGATGTCGCGATCCTCGCGGTGGATGCCGGCCGAAAGCTCGTCGTCATCCAGCCTCAGCACATTGACCCAGTGCCATTTACGCCCCACCCGATCCATCAGGTACCGGTAGAAATGCAGCGGAATGTCCTTAGTTTTCAGGAGTGCGACCTGGCGGTTGTAGGGCATGGGCGGCGACACGGCCGGTGGCGCATGCATCTCGAGGAACGTCACCGTGACTTCGATGTCCTTCAGCTCGCCGTTTTCCATCGTCATTCCTTGCCTGTCACGACTGGTGTGTCGGAGAGACCGCCCCATTCGGTCCATGAGCCGTCGTAAAGCCTGTTGTCGGTATGGCCAAGCGTTTCCAACGCAAGCGTGATCACCGCCGCCGTAACGCCGGAGCCGCAGGAAGTGACGATTGGCTTCGACAGATCGAGGCCGGCGTCCTCGACCACCTTGCGCAACCGCTCCTTCGGCAGAAGCACGCCGTTTTCCGACAGCGCCGAATAAGGCAAGTTGCGCGCGCCCGGCATATGGCCGGAACGGACGCCCGCACGCGGCTCCGGCTCCGCGCCGGTGAAGCGTCCTGCCCCGCGTGCATCGGCAATCTGGCTTTCCCGGGTTTCGACGATGCGGCGCATCTCGGCAAGGCTGGCGACCCGGCCGGCGTCGAAATCGGCGTGGAACACGCTTGGCGCGATTTTGGTCGGTTCGGCCGTCACCGGCCGACCTGCCGCTTTCCAGCCATCGAAACCGCCGTCAAGGATATAGGTCTGGAAGACGCCCATCACCCGGAACATCCACCAAGCCCGAGGTGCCGAGAAAAAGCCCGGGCCGTCATAGACGATGATCGTGTCATCTGCCGAAACGCCCATCGCGCCGACATACTGCGCGAAATGCTGCGGCGACGGCAGCGTATGCGGCAGCGCGGCGTCCGGATCGGAGACCGCGTCCTGATCCAGGAAGCGGGCGCCCGGAATGTGCCCAGCGTCATACTCGGCGCGCGCGTCGCGGTTTTGCGCCGGAAGATACCAGGATGCATCGACAATCGTCAGGCCAGGCTGGCCCAAACGCTCCTGCAACCAGTCCGCGTCGACGGTGAAAGGACTGTCTTCAGCCATTGTGGTTCTCCTGCCGCCATTGACCAGACGTTGTCTTGCCTTGCCGCATGATCTTGTCCGAAAACATCGTAGCTTTCGAGATCATGTTTGGGGCATCGGTCCAAACCGGATGCGGAAGCGCCGGTTTTCACGCCCCTTCTTCTCAATCTTGCCGATATGGATTTCGCCGATCTCGCCGGTGCTTTTGACATGGGTGCCACCACAGGGCTGACTGTCCACCGAAGCATTCTCGCCGATGCAGACCAGTCGGATTTTGCCGGTACCTAGCGGCGGACGGACATTCTTGGACTTCACCAGACCCGGATTGGCGGCCAGTTCCTCGTCGCTGATCAGCCTGGTAAAGATCGGATGATCGGCCCGCACCAGGCCCATCAGGCCAGCCGTCACGTCTTCCTTGCTGAAGCTGGCGTCGGGAATGTCGAAATCGACACGGCTGTCGTCTTCCGAAACCGCCGCGCCGGTGATCGGAAACGGGCAGACGACGGTGAGCAAATGGCAAGCGGCATGCATGCGCATCAAGAGATGACGTCGCTCCCAGTCGATTGCGAGCTTCAGGCGCTCGCCGACCGCAGGCGCGGCTTGTTCCGGCGCCGGCACGTGGATGATCTCGTCCTTTGTTTCCCCGGTGATGGTGGCGGCCAGGACGATGCGGCTGCCATCGGCGCGCTGGAGATGGCCGCTATCGCCCGGCTGCCCGCCCGAGGTGGCATAGAAGATGGTGCGGTCCAGAACGATGCCGCCGCGCTCGTTGACGGCGACCACCACGGCATCGGCCGTCCTGAGATAGGCGTCGTCGCGAAACAGCGCTTCGGTCTTGTGCGCCATCACACGACCTTTTCAAACGGCACGGAAATATCTGATTTCTCTTCCATCCAGCCGGGCACCGGCAGCTTCTTTTCGCGCAGGAATTCGGGATTGAACAGTTTCGATTGGTAGCGTGTGCCGTAGTCGCAAAGAATGGTCACGATGGTATGGCCGGGGCCGAGTTCACGCGCCAGTCGGATCGCGCCCGCTATGTTGATGCCGGTCGAACCGCCGACGCAAAGGCCTTCCTCCTGGACCAGGTCGAAGACGATCGGCAACGCATCCTCATCACGAATCTGGAACGAAAAGTCGGGCGTGAACCCATCGAGGTTGGCTGTGATGCGCCCCTGCCCGATGCCTTCGGTGATCGAACTGCCTTCCGACTTCAGCTCACCGCTGGTGTAGAAACTGTAGAGCGCGGCGCCCAGCGGATCTGCGAGAGCAATCTTGACGTCCCTGTTTTTCGCCTTCAGTCCGAAAGCGACGCCGGCCAGCGTTCCGCCCGAGCCGACCGCCGAGACGAAGCCGTCGACCTTGCCGCCGGTCTGGCTCCAGATCTCCTGCGCCGTGGTGCGGATGTGCCCGTCGCGGTTGGCGACATTGTCGAACTGGTTGGCCCAGATAGCGCCGTTCGGCTCCGAACGCGCCATTTGCTCAGCCAGCCGCCCCGACAATTTCACGTAATTGTTGGGGTTCTTGTACGGCACGGCCGGAACCTCGATCAGCTCGGCGCCGAGCAGCTTGATCGTGTCCTTCTTCTCCTGGCTCTGCGTTTCGGGAATGACGATGACGGTGCGGTAGCCGAGCGCCTTGGCGACCAGCGTCAGCCCGATGCCCGTATTGCCGGCCGTGCCCTCGACAATGACGCCGCCCGGCCTGAGCAGCCCACGCTCTTCGGCATCGCGGATGATGAACAGGCCGGCGCGGTCCT
Organism: Mesorhizobium sp. B2-6-1; assembly: GCF_006440475.1. Lineage (NCBI taxonomy): Bacteria > Pseudomonadati > Pseudomonadota > Alphaproteobacteria > Hyphomicrobiales > Phyllobacteriaceae > Mesorhizobium > Mesorhizobium sp. B2-6-1. Next base: position 295,071 of record NZ_VFUH01000005.1, read on the forward strand.
TGACCGACTGTCCGGGATTCATGAATTCGGCCTTGCCCAGGATCTCGCAGCCGGTTTCTTCCGAAGCCCTGTTGAGGCGGATCAATGGCGTGTTGCCGATAGCGTCGATCACGGAGCGGGGCATTCGGGAGTCCTTGTGTAGCTGCGGCGAAACCCTAGAAACCCGAAGCTTCGGTTTCAAGGCAAGAATTTGCCTGGTCCAGTCGCATTTTCTGCACTGCATTTGCGCCGGCCTCTCCCTGGTGCCGGGCGTATCCGCGCGGTTCATTTGGGACCGGCATCGAAAACCGCTCTTTTCATTCGATTTCTTCGCGGTTAGAGCAAAAGCCAAGAACAATTCGACGGGGGCGCAGCATGACACTTTATCGGGCCGACCCGAAGCATGGCGTCGCCTGGGTCACGGGAGGCAGCAGCGGCATCGGCCGTTCGCTGGCCAGGGATCTTGCGTCCCAGGGCTATGCGGTGGCCGTAACCGCACCCGATGGCGATCCGATCGACACGCTCATTGTCGAGACCGCGCAGATGCCAGGCAAGGTCAAGGCTTTTCCCTGCGATGTGACCGACGAGCCGCGCATGGCGAGAACCGTCGCTGCGATCGAAAACGAGCTTGGCCCCATCGTGCTCGCCGTCTTAAACGCGGGCAATTACATTTCCACGCCTGGCGAGGCTCTCGTCGTCAGCGATTTTCGCCGGTCTTTCGAGGTCAACTATTTCGGCATCATCAACGGGCTGGTGCCGGTCGTCGAACGCATGCGGGTGCGGGCGCGCGGCCATATCGTGCTGGTCGGCTCGGTCACCGCTTATTTCGGCTGGCCGACGACGGCCGCTTATGGCGGCACCAAAGCGGCGATCAACATCCTGGCCGAATCGCTGAAATACGATTTCGACAAGATGAACGTGCGCGTCCAGGTCATGAATCCGGGCTTCATAGACACACCGCTGACCGAGAAGAACATGCTGCCCATGCCGGGGCTGATGCCGGTCAGCCGAGCGACGCGGCGCATGGTGCGGGGTATCAAATCCGGCGGCTTCGAGGTCACATTCCCGCGCCGGACGAGCTGGCCCCTGAAGCTGCTCAGCCTGTTGCCGAGACCGGTGTACCGAGGCGTGATCAGCCTCATGACGAGCTGGAAGGCACGGCCGCTGAATTACGACCGCAAGCCGCCGAGCGAATAGAAGCCAGCGGATCGGCGGCTTCATCGCCGGGCCGGTCGTTGCCTGTTCCCCGCCGCCGCCGTAGGTTTGTTGTTGTTGCGTTTGGAGTCTGCGATGGGGCGACGAATCGTGCTTGCTGTGCTGGGGTTAGTCGCCATCCTCGCACTGGCCTTCGTGCTCGGCCCGCGGGTTCCCGTCGACACCACGATCCGCTTCGATCCAGCCGCAATCGGCGACGATCCGCAGGCCTATGTGGCCAGGACGGAAGCGGCGATATCCGGCATCCGTGACGGGCTGGAGAAAGAGATCATCTGGGCCAATCCGATGGTGCATGCCAGGACACGGCTGTCGATCGTCTATATCCACGGCTTTTCGGCGTCGAAAGGCGAGCTCCGCCCGCTGCCCGACGAGGTTGCCGACCAGCTCGACGCCAATCTGTTCTTTACCCGCCTCACCGGCCACGGGCAGGATGGCGCGGCCATGACGCAAGGCAGCGTCGATGCCTGGATCAACGACTATGAGGAGGCGCTCGCGATCGGCCGGGCCATCGGCGACAAGGTGATCGTCATCTCCACCTCGACCGGCGGCTCGCTGGCGGCCTGGGCGGCAACACAACCGGGTGCTTCGGACGGCGTGGCGGCGATCGCGTTCATCTCGCCGAATTTCGGCGTCAAGGCGTCGGGCGCCGGGATCCTGACCATGCGATGGGGCAAACAAATAGCCGAACTCGTCGCCGGCAAGGAGCGCAGCTTCATGCCGCGCAACGCGCTGCACGAGAAATTCTGGACCACCAGATATCCCCTTGCCGCGACGCTGCCGATGCAGGCGCTGACGGAACTTGCCTATGGCGCGCCGGTGGAGAAAGCGGTGGTCCCTGCCCTCTTCATCTTTTCGGATTCGGACAGCGTGGTGCGGCCTGACCGCACGCGTGAAATCGCCGGGCGTTGGGGCGCGCCGCACGAGCTGGTTCCGGTCGACGATACCGGCGATCCCGACAACCACGTCATCGCCGGCGACGCCCTGTCGCCATCGACCACGACCTTCCTTGCACAAAGAATTGCCGTCTGGATCGAGGCGGTCGCGAAGTAGCCCGAGCTTCCATACGGAAAGGGCGACCGCAGCCTCACCGCGGTCGCCCTTTATCTCACTGGTGACCAGCCGGGCACGCAAATGCCCGGCCAATACGAAGCGGCCTGCCTACGCGGCCCGCGCCGCGGGCCGCTTGCCGCCGAAGCGGCGTTTATTGTTGCCCTTGAAGGGCTTGGCGCCTTCCGGTTTGCGGTCGCCAGCGAAGGCCGGCTTGTCACCGAAGCGCTTCTTGCCGGAGCCGTTGTTCTGGCCGCCCGGCCGCCTGCCGTCGCGACGGCCATTGCGGTCGTTTCGGTCATTGGCAGGCTCGAAGCGCTCGTTCTTCTCAGCCGGGTTGCGCTGCGGATCGGGGCTGCCGAGATGGTCGGCGACAACAGGCAGCTTGGCGCGGATGATGCGTTCGACCTGGCGCAGCTTGCTGTTCTCGGACGGATCGCAGAGCGTAATCGCAATGCCGTCCCGGCCGTTGCGGCCGGTGCGGCCGATGCGGTGGACATAGCTCTCCGCCTCATCAGGCAGGTCGAAATTCACGACATGACTGATGCCGGGCACGTCGATGCCGCGCGCGGCGATATCGGTGGCCACCAGAATGCGCACCGAACCCTCGCGGAAATCGTTCAGTGCCTTCTGCCGCGCATTCTGCGACTTGTTGCCGTGGATGACAGCGGCCTTGAAGCCGTCGCGCTCGAGGTCCTTGGTTACCCGGTCGGCGCCGTGCTTGGTGCGCGAAAAGATGATGACGGACTTCATCGTCTCGTCGGCGAGCATCGTCGACAGCACTTGGCGCTTCTGCTTGGTGCGGGCAAGGACGACGCTCTGCGCGATCTCGGCCGCCGCCGTGCTTTGCGGCGCGACTTCGACACGGATTGGGTTCTTCAGCAGGCCTTTCGCCAGTTCGGCGATTTCATTGGGCATAGTCGCGGAGAACAGCACCGTCTGACGGTCCGGCGCGGTCGCCTTGGCGATGCGCTTGACGTCATTGATGAAGCCCATGTCGAGCATGCGGTCGCCCTCGTCGAGCACCAGCCATTTGGTGTCGGCAAGCATGAGGTCGCCTTCGCGCACCAGATCGGTCAACCGGCCAGGCGTGGCGATCAGGATGTCGACACCAGGCGCAACCTTCTTCACCTGGCTGAAGCGCGAGACGCCGCCCAGCACGAGCGCGGTCGAGACATGCGCGCCCTTGGCGAGGATCTTGATGGTGTCCTCGATCTGCACGGCGAGCTCACGAGTCGGCGCCAGGATCAGCGCGCGTGCCGTCTTCGGCCGGCGCTTGGTGCCGAGCGCAATGATCTTCGACAGGATCGGCAGCGCGAAGGCCGCAGTTTTGCCGGAGCCGGTCTGGGCGATGCCGAAAATGTCACGGCCTTCCATCTGCGGCGGGATCGCCTGAGCCTGGATCGGCTTCGGATCGGTGAAGCCGGCGGCATGGGTGGCCTTGAGCAGCGCACCCGTGATTCCCAGTGCTGCGAAACCGGAGAGTTCTCCAGTGTCGTTGCCGGGCAAAGTGTTTTCGTTGGTCAAAATATTCTTCTTTCACGCGGCCTCTGGCCGCAAACATCAATGGCGGCAGGGCGCAACCTGCCGTCGAATCAATTGTCATGGAACGACAAGGCGGCGGACGTGTTCGTCCGCGCGGCTGCGCTGTCGTGCCCGCAGGCATCATGCCACGGGGCTTTTTCGCCACCTTGCTAACCAATCGGGGTCGATCAGCAGGAAAGAGGGAAAACAGACGCAACCAGTCTCATTCGAGGAGAAGGCCGGATCGGTCCGGCCCAAGCGCCTATGCCGTGCATATGGCTGAGTTCGCTCTGAAATGCAAGGGCATCATGTTGCAGCGCAACAAAACGCCTCGAAAAAGCGACGCTTGCGCTCACCTGCGGGCATCATTACCACAAAGCAGCCCGCGCAGGAGATCGAGAATGAAGGACGTGCTGAAGGAACTCGAGCGTCGTCGCGAGATCGCCCGCATGGGCGGCGGTCAGGCTCGCATCGACGCGCAGCACAAGAAGGGCAAGCTCACCGCCCGCGAACGCATCGAGGTGTTTCTCGACGAGGGTTCGTTCGAGGAGTTCGACATGTATGTCGAGCACCGTTCGACCGACTTCGGCATGGAAAAGACCAAGATCGCCGGCGATGGCGTTGTCACCGGCTGGGGCACCGTCAACGGCCGTCCCGTCTACCTTTTCGCCAAGGATTTTACCGTGTTCGGCGGCTCGCTGTCGGAAGCGCATGCCGAAAAGGTCATCAAGGTGCAGGAGATGGCGCTGCGCAACCGCGCGCCGATCATCGGCCTCTACGATGCCGGCGGTGCCCGCATCCAGGAAGGCGTGGCTGCACTCGGCGGCTACGCCGAGATCTTTCAGCGCAATGTGCTGGCGTCGGGCGTCATTCCGCAGATTTCCGTGATCATGGGGCCTTGCGCTGGCGGCGACGTCTATTCGCCGGCCATGACCGACTTCATCTTCATGGTGCGCGACACCTCCTACATGTTCGTCACTGGACCGGACGTGGTGAAGACCGTCACCAACGAGACGGTGACCGCCGAGAGCCTCGGCGGCGCTTCCGTTCACACGACGAAATCCTCGATCGCCGACGGCGCCTATGACAACGACGTCGAAGCACTGCTGCAGATGCGCCGGCTGGTCGATTTGCTGCCGGCCTCGAACACATCGGAGATTCCCGAGATTGAATGCTACCAGTCGGTCACCGATCACGATCTGTCGCTCGACCGGCTGATCCCCGACAACGCCAACAAGCCTTACGATATCAAGGAGCTGATCCTGAAAGTCGCCGACGAGGGTGATTTCTTCGAGATCCAGCAAAGTTTCGCCAAGAACATCGTCACCGGCTTCGGACGTATTGAAGGCCGCACGGTCGGCTTCGTCGCCAACCAGCCCATGGTGCTGGCCGGCGTGCTCGATTCCGACGCCAGCCGCAAGGCGGCGCGCTTCGTGCGCTTCTGCGACTGTTTTTCGATTCCGATCGTCACCTTCGTCGACGTTCCGGGCTTCCTGCCGGGCACGGCGCAGGAATATGGCGGGCTGATCAAGCACGGCGCCAAACTGCTCTTCGCCTATGCCGAGGCGACCGTGCCGAAGATCACCGTCATCACCAGGAAGGCCTATGGCGGCGCCTATGACGTGATGGCTTCGAAACACCTGCGTGGCGATATGAACTATGCCTGGCCGACGGCGCAGATCGCCGTGATGGGCGCCAGGGGCGCGGTCGAGATCATCTATCGCAAGGACATCGGAGACGCCGAAAAGATCGCTGCCCATACAAAGACTTACGAAGACCGCTTCCTGTCACCCTTCGTCGCCGCCGAGCGCGGCTATGTCGACGAGGTGATCATGCCGCATTCGACCCGCCGCCGCATCGCCCGCGCGCTGCGAATGCTGCGCAACAAGGACATGCAGAACCCCTGGAAAAAGCACGACAACATTCCGCTGTAAGCTGAATGTCGCGGCAAGTCAGCGCGCGCCGCGAGCCGCCACCAGTTCACGCAGCACAGGCACCAGCGCCAGCGGGAAATCCTCGGCGATCAGCCCCGGCCCGAACCGGCTGCCGGCCTCGGCATGGATCCATACCGCCGCGCACGCCGCCTCGAAGGCCGGCATGCCTTGCGCCAGGAAGCCGGCCACGAGCCCCGAGAGCACGTCGCCCGAACCGGCGGTTGCCAACCACGGCGCGCCATTGGAGTTTATCGCGGCCTTGCCATCGGGAGCAGCGATTACGGTGTCGGCGCCCTTATAGACGATCACGGCATTGGCACGGGTGGCGGCCATACGAGCCCTGCCCAACTTGGACGAAACGGCGCCACCCGCGATGTCAGCAAACAGCCTGGCGAACTCGCCTTCATGCGGCGTCATCACCAGCGACGGCGCGCTCGGCTGGCGCGAGGCTTCGAACAGGACATCCGGCTTCTCGCGAAACGAGGTGATCGCGTCGGCGTCGAACACCAGACCATCGACCGAGGCGGAAACGTTCCGCTGCTGGCCAGCGGCAAGCAGCGTGAGAGCAAAATTCCGCGTTCTTTCACCGACACCGAAGCCAGGGCCCAGTACAAAAGCGGAGGGCCGGCGTTCGCCGATGAAGGCGTCGATGTCGGCGCTGTCATTTGCTTTGCGCAGCATGATCGAGGTCAGATGCGCGGCATTGACCTGCATGGCTTTCGCCGGGGACAGGACGGTGACCGCCCCTGCCCCGCTTCGCGCCGCGGCAAGCGCCGCAAGCCGCGCCGCGCCAGTGGCGCTCGGGCCGCCGGAAAAGACGCCGACATGGCCGCGCTTGTACTTGTGCGTATCGACGCCCGGAATCGGAAAGGCGCTGAGCCAAAGCGCCGGCGAGTTCTCGAACGCCTGGGGCCGAATCCGGGCAATGAGACCATCGGCGATACCGATATCGGCGAGCACGATCTCCCCGCACAGCTCGCGCCCGGGCAGCAAAAGATGACCAGGTTTTTTGCGGGCGAAGGTGACGGTGACCCCAGCCCGAAAAGCATGGCCGAGCACTTGGCCGCTGTCCCCGGAAACGCCTGATGGCAGATCGACCGCGACGACCGGCAAGGCCAGGCTTGTCACCACGCCAACCGTTCTCGCCGCTTCACCGGACAGCGGTTTGGACAGCCCTGCTCCGTAAAGAGCGTCGACGACGACAGCGCCGGCTTCGGCCGCGAAATTCGCCAGCGGCCGAGGTTTGACCGGGCATTCGCCGGCGGCAAGCGCGGCATCGCTGCCCGGCTTCGGCGTGCCCGTCGCCCAGACCACCGTGTCGACGCCAGCGGTTGCCAGGCAGCGGGCCACGACATAGCCATCGCCGCCATTGTTGCCGGGACCGCAAAGCACATGGACCCGCTTCGCTGCCGGATCGCGCCTGAAAATTTCGGCCGCGACGGCTTCGCCTGCACGGCGCATCAGGCCGATGCCGTCGATTGCGCCGGCGGCAATCGTCAACCGATCCGCCTCGCTCATCTCCTCGGGAGAAAGAAGTTCGTTGCTCATGGATTGCCGATCCGCATTCGATAAAGCATTGTCCAGTTTTCGGCTCGACGCAAACGCAGAGGAGTTGGCGCGGTCCCAGCCAAGCTGAGCAATGCCCACCAAATAAGCAATACGCCTAAATATCGGGCAGACATAAACACCGACGCCGCGTAGGCTGCAGCCATCCGTCGCGCGCTGGATGCAGTGAACGATGCGAATTTGCATCTTCGTGCGGCATGTTCTGGAATCGAATGACACCGCTTGAAATCCCGCCAATTGGCACAATTCGTGCTTGATGGAGGCGCAAGCGGGGCTCACAACCCGTTTTTTTGGCAGTGGAGGCCACTTTTTACATGAAAAAGATCGAAGCGATCATCAAGCCATTCAAGCTGGACGAAGTGAAGGAAGCGCTTCAGGAGGCCGGACTGCAAGGCATCACCGTGACCGAGGCCAAGGGTTTTGGACGCCAGAAGGGCCACACCGAGCTTTATCGCGGCGCCGAATATGTCGTCGACTTCCTGCCCAAGGTGAAGATCGAGGTCGTGCTCGGCGACGATGCGGTTGAAGGCGCCATCGAAGCCATCCGCAAGGCGGCCCAGACTGGGCGCATCGGCGACGGCAAGATCTTCGTCTCGAACATCGAGGAAGTTGTGCGCATCCGCACCGGCGAAACCGGCATGGATGCGGTCTGACACCTCGCCCATCTTCCGAAACGTCATTATTAAAAAACGTCACCACAGGGATACATGACATGACGACAGCCAAAGACATCATGAAGCAGATCAAGGACAACGATGTGAAGTTCGTTGACCTGCGCTTCACCGACCCGAAGGGCAAGCTGCAGCACGTGACGATGGATGTCATCGAGGTCGAGGAAGACATGTTCGCCGATGGCGTGATGTTCGATGGTTCTTCGATCGCCGGCTGGAAGGCGATCAACGAGTCCGACATGGTGCTGATGCCCGATCCTGAAACGGTCCACATGGATCCGTTTTTCGCGCAGTCGACGATGGTCATCCTGTGCGACATCCTCGATCCGGTTTCGGGCGAATCCTACAACCGCGACCCGCGCGGCACTGCCAAGAAGGCGGAGGCCTACATGAAGTCGGAAGGGATCGGCGACACCATCTATGTCGGCCCGGAAGCCGAGTTCTTCGTCTTCGACGACGTCAAGTACAAAGCCGATCCCTATAACACCGGCTTCAGGCTCGATTCCACCGAACTGCCGTCCAATGACGACACCGACTACGAAACCGGCAATCTCGGCCACCGTCCGCGCATCAAAGGGGGTTATTTCCCGGTGCCGCCGATCGATTCGGCGCAGGACATGCGCTCCGAGATGCTGACCGTGCTCGCCGAGATGGGCGTGCGGGTCGAGAAGCATCACCACGAGGTGGCTGCGGCCCAGCACGAACTCGGCATCAAGTTCGACACGCTGGTCCGCAACGCCGACAAGATGCTGATCTACAAATATGTCGTGCATCAGGTCGCCAATGCCTATGGCAAGACCGCCACCTTCATGCCGAAGCCGATCTTCGGCGACAACGGCTCGGGCATGCATGTCCACCAGTCGATCTGGAAAGGAGGCAAGCCGACCTTCGCCGGCAACGAGTATGCCGGCCTCTCGGAAAGCTGCCTGTTCTATATCGGCGGCATCATCAAGCACGCCAAGGCCATCAACGCCTTCACCAACCCGCTGACCAATTCCTACAAGCGCCTGGTGCCGGGCTACGAGGCGCCGGTGCTGCTCGCCTATTCGGCGCGCAACCGCTCGGCATCCTGCCGCATCCCGTTCGGCTCGTCGCCAAAGTCGAAGCGCGTCGAGGTCCGCTTCCCCGATCCGGGCGCGAACCCCTATCTCGCCTTTGCCGCCATGCTGATGGCCGGCCTCGACGGGATCAAGAACAAGATTCATCCCGGCCAGCCGATGGACAAGGATCTCTACGATTTGCCGCCGAAGGAGCTGAAGAAGATCCCGACCGTCTGCGGCTCGCTGCGTGAGGCGCTCCAGAGCCTCGACAAGGACCGCGGCTTCCTGAAGGCCGGCGGCGTCTTCGACGACGACCAGATCGACAGCTACATCGAGTTGAAGATGGCCGAGGTGATGCGCTTCGAAATGACACCGCATCCCGTCGAATACGACATGTACTATTCGGTCTGATTTTTGATCTCCCTGGACCCGGCATAACCCGGATCCAGCGGCTTCAATTCAGCCTGCAAATGCGAGGCCGGAAGATGAACCTCTTCCGGCCTCTTTGTTTGCTCATATCGAGGCTTCCATTCAGCCAAATCCGCGGACACTGACGCGTTCGATCGGATGCTGCCCCGATCCAGCGACTGGAAAGGCGCACCGGCTGCTGAGGTTCCGTCGGCTGGTCACGTCACACGTGCCGATTGCGCTGAGGCACAGGCCGGCTTGAGCCAGCCAAGCTGGGCTGCCAGGCGATCCGGCATGCGCTTTTTGCGAGTAAAGGGATAAGCCAGGAGCGAGCGGCACACTGCCTCAGGCTGCAATGCCCGCTCGTCCGGCGCCCCCGCCAATGCTGTCGTTCAAGAAACCCCGCCCCTTCGAACAGCACCGCTTGGCGTATCCCCCAATGCCTGCGAATACGCATGTTGCGCCGCAGCCTGTCAATGTCGCCTGCCGGGCGTCGAGACGGTCGATTTTGGTGTATGAACAGGGGCTTATGAAAGGATCGGTCGACAGGCATTCTTGCCGGAATGGCCGGATTTCCGGGCTTTTTCGAGGATTTCGAAGCCTGCGGCCCGGCGCCAAGGTATGCTTTCGTCAGCCCAAAGCCGCCTTGTCGGGATGGGTTTGAGCCGCCCTTTTTAACCTGACTTTTTTTGGGGGAATTTGCTTTGCCAGGCCAGGAGCCAGGAAGACGAGGAGCGGCGAACGGAAACAGCGGCATGCGATAGTGCCCGCCATCGTCACACGAAAAAGCCCCGGCAACTCCCGCCGGGGCTCGCGTCATGGTTGTCGGGGATCTTGAGGCCCGACGTGAAATATCAAGCAGCGGCCGAAACCGATGCGCCGGTCGAAACCTGCGAGATCGTCTTCAGGACCTGGGAAGCGATCTGGTAGGGGTCGCCCTGCGAGTTCGGGCGGCGGTCTTCCAGATAACCCTTGTAGTCATTCTTGACGAACGAATGCGGCACGCGGATCGAGGCGCCGCGGTCGGCGATACCATAGCTGAACTTGTTCCAGGGGGCCGTCTCGTGCTTGCCGGTCAGACGCTTGTCGTTGTCCGGGCCGTACACGGCGATATGGTCCATCAGGTTCTTTTCGAACTGCGCCATCAGGGCCTCGAAATAACCCTTGCCGCCGACTTCGCGCATATATTTGGTCGAGAAGTTGCAATGCATGCCCGAGCCGTTCCAATCGGTGTCGCCGAGCGGCTTGCAGTGGAACTCGATATCTATGCCGTACTTTTCGGTGAGGCGCTGGAGCAGGTAGCGGGCCATCCACATCTGATCGGCGGCCTTCTTGGAGCCCTTGCCGAAAATCTGGAATTCCCACTGGCCTTTGGCCACTTCGGCGTTGATGCCTTCATGGTTGATACCCGCGGCAAGGCAGAGGTCGAGATGCTCTTCGACGATCTGGCGCGCGATGCTGCCGACGTTCGAATAGCCGACGCCGGTGTAGTACGGGCCCTGCGGGGCGGGATAACCGCTCTCGGGGAAACCGAGCGGACGGCCATCCTTGTAGAAGAAGTACTCCTGCTCGAAACCGAACCAGGCATCCTCGTCGTCGAGAATGGTCGCGCGGCTGTTGGACACGTGCGGCGTGACGCCATCGGGCATCATGACTTCGCACATGACGAGAACGCCGTTGGTGCGGGCCGGATCGGGATAAAGCGCGACCGGCTTCAACACGCAATCAGAGCTTCGGCCCTCGGCCTGCATGGTGGACGAGCCGTCGAAGCCCCACAGCGGCAGCTGGTCGAGCTTCGGGAACTCGGCATAATCCTTGATCTGGGTCTTGCCGCGAAGATTGGGGGCCGGGGTGTATCCGTCGAGCCAGATATACTCGAGCTTGTATTTGGTCATTCTAGAGCCTCTCGTTGTGCTTGACCACCGCACGCGGTGTCGACGCATGGCCGGAGCAAGCCGACCTGCCGAGTGGTAAAAAGCAATTCATATGCCACTCTGGCATCGACCGGTGCGACAAAATGGTCGTAAGATTCCCGTGAATTCACTGCACCGCCCCAGCAATGCGCCGGGATCGATCAGACGCAGAGATTGCGCAAATAATAGGCAATAACTGATCTTTTCATAAGCATATTGCCTAAATGAATCGCAGAACCTATTTTGAGGAAAAGCTGAATCAACTGACCCTCGGAGAAGAAAGGAGACCGCCAATGGAAGTCACCCTCGCCCGTCCGTCGGCAAAGATCCTGATGTTCCCGCTTGCAGGCCGCGTATCTGCCTCAAATTTAGGCGCGAAGGCCAAGTTCGCGGCAGAGCTTGCCTCGCTGCGTAACACGCATGCCGATTTCGATGGCTGGTATCACGAGGCCGCTGTCGAGGAAGAAAACCAGCAGCCGAAGAGCTGAACGCATCTTCAGCCTCGATATGAAAACCCGGCGCGATCGCTCGCGCCGGGTTTTCTCATGCATGTGGATCCGACCCGTTACTGCTTGGTCTCCAGGTTCGTGCCCAGCGTATCCTTGACGAAGATCATGCCGATGACGAGCGACATCGCCGCGATTATCACGGGATACCAGAGGCCATAATAGATGTCGCCCCTGTAGGCACTGAGCGCGAACACCGTCGCCGGCAGCAACCCGCCGAACCAGCCATTGCCGATATGGTAGGGCAGCGACATGCCGGTGTAGCGGATGCGGGTCGGGAACATCTCGACCAGGATGGCCGCGATCGGACCGTAGACCATGGTCACGAACAGGACGAGGACGAACAGGATGGCGATCGTCATAGGCCAGTTCACGGCCGCAGGGTCGGCGAACATGGCGAAGGCACCGCCGCCGGGTATGTTGTAGACGGTGACCTCAGGCGCACCGGCAGCCTCGTCGGCGGTCAAAAGCTTGTCCTTGATAGCCTGATCGGTAGGAACCGTCGCCTTCTCGCCGGCGCGGATGGCGGCGGCGTCGAGCTTCAGTTCGGGATTGGCAGCGACAAACGCGTCGAGCTTCTGGTCCGGTATCTTGATCGCAGCACGCTTCAGCGGATATCCGCCGTCCTGCAGCGACATGTTGACGGCCTTGACGAAGGCGGCCTCCTTGGCCTTGGCCTGGTCGCCCGCGGCGACAGCATCGTAGGATGCCACCGTTTCATTGCCGATCTTGACCGAAGCAGCCGTACCGGGTGCCGCCGTGGAAACGACGTCATAGGGCACCGAGTTCTTGGTCAGGAACGAGGTCGCGATGTCGCAAGACGTCGTGAACTTGGCGGTGCCCACCGGATTGAACTGGAACCTGCAGTCGCCGGGTGCCGCGGTCACCGTCGCGCGGGTGCTCTGCTGTGCCTCGGCAAGGGCCGGATTGGCGGCCCAGGTCAATGCCTTGAACAGCGGGAAGGTGCAGACGATCGCCAGTGCGAGCCCGGCCATGATGATCGGTTTGCGGCCGATCTTGTCGGAGAGCCAGCCGAACACGACGAAGAAGATGGAGCCCAGCGCAAGCGCGATGGCGATCATGATGTTGACCGACTGTGCGTCCAGCTTCAACACGTTCTGGAGGAAGAACAGGGCGTAGAACTGGCCGTTATACCAGACCACGGCCTGGCCAGCCGTAAGGCCGAGCAGTGCCAGCAGCGCGATCTTGGCGTTCTTCCACTGGCCGAAGGCTTCCGAGAGCGGTGCCTTGGAACCCTTGCCCTCTTCCTTCATGCGCTGGAAGGTGGGGGATTCGGAAAGCGACAGCCGGATCCAGATGGAAATGCCGAGCAACAGGAACGACACGATGAAAGGAACGCGCCAGCCCCAGGCGGCATAGGTTTCCTTGCTCATGGAGCCCTGGACGATCAGGATGACAATCAGCGACAGGAACAGGCCGAGTGTGGCGGTCGTCTGGATCCACGACGTATAGTAGCCGCGCCGGTCGTCCGGCGCATGCTCGGCGACATAGGTGGCCGCGCCGCCATATTCGCCGCCCAGTGCCAAGCCCTGGAGCATGCGCAGGATGATCAGGATCACCGGAGCCGCGATGCCGAGGCTCGCATAACCAGGCAGCAAGCCCACCAGGAAGGTCGACAGGCCCATGATCGTCATGGTGACGAGGAAGGTATATTTACGGCCGACAAGGTCGCCGATGCGGCCGAACAGCAAAGCGCCGAACGGACGGACGAGGAAGCCGGCGGCGAAAGCCAGCAGCGCGAAAATATTGCGCGTCGCTTCCGGAATGGTCGGGCTGAAAAAGGTCGAACCAATAAAGGCCGCGAGCGATCCGTAGAGATAAAAATCGTACCATTCGAAAACGGTGCCGAGCGAAGAAGCGAAGATGACTTTCTTCTCTTCTCGCGTCATGCCGCGGCTCTTTCCGCTGGCGGTCGATGCGATAGCCATTGAGATGCTCCTCCCGTGAGACCCTTGTGCTCGATGCAGCGCCCCTGCGTTCGCATTTCTCTCCGAACGCAGACTCGCGGCAGCAATCACGGGAAAAATGACAGAAAGCGCCTGCCAACGGCAGATGACTTTGGGATTATGACTTTGGTATTAGGTGCGGTGCGGTGGCCGGTCAGCCTTCGAGCGCCTCGATAAGACCGACGGCAGCCATCATGTCGCGCTTACGGGCGGAGCGGCGCGCGACAGCCTCCGCATCCTGTCCCCAATGCTCGATCTGCCAATCCTCGTCGACATGGCCGGCAGTCCAGGCCGCCTCACCGCCGAGTTCGCCGAAATCCACGGCCAACGCCAGCAGCGCCGAACCGGTCAGCGAGGTCATGACGTGGATCGCTGCCAGGCGCAGCGGCTCGGCGCGCTGGGCAAGATGCGCACCCAGCACAGCAATGGTTTCGCGCGGTTGATCGACGTGAATGATGCCCTCGGCAAGGTTGAAGCGAGCGCCGAGTGCTGCCTGCGCCCAGTCGAGGACAGGATCCCACAGCTCGTTCTGCCGCTCGACCAAGCCTTGTGGTGCGTCGGCGCGATAACAGAGCAGATCCGACGAGGCAAAGCGCAGTATGTCCTCCAGCACCGCCTGCGGATCGCTGGCGACGCCGTCGAGCGCGGTGTTGACGAGACGCATCACCGGCATCGACACCGGATCGATGGTCTCGCCCTGGGCGGCGAATTCATCGGCGACCAGCGATGCCGCCTTCTCGGTCGGCAGCGTCAGCAGCGCCTTGCCCGGCGTGCGCACCGGTTTGCCGTCGAGATGGACGGCAAAGCCATCATCGGCCGGCGCGACCGAAACGATCTTGTAAAAACGCTTCGGCAGCGGCTTCTTCATCTGGATCTGGGCGCGGCGCACCGGATCGGGGTCGGAGAGCAGTTTCCCCGCCTCGAGATCGCTGAGGATATCGCGCATGTCAGCCTCCTTCGGCCGTCTGCTGGCGCGGCGGCCTGTTGACGATGACCAGACCGGCGGCAATGAGACCAAGTGCCAGAAAAATGCGTATGGTCAGCGGCTCGTTCAAGAACAGGGCGCCGCACAGCACGCCGAAGACCGGCGACAGGAACGTGAAACTCGACAGGCTGGAGGCGGGATAGCGCCGCAGCAGCCAGAACCACAACACATAGGTGAAGGCGACGATATAGAGCGCCTGGAAAAGCAGGGCCAACGTCGGCAACAGCGCGGTATCGCGCACGGAGGGGCCCGCCAGAGGCAACACCAGGACGCCGACGATCGCAGCGCCGGAGAGTTGATAGAGCAGCAGCTTTTCGGCGCTCGTCTCAACCAGCCTCGAGCGCTTGATGAGGATATTGGTCAAGGCCCAGACGAATCCGGAGCCAAGGCTCAGCAGATCGCCGAACAGCATGTCCCCGCCGCCGCCGAGCTTGTCGGAAAAGACTGCGGCGAGGCCGGCAAAGGCAAGCAGAAGGCCAAGGGATTTGCGCAGGCTGATCGGCTCGCCGAGCAGGAAATGCCCTCCCAGCAGCATCCAGAACGGCATGGTGTTGACCAGCAGCGTGTTGCGGGCGACCGTGGTGTGCTCCAGCCCGACATAAAGGCAGAGGAACTCGATGCCGAAGAGCACGCCGACTGCAATGCCCGCGAGCAATGTCCCGTCCCTCTTGAAAAGCGCAATGCCGCGCCAGCGGCACCAGAGGAAGACGCAGAGCCCGCCGATAACCGAGCGCGCGATCGACAGGAAGACCGGATCATAGCCGGCATAGGAGATCTTGGCGGCGACATAATTCAGGCCCCAGGAGAACGTCAGGCCGACCATTATGGCGGCGGCCGCCATGTCGACCGCATCGCGACGGTCGAGCGCATCGGCAGCTCCGCTCATGGTCAATCCTCCGCACTGGCGTCGTCGAAGCCGATCAGGTTCCAGCTCTGGCGCATATGCGGCGGCATAGGTGCGGTGACGTCGATGAAACCCTGGTCCGGATGCGGGATGACGATTCGGCGCGCGTGCAGATGCAGGCGGTTCTGCATCCCGCCCGGAAAATCCCAATTGGTGTCGGCCTCGAAATATTTGGGATCGCCGATGATGGGACAACCGATATGGGCGGCATGAACGCGCAACTGATGGGTGCGGCCGGTATAGGGCTCCATCTCCAGCCAGGTCAGCGCCTGCGCCGCCTGCTCGATGATGCGATAGTAGGATACGGCATGGTCGGCGCCCTTTTCGCCGTGCTTGGCAATGCGCACCCGATCGCCATCCGGCGTGGCTTCCTTGATCAGCCAGGTCGATATCTTATCCTCGCGCTTGGGCGGCACGCCCTTGACCAAAGCCCAGTAGGTCTTCTTGGTCTCGCGGGCGCGAAACGCCTCGGAGAGCTTCATCGCCGCCAGCCTGGTGCGGGCGACGACCAGCACGCCAGACGTGTCGCGATCGAGCCGGTGCACCAGCCGCGGCTTCTCGCCCTTCTGGTTGCGCCAGGCTTCCAACATGTCGTCGACGTTACGGGTGACGCCCGAGCCGCCCTGCACCGCAAGGCCAGCCGGCTTGTTGAAGACGAAAACCTTCGGATCCTCATGGATCAGCATCTTTGCCAGGACTTCGGCATCGCCCTGGTTGCGGATCGAATGGCCGGTCAGCGGGCTGTCGCCCTTCTTGTCCACTTCCAGCGGTGGAATGCGCACCGTCTGGCCAGGCTCGACACGGGTGTCGGCCTTGACGCGGCCGCCGTCGACGCGGATCTGCCCGGACCGAAGCAGCTTCTGCAGATGACCAAAGCCAAGGCCCGGGAAATGGGTCTTGAACCAGCGGTCGAGCCGCATGCCCGCCTCGCCGGCCTCCACCGTGATCTGTTCAACGCCTGCCATATTGTTTTCGCTTACCCGTTTCCTGGCAGGCCCAGGCCTGCTCTCGGCGCGGCAATAGCATTAAGGCAGGCTTCTTGCGAGCCAAAGACCCAAAAACAGGGCAATGATGGCGCCAATCACGCTGGCCAGCGCATATCCAAACGCCGGCAAGGTGGCTCCCCGCTCCCACAAGGTCGCGAAATCGAGCGAAAAGGCGGAAAACGTCGTGAAGCCGCCTAAGATGCCGGTGGCAACAAACAGCCTGAGTTCGTTAGACCCGCCGCGGCGCGCCAGGGCGGCGATGAACAGGCCCATCGCGAACGAACCGACGATGTTGATCGCCATCGTGCCCCAGGGATAGTTGGGACCGACAAGGCGCAGCGAGCCCATATTGGTCAGATGGCGAACGCCGGCGCCAATGCCGCCGCCGGCGGCCACGAGAAGCAGATTGAACATCGCCGTATACTGTCCCCGACTATTCATACCTATCCGGCGCGCCGGCTACGTTCGAAAACTTGCCAGCTCAGGTGGTTTCTGCTTTTTTCGGCTTGGTCGAGCCGATCATCTTCCAGTTCTTGTAGAACATCGAATTGATCCTCTCGACACTCACCGAGACGATGGCGAGAAGGCCGGCGATAAGCCTGGGGACCGGGGACGGCCTGATAATGTCCATGAATACGCAGTAGCGACGACCGTCATACTCGTTGACCGAGCGATGCAGCAGCGTGTCGTCGAAAATGAACAGCGGATTGTCGTACCAATAGTTCTTGACGTTGCCGCATTCGACGAAGATCTCTGACTTCACCGGAATGAGGTTGTAGAGGATGCGGAGGCTGAGCCGCAGCGGTCCGAAGTGCCAGGAGGTCGATTCGCGTTTGCTGAAGACCGAGACGGCAATCGTCTTGATGTATTTGAAATCCTTGTTGAACTCGGCGACGTTGTCTATCCTGTGCTTGCCATACCATTGGTAGACATACATGCCGCGCCGGCCGGCGCCGAAATTGGCGTCGATGTCGGCGATGATTTCGGCCTTGCGCGCCTTGAAGACATCCAAGACCTCGTTGACTTCGCGCTGATAATCCTGCGGGAACTGCTCCAGCTTCCACACGCCCGGATTTCTGTAGCACAGGAGGTCGACCAGCAGGTTGAATGGCGAAAGCAGCCAGGTGAAGAGGCCATTGCCCAGGAAATAGCCGCTGAACAAGGACAGATTCTTGCGGTCGTTGCGCAGCACGTCGATCACGCCGCAAACCACGAAAATCGTCGTGAGGATCGGAATGAAATAGAAGCCAAGGGCAAGGAGCGGGATGGCAATGGCGAATTTGCGAAGGGTCTTGCGAAGGGTTTTTGTCATTTTTCCACGCGCCGAGCGCGATCCTGTTGCGAATGAATAGTGCCAAATTCACGACAACGACCACCGCCCGGCCGTGCGCCTTGATAAGGTCTTTTGGGTTGCCGCACAACGGCCACGGCATCGTGGCCCGGCTGACTGCCTTGCCGAGACCTCGAACTGTCGCGGGGTCAGGATGTCGACCGTTACCTGCTCTTCCTCCGGCCGGCTCGGAAGCTGCGGCATTGGCATCGATATAATCGTGGCCGCGAGCAGCGCGTGCAGAAGAACCGACGTGGAAATACCCCAGGTGAAGCCTCGTTTCGGACCGCAACCGCCACCGGCCGTCGCAAGCCTGCTATTCCCGCTCTTTGCGCAGCTTTGCCCAGTAGTCGAGCCGTTTCCTGATATCGCGCTCGAAACCGCGTTCGGGTGGGTCGTAGAAGGTCTGGCGGCCCATCTTTTCCGGAAAATAGTCCTGGCCGGAAAACGCGTCCGGTTCGTCATGATCATAGCGGTAGCCGGCACCGTAATCTTCGTCCTTCATCAACTTTGTCGGCGCGTTGAGGATGTGCTTGGGCGGCAGCAGCGAGCCGTGCTCCTTGGCGGCACGCGTGGCGGCTTTGAAGGCGGTGTAGACCGCGTTGGATTTGGGCGCCGTAGCGAGATAGACGGTGGCCTCGGCGAAGGCGAGTTCGCCCTCGGGCGAACCCAGATAATCGTAGGCGTCCTTGGCCGCATTGGCGACAACCAATGCCTGGGGATCCGCCAGCCCGATGTCCTCCATCGCCATGCGCACCAGCCGCCGGCCGAGATAGAGCGGATCCTCGCCGGCGTCGAACATGCGCGCGAGATAGTAGAGCGCGGCGTCGGGATCAGAACCGCGCACGGATTTGTGCAGCGCCGAGATCAAATTGTAGTGACCGTCCTGGCCCTTATCGTAGATCGGCGCCCGACGCTGGATGATGCGCTGCAAGCCTTCGGGGCCGAACACTTCGCCTGGTTTGGCGGCGCGCCACACTTCTTCCGCCAGCGTCAGGGAGGCCCGGCCATCGCCGTCGCTCATGCGGATGAGCATCGCCCGCGCCTCATCATCGAGCGGCAGCGCCCTGCCCTCCGTCTCCTCGGCCCTGGCCAGAAGCTTTGCTATGCTTTCCTCGCCAAGGGAATGGAAGACCAGCACGCGCGCACGCGACAGCAGAGCTGCATTGAGTTCGAAGGACGGATTTTCGGTGGTGGCGCCGACGAGTACGACGGTGCCGTCTTCCATGACCGGCAGGAAACCATCCTGCTGGGCGCGGTTGAAGCGGTGGATCTCGTCGACGAACAGCAGGGTCTGGCGGCCATTGGCGCGGCGCAGCTTGGCCGCCTCGAACACTTTCTTCAGGTCGGCTACGCCGGAGAAAACCGCCGAAATCTGCTCGAAGGCAAGGCTGGTTTCACCGGCAAGCAGGCGCGCCACCGTGGTCTTGCCGGTGCCGGGCGGCCCCCAGAAAATCATGGAGCCGAGCGAACCGGAATTAATCAGCCGGGTCAGCGCACCATCGGGGCCGGTCAGATGCTCCTGGCCGACGACCTCGCCAAGGTTTTTCGGGCGCAGCCTGTCTGCCAGCGGCCGGCCTGGCGGCGCCTTTTCCGGTTCATCGACACTGAACAGATCGGCCATGCACTTCTTTTTGGGTTTGGAGCGCGATCTCTTCAGCGATCGAGCTCAGTAACGCAACACCTGGCGCAGTATCTGCCCGCCGCGCTCGACGGTAAAGCGCCACCAGCGCGTATCCTGCTGGGAAGCCTGCGCCAGCGTCGCCGCCGTATCGATTGTCGTGCCGTTGACCTCGCGCACGATGTCGCCCGGCTGGAAGCCGAAATCGGCGGCCGGCGAATCGCGATTGATGTCGACCACGGTGACGCCCTTGATGTCGGTGCGCAGGCCGAGCTTCTGAGCCAGCCGCGGCGATAATTCCGCAACCTTGGCGCCCGAGAAGGGGCTGCGGCCATGCAGCGTCACCTCCGAGGGTTTTGCACCCTCGGGCGCGCGTTCCAGCGCGATGTCCATCGCCGCCTGCTGGCCTTTGGTCAGCACCGCGAAATTGGCCTTTGTACCGATCGACAGCGTCGCCATGCGATAGTCCAGTGCCTCGATGCTCTCGACCGGCCTGCCGTTGATCTGCAGGACGACATCGCCAGGCTTCAATCCGGCCTTGCCGGCCGGTCCGGACGCGTCAACGGACGAGACCAGCGCGCCGGCAGGCTTTTCCATGCCGAGCGATTCAGCGATCTGCGGCGTCACCCCTTCGAACTCGGCCCCGATGTAAGGCCGCTCGAAGAAATCGAGACCGGCCTTGGCGGCATCGGCGAAAGCGCGCACCATATTGGCAGGAATGGCAAAGCCGATGCCGATCGAGCCGCCGCTGCGGCTGAAGATGGCGGTGTTGATGCCGACCAGCTGGCCGCCCATGTTGATCAGCGCGCCGCCGGAATTGCCGGGATTGATGGCAGCGTCCGTCTGGATGAAATAACCCGAATCCGAAACGCCTATATGGCTGCGGGCAAGTGCGGAAACGATGCCGCTCGTGGTGGTCTGCCCGACACCGAAAGGATTGCCGATGGCCAGCACCAGGTCACCGACTTCGAGCGCATCGGAATCGCCGATGGCGATGACCGGGAATGGCTTGTCGGATTCGATCTTGAGCACGGCAAGATCGAGCGTCTCGTCCTTGAGCATCACCTTGCTGGTGAATTCGCGCCCGTCGGCGGTCGCGACCTTCACCTCGTCGGCATTCTTGATGACGTGGAAATTGGTGACGATGACGCCGCTCGGATCGACAAGCACGCCCGAGCCCAGGGAGGACTGCGCGCGCGGCTGCGCGCGACCGAAGAATTCTTCGAAGAACGGATCGCCTTCGAAGGGCGAAACGACCTTGGCCGTTTGCGAGGCATAGACATTGACCACGGCCGGCGTCGTCTGCTTGACCAATGGCGCGAACGACAACTGCACCTCCTCACGGCCGAACGGCACGCGCTTGTCGGGGCCCGAGGTGGCGTTTTCGCCCTCGACGCCGTGCAGCAGGTCGGTGAGCACGTCGGAGAGGCCCGGATCGGCTTTGGGGGCATCCTCGGCCAATGCCTGCCGGACTGTCGGCGTGGTTGCGAACGCCATAAAGGCGCAGAGCAGAACCAGGGACAGTCTTTTAGCGCGCATTGCGAATCCTCCGTGCGAGTTGGGGCGCATTGTCCCGACGAATGTGCAAAATGAAAGGCTAAGGCGATTAAATCGAATTATTTTGACGCAGGAGCAGCCGAGGCGGCCAGAATATGAAAAAGGGGCCCGCAGGCCCCTTAAATCATTTGAAAAGCGAAGCCTTAAGCGGCTGCGGCTTCCGCATCGGTGCCTTCGGCTTCGAGGCGGGCGCGGTCGCCGGCGCCCTTGGCCTCCGTGTCGCGGTCTACGAATTCGATGACCGCCATCGCGGCATTGTCACCGTGGCGGAAGCCCGCCTTCATGATGCGCAGATAGCCGCCGTTGCGGGTGGCGTAGCGCGGCGCGATGGTGTCGAACAGGCGCTTGACGACGCCTTCATTGCCGATCTGCGCGATCACCTGGCGGCGGGCGTGCAGGTCGCCGCGCTTGCCGAGCGTCACCAGCTTCTCGACGATCGGACGCAGGTCCTTCGCCTTGGGCAAGGTGGTGACGATCTGCTCGTGTTCGAGCAGCGACACGGCGAGGTTGGCGAACATTGACTTGCGGTGGCTTACGCTGCGGGCGAAGCGACGGCCTTTAAAACCGTGGCGCATGGCTCTTCTCCTTCTTCAGTTGTTCAAGAGGCCACGGCCTCTGATGGTTTTCCGCATGACCGTCGGATCGAGCGGCTCACGCCGCCGATCCTTGGAATTCATGCTCAATATTGGTCTTCGTAACGCTTGGCGAGGTCTTCGATGTTTTCCGGCGGCCAGTCCGGCACTTCCATGCCGAGGTGCAGGCCCATCGCCGCCAGGACTTCCTTGATCTCGTTCAGCGACTTGCGGCCGAAGTTCGGGGTGCGCAGCATCTCGGCTTCGGTCTTCTGGATGAGATCGCCGATGTAGACGATGTTGTCGTTCTTAAGGCAGTTGGCCGAACGCACCGAAAGCTCAAGTTCGTCGACCTTCTTGAGCAGCGCCGGGTTGAAGGCGAGCTCGGTGACGGCTTCGGTGGCGACTTCCTTCTGCGGCTCGTCGAAATTGACGAACAGGCCAAGCTGGTCCTGCAGGATACGGGCGGCGAAAGCCACCGCGTCCTCGCCCGAGATCGAACCGTCGGTCTCAATGGTCATGGTCAGCTTGTCGTAGTCGAGGACCTGGCCCTCACGGGTGTTCTCGACCTTGTAGGAGACCTTCTTGACCGGCGAATAGAGGCTGTCGACCGGGATCAGGCCGATCGGCGCATCCTCGGCGCGGTTGCGGTCGGCCGGCACGTAACCCTTGCCGGTATCGACAGTGAATTCCATACGGATTTCAGCGCCCTCGTCCAGCGTGCAGATGACGTGATCCGGATTGAGGATCTCGACGTCGCCCACCGTCTGGATGTCGCCGGCGAGAACCGCACCCGGGCCCTGCTTGCGCACAACCATGCGCTTGGGGCCGTCGCCTTCCATGCGGATGGCGATTTCCTTGATGTTGAGGACGATGTCGGTCACGTCCTCGCGCACGCCGGCGATGGACGAGAATTCATGCAGGACGCCGTCGATCTGTACGGCGGTGACTGCCGCGCCGCGCAGCGAGGACAGAAGCACGCGACGCAACGCGTTGCCGAGCGTGAGGCCGAAGCCGCGTTCGAGCGGCTCGGCCACCAGCGTGGTCAGCGTCTTCTTCTTCGACGAGAACTCGATCTTGTTCGGCTTGATCAGTTCCTGCCAATTTTTCTGGATCATGATGCTTTCCTTCCGTTGACCCGCCACCATCCAATCGTGGCGGGCGACCTGGAAAACCGCGGAGGAACGCTTCTGGCGTTCACGCGGCGTTCGGTAATTCCTTAAACGCGACGCTTCTTGCGCGGACGGCAGCCATTGTGCGGGATCGGGGTCACATCACGGATCGAGGTGATGGTGAAGCCAGCCGCCTGCAGGGCGCGCAGCGCCGATTCACGGCCGGAGCCGGGTCCGCAGACCTCGACCTCGAGCATGCGCATGCCGTGTTCCTGGGCCTTCTTGGCAACATCCTCGGCAGCCATCTGGGCGGCGAAGGGGGTCGACTTGCGCGAACCCTTGAAGCCCTGGGCGCCGGCCGACGACCAGGCGATCGAATTGCCCTGTGCGTCAGTGATGGTGATCATGGTGTTGTTGAAGGTCGAATTGACGTGGGCAACGCCCGACGAGATGTTCTTGCGTTCGCGACGGCGAACACGAGCGGCTTCCTTGGCCATGGTATTCCTTTCAGTTGATCTCTACACCGCCGTAATGCCAGCGGCTCCACCTTGGTAAGGGAGTGGGGAATAGGGCAGTAAGGGAGTAGGGAAAGTGCGACCCGATTGCCGGGCATTCCCTACTGCCTTACTCCCCTACTCCCTTACTGCCCTAAATTACTTCTTCTTGCCGGCGATCGACTTGGCCGGGCCCTTGCGGGTGCGTGCATTGGTGTGCGTCCGCTGGCCGCGAACCGGCAGCGAGCGACGGTGACGCAGGCCGCGGTAGCAGCCGAGGTCCATGAGCCGCTTGATGTTCATCGACACTTCGCGGCGCAGGTCGCCCTCGACCTGATAGTCGCGGTCGATCGTCTCGCGGATCTGCAGCACTTCCGCGTCGGTCAGCTGGTTGACGCGGCGCTCGGCCGGGATGCCGACCTTGTCGACGATTTCCTGGGCGAACTTCTTGCCGATGCCGTGAATGTACTGAAGCGCGATGACAACGCGCTTGTTGGTCGGAATGTTGACGCCGGCTATACGAGCCATGTTCTTCTCATCTCCATATGGGCCGGACGAGCCGGCGCTGTCTGCGTTGCCCCGCGTCCGGTGGAGGCCGGCCCTTGCGGGAGTTTCCTGGTCAAAAACGGCTGCCCCGCCCTTGCGGGCAAGCAAACTCCATGCCTGACAGGAAGACGGGCCGCCATACCCCAGCGGACCGCTTCAGTCAAGCACAATCGCTATTTGGCCGAGGCGGCCTCTTTCACCGTCGCCGCGAGCACGGCTTCGATCTCCGACGTCACGGCATCGATACCAGCCATGCCGTCCACGCTCTTCAGCCGGCGCTTGGCATAATAATAGCCGATCAGCGGAGCGGTCTTCTTGTAATATTCCCGCAGGCGCTCCTCGAACACCGCCGGATTGTCGTCCTTGCGCACCGGCTGACCGGCTGCCTTGGCCTCATCGGCGCGCTTGACGATGCGGCCGACCAGCGCCTTGTCATCGACGACAAGCTCGATGACGGTGTCGAGCGCGATGCCACGTTCGTCAAGCATCGATTCAACCGCATCAGCCTGCACCAGCGTACGCGGGTAGCCGTCGAGGATGAAACCATTGGCGCAATCGGGCTGGTCAATGCGCTCGGCCACGATGGCGTTGACGATGGCATCCGAGACCAACTCGCCGGCATCCATGACCGCCTTGGCGCGCTTGCCGACTTCGGTACCGGCCTGGACCGCGGCGCGCAGCATGTCGCCCGTGGAAAGCTGGGGGATGCCGTGTCTCTCTACCAGTCTTTGTGCTTGTGTCCCCTTGCCCGCTCCTGGCGGCCCAAGCAAAATCAACCTCATCTGGCTTTCTTCCCCCCGCGCAGCTTCGACTTCTTGATCAGGCCTTCATATTGGTGCGCGATCAGGTGGCCCTGAATCTGCGCAACCGTGTCGAGCGTGACACTGACCACGATCAGAAGCGATGTGCCACCAAGGTAGAATGGTACGCCAGTCGCCGAGATCAGGAACTCCGGCAGCAGACAGACCAGCACCAGATAGATGGCACCGACGACAGTGATGCGGGTAAGAACGTAGTCGATATAGTCGGCGGTGCGCTCGCCCGGACGGTAGCCGGGGATGAAGCCGGAGTGCTTCTTGAGCTGGTCGGCGGTGTCCTTCGGGTTAAAGACGATCGCGGTGTAGAAGAAGGCGAAGAACACGATCATCGCCGCGTAGAATAACATATAGAGCGGCTGGCCATGGCCGAGCGAGGCCAGGATGGTGCTGGCCCAGGCCGGCATGTTCGTCGTCTGCGAGAAGCCGGCGACGGTGGCCGGCAGCAACAGCAGCGACGAGGCGAAGATCGGCGGGATGACGCCCGACGTGTTGAGCTTGAGCGGCAGGTGGGAAGTGTCGCCCTGGAACATGCGATTGCCGACCTGACGCTTCGGATACTGGATCAGCAGACGCCGCTGGGCGCGCTCGAAGAAGACGATGAGCGCGATGACGACGATGGCCAGCACGATGATCGCCAGGATCAGGCCGGTCGACAGCGCTCCGGTGCGGCCGAGTTCCAGCGTGCCGGAAATGGCATGCGGCAGGCCGGCGACGATGCCGGAGAAGATGATCAGCGAAATGCCGTTGCCGATGCCGCGCGCGGTGATCTGCTCGCCGAGCCACATCAGGAACATGGTGCCGCCGACCAGCGTGACGACGGTCGAGATGCGGAAGAACATGCCGGGATCGCTGACGATGCCGTTGCCGCCTTCAAGCCCGACCGAAATACCATAGGCCTGCACCAGCGCCAGGAGCACCGTGCCGTAGCGCGTGTACTGGTTGATGACCTTGCGGCCCTGCTCGCCTTCCTTCTTCAGCGCTTCCAGCGACGGGATGACCGAGGTCATCAGCTGCATGATGATGGAAGCGGAAATGTAAGGCATGATGCCGAGCGCGAAGATCGCCATGCGTTGCACAGCGCCGCCGGCGAACATGTTGAACATGCCCAGCACGCCCTTGCTCTGCGAAGAGAAGGCCTGCGCGAAGGCATCGGGATTGATGCCGGGAAGCGGGATGTAGGTGCCGAGGCGGTAGACGAGCAGCGCGCCGACGGTGAACCAGATTCGTTTCTTCAGGTCCTCCGCTTTGGCGAAGGCTGAGAAATTCAGATTCGAGGCTAGTTGTTCAGCAGCCGAAGCCATGCCCGATTCTCCGCTTGGTCACGCTTGATGGCCCTAAGGTCAGGCGGCGCGTGTCACCGAAGCTCACGAGATAAGCTCCGGACTGTAAACATGCAAGCGGCCGCGTTGACGCGGCCGCCATATTGAACAGGTCGAAGCGTGATCGAAAGCAAAACCGGATCGGCCTTGCCGACCGCGCTTCAAATTGCTGTTACTCGGCGGCCGCC
Source organism: Mesorhizobium sp. B2-6-1 (assembly GCF_006440475.1). Lineage (NCBI taxonomy): Bacteria > Pseudomonadati > Pseudomonadota > Alphaproteobacteria > Hyphomicrobiales > Phyllobacteriaceae > Mesorhizobium > Mesorhizobium sp. B2-6-1. Next base: position 321,273 of record NZ_VFUH01000005.1, read on the forward strand.
TCTTGCGGCAGCTTGACCGAACCGCCGGCCTTTTCGATCTTCTCGATCGCGGCCTTGGAGGCCCCGGCGACGTCAAAGGCGAGCTTCGCCTTGAGATCGCCGTCCGACAGCACGCGAACGCCGTCCTTCACGCGACGGATGACGCCGGCGGCTACCAGCGCCTCGGCCGTCACGGTCGCCTTCGCATCGAGCTTCTTGGCGTCTACAGCGGCCTGGATACGGGCCAGCGAGACGACGGTGAAGCTCTTGGCGAAGATATTGTTGAAGCCACGCTTCGGCAGGCGCCGATAGAGCGGCATCTGGCCACCCTCGAAGCCGTTGACGGCGACGCCGGAGCGCGCCTTCTGGCCCTTGACGCCGCGACCGGCAGTCTTGCCGGAACCGGAGCCGATGCCGCGGCCGAGACGCTTCTTCGAATGCGTCGCGCCGTCCTTGTCACGCAGATCGTTGAGTTTCATCTTGCTTCTCCTGCGCCTGTGCTCAGCCCTCGTCCACGACGCGGACGAGATGCTGGACGGCAGCGATCATGCCGCGCACGGAAGGCGTATCTTCCAGCGTGCGCTGCTTGTGCATCTTGTTGAGGCCGAGGCCGACCAGCGTCGCGCGCTGTTCCTTCGGGCGGCGGATCGGCGAACCGATCTGCTCAACGGTGATGGTCTTGGTTGCTTTCTTGGCCATGGTCAAAATCCCTGGTCAGATCGACTATTCTTCAGCCGCGACGGCGGTGCCGCGGCGGGCCTGAAGGGTCGAATACTTGATGCCGCGCGCGGCAGCCACATCCTTGGGATGCATCTGGCTCTTCAGCGCGTCGAAAGTGGCGCGAACCATGTTGTAAGGGTTCGACGAACCCATCGACTTGGCGACCACGTCATGCATGCCGAGCGTCTCGAAGACGGCACGCATCGGGCCGCCGGCGATGATGCCGGTACCTTGCTTGGCGGCGCGCAGGAGAACACGGCCGGCGCCCCAGCGTCCCTCGACATCGTGGTGCAGCGTGCGGCCCGAGCGCAGCGGCACGAAGATCATGTCGCGCTTGGCCGATTCGGTTGCCTTGCGGATGGCTTCCGGCACTTCGCGCGCCTTGCCGTGACCGAAGCCGACGCGGCCCTTCTGGTCGCCGACGACGACGAGTGCTGCAAAACCGAAGCGGCGGCCGCCCTTGACGACCTTGGCGACACGGTTGATGTGGACGAGCTTGTCGACCATGCCGTCATCGCGTTCTTCACGATCGCGGCCGCGGCCGCCATCCCTACGTTCCTGTGCCATATCCTGTTCCTTGTTCTTTTCCGGAAGCACGGGTTGCTGAATGCCGACGCCTCATTGCGGGTCGCCGACGGTGAAAATCATCACTCCCTTGCATGATCCGTTTCGAAAAGTCTGCAACTTTCTGCCGACTTTCGGTCCGGATCAGGCTTAGAAGCTCAAGCCGCCTTCACGAGCCGCCTCGGCCAGCGCCTTGACGCGGCCGTGATAGATGTACGGGCCGCGGTCGAAGACGACTTCCTTGACTCCCGCCTTGGCGGCACGCTCGGCGATCAGCTTGCCGATCGCGGCAGCGGCAGCGGTATCGGCACCGGTCTTAAGCGAACCCTTGAGGTCCTTCTCGAGGGTCGAGGCGGCAGCGATGGTGTGGCCCTTGGCGTCGTCGATGACCTGGACGTAGATGTTCTTCGACGTGCGGTGAACCGACAGGCGCGGACGCTCGCCGGCGACCTTCTTGATCTGGCGGCGGACGCGCTGCGCGCGGCGCTGAGTGGCTTCCTTGGTACCCATGATGGTCTTCCTTGCCTTCAGAAAACGGGGGCCGCCCTGTGCGGTAGGCGAAAGCGCCTCCCGCGACCGCTCCCCGCGGCGTTACACTTCCTGGCTTGGCCCCTTCCGAAAAGTCTGCACCTTCCCGGGGCCAAACCCACTACTTCTTCTTGCCTTCCTTGCGGACGATCTTCTCGCCTGCATAGCGGACGCCCTTGCCCTTGTAGGGCTCGGGACCACGGTATTCGCGGATTTCCGCGGCCACCTGGCCGACCTGCTGCTTGTCGATACCGGCAACGGTGATTTCGGTCGGCTTCGGCACGGTGATGGTGATGCCTTGCGGCGTCTCGTAGACGACGTCGTGGCTGAAGCCGAGCGCCAGCTGCAGGTTCTTGCCCTGCAAGGCCGCGCGATAGCCGACGCCGGTGATCTCGAGCTTCTTCTCGAAGCCGTCCTTGACGCCCTGCAGGATGTTGACGATCTGCGTGCGCGACATGCCCCACTTGGAGCGGGCGGTCTTGGACTGGTCGCGCGGCTCGACAGCGATCTCGCTGCCTTCCATCTTGACCAGCACTTCGTCGTTGACCACGAACTTCAGCTCGCCCTTGGGGCCCTTCGCCGTCACGGTCTGGCCGTTGACGGTCGCGGTCACGCCCTGCGGCAGCGAAACGGGTTTCTTTCCAATACGAGACATTTTGTTGTCCTCGTCACTTCTCTTGTTTCAGGTCTCTGTCTTCGGGACGATCCGAAGACCGGATTCCATTTTTTTCGGGATCACGCTGCCGGATCAGAAGATCTGGCAGAGGATCTCGCCACCGACGTTCTGTTCGCGCGCTTCGTGGTCGGCCATCACGCCCTTCGGCGTCGAAAGGATGGCGATACCGAGGCCGTTGGCGACATGCGGGATCGACTTGGCCGAAACGTAAACGCGGCGGCCCGGCTTCGAGACGCGGGCGATTTCGCGCACCACCGGCGCTCCGTCGAAATACTTCAGCTCAATCTCGATTTCGGACTTGCCGTTGTCGAAATCGGTCTGGCTGTAGTCGCGGATATAGCCTTCAGCCTTCAGCACGTCGAGGACGCGGGTGCGCAGACGCGAGGCCGGCGTCGACACGCTCGACTTCTTGCGGCCATAGGCGTTGCGGATGCGGGTCAGCATATCGCCGAGAGGATCGCTCAATGACATATTATGTCCTCCTTACCAGCTCGACTTGACCAGGCCCGGGATCTGGCCGTTATTGCCGAGATCACGAAGCGCGATGCGCGATACTTTGAGCTTGCGATAATAGGCACGCGGGCGGCCGGTGACTTCGCAGCGGTTGCGGATGCGGATCTTGGCCGAGTTGCGCGGCATGGCGGCAAGCTTGAGCTGAGCGCGGAAGCGCTCTTCCATCGGCTTGGACTGGTCCATGATGATCGCCTTCAGGGCAGCGCGCTTGGGACCGTACTGGTCGGCAAGCTTGCGGCGCCTGTTGTTCTTCTCGACTGAGCTGGTCTTTGCCATTTCAGATTTTTCCTTTTCTCGCTGCCGTTACTGGCGGAAGGGGAAGTTGAAGGCCTTGAGCAGTGCCCTGGCTTCGTCGTCCGTCTTCGCAGTCGTACAAACGATGACGTCCATGCCCCAGATCTGATCAACCTTGTCGTAGTTGATCTCCGGGAACACGATGTGTTCCTTGATGCCCATGGCGTAGTTGCCACGACCATCGAAGCTCTTCGGATTCAGTCCGCGGAAGTCGCGGACACGCGGCAGCGCGATGTTCACGAGGCGGTCGAGGAACTCGTACATGCGCTCCTTGCGCAGCGTGACCTTGGCGCCGATCGGCATCTTCTCGCGGACCTTGAAGCCCGCGATCGAATTGCGGGCGCGGGTGACGACGGCCTTCTGGCCGGCGATCATCGCCAGATCCTCGGCCGCGATCGAAGGCTTCTTCGAATCGCCGGTCGCTTCGCCAACGCCCATGTTCAGCACGATCTTGTCGATGCGCGGAACCTGCATCTCGTTGTCGTAGCCGAACTGCTCCTGCAAGGCCTTGCGGATGGTATCGTTGTAGACCTGCTTGAGGCGCGGCGTGTTCTGGGCAGTCGCCTGCTTGGTTTGAGCCTTAGCCATTGATGACTTCTCCCGAGCGCTTGGCGACGCGCACCTTCTTGCCGTCCTTCTGGAAGATGAAGCCGACGCGGGTCGGCTTGCCATCCTTGGGGTCGGCCAGCGCGATGTTCGACAGCTGGATCGGCGCTTCCTTGGTGATGATCCCGCCCTCTTGGGACTGGGACTGCTTCTGGTGACGACGAATCATGTTGACGCCGCGCACCAGCGCGGTGTCGTCCTTCGGCTGAACCGACAGGACTTCGCCCGAACGGCCCTTGTCCTTGCCAGCCAGCACGACGACCTTGTCGCCTTTTCTAATCTTCTGCATTGGTCCGGCTCCTTACAGCACTTCAGGCGCGAGCGAGATGATCTTCATGTGGTTCTTGGCGCGGAGTTCGCGCGGAACCGGTCCGAAGATACGCGTGCCGATCGGCTCTTTCTTGTTGTCGACGAGAACGGCCGCGTTCTTGTCGAAACGGATCACGCTGCCGTCCGGGCGGCGGATGTCCTTGGCCGTGCGAACCACGACCGCCTTCATCACATCGCCCTTCTTCACGCGGCCGCGCGGGATGGCTTCCTTGATCGACACCACGATGATGTCGCCTACGGAAGCGTATTTCCGCTTCGAGCCGCCCAGCACCTTGATGCACATGACACGACGGGCGCCGGAATTATCCGCGACGTCGAGGTTTGTTTGCATCTGAATCATGACTGGCCGCCTTCTTCTTTTCTAACGGGACGGGTTCTTCACCCCTCCCCGGTCTGTCCAAAATTCGTTTGTTTACGCCCAGAGATCAGGCTTGGTCCGAAGACACGACAATCCAGCGCTTGTCCTTGGAAATCGGCTTCGATTCCTGGATGAACACCTGATCGCCAACCTTGTGGGCGTTGTTCTCGTCGTGCGCCTTGTACTTCTTGGTCATGCGCACGGTCTTCTTCATCACGGGATGCGTGAAGCGCCGTTCGACCTTGACGACAACCGTCTTCTCGTTCTTGTCGCTGACGACGGTGCCCTGCAGAATGCGCTTTGGCATGGTTTTCGTCCTTAAGCCTTCTTAGCCGCGGACTTTTCCGCAGCGATGGTCTTGATACGCGCAATGTCCTTGCGGACCTGCCTCACGCGCGCGGTCTTTTCGAGCTGGCCGGTCGCCTTCTGGAAGCGCAGGTTGAACTGCTCCTTCTTCAGGCTGGCCAGGTCGTCGGTCAGCTGGTCCTGGGTCTTGGTCCGGATGTCTTCGGCTTTCATGATCAGCCCGTCCTTATTCTGCGATGCGCTGTACGAAGCGCGTCCTGACCGAGAGCTTGGCCGCGCCGAGACGCAGTGCCTCACGGGCGGTTTCTTCGTTGACGCCGTCGATCTCGAACATGATCCGGCCGGGCTTGACGCGCGCCGCCCAGTAGTCGACCGCGCCCTTGCCCTTGCCCATGCGGACTTCGGTCGGCTTCGAGGTGACCGGCAGATCCGGGAAAATACGGATCCAGACACGGCCGGCGCGCTTCATCTCGCGGGTGATCGCGCGGCGGGCCGCTTCGATCTCGCGCGCGGTGACGCGGTTCGGCTCAAGCGCCTTCAGCCCGAAACCACCGAAATCCAGGTTGGTGCCGCCCTTGGCGGTACCGTGGATGCGGCCCTTGAACTGCTTGCGGAACTTTGTGCGCTTTGGCTGCAGCATCGTTCTAACTCCAAATTCCTAAATGTCTCAGGCGTTTTCGCGACGACGACCGCGTTCGCGATCACCACCACCACCGCCATGCGCATGATCGCCCTCGGTCGCGCGGCGCTCCGAAGCCATCGGGTCGTGCTCGAGGATCTCGCCCTTGAACACCCACACCTTGACGCCGCAGATGCCGTACGCCGTATTCGCCTCGGCCGTGCCGTAGTCGACATCGGCACGCAGCGTGTGCAGCGGCACGCGGCCTTCACGGTACCATTCCATGCGCGCGATTTCAGCGCCGCCGAGACGGCCCGAGCAGTTGATGCGGATGCCTTCGGCACCGAGGCGCATCGCCGACTGCACGGCACGCTTCATGGCGCGGCGGAACGCGATGCGGCGCTCGAGCTGCTGGGCGATCGACTGGGCGACCAGGGTCGCGTCGATTTCCGGCTTGCGCACTTCGACGATGTTGAGGTGCGTCTCGGACTTGGTCATCTCCATCAGCTTCTTGCGAAGCTTCTCGATGTCGGCGCCCTTCTTGCCGATGATCAGACCCGGGCGCGCGGCATGGATGGTGACGCGGCACTTCTTGTGCGGACGCTCGATCACGACCTTCGAGATGGCAGCCTGCTTGAGCTCCTTCTCGAGGTACTTGCGGATCTTGATGTCCTCATGCAGCAGCTTGCCGTACTCGCCGGTGTTCGCGAACCAGCGCGAATCCCAGGTGCGGTTGATGCCGAGGCGAAGACCGATCGGATTGACTTTCTGGCCCATTATGCGGCCTCCCCTTTTTCTTCGACTTCACGAACGACGATCGTGAGGTGCGAGAACGGCTTCTCGATACGGCTGGCGCGACCACGGCCCCGGGCATGGAACCGCTTCATGACGATCGACTTGCCGACATAGGCTTCCGCCACGATCAGCGCATCGACGTCGAGGTCGTGATTGTTTTCCGCGTTGGCGATCGCCGATTCCAGCGTCTTCTTGACCGTGCCGGAAATCCGCTTGGCCGAGAATTCCAGGTCGGAAAGCGCTGTCGCGACCTTCTTGCCGCGGATCAGCGCGGCAACCAGGTTCAGCTTCTGCGGGCTGATACGGATCGTGCGCAGTACGGCGCGCGCTTCGTTGTCAGCAAGCCTGCGCGGAGCTTTGGCCTTGCCCATGATTATTTCCTCTTCGCCTTCTTATCCGCGCCGTGACCGTAATAGGTCCGCGTCGGAGCGAATTCACCGAACTTGTGACCGACCATGTCCTCGTTCACCGAGACGGGAACATGCTTCTGGCCGTTGTAGACACCGAAGGTGAAGCCGACGAACTGCGGCAGGATGGTGGAGCGACGGCTCCACATCTTGATCACCTCATTGCGACCACCTTCACGAACCTTGTCCACCTTCTTGAGAAGGTAGCCGTCGATGAAGGGGCCTTTCCAAATAGAACGAGTCACTTGGCGTTACCTCTTCTTAGCTCTTGCGCTGATGGCGCGAGCGCAGGATGAACTTGTCGGTCGCCTTGTTGGACCGCGTCTTCTTGCCCTTGGTCGGCTTGCCCCACGGCGAGACCGGATGGCGGCCACCGGAGGTGCGGCCTTCACCACCGCCATGCGGGTGGTCGACCGGGTTCATGGTCACGCCGCGATTGTGCGGGCGCTTGCCACGCCAAACCGTGCGGCCGGCCTTGCCGTCGTTGATGTTGCCGTGGTCCGGGTTGGACACGGCACCGACGGTAGCCATGCAGGAGCCGTGAACGACACGCTGCTCGCCCGAGTTGAGGCGCAGGATCGCCATGCCCTGGTCGCGGCCGACGAGCTGGGCGTAACCGCCAGCCGAACGGGCGACCTGGGCGCCCTTGCCCGGCTTCAGCTCGATGTTGTGGACGATCGTGCCGACCGGCATCGAGGCCAGCGGCATCGCATTGCCCGGCTTCACGTCGACCGCTTCGCCAGCCACGATCTTGTCGCCTGCGGCAAGGCGCTGCGGAGCGATGATGTAGGACAGCTCGCCATCGTCATACTTGATCAGCGCGATGAAGGCGGTGCGGTTCGGATCGTATTCAATGCGCTCGACCGTGCCGACGACGTCGAACTTGCGGCGCTTGAAATCGATGATGCGGTACGAACGCTTGTGACCGCCGCCGATGAAGCGTGCAGTGATGCGGCCGTAATTGTTACGGCCGCCCGACTTGGTCAGGCCCTCGGTCAGACCCTTGACGGGCTTGCCCTTGTAGAGGCCCGAGCGGTCGACGATGACCAGCTGACGGGTGCTCGGCGTTATCGGGTTGAATTTTTTAAGTGCCATTGTCCTGTCCTCGCGGCCTTGCTCAGAGACCCGTCGCGACGTCGATCGACTGGCCATCTGCCAGCGTCACTACCGCCTTCTTGACGTCGCTCTGGCGGCCGATCGTGCCGCGGAAGCGCTTGATCTTGCCCTTGCGGACAAGCGTGTTCACGGCCATCACCTTGACGCCGAACAGCGCTTCGACGGCGGCCTTGATTTCCGGCTTCGACGCCTTCTTGGCGACGTTGAAGACGACCTGGTTCTGCTCGGAAGCCATGGTCGACTTTTCGGTGATCGCCGGGCTGACGATTACGTCGTAGTGACGAAGGTCGGTCATTTAAAGCGCTCCTCGAGAGCCTCGACGGCGGCCTTCGAAAGGACCAGCGTGCCGCGGCGCAGAATGTCGTAGACGTTGATGCCCTGGATGGGCAGCACGTCGATGTTCGGGATGTTGGTCGCGGCCAGCTTGAAGTTCCGGTCGAGCTCGGCGCCACCGATCACCAGGGCGTTCGTCAGGCCCAGCGTCGCGAAATTCGCGATCAGCGCCTTGGTCTTCGCCTCGGTCAGCTTCAGCTCGTCGATGACGATGATCGACGCGCTCTTGGCCTTGGCCGAGAGAGCATGCTTGAGGCCGAGCGCGCGGACCTTCTTCGGCAGTTCGTGCTCGTGGCTGCGAACGACCGGGCCGTGAGCCTTGCCGCCGCCGCGGAACTGCGGAGCGCGTGCCGAATGGTGACGGGCGCGGCCCGTACCCTTCTGCTTGTACATCTTGGCGCCGGTGCGCGCGATCTCGGCGCGGCCCTTGGCCTTGTGCGTGCCCTGCTGCTTCTTGGCGAGTTGCCAGCGCACGACGCGCTGCAAAATGTCCTCGCGCGGATCAAGGCCGAAAATCTCCTCGGAGAGTTTCACCTTGCCGGCGTCCTTGCCGCCCAGCGTTGTGATCTTGAGATCCATTATTCCGCTCCCTCTGTGGCCGGAGCCTCATTCTTCGTGCCCATACCGGCAGCAACTGGGCGGATCGCGGCGGGCTTCGGCGCATTGGCCGGAAGCGCCACCTTGGCGGCGTCGCGAACCAGGATCCAGGCACCCTTCGACCCGGGAACCGCGCCGCGGATCAGGATCAGGCCGCGGTCGGCATCGGTCGAGACGATCTCGACGTTCTGCGTGGTGACGCGCGTGTCGCCCATGTGGCCGGCCATCTTCTTGCCCTTGAACACCTTGCCGGGGTCCTGGCGCTGGCCGGTCGAGCCGTGCGTGCGGTGCGAGACCGAGTTACCGTGGGTCGCGCGGCCACCACCCATGTGGTGGCGCTTGATGACGCCCTGGAAACCCTTGCCGATCGTCGTGCCGGTGACGTCGACCTTCTGGCCGGCGACGAAATGCTCGACCGTGATCTCGGCGCCGACATCGATCATGTTGTCGGCGGAGACGCGGAACTCGGCAAGCTTGGCCTTCGGCTCGACGGAAGCGGTCGCGAAATGGCCGCGCATCGCCTTCGACGTGTTCTTCACCTTGGCAAGGCCAACGCCGAGCTGAACGGCGGTATAGCCATTCTTCTCCTGCGTGCGCTGCGCCACGACCTGGCAGTTCTCCATCTGGAGAACGGTGACGGGAACATGTTCCCCGGCATCGTTGTAGATGCGGGTCATTCCCACCTTCTTTGCAATCACACCTGAACGCATCGGTTCAATTCCTTTAGAGTTCCGGGCCAGGGGCACCGCCCCTTACCGCGCTCTCATTCCCTTAGAGCTTGATCTCGACGTCGACACCGGCGGCCAGATCGAGCTTCATCAAAGCATCGACGGTCTGCGGGGTCGGATCGACGATATCGAGCAGACGCTTGTGCGTGCGCATCTCGAACTGCTCGCGGCTCTTCTTGTCGACGTGAGGCGACCGGTTGACCGTGAACTTTTCGATCCGCGTCGGCAGCGGAATGGGGCCGCGGACGTTGGCACCGGTGCGCTTGGCCGTCGACACGATTTCGCGCGTCGAGGCGTCGAGCACCCGGTGATCAAACGCCTTCAGGCGGATGCGGATATTCTGTCCGTTCATGCGTCACTTCCTTGTTCTGGCGCGGCGCGGGCACCCGCGCCCGCGACAGATCGGTTTAAGTCCAAATTACTCTTTGATGGTGACGACGATGCCGGCACCGACGGTGCGGCCGCCTTCACGGATGGCGAAGCGCAGCTTCTCT